>SVJU01000007.1 GCA_015068825.1 Oscillospiraceae bacterium | reverse complement strand
GGTGACTATGTCTGGGCGTCGGAGTTCAAAAACGGAATTTGGACATATGACGTAAATGAAGCATGGACAGGCATTAAAACTGCACTGAAAGATGTTGATAATCTTTTGGATGTTAAATATGCAGGGGTTTCAGGTATGATGCACGGGTATCTGGCTTTTGACGAAAACTGGAACTTGCTTGTACCTTTCCGCACCTGGCAGAATACTATAACAGCCGAGGCTGCAGCAGAGCTTACCGAATTATTTGGTTTTAATATCCCTCAGCGCTGGAGCGTAGCACATTTGTATCAGGCTGTTTTAAATAATGAGGAGCATATCAAAAAGGTTGCACACATAACAACACTGGCAGGATATATTCATTATATGCTCACAGGTGTCAATACGGTTGGAATTGGAGAGGCTTCCGGAATATTCCCTATTGATAGTGAAATTCTTGATTATGATAAAATTATGATTGATAAGTTTGAAAAAGTTGCCCAGGAAAAAGGTATGCCGTGGAAAGTGTCAGATGTTCTTCCTAAGGTGGCAGCAGCAGGTGAAAACGCAGGGTCGCTTACAAAGGAAGGGGCAGAACTTATTGATAACTTGTTACCGGAGGGAACAAAATTTGCACCTCCCGAGGGCGACGCAGGAACAGGAATGACAGCAACTAATGCAATAGCTGTGGGAACAGGGAATGTATCTGCAGGAACTTCAATTTTTTCAATGGTTGTTCTTGACAAGCATCTTGAAAATGTTTATGAAGAGATAGACATGGTAACAACTCCGTCGGGCAAACCGGTTGCAATGGTTCATTGTAACAACTGCACCAACGATTCAAATGCGTGGGTGTCAGTTTTAAAGGAAACATTAAATCTTTTTGATGTAAATTTCTCTTCAGGCGAACTTTATACAAAACTTTATGAAAAAAGTCTTGAGGGAGATGCGGACTGCGGTGGAATTCTTGTCTGCAATTATATGGCAGGAGAAGGTATAACGCATTTAGACGAGGGCAGACCTTTTGTTATCCGAAAACCCGACAGTAAATTCACCCTTGCAAACTTTTTCAGAGCAACCCTTTATTCAACTATGGTAACTTTGAAAATAGGAATGAAAATTCTTGAAAAAGAAAATGTTGAAATAAAGAGCCTGACAGGACACGGCGGACTCTTTAAAACGCCGGTAGTCGGACAGAGATATATGGCAGCAGCCTGCAAAGCTCCTGTAACTGTAATGAAAACAGCAGGAGAGGGAGGACCCTATGGAATCGCTTTGCTTGCAGCCTTTGTAGCAGAGAGGAAAGAAAACGAAACTCTTGAGGAATATCTTGATACAAGAGTGTTTAAAAATATTGATGCCATAACCATCCAGCCTGACACAGGTGATATAAACGGTTTTGATAAGTATGCTGAAAATTACATAAAGCTTTTGCATGTTGAAAAATCTGCAATTGAAAACATATAATTTTTTATTCCAGACTTGACAAAATCAATTAAGAAATGGCGAATGTTGTCAAAATAAAAAAGCCTCCCCTGTGTAAGGGGAGGTGGGTTTGCTAAGCAAACTCGGAGGGGTTGTAAATGGATAGAATAATAACAATCCCTCAGTCAGCTACGCTGACAGCTCCCTTTACACAAGGGAGCCTTTGAGATACGGCATCAAGACTATACAGTCCTTATAGCAAAGTTTATCTTTTGTTTTAATGATTATTTTTTCTTAAACCAGAAAGATTATTGAAAATGTAAAAAAATTTTTTAATGTGAATATAGCGCCAATAAAAAGAGGTTTTTATGAAAGAAGTGTTTCCAAATTATTATAAAAAATTTAAATGTATTGCCGATAAATGCAAGCACAGCTGCTGCATAGGCTGGGAAATTGATATTGACCAGGATACAATGGATTTATACAATTCTTTAGAAGGTGAATTTGCCGATAAAATAAGAAAAAATATCAAGGGTGATGTTCCTCATTTTGTTTTAAAGGAAGATGATAAATGTCCGTTTCTTAATGATAATGGTCTTTGTGATATCATATTAAAGCTTGGCGAGGAGGCGATATGTGATATATGTTATCTTCATCCAAGATTTAGTAATTTTTATGAAGGTTTTACCGAAACAGGCTTGGGGCTTTGCTGTGAAGAAGCAGTACGAATTATACTTACAGAAAATGAAAAGTTTTCTGTAAATTTGCCAGCTCATATAGAAAATACTGATTTTTTTAAAGAACGAAAAGAAGTATTTGATATTTTGCAAAACAGAGATATTACTATTTTGGAAAGATTAAAAAAACTTTGTAAAAAATACGGATTAAAATTTGAATTTCAAGGTGATATGCTTTATGATTTTTATATGTCGCTTGAAAGACTTGATAAATCATGGGCAGATGAGCTTAAAAAGCTTAAAATGGCAGATAGTTTAAACATATTTGAAAGATATGATTTGCAAATTTTCTTTGAACAGCTTGCCTGTTACTTTATATTCCGTCATTTTAAAAAAGGTGTTGGTTTTACACTTTTAAGCTTATGGGTTATAGGTAGGATTTGCTCATATTATGAAAAATGTGATGAAATGTTTGATGTAGTACGAATGTATTCTTCTGAAATAGAATACAGTGAAGAAAATATCCAGAAAGTAGTAAGTTTTGTTGAAAATTATATGAGAAAAGCATAATGGAAAAACTTAAAATTTTATTATCAGTAAATTAATTTATGCCAAAACAATATATAATAATAAAAAATGTTGTGATACTAAATTAAAGCATCTTAGGTATGGAAGATAAAACAATGTGTATGTAAATTAAAAAGGATGAGCGAATAAAAATTCGTTCATCCTTTTATAAATTTTAAAGTCCGATAGATTTTAAATAATCAATACTTAATTTTGCATCTTCCATAGCTGTGTTTTCTGTATGTTTATCTTGTTCAATGATTAAGTATTTGATGCCTGCTTTTTTAGCAGCTTCAATTATTTCAGGGAATTTTTGAATTCCATATCCAACAGGTTTAAATTCAAAACCATGTTCTTCTCTTGTGTTTTTATCTCTTTCCTGAACTTTTCCTTCGTTGTCTATAAGGTCATAAACAGCACCGCCTGCAAGATTTTTACAAATAAAATCTTTAAGGTGAAGAATATTAACTTTGCCTGCATATTTATTTATTGAGTCAACAGGATTGTAACCTGCGTAATGTACCCAACAAGTATCAATCTGAGGTTTTATAATATCCAAACCAAGTTCAGAGAAAATGTGGTCGTGAATAAACTCACCATTAACTTTTTTGAATTCATAATCGTGATTATGATAGTAAAGTTCTATACCGCTGTTTTTAAGAAGATTACTCATTTTTGTAAATCTTTCTTTTGTTTCTTCCCAGGTATCGCCACCATATAATTTTTCAATAGGGTAAGATGGAATAACACTATACTTTACACCAATTTCTTTTTGATAATCAACAGCAGCCTGGCCTTGTTCGTCAAAAATATTTATGTTCTGATGAACAGAAACACACTCTAAATTGTATTTATCTAAAAGAGCTTTTACTTCTTTAGCGCTTTTTCCAAAATACCCGGCAAATTCAACAACTTCATAACCCATTTCGCTCAAAGCTTTTAGTGTGCCTTCCATGTCCTTTTCCATATCATCACGAACACTGTATAGCTGAATCCCTAATTTAAAATCTTTCATTATGTGTCCTCCTTAAATTTCAGGTATTTCAATTTCTATTTCTCTGCCAAGCTCGTTTGATTTAACAATACCATCAATAATAGCCTGGTTTATAATAATCTGGCTTGAAGGAATCGGAGATTCACCGCCATTTTTAACAGCATCTATGAAAGAACGCATTTTGTTATAGAAGTTACCTTCTGATTTATCTTCAAGAACAGGAATTTTTGTTTCTACGCCTTCGCCTGAAACATCGTGATAAATTGTCATAGGACCGCCAACAGAGCCGTTCCAGCATCCTGTTGAAGGAATTCTAAGTGAACCTTTTGTACCCATGATAATTGTATCACCTGGTGTGTCAAGATGCATTGCCCATGCAATTCTGAAGTCTAAAATAATTCCGCCTTCTAATCTTATAAAGCCTGCGCCAAAATCATCAACGCCGAATTTTTCTGCATATTCTGTATGGTAGCCATAAGATTCTCTGTTATAATATTCAGGATTTTTTCCAAAAAAGCTTGATGTATAACCTGTAACAGTTAACGGTTTTGGATAACCGATTGCATTAAGTACCATATCAAGTGAGTAACATCCAATATCACCAAGTGCACCAATTCCGCCTGTTGATTCTTCAATAAATGTTGTGCCGTAAGGAGTAGGAATACCTCTTCTTCTTCCGCCGCCTGTCTGGATGTAATAAATTTTTCCAAGTTCGCCAGATTCAACAATCTTTTTAACCATTTTCATATTTGGGTCAAATCTTGGCTGGAAACCAATTGATAAAAGCTTGCCGCTCTTTTTCTCAGCTCTGCAGATTTCTACTGCTTCGTCAAGTGTTACACACATTGGTTTTTCCAAAATAACATTAACACCATGCTCAAGAGCATAAATTGTACATTCTGCGTGAGTTTTGTTATATGTACAAACGCTTACTGCATCAATGTCTTTTTCATTGTCAATAAGTTCTTTGTGGCTATTGTAGCATCTTACACCTTCAATGCCATATTTTTTAAAGAAAGCTTCTGCTTTTCCTTCAACAAGGTCAGCACCTGCAACAATTTCAACATCGGGCATTTTCATTAAAGCCTGAATATGTGAACCTGCAATCCAACCTGTACCAATAATACCAAATTTAATTTTTTTTGAAGTGTCGATAATTGCCTTTTCTTGATTTTCTTCAAAATCGTTCAAACTATCTTTTTTTACTTCTGCCATTTTAAAACACAACTCCTTTTTTAAGTTTTTATTGCATTTAAACTTAACTTATGTTAAACTGATTATATCAATAACAATTACCTATTTATATAGCAATGTTGACTTGTTATTGAACAATATTGACTTTTTGGTGATATATATGCGAAATGAAATTGTAAAATCAAATATTCCGAATACTCCCGTGCGTATTGCATCGATGCGTAAATCAAGACATAAAGGTCTATGTGTTACTGCGCATTTTCACGATGAAATTGAAATTTTATATATTTCGTGTGGACGCTTTAAAATTGAAAATGAAGATGTTTCTATTATTGCCCATTCAGGCGATATTGTTTTTATAAACAGCAGGGTGGTACATTCAACTATGACAGAAGAAGATAATACCAAAACCGGTTTTGTTCAGTTTGATGCATCAATTTATGCGGGAGATTATTTAAAGAGTATTTCAAAATATCTTAAACGCTTTGTGAACAGTAACGACAACCAGATTGTGCATTTTAGAAATGGCGAAAAAGAAACCGAAGAATTAAAAGGATATATTAAGGAAATATTTGATGAAAATGAAACAAAGAGAAATTCTTATGAGATTTATATAAATGCAAACATATATAAAATTTTAGGTTTTTTATACAGATATAATATTATTGCGGATGAAAAAAAATATTTTGACACTGAAATAATAGAAAAGGTTTTACCAATTCTTAATTATATTGACACAAACTATCAGGATGAAATTACTCTTCAGAAGCTTAGCAAGGTGGTAAATTTAAATCAGTATTATCTTTGCAGATTGTTTAAAAAGGCAACCAATTCAACCTTTACAGAATATCTTAACTTTGTAAGAGTGTGCAAGGCAGAAAAGCTTTTGTTTACCACAAATAAAACGGTTTCGGAAATTTCTATGGATGTTGGTTTTTCTTCTGTTTCGTATTTTAACAGGGTGTTTAAAAAGATAAAAAGCTGTACACCGTCCGATTACAAAAAAATTAAATATGCACTAAATTAAAAAACAGGCTTGTTTTTAAAAACAAGCCTGTTTTGTTTTTTATTATTCTTCCTCTTCCCAGTTGTGATAGATATCCTGAACATCATCGTTATCTTCAAGATTTTCAATAAGCTTTTCCATCATAAGTACATCGTGTGCATCGGTAAGCTTTACATAAGTTTGAGGAATCATTTCAACCTCTGCAGATGCATAAGCGTAATTTTTTTCTTCAAGTTTTGATACCACATCAGAAAAATCATCAGGTGTTGTTGTGATTTCGTAAAATTCATCATCAACTTCAAAATCTTCTGCACCGGCATCAAGAGCATCCATCATAATTGTGTCTTCGTCAATATCGCTACCCTTTAAAATAATGATTTTTCCTTTTTTATCGAACATCCAGCTAACAGAGCCGTTTGTTCCAAGATTTCCGCCAAATTTATCAAAATAGTGGCGAAGGTCACCTGCAGTTCTGTTTCTGTTGTCAGTAAGCGTTTCAACAATTACTGCAACACCAGAAGGGCCATAGCCTTCATAAGTAATGTTTTCATAGTTATCATCATTACCATCGCCAAGTGCCTTTTTGATACATCTTTGAATATTATCGTTAGGCATATTGTTTGAACGAGCCTTTGCAATAATATCTTTTAGTTTTCTGTTTGTTTCAGGGTCTGCACCGCCGCTTTTAACTGCAACAGTAATTTCTCTTCCAAGTTTTGTAAAGATTTTACCCTTTTGTGCGTCTGTTTTTTCCTTTTTGTGTTTTATGTTAGACCATTTTGAATGTCCTGACATTTAGTAACTCATCCTTCCATAAAAAATTTAATTGCTTTTTCTATATATTTATCCCAGAATGCCCAGGTGTGAGATCCCGGACCTTCTTCGTAAAAATGATCAAAGCCTTTATCTTTTATCACATCTTTAAAGGTTTGGTTGTCTTTATATAAAAAGTCTTCCGTTCCGCAAGCCTGATAAAGTCTTGGCTTTTGGTCGCCTTCAAATTCTTTTATAAGTGTTATAACACTTTCTTTGGTGCCTTCAAGAGTGTCAACATCACCGAATATATGAAAGATATCCTTATCCCACGAGGTAGGGTCGTTATGGCTTGAAATATCCAAAACACCCGATAAAGATGCTGCTGCACAGAATTTGTCGGGATTTCTTAATGCTATTTTAAATGCACCATATCCTCCCATTGAAAGCCCTGCAATAAAAGTGTCTTCTCTTTTTTTGCTGAGTTTAAAAATCTTGCGGGTATATTCAATAAACTCATCAGATATAAATGTGTAATAATTTCTGCCGTATTTCATATCTGCATAAAAGCTTCTGTCTGCATTAGGCATAAAAACTGCAATTTTTGCTTCGTTAGCATATCTTTCAATGCTTGTTTTTCGCATCCAGTTGGTGTGATTATCTGAAAGACCGTGAAGAAGATATAATGCTTTGATGTTATTTTCATCGCATGTTTCGGGAATAATTGCGTTAAAGCAAACTTCCTGCTCTAAAACAGTTGATTTAAAATAACCATTTAAAAATGCCATCTTAAAAATCACCTCAAATTCTATTTTATATCAAATCATATAAAAAGTAAAGTTTTTTTTGATTTTTTGTTATATTCAATCAAAAGTTTGAATACAAATATAAAAGAACTTATGAGAGGAGCTAAAAAATTGGATAATATTAATGTAAATAACGAGGTTCATCTTGCAGGGCAGATTTATAGTAAACTAACACCAAGCCATGAGGTATACGGAGAAAGGTTTCTTACTTTTTGTTTAAGAGTGCCTCGACTTAGTGATATTTGCGATTACATAAACATAACAGTTTCTGAGCGTCTTATAAAAACAATGGAGCTTAATGAAGGAGATTATGTAGAAATAGACGGTCAGTTCCGTTCATATAACAATTATTCATCGGTAGGAAACAGACTTATTCTTACTGTTTTTGCGCGGGATATTATACCTCTTTATGATGAAAATTTAAAAAACCCAAATTATATTTATTTAAACGGATTTATTTGCAAAACGCCCATTTACCGTATTACACCTTTTGGACGAGAAATAACCGATATACTTGTTGCAGTAAACAGAGCATATAACAAATCTGACTATATGCCGTGTATTGCATGGGGAAGAAATGCGCGTTTTTCGGGTAATCTTATGGTTGGTGATAACATTAAAATATGGGGAAGAATTCAAAGCAGAGAATATCAGAAGAAGATTTCGGAGGAAGAAACAATTACAAAAACTGCATTTGAAATTTCTATTTCTAAAATGGAAGTAATGCAAAAAGAAAATGAGCAGGATAGTGAAAGTGAAATAAGCTGATAAAATTTATGGAGCGGCAGTTTTAACTGTATCGCTCCTTTTTTAGTAATATAAATATACTTTTTTGGAAATAACTATTTACATTATTAAAAATTTCAAATATAATATTACTATATTGGTTTTAAAGGAGAGTAAAATGGAAAATAAAGTTAATATTCTTGGTGTTAACATAGATAAGCTTACAATTGATGAAGCTTGCGAAAAAATATATTCGTTTTTGGATGAAGATAAACTGCATTATGTATTTACACCCAATTCTGAAATGATTATGGCAGCATATCGCGATGAAAATCTTAAAAAAATTTTAAATTCTGCCGATATTTTGTCTGCAGATGGAATTGGCGTTGTTTATGCCTCCAAAATTTTAAAAAATCCTATTATGGAAAGAGCCGCAGGTTTTGATATTGCAAAAAGTCTTTTGAAGAAGTTAAATGACAATAAAAAAAGTCTTTATCTTTTTGGCTCAAAACCTGGCATAAGCCAAAGGGCAGCAAAAAACATAACCAAAGATTATCCTGATATTATTATTTCGGGTTGTCAGGATGGATATTTTGATGAAGAAAAGGAAAAAGAAATAATAAACGATATAAACGAAAAAAAGCCTGATGTTGTGTTTGTTTGCCTTGGAGTTCCAAAGCAGGAAAAATGGATTTATAAAAACAAAGATAATCTTAATGCAAAGGTTTTAATGGGTCTTGGTGGAAGCCTTGATGTATTTGCCGGCGAAGTGAAAAGAGCACCACAGGTTTATCAGAAATTAAATATAGAATGGCTTTATCGTTTGTGCAAAGAACCAAAAAGAATAGGCAGAATGATGGATTTGCCAAAATTTGCATTTACCGTTGTTACAAAAGGAAAAAGAGAGGAAAAATAAAATGTCAAAGCTTATTGTTATTGAAGGCGTTGATTCAAGCGGAAAGGCAACACAGACTAAAATATTGTTTGATACCTTAAAACAAAAAGGTTATGATGTTTTCAGCGTTGAATTTCCAAACTATAAAAGTCAGTCTTCTTCTTTGGTTAAAATGTATTTAAATGGAGATTTCGGAGAAAGTGCAGATGATGTAAACCCTTATGTTGCTTCTTCGTTTTTTGCGGTGGACAGGGTTGCAACTTACATAACCGAAATTAAAGAGCCTTTGAAAAAGGGAAGAATAGTTATAGCAGACCGATATGTTACATCAAATCTTATTCATCAGGCATCAAAAATAAACAATATAAAAGAAAAAGAAGAATTTCTTGACTGGGTTTCGGATTTTGAATATAATAAACTAAATCTTCCAAAGCCCGATTTAACAATTTTTCTTGATATGCCCGTTCCTTTTGCAAAAAAGCTTATGGAAAAAAGGCTTAATAAAATTGACAATTCAAATATACTTGATATCCACGAAAAAGACACCGAATATCTTAAACATTCGTATGATAATGCACATTATGTTGCAGATAAATTCAAATGGCATAAAATTTCGTGTGTTAAAGATGACAAAATAAGAAGTGTTGAGGATATTGCAAATGAAATTTACGAAACGGTAAAAAATATACTGTAAAACAAAACAGGCGTTATAAAAACGCCTGTTTTTGCTTCTTATAATGCCAGTAATAATGTGCCATATTATGCAAAATTAATATGTAGCCTAAATGTTGACACTTTGTTTTTTATATGTTAGAATTGTTTTGTATATTTATTTTGAAATATTATGTTTACATATATGAAAAGAGGTTAATTTAATGGCAGAAATTTGCAGCTTTTGCAAAAGAGAGGTTACCAATAATGTTTGTTGTGATTATTGTGGTACACCTGTAATTTTTT
Organism: Oscillospiraceae bacterium; assembly: GCA_015068825.1. GTDB lineage: Bacteria > Bacillota > Clostridia > UMGS1810 > UMGS1810 > Qingrenia. Next base: position 57,848 of record SVJU01000007.1, on the reverse strand, counting down.
CTGATACAGATGTTATAGAAGAAAAAAATAATGTTGAAGAAAAAAACAACGAACAAACATTGAATATATTGGATAAAGAAGATAAAAATGAGCAAAATTTTACTGAAGAAGAAAACAGTTGTGATGATATAAAAATTAATATTTACAATAGTGATAAACCTAAGGAAACAAGCGAATCTGATTTTGATGGAGGCACTACAAAAGTAATAAAAACTTCAAGTATAAAAGAGGCTCTTATGGAAGAAGATAATGTTTCTAAGAGTGATGAGGCTGAAGTTTCAGAGTGTGATGAATATGAAAATGAAGAAGTTGTTTTGCAGCATGAAAATGATAAAGATGAAAATAACACAGATACATACCATGACCAGGAAGATGTCGGAAGCAAACCGAATACTCAAAAGAGCAGCGAAAATACTGGCATGCGTGTTGTCGGTTCTGAAAATTCTTCCAACAAAAAAGAAATTACCAAAGGAGATTTAAAATTGTCAAGATTTTTAAAGAATTTGTTGGGTGTTATGTTTCTTATGGGGCTTATAAGCTTGTTTTTCCCTGTATTGAGTCCTACCGAGCTTACAGACAGCTTGTCGTTTTCAATAATAGATATTGTTCTTCTTATTGCTACATTTGTTGGAATGTGTCTTTCTTTCTTTGAAAAAAAAGGAATAAGAAAGTTTATTTACGGCATTATTTTTTCAATAATGTTTTTGATAGTAAATATTGTTGTTGTAAGACCATTTCCACCTGAAAATGCAAAAGAAACAGCTGTTCTTTTGTATCTTGCTATTATGTTTGTAATATCAGTTATAGGTCATTCATCTGACAGACATACTGCTTTTGAAAAAATGCAGATATGGTTTGATTCGTTTAATTTTGTTGTGTTTTTTATTAATCTTTTTGTAATTAGTGTATCGGTAATGATATGGTTTGTAATGCCCGATAATATGATTGAAGGAATTAAACCGTATTTAATTGGTATCGTAGCAATATCAGTAGTTGCAATTGTTGCAATATTTCTTATGTTTAAAAGAAAAATTGCAGGTGCAAATTTATTTATGCTTACATCAATTTTAACAATAATTCTTTCAATGGTAGCATATCACAACATTATGAACACAATCGGCTATTACAACAGTGTAATAAATCTTATGAATGTAATAGGAAGTTACTATTCAAAATTTATTGCTATTCTGGTTGCATTTCCAATTATTATGTTTTTATCACTTTCTGCTTTAAATAAAAAATCTGGTGAAGTGAGGCGTTAGTTTATGAAAGAAAAATTTATAAAATATCTTTCAGCTTCGTTGTATGAAGCATATTTTGTATGCTTGTTTTTACCTGTTAAATTTACTTTCAGTGAAAATTTTGAGTTTTACGGATTAAATGTTTTGTTTGCGCTTTTGATGGAAGAAAAGGTTGCTCCAACATTTTATCTTTCGTTTTTGCTTTTAATCCTTCCTCTTTTTGGCTGGATTGTAAGTATGAAAGGAACAAAGAAAGATTTGCCGTATTACATATTATTTTTGATAAGTTTTGTGAACTGTGCATTTTTTATTGTAAGTAAATTATTCGGATTTGGCTATGGATTTGGAATCAGCGTGTGCGCGGCAATGTGTTTAATACTTTGTGTAGTTAATATGATAACTGTTTTTTCGCCGGGTAAAAAAACAACTTCTAAAGGCACTACTTTGCAAAAAAGCAGAGAAAAAGCAAAAATATAAACTTTAATAAAATACAACAAAAAGATTAGGAGCTTTAATTTTATGAATATACTTGCAATAGGTGATATTGTGGGGAGTGGCGGAGTAAATTATACATTATCAAAAATAGATGGGATAATAGAAAAGTATAATGTTGACTTTGTTATTGCAAATGCAGAAAACTCTGCATCAGGAAACGGAATTACAAAAGAAATTGCTCAAAAGCTTATAAATGCAAAAGTTGATGTAATAACACTTGGTAACCACGCTTTTTCAAAAAAAGATGTGGTTAATCTTTTGCTTAATATGCCGGTTATAAGACCCATAAACTATCCCGAAAAAACCGTTGGAGAAGGTTTTTATATCAAAGAAAAAAAAGGCAAGAAAATTGCTGTTATAAATGCTATGGGAAGACTTAATCTTTTGAACATTGACTGTCCTTTTAAAGCGGTTATGCGAAAGGTTAACCAGATAAAAGAAAAATGTGATATCATTATTGTTGATTTTCACGCAGAGGCAACAAGTGAGAAAATAGCGTTTGCAAATTATCTTGATTCTGATGTTTGTGCGGTTTTTGGAACTCACACTCATGTTCAGACTGCCGATGAAAGAATTCTACCTGGTGGTACGGCTTATATTACCGATATTGGTATGACAGGACCAATAGATTCAATTCTTGGAGTGAAAAAAGATATAATAATCAGAAGATTTTTAACACAGATGCCCGAAAAATTCTATCAGGCAGAAGGTAAAAACGAACTTCGTGGTGTTGTTTTTGAAATAGACGATAAAACAAACAAATGTGTAAATATTGTAAGAGTTAAGGAATAAAAAATGAAAAAAACAATAAAAAAAATAGTTTGTTTAATTTTAATATTTTCTTTTGTTTTTTGTACCTCTTGTAAAAAGGAAGTTACAAATGTGCCTGTTGTTGACGGAAAAGAGGTTGTTTACGGCCAAAATATAAATTTGTTTTCGTATTATCCTGATACTTTAAATCCATATACAACGGGAATAAACAAGAATTTTGATATGCTTATGCTTATTTATGAGGGGCTTTTTGCAATTAAGGGTGATGGTCAGGCTGAAGGAATACTTGCGGCCGATTATATGGTATCGGAAGATGAAAAAAAATATACAATAATTCTTAAAGAAAATGTAAAGTTTCATAACGGAAAAATATTTGATGCAAAAGATGTAATATTTACACTTGATTATATAAAAGAGTATGCGCCAAATTTTCTTTATATTTTTGAGAATGTAGAAAACTATTATGCGAATGAAAATAAGGTTATATTTGAACTTAAAAACAGACAGTTCAATTTTATTACAAGACTTGATTTTCCCGTTATGCCGTCAAGCACCATTATAAGTGTTCTTAATGAGGACAAGCTTAATATGCCTGTTGGAACAGGTCCTTTTAAATATCAGAATAACATAATGCAAAAAGAACTTATGCTTATTAAAAATGATGAATATCATATAAGCGGTATTCCTTATTTAAACAGTGTAACATTTAAATTTCTAAAGGATCCGTCTGTTGCAGTAAGTGCTTTTAATAATAACGAAATTTCTGTTATTTTATCCGATGAATTTGTCTGGGGTGATGTTTCTTTTAATAATCAGTATGCGCAGATTGATTTTATCGGCGAAAATTTCTATTTTATGGCATTTAACTATGAAAATGAGCTTTTAAACGATATAAACATCCGTAAAATGCTTCTTCGTATGATAGATAAAAAATCACTTTCCGAAAAAGTATTTCAGTCAAAGGCAGATTTAACAAACAGTACATTGAATCCAAGGCTTAATTATGGCGGGTTTTATGCTGATTTGTATAGCAAAGAAGAATGTGCGCTTCTTGCAAAAAAATCGGGATTTACTGATAAGGACAAAAACGGTGTGTGGGAAAAAATGGTTGAAGAAAACTGGTATTCAACAAGCTTTTCTGTTCTTGTAAACGCGGATGATGATAAGCTTTTAAAAATCGCCGATTTTCTTTTGCAAAACGCAAAAGATTCAAAGATTTCTTTGGATATAAAACGCCTTTCGGGCGAAGAATATATTGCCGCATTAGAAGATGGGGATTATGACATTGTAATTGCAAAAGAAAAAATAACAAGTTATAATAATCTTGCTCAAAAAATTGATTTTGATGGTAAATATCAGGTTCCTTACGAAATGTATTTGTCGCTTAATAGCATTTTAAACGAAGTAACATATGATAAGCCGTATCAAAAGCTTAAAGAATTTGATGATGCATTTAAAGAGATGGTGCCTTATGCTGCAATTTGTTATGATACAAATTCAATTTTGTGGCATCATAGCATAAAAAATATGTCTGACTGGCAAAAAGCAAGACTAAAAGGAGTTACGCAAAGCTTTGTAAGTTTTGAATAAAAATATGATAAAGATTAAAGAAGCAATTATTGTTGAAGGTACTTATGATAAAATAAAACTTTCGGGTATTTTTGATACTCTCATTGTTACAACTGATGGATTTGATATTTTTAAAAATCAAAGCAAGGTAAGTTTAATAAAAAAACTTGCAGAAAAAGACGGTATTATCATTCTTACCGATAGCGACAGGGCAGGTTTTGTTATAAGAAATTATGTTAAAAACTTTTCCAAAGACGGTATTGTAAAACATGCATATATTCCCGAAATTGAAGGGAAAGAAAAAAGAAAATCCACTCCTTCAAAAGAAGGCTTTTTGGGTGTTGAAGGAATTAGTGATGATATGATTATAAAAGCTGTTGAAAAATGTGCAACCGAAAGTAATAAAGAAAAAAGACTTATCACAAAGGCAGACCTTTTTATGGATGGCTTAAGCGGTGGAGAAAACAGCTTTAAATACCGCAAAATACTTACAAAAGAGCTTGATTTACCAAAAAGAATTTCTGCAAATATGCTGCTTGATGTTTTAAACAGTTTATTTACCTATGAAGAATACAAAGAAAAAATCAAATCATTAAGGTGAAAATATGAAAATCATTGAAGAAAAAGGTAAAATAATACTAAAAGATATAATTGATTTTGATCCTGTTCACACCTTTATGTGCGGTCAGTGCTTCAGGTGGGATGAAGAAGATGACGGTTTTATTGGCATTGCAAAAGGAAAGGTTATATTTGTAAAGCTTCTTAAAAACGGTGATGTTGAAATACATAATACTACCAAAAAAGAGTTTGGCGAAATATGGCAGGATTATTTTGATTTTAATACTGATTATAAACAGATAAAAAATACACTTTGCAATGACGAGCATTTAAAGAAAGCAATTGATTTTGGATACGGTATAAGAATACTTAATCAGGATGTTTTTGAGTGCCTTATTTCGTTTATAATTTCAACTCAGAATTCAATTCCAAGAATTAAAAAAATTATTGCAAATATGTCAAGTCTTTTTGGAGAAGAGATTTTATATAATGGGAAAAAATATTATTCATTTCCAACACCCGAAAGACTGGCATCTCTTACCGAAGAAGATTTAGCACCGCTTAAAGTGGGATACAGAGCTAAATATATTCTTGATGCTGCACAAAAAGTTCAAAGCGGCGAGGTTGATATTTATTCGCTTTTTGATTATGATACAAAAAAAGCAAGGGAAGAACTTTTAAAAATTAAAGGGGTAGGGCCAAAGGTTGCAGACTGCATACTTTTGTTTTCTTTAAAGAAGCACGATGCTTTTCCAATTGATGTGTGGATTGGCAGGATTATGCGTATTTTGTATCTTGATGAAAACGCAACGATGAAAGAAATTTTAAAATACAGTGAAGAAAAATTTTCTGATTTTGCAGGATTTGCGCAACAGTATTTGTTCTATTATGCAAGAGAAAATAAACTTATAGGTTAATTGGAGTTAAAAATGGTTACAGATTTAAAAAGAACAATTTTATATATATGTCCGATTTGCGGAAAAATGCAAAAAATAAACATTGATATTTTTTCGCTTTCGGGAAAGAAAAAAATTACATATAGCTGCAAATGCAAAAATTCACATATAAGACTTGAGGTAGGCAAAAATAAATCGTACATGATATACGCACCATGCGCAGTATGTAACGAAGAGCATATTTTTAAAATAGGTGCAAAAATTTTCTGGAGTGCACCACAGATTGTTTTTGGTTGTCCGAATGTTGATTTTGATATTATCAACGCGGGTGACAAAACATCTATGAATAAAATTTTCTGCGATTTTAACAAATCAAAAGAGGGCATTGATTTTTATGGAGAATATTTTTATGAAAATCCTATGCTTGGCGATGTTCTTGATGTAGTAGACAATATGCTTAAAAAGAAAAAAATCAAGTGTCATTGTGGTGAGTGCAAAATAAGTAAGTCTGTTTTTCTTGACAGAGTTGAACTTGTGTGTGGTAACTGCCATACAAAAAAAGTTTACGATGCAGCCTGTATTGATGATATAAGCTTTATCAAAGAAGAAAACAAGAAAAAAGAAATTATTATGGGCGAAAATAAAAACGGCGCAAAAGGAAGAATATAAATTGAATAATATATTTTTTAACAAAGGATATACCGATATAAATCCGCTTCAGTTCGGAAGCGAAAAATGTGCAAGTGGGCATACATACGGACCTCATATAAGAAACTGTTACCTTATTCATTATGTTGTTTCAGGCAAGGGGAAGTTTTATAAAAAGAATTTTGAGGCGGAAGTTAATGTAGGTCAGGCATTTTTAATAAGACCTGGCGAAGTTACAACATATACTGCCGATAAGGACGAACCGTGGGAGTATATATGGATTGGGTTTGATGGTGTTGTGGCAAAAAAGCTTGATGGCATAAAGGAAAGCGTATTTAGTGTTGATGGCAGAATTTTTACCGATATGTTAAAGGTATCAAAGCTTGAAAATACAAAAGAAGAGTATCTTATTTCAAAAATATTTTTACTTATTTCAAATCTGTTTGAAGGGAAAAATCAGAAAAAAGAGCTTGTTGAATATCTTGCAGGATATATTGAAGAAAACTATTTTCTTCGTCTTTATGTAAAAGAGCTTGCTGATATGGCAAATCTTGATTCGCGATATCTTACAAGGCTTTTCAAGTCGAAAAAAGGGCTTAGCCTTCAGCAGTATATTATAGATGTAAAAATGAAAAAAGCAGCAATGCTTATAAAAGATTATTCTGTTGCCCAGACAAGTAAAATGGTGGGATATGACGATGTTTTCAATTTTTCTAAAATATTTAAAAAGAATATTGGTATGTCGCCATTAAAGTATAAAAAATATATTAAGGAGCAGGAAAAATGATTGGAATTATTGCAGCTATGCAAATAGAACTTTTGCATTTAAAAGGCATTATGGAAGATGTAAAATGCGATAATATAAGTGGTGTTGAATTTATAAACGGAAAAATTTCCGGAAAAGAAATAGTTGCAGCTGTGTGCGGTGTTGGAAAGGTTTTTTCGGCAATCTGTGCAGAAGCTATGATTTTAAAATATAATCCGTCTGTTATAGTAAATATAGGTGTTGCAGGCTCACTCTCAAAAAAGCTTAATACAACAGATATTGCTATTGCAAAAAGTGTTGTTCATCACGACCTTGATACATCACCTCTTGGCGACCCTGTAGGTCTTATTTCAGGAATTAATATAATAAATATTGATTGTGACAAAGACGTTGTAAATCTTTTGGAAAAAAGCGTTAATAAGCTTAATATAAATAATGTAACAGGTGTAATTGCATCTGGTGACCAGTTTGTTGCCACAACCGAAAGAAAGAACTTTATAAAAGAAAATTTTGATGCGGTTGCGTGCGAGATGGAAGGGGCAAGCATAGGTCATGTTTGCTATGTAAACAATGTTAAATTTGGAGTTTTGCGTGCTATATCTGATTCGGCAGATGAGGGCAGTGATATGCTTTATGAAGAATTTGCACCAATAGCGGCAAAAAATTCGTTTGAGGTTATAAAAAACTTTATTATGGATTACAATGAATAATTAACAGGAAAATATTAAATTTGTATTGACAAACGCATTTAAATGGTTTACAATATATACCGTTGCAAATTTAATATTTGTTTATGCGGCAGTGCTGGAATAGGCAGACAGGCACGTTTGAGGGGCGTGTGTCTTCGACGTATGGGTTCAAGTCCCATTTGCCGCACCAAAAATAAAAACCCCGTACATTTTGTACGGGGTTTTATGATGTAAATATGGAGGTTTTAAAATGAAAACTTTTCAGCCCAAGCTTTTTTTAAGTATAAAAGATTATAACGCAAAAAAGCTTACAAATGATTTAATTGCAGGGTTAATAGTTGCAATTATTGCACTTCCTTTGTCAATTGCGCTTGCAATTGCATCAGGAGTATCGCCTGAAAAAGGGTTGTATACTGCAATTGTTGCAGGTTTTGTTATTTCACTTTTGGGTGGCAGTAATGTAAATATTTCAGGACCAACTGCGGCTTTTGCAACTATTGTTGCAGGAATTGTAGCAAATTTTGGTACATCAGGTCTTGTTATTGCAACCATTATGGCAGGTATAATTTTAATTATAATGGGCTTTTTAAAATTAGGCTCGCTTATAAAATACATACCATATACAATTACAACAGGCTTTACATCGGGTATTGCACTTACAATTGTTATAGGTCAGCTAAAGGACTTTTTTGGCCTTACATTTAAAGAGGGTACACACGCAGTTGAAACAATGGAAAAATTGTCGGCAGTTTTTGCATCGTTTTCAACTATAAATTTTCAGGGTGTTGTTGTAGGACTTATAGCCCTTTTAATTCTTATTGTATGGCCAAAAATAAACAAAAAAATTCCCGGCTCTTTAATTGCGGTTATAGTTGGCGTTGTTATTGTAAAGCTATTTAAAATGAATGTAAATACCATTGGTGATTTATATACAATTTCACGCTCACTTCCTGCTTTTTCACTTCCTGAAATTGACTTTTCTACAATAAAAAATCTTGTGCCAAGTGCATTTACCATTGCAATACTTGCTGCAATCGAATCACTTTTGTCGTGCGTTGTATCTGATGGTATGATAAATGATAAGCATAATTCAAACACTGAGCTTATTGCACAGGGTGCAGGAAACATCTTTTCAGGTCTTTTTGGCGGAATACCCGCAACAGGAGCTATTGCAAGAACTGCAGCAAATGTAAAAAACGGCGGAAGAACTCCGATTGCAGGAATTGTCCACGCGCTTGTGCTTCTTTTGATTTTGGTTGTACTTATGCCGTATGCCGCATGGATTCCAATGCCTGTTATTGCTGCAATACTGTTTATGGTTGCATATAATATGTGCGAATGGCGTCAGTTTGTCGAAATTGTAAAAACTGCACCTAAAAGTGATATTCTTGTTTTAATTCTTACCTTTGTGTTAACTGTTGTTTTTGACCTTGTTGTTGCTATTGAAATTGGTCTTTTAGTAACCTTGGTAATGTTTATGAAGCGTATGACAGATGTAACTAAAATCCGCTCATGGAAGAATGACGAAAGTGAAGAGAGATTTAAAATCATTCCTGTAAACACCGAGGTTTTTGAATTGGAAGGTGCTATGTTTTTTGCAACTACCGATGTTCTTTCTGAAATTGGTTTGAAAGATAATACAAAGGTTGTAATAATAAGAATGAGAAATATTGCTTCGCTTGATATAACTGCACTTCGTGCAATCAAAAAAATATATATGCATTTCAAAAACAAAGGTGTAACAGTGTTGTTTTCTCATACAAATTCTCAACCTATGAAAGTTATGAAGAAAGCTGGTTTTTATGATTTGGTTGGAAGCAATCATTTTGCTGACAACATAGACGAAGCATTGAGAATGGCAAGTAAAATAGTTGAATAATTAAAAAAGACTATCCAAAAAGGATAGTCTTTTATTCTTTTATAAAGTATTGACCATCTTCTGAAAGCTCAATAATAACATAAAAATATTCCGTATTGTTTATGATGGTTTTTTTGCATAAATCATTTAAATGTAAAATGGGATTTATGCCGTTTTGTGATGCGAATGCAACAAGAAGGTTGTTTTTATTTATTCCAAAAAGATAATGCGAAAATAAGTCAAAAGAATAGATTGTGTTTTTTTCAAACATTGCATACTTAACCGAGGAGATGCTTGATACTGGCTTAAAATCGGTGATTTTGTATATATCAAATTCTTCTAAAACCTCTGTTTTAATGGCTTTGTAATTTTTTAAATTTTCTTTGATTTCATTTGTTATGTTTTTTAATACTGTATCAAAATCAATATTCCTGTTTGTTTTATCTGATTTTATTTCATCAAGAATTTTTTTCGCATTTTCAATGGGGGATGAATCTTCAAGCGTCCACTCATCCTGAAAATATGCGTATCCTATAATGCTGATTTTCTCGGTTACGGTATTTTTTAAAATAAACACTATTGTATCGGTTACAATGTTTTTATCTGCTTTTTTTGAAAGATTGCCAAAATTATCAATTATTCCTATGCTTTTTAAATCCTTTGTTTCACGGTCTGCAAAATATACTCTTATAACCGAGTCAGAATCAATAAAACCAAAAATTTTTACATTTATTTCTATTTCGGTGTAAGAGGTGTTGTCGCATAGCAAAACACTTCCGCCCAAAAAATCTGATTTGATATAGTAATTTTTGTTATTCAATTAAAATCCCGCCTTGTTTTTAAAATCTGTCTTTATAAAGATTATATGCGCAAAAAATAAACTTTTGACAAGTTATGATAAATGTGATAAAATAAATTGTTATACAAACTAAGGGGGAGATAAAATGGGTTTATTTGGAAGAGGTTTTCAAAAAGAAGGACCTGGAGTTTCAAAGGATGCTTCTCAAAAAAGAAAATTCTTTTTGTTTTTTGAACTTTATTTCAGAAAATTCTGGAAGCTTATTCAGCTTAATATGCTTTATTTTGTTGTAAATATTTTGTCGGTACTTGCAATTTGTGTTATGCTGATGAGCTTATCTATTCAGCAGGAGCCTGGTGTTATTGACGGAGTTGCACTTATTGCTTATGGTGTACTTGTGCTGTCGGGTATTATTTTAGGACCTTCAACAGTTGCAATGTGCTATGTTTTAAGAAATTATTCAAACGAAAGACATTCGTTTTTGATGTCAGATTTTTTTGAGCATTTTAAGAAAAATTTTAAGCAGGCAGTACCTGTTGGTATTTTAAGCACTATAATTCCTGCACTGTTTATTTTTGCGATTATGTATTATTCATCAATCCAAGGTGTTATGGGAATTATACTTTTAAGTGTTACTGCATTTTGTATATTGATTGTTGCATCAGCATTTTTGTATATTTATCCTGTAATGGTTACATTCGACCTTAAATTAAAGGATATTATCAAAAACAGTATTATACTTGCACTTGCAAACTTTCCTGTAAATATTTTTGTTTTAATTGTTGATGCTGCTATTTTGTGGGGAGTTACAGGTTACCTTTCGGTATATCTTGTTGCTTTGCTTTGTATGTTTATTCTTCCTGCAACTTTGGGCTTTATAAATGTATTTTCGGTATGGGGTGCAATAGATAAATATCTTATGCCTAAAAAAGAAGATGCAGAAGATGAAGAAGAAAAAGTATTCTCAGATGAAAGAATTTTAAAATAATTATGAAAATATTAGTTGATGCAGATGCGTGTCCTGTAAAGGAAATTATTGTTGATATAGCAAAAAAGTATAATGTTCCTGTATGTATGTTTGTTGACACAAGTCATATTTTAAAAAGCGATTATGCAAAGATTTTTACTGTTGATAAAGCTAATGACAGTGTTGATATTCATCTTGCAAACAACACCGATAAAGGCGATGTTGTTGTAACACAGGATTACGGAGTTGCGGCACTTATACTCGGCAAAGGTGCAAAGGGCATAAATCAGAACGGACTTATCTTTACAAACGAAAATATTGACCGCCTTCTTTTTGAAAGACATATAGGAAAAAAAGTAAGAAGAAGCGGTGGGCGAACAAAAGGTCCTGTAAAGAGAAATAGTGAGAATGACCGCATCTTTGAGGAAGAATTTGAAAAACTTATTAAAAATTCACATAATTGTTAAAAATATCTTGTAAAATAAAAAAATGCGTATTATAATATAAAATAGTGTTAATTTGTATAGGAGGAAATTTAAAATGAACTTTATTGAAGGAATCAAAGAAAAAGCCAGATTAAACAAACAGACAATTGTTTTGGCAGAAGGTGAAGAAATAAGAACCATCACAGCAGCTTCTGCACTTATTAAAGAAGATATTTGTAATGTTGTTCTTCTTGGAAATGAAAATAAAATAAAAGAAATCGCAGGCGATATTTCGCTTGATGGAGCTAAAATTATAAATCCTGAAACATCAGAATATTTTGATGATTTCAAAAACTCATTCTTTGAAATGAGAAAAGCAAAAGGTATGACAGAAGAAAAAGCCGAAGAAACTATGAAAAACACACTTTACTTTGGTGTTATGATGGTAGAAAAAGGCATTGCAGACGGTATGGTTGCAGGTGCTGTTAACTCAACAGGTAATGTTTTAAGACCTGCTCTTCAGATTTTAAAAACAGCTCCCGGAACAAAACTTGTTTCTGCATTCTTTGTAATGGCAGTACCAGATTGCGAATATGGCGAAAATGGAATTTTTGTTTTTGGTGATTGCGGTCTTAACGAAAATCCTGATGCAGATGCAGTATCTGAAATTGCTATAAGCTCTGCAAATTCATTTAAATCATTAATTGGTAAAGAACCAAAGGTTGCAATGCTTTCTTATTCAACTTACGGCAGTGCAAAAAGCGAACTTGTTGAAAAAGTTCAGCTTGCTACAAAGCTTGCTAAAGAAAAAGCTCCTGATCTTATGCTTGATGGTGAACTTCAGCTTGATGCTGCTATTGTTAAAAGTGTTGGTCAGCAAAAAGCTCCTGAAAGCAAAGTTGCAGGACAGGCAAACGTATTGGTATTCCCTGACCTTAACGCAGGTAACATTGGCTACAAATTAGTTCAAAGACTTGCAAAAGCAGAAGCTTACGGACCTATTACACAGGGTATCAAAAAACCTGTTAACGACTTATCAAGAGGTTGCAGTGCAGAAGATATCGTAGGTGTTGCTGCAATTACTTGTGTTCAGGCTCAGATGCAGAAATAATTAAAATAATTACATAAAAAGAAAAGGAATGAAAGATATGAAAATATTAGTTATAAATGCAGGCAGCTCATCACTTAAATATCAGCTTTTTGATATGGATACAAAAGATGTATTAGCAAAGGGTGCTTGTGAAAGAATAGGAATAGACGGCTCTAAAATTACACAAAAAGCTGAAGGTAAACCAGAATATGAATTGGTTTCTCCTATGGCTAACCATGGCGATGCTATAAAGCTTGTTGTAGATGCTTTAACATCAAGTGAATATGGCGTTATAAAATCTATGAATGAAATTGATGCAGTTGGTCACAGAGTACTTCATGCAGGTAAATATTACAGCGAATCTACAATCGTTACAGAAGATGTTAAAAAGGTTATCAGAGATTGCTTTGATTTAGGACCTTTACACAACCCTGCAAACCTTACAGGTATTGAAGCTTGCGAAAAAGCAATGCCAGGTACTCCAAATGTTGCAGTATTTGACACAGCTTTTGGTCAGACAATGGCGAAAGAAGCATTTATGTATGGTATTCCTTATGAATATTATGAAAAATATGCTATAAGAAGATACGGTTTCCATGGTATCAGCCATAATTATGTTTCTCAAAGAGCATTGGAATTTGGAAATCTTGACAAAAAAAATGGAAAAGTTATAGTTTGTCATCTTGGTAACGGTTCAAGTATTTCTGCTTCAATCGGTGGAAAATGTGTAGATACAAGTATGGGTCTTACTCCACTTGAAGGTCTTGTAATGGGAACAAGAAGCGGTGATGTTGACGCTGCTGTTGTTCAGTTTATTGCAAACAAAGAAAATAAATCAGTTGATGATGTATTAAACATTTTGAATAAAAAATCTGGTGTTCTTGGTATTTCAGATGTAAGCAGTGACTTCAGAGATTTGGAAGCTGCAGCTGAAGAAGGAAACGAAAGAGCACAGCTTGCACTTGATATGTTTATTTACAGAGTTAAAAAATATATTGGTGCATATACAGCTGCTATGGGCGGTGTTGATGCAATTGTATTTACAGCTGGTATTGGCGAAAACACTGTAATCATAAGAGAAGGTGTTACAGAAAGCTTAGGATATCTTGGCGTTGAGCTTGATAAAGAGCTAAACAAAGAAAGAAGAAAAGACGAAAGATGCATAAGCACACCATCATCTAAAGTTAAAGTTCTTGTTATTCCTACAAATGAAGAACTTATGATTGCAAAAGATACCGAAAGATTGGTAAATGCAAAATAATTATTAAAAAATCTTGACAAATTGAGTATAAATATGTATAATTGATTTGTTATGTCGAGGTGGATTATGAATATTGATATCTCACAAATTATGACATCAGAAGGAATGAGTCTTAAATTTGAGCATGAGCTTGAAGCGGACAAAATTTCATTCAACGGTAATGACCTTGTATTTGACAAAAATATCATTGCTTATGGAACTGTTGAAAATGTCGGTGGTGGCGAGTTTGTTTTAAATGCGAGTGTGGATTGTTCATTTAAAACAGTTTGCGCACGTTGCCTTTGTGAATTTAATGTTGATTTTCCCTTTGAAATTTCAGAAAGATTTGTTAAAAATAGTGCAGACGAATTGGTAATTCCTCTGGAAGGAAACCAAATCAACTTAACCGATGTTGTTTTTGATAACTTGTATATGAATCTTCCGATAAGTTTTACTTGCAAAGAGTCCTGTAAGGGTCTTTGTCAGGAATGTGGACAGAATTTAAACGAAGGTGAATGCAAATGTGAAGATAATAATATCGACCCTCGTTTGTCAGCACTTTTAAAATTTAAGAAATAATTACTTATAGCTTTTAAAGCAGTATTTTTTAGGAGGTGTAAACATTGGCAGTACCTAAGAGAAAAACATCAAAAGCCAGAAAAAATAAAAGAAGAGCGAACTGGAAATTAGCATTACCCGGTTTGGTAAAATGTCCGAAATGTCAGGAATTTAAATTACCACATAGAGCTTGCAAAGCTTGCGGTTACTACAAAGACAGCGAAGTTGTAAAAGCTCAATAATATCTAAATTTTGGCGAAAACGGCAACCTGTCCTTTTGGGGTGGGTTGCTTTTGTACTATTTAAAGGTTTTAAAAGGTGAAGTATGGTAAACTATAAATATCTTATATTTGATATAGACGGCACACTTACCGATTCAAAAGAAGGCATATTAAATTCATTCAAATATGCTCTTTTAAAGTATGGCATAAAGTGTGATAATGTTCCGCTTGATATAGTCGGTCCGCCATTAAAGGATTCATTTATGAAGCTTTTTAATTTTAGCGAGAAAGATGCAATAGATGCAGTTGCATTTTATCGAGAAAGATTTTTAAAACATGGTATAACTCAGGAAAACAGACTTTATGATGGAATTTATGAGCTTGTTTATGACCTTAAAAATAAAGGATATATACTTATTACTGCTTCATCAAAACCAGAAGAACAATGCAAAATTATAATGGATTATTTTAACCTTTCAAAGCATTTTGATGCTGTTTTCGGCGCTTCACTCGATTCAAGCCGTGCATCAAAGGATAAGGTTATTGAGTATGCAATTTCAAAAATGGGTATAAAGGACAAAAACGATGCTGTTCTCATAGGCGATACTCGTTACGATTTAATAGGTGCAAAAAAAGTGGGCATTGATGCAATTAGTGTATCTTACGGATATGGCGAAAAGGAAGAATTAAAGGAATATGAATCTATAGCTATTTTGGATTCTGTAAATGATTTAAGAAATTATCTTTTATAGATAAGAAAGGTAAATTTTTATGGGCGTAGCAAAGGTTAAAAATGTAATTGAAAATTCAATAGCCTATGATGCGTATATTGAAAAAGGCGATATCATAAGAAAAGTCGATGGAAAAGAAATCGGCGATTTTCTTGATTTTAAATATCTTACATCAAATGATTATTATGTTATAACTGTTGAAAAGAAAAACGGTGACATTGAAGAAATAGAAATTTATAACGATTATTTTGAAACATTTGGTGTTGAATTTGAAAATCAGCTTATCGACTCACCGAAAGAATGTCGTAACAAGTGTATTTTCTGCTTTATGGATCAGCTTCCTCCAAATATGCGCGATACAATGCATTTTAAAGATGACGATGTAAGACTTTCGTTTTTACAGGGAAATTATGTTACTCTTACAAACTTGTCTGAGAATGATATTCAAAGAATAATCAATCTTAAAATAAGCCCTATAAATATATCTGTTCATACAACCGATGGTGAATTAAGAAAGAAAATGTTGAATAACCGCTTTGCTGATAATCTTCTTGATATTATGATGCGTTTTAAAGAAGGCGGAATTTTGATGAATTGCCAGATTGTTTTGTGCAAAGGCATTAACGATAAAGAAAATCTTGTTAAGTCGGTTTATGATTTAAAAAATCTGTTTCCTAATGTTTTGAGTGTTTCCATTGTTCCTGTAGGGCTTACCGATTACAGAGATAATCTTTATAAATTAGAAGGCTTTAATAAAGAAGCATCAAAAGAGGTAATAGATTTAATTACACCTATTCAAAACGAATTTAAAAAAGAACTGGGAACAAGCCTTGTTTATCTTGCAGATGAATTTTATATTAATGCAGATATTCCGCTTCCTGATTTTGAACATTATGAACAGTTTCCGCAGATAGAAAACGGTGTAGGACTTATGGCATCATTTAAAAAAGAGTTTTATGATGCACTCTGTGAAACAAAAGAAAAAGATGTAAAATGCACAAAAAAAACAGTTGCAACATCTTTTATTGCTTACGATTATATAAATAAATTTGTTTTGGATGCATCACAAAAATGTGATGTAAATACCGAAGTTATAAAAATAAAAAATAATTTTTTTGGAAATAAAATTACTGTTACAGGTCTTTTGTGCGGATGCGATATTATAAATGAGCTTAAAGGCAGGGATATTGGTGAAATTCTTTTGTTATCCGACAGTATGATAAAAGAAGGCAGTGATTTGTTTTTAGACGATGTAACAATTGGTGATGTAGAAAAAGAACTTAATGTTAAAGTTGTGCTTGTTAAAAATGATGGGTATGACTTTCTGGAATGTTTGATGATGTAGGAAAGGAGCGATTTTTATGGCAAAACCGGTTTTTGCAATTGTAGGAAGACCAAATGTTGGTAAATCTACCTTGTTTAACAAAATTATCGGGCAGAGAATTTCTATTGTAGAAGATACTCCCGGTGTTACAAGAGACAGAATTTATGCCGACGGCGAATGGAATGGTCATAAATTTGTGCTTATTGATACAGGCGGTATTGAGCCAAAAAAAGATGATGTTATTTTAAATCAGATGCGTGCTCAGGCATCAATTGCTATTGATATGGCAGATGTAATATTTTTTATGGTGGATATAAAAGACGGACTTACTGCAGCTGATATGGATGTTGCAACAATGCTAAAAAAATCAAAAAAGCCAGTAATCCTTCTTTGTAATAAAGCGGATTCTCCAGGGGATGTTCCAATGGAGTATTATGAATTTTTCAATCTTGGTCTTGATGAGCCTATTGCAATTTCATCAACTCACGGTCTTGGTGTGGGCGACCTTCTTGATAAGGCGTATTCTTATGTTGATTTTAATGTTGTTGACGATGTTGAAGAGGATATTATAAAAGTTGCAGTTATAGGTAAACCAAATGTAGGTAAATCTTCACTTATAAACAAAATACTTGGCGAAGAAAGAGTAATTGTAAGTAATATTGCAGGTACAACAAGAGATGCAATTGATACTTATTATGAGCGTGACGGACAAAAATACCTTTTTGTTGATACTGCGGGTATGCGTAAAAAAGGTAAAATAGACGAAAATATTGAGCGTTACAGTGTTATCCGTTCACTTGCTGCAATCGATAGATGCGATGTTGTTTTAATGCTTATTGATGCAACCGAGGGTGTAACTGAACAGGATTCAAAAATTGCAGGATATGCTCATAACGCAGGTAAAGCAAGTATTGTTGTTGTTAATAAATGGGATTTGGTTGAAAAAGAAACAAACACAATGAAAAACTTTAAAACAGATGTTTTAAATGGTCTTCCTTTTATGCAGTATGCACCGTCTGAATTTGTTTCGGCACTTACAGGTCTTAGAATGAACAAGCTTTTTGACCTTATAAGATTTGTAAATGCCCAAAACGCAGTAAGAATTCCAACAGGTGTATTAAATGATGTTTTAAACGAAGCGGTAAGTATGGTTCAGCCTCCGTCAGATAAAGGAAGAAGGCTTAAAATTTACTATATCACTCAGGCTTCTACCCGTCCGCCCACATTCATTTTGTTTGTAAACGATAAAGAGCTTGCTCATTTTTCGTATGTCCGATATATTGAAAATAAAATTCGCGAAACATTTTCATTAACAGGTACGCCTGTTAAGTTTATTATCCGTGAAAGGGGCGAAAAAGATGAGTAATACAGTTTTATTTCTCACACTTATTTTTGCGGCAGTTTCTTATTTGATAGGAAGTATAAACACAGGCATTTTAGTATCTGAATTAATTTATAAAGATGATGTAAGAAATCATGGAAGCGGTAATGCAGGCGCAACAAATGTATTAAGAACTTATGGTAAAAAAGCAGCTTTGATAACTGTTTTAGGCGATGCTTTAAAGGGTGTTGTTGCAGTTGTTTTGGCAATGCTTATTTGCCCGGTATTTAATGTAGATGCGCATTTTATTCGGGTAATAATGTATGTATCGGCACTTTGTGCAGTTTTGGGGCATAATTATCCGTTATATTTCCGTTTTAAAGGCGGTAAAGGCGTTTTAACAAGTGTAACTGTTATAATAATGCTCGATCCTGTAATCGGTCTTATTGCACTTGTTGTATCAATCAGTATTATGGCTATTTCAAAATATGTGTCTTTAGGATCTGTCACAGGTGCTTTAATTGTAATTATTTTATCGGTTATACTTCGAAGAAATGATATATGGTTTATTGTTTTATGCTTTGTTTTAGGACTTCTTTTGATTTTAAGGCATACATCTAATATTAAAAGACTTATAAAGGGTGAGGAGTCTAAGCTTGGCGAAAAAAAGAAGGGGTGAAGGCTTTGAAAAAAATAACTGTTGTCGGCTCTGGAAGCTGGGGTACAGCAATTGCAGTTTTGCTTAATGATAAAGGCTACAATGTAACCCTTTGGTCATGGAAGCAAGAAGAATGCGATGCTATACAAAATGATGGTGAAAACAAAGAATTTTTACCTGGAATTAAAATAGATGAAAAAATAAAACTTACTTCTGATATATCGTGCGTAGCCGATAAGGATCTGATTGTTCTTGTATCACCTTCAAGAGTTATAAGAGATACTGCAAAAAAAATGGCTCCACATATAAAAAATAATACTCCGATTGTTATTTTATCAAAAGGATTAGAGGATAAAACACTCAAAACTTTATCTCAGATTGTAGAAGAAGAAATACCTTCTTCACCGGTTGCAGCTCTATCTGGTCCTTCTCATGCAGAAGAGGTTGCAAAAAAAGTTCCTACAACCTGTGTTGTGGCATGCAAAGATTTAAAGGTTGCTGAATATATTCAGGAAGTTTTTATGTGTCCATATTTCAGGGTTTATACAAACGATGATATTTTGGGCGTTGAAATAGGCGGTGCGCTTAAAAATGTTATTGCACTTTGTGCAGGCATTACCGACGGAATAGGCTTTGGTGACAACACAAAAGCGGCACTTATGACAAGAGGAATAAAAGAAATTTCGCGTCTTGGTGTTAAAATGGGTGCAAAAGAGTCTACATTTTACGGTCTTACAGGTATTGGTGACCTTATTGTTACCTGCACAAGTATGCACTCAAGAAACAGACGCGCAGGAATACTTATTGGTCAGGGCAATACCTTAAATGAAGCACTTGAAAAGGTGCATATGGTTGTTGAGGGAGTTTATTCTGCAGGCGCTGCATACGAGCTTTCAAAAAAATATGAAGTAGAAATGCCCATTGTTGAAAAGGCGTATGATGTGCTGTTTAATAATCTTTCTCCTAAAGAAGCAGTTTTGTCTCTTATGAAGAGGAATAAAAAAGACGAAATTGTTTAATATAATGTTTGATAAATAATTGACAAATGATACAAAAGATAGTATAATCATTTGAAAAGATAAAATTACATTTTGACATTTTCAAATGGAGGAATTTTTATGATTAAACTTGATTATTCTAAAGTTAAAGATTTTATAAGCGAGGAAGAAATCGCCAATATGAAGTCAACCGTTTTAAATGCACAAAAGACACTTAATGACAAAACTGGTGCAGGTTCTGACTTTTTAGGCTGGACTACACTTCCTTCTGATTATGATAAAGAAGAATTTGAAAGAATTAAAAAAGCAGCTGAAAAAATAAGAAATAATTCGGATGTTTTAATTGTTATTGGTATTGGCGGTTCTTACCTTGGTGCAAAAGCTGCCATTGATATGCTTACTAATTCTTTCTATAACCTAATGGATAAAGACGAAAGAAAAGCTCCTCAGATTTTATTTGCAGGAAACAGCATAAGCTCAAATTACCTTTACGATTTAATCAATCTTGTTAAAGATAAAGATATAAGTGTTAATGTTATTTCTAAATCCGGTACAACAACAGAACCCGCTTTGGCATTTAGAATTTTTAAAGAAATGCTTGAGAAAAAATATGGCAAAGAAGGCGCAAAAGAAAGAATTTTTGCAACAACAGACAAAACTAAAGGAACACTTAAAAATCTTTCTGATGAAGAAGGTTATGAAACATTTGTTATTCCCGATGATGTTGGCGGAAGATTTTCTGTTTTAACTGCTGTTGGCCTTCTTCCTATCGCAGTTGCAGGCATCGACATTGATATGATGATGAAGGGTGCTTATGATGCAATGGAAGAGTACAAAAAAGAATACGAAGAAAACGATTGCTTAAAATATGCTGCTATAAGAAATATTCTTTTAAGAAAAGGCAAAAGCGTTGAAATGATGGTAAACTATGAGCCATGTCTTCAGTATTTTTCTGAATGGTGGAAACAGCTTTATGGTGAGAGCGAAGGTAAAGACAACAAAGGTCTTTTCCCTGCGTCTGTAAACTTCTCAACTGACCTTCATTCAATGGGACAGTATATTCAGGACGGTGCAAGAATTTTGTTTGAAACCGTTCTTAATGTAGAAACACCAAACAATGATATTGTAATTGACGAAATCGAAGGCAATATAGACGGTCTTAACTTCCTTGCAGGAAAAACCGTTGGTTTTGTAAACAGTAAAGCATTTCAGGGTACACTTTTAGCTCATACAGACGGAAATGTTCCTAATATGGTTATTAATATTCCAAAAATTGATGCTTATCATTTTGGAAATCTTGTTTACTTCTTTGAAAAAGCCTGTGGTGTAAGCGGATATGTTTTAGCAGTAAATCCGTTTAATCAGCCTGGTGTTGAAGCATACAAAAACAATATGTTTGCACTTTTGGGTAAACCAGGCTATGAAGGCGAAAAAGAAGCGCTTGAAGCAAGACTTTAATTTTAATACAAAATAAGATATTTATTATTTAAAAAATCCGCTATTTTATACAAAATGGCGGATTTTTTGTTGACATAAGGGAAAAATTGTATTATTCTATAATGTGGTAGATTATGTTAAGGAGCAATTTTAATGAGTAAAAGAGAAGATTTGAGAAATATAGCAATTATCGCTCATGTTGACCATGGAAAAACAACTTTGGTTGATGCAATGCTTAAACAGGGCGGAGTTTTCAGAGAAAATCAGCATGTTGATGAAAGGGTTATGGATAATAACGACCTTGAAAAAGAAAGAGGTATTACAATCCTTTCTAAAAACACTTCTTTAAACTATAACGGTGTTAAAATTAACATTGTAGATACCCCCGGACACGCTGACTTTGGTGGTGAAGTTGAAAGGGTTCTTAAAATGGTTGATGGTGTTTTGGTGCTTGTAGATGCTTTTGAAGGCTGTATGCCACAAACCCGTTTTGTGTTAAAAAAGGCATTGGCACTAAATTTAAAGCCTATTATTGTTATAAATAAAATAGACAGACCAAATGCAAGACCTTATGAAGTTGTTGATGAGGTGCTTGAGCTGTTTTTGGAACTTGATGCAACCGAAGAACAGTTTAATTCACCTGTTGTTTTTGCTTCCGGAAGAGGCGGTTATGCTACAAGAAATCCCGATAAGCACGATGGCACAATGAAACCATTACTTGATATGATTTTAGAGGCTGTAAACGCACCTGAGGGAGATGAAAATGCACCGCTTCAGTTCCTTATTTCAAACATTGATTACGATGATTACAAAGGTACAATGGCATTAGGAAGGGTAGAAAGAGGAACAATAAAAGAAGGTCAGAGCGCAGTTTTATGTTCAAAGGATGGCACTCAAAGAACTGTTAAAGTAGCAAAAATTTATCAGTATCAGGATTTAAACAGGGTAGAAACCAAAGAGGCTAAGGTTGGCGATATTGTAAATGTATCGGGACTTGGTAAAATAAATATTGGTGAAACACTTTGTGATGCCGAGCATGTTGAACCGCTTCCGTTTGTAGAAATAGATGAGCCTACACTTTCTATGACATTTAGTGTAAATAACTCTCCGTTTGCAGGTCAGGATGGCGATTTTGTAACATCAAGACATTTAAGAGACCGTCTTTTTAAAGAAATGGAAACAAATGTAAGTCTTAAGGTTGAAGAAACCGATTCGGCTGAGGCATTTAAAGTATCGGGCCGAGGTGAGCTTCATCTATCTGTTCTTATTGAAACAATGAGAAGACAGGGCTACGAATTTCAGGTATCACGTCCTGTTGTAATTAATAAAAAAATTGACGGCAAGGTTGTAGAACCAATTGAACTTTTAATGATAGATGTTCCTGAAGACTGTGTTGGTATTGTTATAGACAGACTAAGCGAAAGAAAAGCGCAGATGATGAATATGACAAACAGTGCAACAGGCTATACACGTTTGGAATTTAAAATTCCTTCAAGAGGACTTATAGGCTATCGTTCTCAGCTTATGACAGACACAAGAGGTAACGGTATAATGAATCACATTATTGCCGGATACGAAGAATATAAAGGTGAAATTGCAAGCCGTCAGAGAGGATCTTTAATTGCATTTGAAACAGGCACAAGTGTTACTTATGGTCTTTTTAACGCTCAGGAGCGTGGCAATATGTTTATAGGACCTGGTGTTGAAGTTTATGGCGGAATGGTAGTTGGCGAAAACTCAAGAGGCGGCGATGTAGAGGTTAACGTATGCAAGAAAAAGCATGTTACAAATACTCGTGCTGCAGGTTCGGATGACGCATTAAAGCTTGTTCCGCATATTGAAATGTCACTTGAACAGTGCATTGAATTTATAGCTGATGATGAACTTTTAGAGGTAACACCAAATCATTTAAGATTAAGAAAGAAAATTTTGGATAAATCATTAAGAGCAAAAGCCAAAAACAAAATTTAACTTTTGAAAGGTTTGTTTTAAGTTATGGTTAAGTTTGAAAATGATTGGGATGAAATTCTTTTAGGCGAATTTGAAAAAGAATATTATTTAAAACTTCGTGATTTTTTAAAGAAGGAGTATTCTCAAAGAATAATATATCCTTCAATGTACGATATTTTTAATGCGCTTAAATGGACTTCATACAAAGATACAAAAGTGGTAATAATAGGACAAGACCCTTATCATGGAGAAGGGCAGGCACACGGACTTGCATTTTCGGTAAAAAAGGGTATAGCAATACCGCCGTCGCTTGTAAATATTTATAAAGAATTAAATAAATCTTTAGGATGTTATATTCCAAATAACGGTTATCTTGAAAAATGGGCAAGACAGGGAGTGCTTCTTCTGAACGCATCTTTAACCGTAAGAAAGGATATGGCAAATTCTCATTCTGATATAGGATGGCAGATTTTTACCGATAATGTTATAAAACTTTTAAACGAAAGAAATGAACCTGTAATTTTTCTTTTGTGGGGTAGTTTTGCGGCAAAAAAAGCGCTTTTTATCGATAAAAGCAAGCACTATGTTTTAACAACAACACATCCAAGCCCATTATCTGCACACAGAGGATTTTTAGGTTGCAATCATTTTAAAACTGTAAATGAAATACTTGTAAAAAATAATAAAGAGCCAATTGACTGGCAAATAGAAAATATATAAAAGGAGAAATAAAAATGAGCGAATGTACACACGATTGTTCAAGCTGTAGTGAGAACTGTTCTTCAAGAGACCCAAAAAGCTTTATAGAAAAGCCTCACGCAAAAAGCAGTATTAAAAAAGTTATTGGTGTAGTAAGTGGTAAAGGCGGCGTAGGTAAATCATTGGTTACCGGTCTTATGTCGGTTTTATCTGCAAGAAATGGTCTTAAAACTGCTATTTTAGATGCAGACATCACAGGACCATCTGTTCCAAAAATGTTTAATTTAAATCAAAAAGCTATGTCTGATGGCGAAGGATTATATCCTGTAACAACCAAAACAGGCATTGATGTAATGAGCATAAACCTTCTTTTAGAAAACGATACAGACCCGGTTGTATGGAGAGGTCCTGTTATTGCAGGTGCTGTTAAACAGTTCTGGACAGATGTTATCTGGGAAAATATTGATTGTATGTTTATTGATATGCCTCCCGGAACAGGCGATGTACCACTTACAATTTATCAGTCAATTCCGCTTGATGGAATTATTGTTGTAACATCTCCTCAGGATTTGGTTTCAATGATAGTTGGCAAAGCTGTTAAAATGGCTAAAATGCTTAATATTCCAATTGTTGGTATTGTAGAAAATTTCAGTTATGTTAAATGTCCTGATTGTGACAAAAAAATTGAAGTTTTTGGCGAAAGCAAAGTAGAAAAAGTTGCAAAAGATTTAGAAATTGATACTGTTTGCAAAGTTCCGATTGATATAAAACTTGCTGCAGCCTGCGATAAAGGTATGATTGAACTTTTTGAGGGTGATTGGCTTGATAAGCTGATTGACAAAGTAATATCACTTTAATAAAAAACAAGGCAGAAACGAAAAATTAAAAATTCGTTTCTGCCTTTTAGTTTAAAATAATCCTTTTACAAAAATTTCTATGCCGATAAAAATTAAAATTGCACCGCCAAAAATGCTTGCCTTACCCTCAAGAACCGTTCCTGCTTTTTTGCCTATTATAACGCCCAGTATACATATAATAAATGTAACAAGTGCAATAATTAATGATTCAAAAAGAGCTGATAAAAAATTATAATCTGCAATGGTAAATCCCACAGAAAGAGCGTCTATTGATGTGGCTATGCCCTGAACAAAAAGTGAGGCAATACCAACGGAACATTTTTTCTCATCATCTTCTTTTTTTTCTTTAATGCCGTCTATTATCATTTTTATTCCTATGTATCCTAAAAGAATAAGTGCAAGAAACGGAATGAGTTTTTCAAAAGCTTTAAAGTGTTCAACAATTGTGTGAATACATACCCATCCAAGCATTGGCATAAATGCCTGAAAAAATGCAAAAACACCGGCAATACACAAAATCTTGCTTTTTTTCATACAAGGTTCATTAAGCCCGTTTGCAAGCGAAACTGAAAAAGCATCCATTGCAAGTCCTGTTCCAAGTAGTATGCTGTTAAAAAAGAACATAAACCCTAAATTCATTTTTGCCTCCATAAAATAACTATAAAACCAAGTATGGTAAAACCTTACTTGGCAGTAAGTAAATTCTAACATAAAATATATTTTATTGTCAACATAATATTCATTGTTATAAATAATTGAATAAAAAGAAATTTTTGTGTTGATAATTTATAAAAAGTGTGATATTCTAATTTTAAATTAAAATAATAAGGAGGCGAAAAAACATGAAAAAATATGTATGTGACGCATGTGGTTGGATTTATGACGAAGAGGCCGGTGCACCTGATATGGGTATTGAACCTGGAACAAAATTTGAAGATTTGCCTGATGATTTTGCTTGTCCGCTTTGTGGTGTAGGTAAGGATATGTTCTCAGAAGAATAATTTAAAACCCCGTTTTCGTTTGAAAACGGGGTTTTTGTTAAAGTATAAAGTTAAGTCCTGTTTCTTTGTCTGGATATCTTTCTAATTTTG
The DNA here is from genome assembly GCA_015068825.1 of Oscillospiraceae bacterium. Classification (GTDB taxonomy): domain Bacteria; phylum Bacillota; class Clostridia; order UMGS1810; family UMGS1810; genus Qingrenia. Next base: position 31,991 of record SVJU01000007.1, on the reverse strand, counting down.
CATCTATTTTATGAATGAATATTTCACTTGTTGCACTTATAAAGCATTCGTTCAAATGCCCGCCAAAGGTTTCGCCATTACCGTTAGAAACAGTTATGTGAAGGTGAAGATATGGCTCGTTATCTTTTGTTGAAATATTTCCTGTAAGTGATGAAATTTCAAATTCGCCTTTAAAAGTATTTTTAAAATATTTCTTTTCTTCCAGGCTGTAAAGTCCCATTGTAACATTGTCGCAAGCCCCAAGTCCTGTTAGTGAGCCGGCGGTAATATTAAGTTCTTTACAAAGCGTATTAAGAGAAGCTAAAATTTCTTCTCCTTTTTGTATTCTTACAATAATATCGTTTTCACATACTAAATATTCCATATATATCAACTCCTTTAAATATTATACATTAATATTTTTGGCTTGTCTACAAAAAATGTATATTAATATTTTTGCAAGTCAATAATTAGTTATGTTACAAAACGAATATTTTTTAAAAAAGTATTTGTAATATTAAAAAAAGTATGATATAATATGTATGATTTATTTTGAACGGAAAAAATTACCGGATTATTTTAACATATTTACTTAAAGAAAAACACATATGATAAGTGCGGACTAAAACTTAATATTTTTAAAATTTGGCTTAAAAATTACATAAGCCTTGTGTTTTTGTGTGTTTATTTAAAAAAATTATCAGGAGGTATGCTTATGGCAAAAAAATCAAAATTAAAAATTATACCGCTTGGCGGACTTAATGAAATCGGCAAAAATATGACGGTTTTTGAGTACGGTAACGACATTGTTGTTGTTGACTGCGGTATGGCTTTTCCGGATGAAGAGATGCCGGGAATTGACTTTGTTATTCCCGATTTTTCATATTTAATAAAAAATAAAGAAAAGGTAAGAGCTGTTGTTTTAACACATGGTCATGAAGACCATATCGGTGCTTTGCCGTTTTTCTTAAGTGAATTTAATGTTCCTGTTTACGGAACAAATTTAACACTTGGTATTGTTCAGAATAAATTAAAAGAACATAATCTTTTATCAAAAGTAAAATTAAACAGAATTTCTGCCGGTGATGTTGCCAAAATAGGCTGTTTTTCGTTTGAGGCAATAAGGTCAAATCACTCAATTGCTGATGCTGTTGCTTATGCAATAAAAACGCCTGCGGGTATTGTTGTTCATATGGGTGACTTTAAAATTGACACAACTCCCATTGAAGGCAAAATGATAGACCTTGCAAGATTAGGTCAGCTTGGTAATGAGGGTGTGCTTGCACTTATGAGTGACAGTACAAATGTTGAAAGACCAGGTTATACACTATCTGAAAGAACAGTAGGTTCATCGCTTGACCATGTTTTTGAATCAACCAAAAAAAGAATTATTGTTGCAACATTTGCATCAAATGTTCACCGTGTTCAGCAAATTATAAATTCTGCACATAAATATGGCAGAAAGGTTGCGGTTTCGGGAAGAAGTATGGTAACTATATTAGAGGTTGCAATGAATTTAGGTTATACCAAAATTCCTGAAGGCGTTTTAATTGATATTGACGATATCAAAAAATACCGTCCAAGTCAACTTGTTATAATTACAACCGGAAGTCAGGGCGAGCCAATGAGTGCTCTTTACAGAATGGCATTTTCTGACCACAGAAAAGTTGAACTTACAAAAGATGATTTAGTTGTTGTTTCGGCAAATCCTATTCCCGGAAACGAAAAGCTTGTGTCAAATGTTGTAAATGAACTTTTCAAAAAAGGTGCAGAGGTTATATATGACAGCTCCGATATGCACGTTTCAGGCCATGCCTGTCAGGAAGAGTTGAAAATTATTATGGGACTTACAAAACCGAAATATTTTATTCCTGTTCATGGTGAGTATCGCCATTTAAAACTTCATGCGGATTTGGCCGAGCTTATGGGTGTTGAAAAGAAAAATATAATTATTATGGATATAGGCAAGGTGCTTGAGTTTGATGCAAATGAAGCTAAAATTACAGGCGCAGTTCCATCAGGAAAAGTGCTTGTAGATGGACTTGGCGTCGGTGATGTTGGTAATATTGTTCTTCGAGACAGAAAACATCTTGCACAAGACGGACTTATTATTGTGGTTGTTACTATTTCATCGCAAAATCATGCTATCGTGTCAGGACCTGCAGTTATATCAAGAGGATTTGTTTATGTAAGGGAGTCCGAAACACTTATGGAAGAAATAGAAGCTGTTTCAAAGCAGTGTATTGAGGCGTGTGTAGATAATAAAATACACGATTGGACTACTATTAAAACAAATATGAAAAATAAAATATCAGACCATATTTATCATTCTACAAAGAGAAAACCAATGATACTTCCTGTAATAATGGAGGTTTAAAATATAAACGGATTGCGTACAAAACGCAGTCCGTTTTTTGTTTTCCTAAAAATCCTTTTTTGATATGAGAAGGTTAATTTAGCCGGGAAATATATTAAAAAGGAGGATTTTTAAATGTTTGAATATAATCTGGATAAGTATTTGAGTATGGATTATAATAAAGAATTTAAAGAAGAGAGCTTTTATACTGAATTTAAGCTTAAACAAAACGATTATGGTGATCACAGATTTTATTTTTCACCACTGACAGAATGTGATTATTGCATTATAAAATTCAAACTTCCTGATGAAGATGTGGTTGTAAGTGAGATTTTAAATCTTAAAGAAGGTAGATTTGTTTATGAAATTTCGCCATCTGTTGTGCGACATTCAGGGAAGGTTATGGGTGAAATAAGCTTTTATAAAGCCGAGATAAGAGTAAGCAGTACAAAATTTTATTTTGAAGTTGTTGAAGATATAAATTGTGACAATGCAATTACTGAGGAAGAATCATCAACTTTTAATGATTTAATTTTACAACTTGTAAACACAAAAAAAGAGGCGGAAGAAAACTATCGTAAATTTATTGATAACGATGTTTCAACAAATGATAATAAGGCATATATTTTAATGAAAAACAATTCGGTAAAAAGACTTGATATTATCAATGAAACAGGCATTTTTATAACTGATTTTGAACTTAAAGATAATGGCCTTGAAAAAACTGATGAAAAGTATTTATTGATGCACACAAGCGAACTTGTTTTTTCAACTTCAGAAAATGATTTTACATTTGAAAGCGAAAAAAACATTATTTTTACAGGACTTGATTGTCAAAATAAGGTGTTTCATCCTTTGCCAAAAACAAAATATGTTATCACATTTTATTTTGACGGAGCTGATATTTTAGCTTTTGTTGGAGGTTATGATATTGATTAATGGAACCAATATTTTAAGGAATTCATTTTCTGATTATCCAATAAAAAGAGCATTCGCTCAAGGCTATCCTATTATAATAAATGATGCTGTTCCTGGATATTTAAAGGATTATACCATTTATGGAAGTGAAGGCGGAGTAGGAGATATGGTAACCGATAAAAATGATGAAAACTACGGCAAATATAAAATAAGTATTGTAAATAGTGGGAAAAATTTGTTAAAAGCTACGGATTTTTATTCTGTATGTGGAGAAAACTACAGTGAAATTATTGAAGATGGTAGGGAATGTGTGAGATTTACAGACTCAAAAACTATGCCATATAAGAAGCTGGAATATAAAGAAAATACGCAATATACAGTATCTTTTGATTTTAAAGATGTTAAAAAAAACGCAGCTGGCTCTGTTGCATTTTGTCCGTTTGTAATTTACTATACAGATGGAACAAAAAATAGATTTTTTGTTGCGACGAGTAAAGGTATTTGGGAAAAGAAAGTTTTTACATCTGCCCCAGGCAAAACAATTTCTTACATTGGGATAGATTCAATAGATTACAGGAGTTGGTTATATATTGATATTAATACATTTCAGTTTGAAGAAGGAGAGTTTGAGACAAATTATGAGGTAGTTAGACCAGCTTACGAAAGTGTAGTTGTTTTAAATGATGTTTTAGAGAAGAAGTGTTCGATAAATTATATAAAAAACAAACTTCCTTCTATAAAAATTGCAAATGGTACAAATAAAATATTTTTAAAATCAAAATGTATCACTCCAATGATTAAAGCGGTATATTTAAAGAAAAACTTAAATTAAAAAAGAACTGCATATTTTTGCAGTTCTTTTTGATAAGTGGACAAATGATAAAAATGAAATTTTAAAGGCGGTATTGATATACATTGACATTTTGTTAAATTTTATGTATAATACAGTTGGGTTAAGTTGCAAATTTTAATGTTTGTTTGATATTAACAAGGAGGATTTGTATGTCTAAACTTTGTTTTGTATATTCATGGAAAGATGAAAACAGTAAGGCATGGTCAGGTACCCCGCACGGATTGGAACAAGCACTTTCGAAAAAGATAGGATTAAGAAAAATTAATGTTGCTGTTGATAAAAAATTTTTTTTAAAAAAAGTTGTGACCAAAGTTTTTTATCCTACTTTTGAGTATGAGTATGCTAAAAACATTATAAATAACGACAATGATTCTTGTGCACCATATTTTGTTTTTGGTGAGTACTTATCAAATGTTATTGCAAATACATATTGTTATCAAGATTTATCTATAGATTACATGCTTAGAGAATTTAATAATAAAGACTCGTATTATAATCATATATCACTGCTAAAGAAATCATTATATCGATTTAATTTTAAAGTTAAAAGAAAAAAAGCATTAGAGTTTTATCGTAATTGCGGTGGTGTATTTACTATGTCTGAATGGCTTAAAAATGATTTGATAAAAAATACTGGTTTGCCAGAATGTAAAGTCTTTCATGTAGGTGGTGGATGTAGTGTTGATGTTTCATTAATTGATGACTCGATGAAAGAGGGAAATAAATTTCTATTTGTAGGAAAAAATTGGGACCGTAAAAATGGCGATTTAGTTGTTCAGGCCTTTAAAAAAGTGAGGAACCATTATCCAGAATTGAAACCTGAATTGTATGTTGCAGGTCCTGAGGTTCCACCATTGTCTGTAGTTGGAATTGACGGAGTTCATTTTCTAGGTTCGCTTTCATATAAGGAGCTTGCTAGGTACTATAATATGTGCGATTATTTTGTTATGCCATCAAATTTTGAAGCATACGGGCTAGTTTTTTTGGAAGCGCTTATTTTTGGATTGCCATGTATTGGAAAAAACTGTTTTGCTATGCCTGAATTTATACAAAATGGTGAAAATGGTTATTTGATTGATAAAAACGATCCTGACGAACTTATGGCTGCGATGGAAAAACTGTTGAGTGGTGGAAAAGCATTAGTTCAAAATCTTAAAAAAGATCATATGAATTTGTTAGCAAAATATTCTTGGGATAGCGTTGCGGATCGAATCATAGATGTGTTGGAAAAACAAGGTTTCGCTTTAGAAAAAGATGCGTTCAAGTGAAATCATACTGAAATTAGAAATTTTATATAATCATTGTTTGAAGAAAATTTTGATTAATTTATTACTTAACAATATGATTTTGTGTATGTGAATTTGAATGGGAGTAAAGATTGTAATTCTATAATACACACGGAGTATAAAATTATGAAATTTATGTATATAACAAATCAACCTCAAATTGCAAAAGCTGCATTAAGAGCAAATGTTGACATCTTATTTGTAGATATGGAGTATATTGGAAAAGATAAGCGTCAAAAGGGAATGGATACGGTTCAGAATCATCACACATTTGATGATATCAGAACTATAAGAAAAGTAATAGATGGTTTTAATAAAAAAAATGCAAGCCTTTTGGTTAGAGTTAATCCAATACATAACAATTCGAAAAGTGAGATTGAAGAAGCAATACAAAGCGGTGCAGATATTATTATGTTGCCAATGTGGAAGACACTTGATGAAGTAAAAAAATTTGTAACTATAATAAATGGAAGAGCAAAAGCGTACCTTTTACTGGAAAATAAAGAAGCGGCAAAAATAATTGATGATGTTTTAAATGTTTTCGGAATAGATGGAATTTATATAGGTCTTAATGATTTGCATTTATCTTATGAAAACAAATTTATGTTTGAGCCTTTGGCAAATGGAACGGTTGACTTGTTAGCACAAAAAATAAATGAAAAAAAATTAGATTTCGGGTTTGGCGGTATAGCAAAATTAAGAGAAGGCACACTTCCTGCTGAAAAGATACTTGCCGAACATATTAGGCTTAATAGCCAAATGGTTATTCTTTCGAGAAAATTTTGTAGTATAACAGATGTAGACAGGATTACTGAAATTGAAGAATGTTTTATGGAAGGTATTGGCGATATAAAAAAAGAAGAACAACGATTAAAACAAATGGATAACACATTTTTAGCAAAAAATCAACAAGAAGTAAAAGAATTAGTAAGACAAATCGTGAAGAGGATGACAGTATAATATGTATTCTAAATTTTTTAAACGTTTTTTTGATGTTGTATTAAGTATGATAGCTTTAATTGTAGCCTCACCAATACTGTTGATTACAGCAATCGCTATAAAAATTGATTCTAAAGGACCTGTTATATTTAAACAGAAGCGGTTAGGGAAAAATGGTAAGGAATTTGATATATTCAAATTTCGTTCAATGTGTGAAGGTGCTGAAAAAAAAGGCACAGGTCAATATTCTTTTAAGTCAGACCCTAGAGTTACAAGGGTGGGGCGTATAATAAGAGCATGTAGTATTGATGAATTGCCTCAACTTATAAATATTATAAAAGGAGATATGTCACTTATTGGTTTTAGACCTCCGCTAACATATCATCCGTGGCCTTATGAAGAATATAGCGAACAACAAAAGAAAATGTTTGATTTAAGACCGGGTGTAACTGGATGGGCACAAATACATGGTCGAAAAAGTATTTTATGGGAAGAAAGAATCGAATTGAATATATGGTATGTAAACAATGTATCATTTTTTTTGGATATAAAAATTCTTTTTATTACTGTTTATAAAGTGCTGACTAATGCAGATAATGAAAATGTTGGAGTAACTACAAAAAAAGCAGTTGAAGAGAATGAAAATACAAAAACGGAGGCTCAAGTAAAATGAACCGTATTTATGCCGAGGAGTTATTTTCTAAAATTACATATATACTTGAGAAAAATAATGTAGATCCAAAACAAGCACAGACAGTTGCAGATTGCATGATAAGCGCTGATGCCCACGGTATTCATACACATGGTGTAAATATGCTTTGGGCTTATGTGGATAAGCTGACAAAAGGGTGTTATGATTTGTCAGCTGAACCGGTTATTCTTAAGCAAACATCTGCTTTTGCGACGGTTGATTCAAAAAATATGATTGGAATGTGTTCGGCTAGATGGTGTATGGAATATGCTTTGAAAATGTGTGAAGAAAGTGGAATATATTATGTTTTTTCAAAAAATTCAAATACTTTTGGACCTGCATTTTATTATACAAAGCTTGCAGCTATGGAAGGAAAAATAGGTATATGTTTGAGTAATACTCCATCAGCTATGCCTGCTTGGGGAGGGAATAAAAAAATGCTTGGAACTAATCCGTTTTCGGTATCTGTTCCGGGTAATAAGAATGGGCCTATTCTTTTGGATATGGCGACAAGTGCTGTGGCAAAATCAAAAATAAACGAAATTCGTAAGGCTGGCGGTAAAATACCCGAAGGCTGGGCTCTTGATAAATATGGTAATCCAACAACAGATCCTCAAGAAGCTATTGAAGGGTTGATGCTTCCAATGGCAGAGTATAAGGGATATGGAATAGCGATGATTATTGATATTATTGCTGGAGTTGTTTCGGGGGCAGGGTTTTTAAATAGTATCAATAGATTTTATTCTGAAGACAATTCATGTATGAATGTTGGGCAATGTTTTATTGTGATTGACCCTAAAATGATACATTCAAATAAGTTTTATGATATAATTGATAGTTATATTGATGAAATACATCAATCTGGTGAAGGTGTTATGATACCGGGTGAGCGTGAATTAATCAGCGAACAAAAAAGTAAAAAATATGGAATCGAATTGCCTGATGAAACTATACTGAAATTTAACGAATTGCTTTTGAAATACAAAATGCTTTGAGGGAGCGACGGAAAATGAATGATGGTTATGAAACAATAAGTCCAAAATCAAATAAAAAAGGTATGTTGACATACATAAGTGTTATGCAGATTATTGGTGCAATATCAGTAATATTGGGACATTCTTTAAATGGAATACAAATTTCTTCTGATGATATGCTTGGTAAATGGTGGGTTGTTTTTTCTAAACAGTGGATTTATATTTTTCATATGCCATTGTTCTTTTTCATTTCAGGATATCTCTACTCTTATAATGGGGGATTAAAAAACAAATCATATTTGCAGTTTATAAAGGGCAAATTTTTAAGACTGTTGGTTCCGTATTTGTTTTGGAATATACTGTTTATAATTCCAAAGTTTGTTTTTGATACATATATATCGGATGATGTTGCTTTATCATTGGATTATTTTTTGAAAATATTAATTACTCCACGTCAAATGGTATTAGGGCATACATGGTTTTTATTTGCCTTATTTCTTACATTATTGATTGCACCGTTCTTTGATTACATAATAAAAAACAGTAAAATTATGCAGAATATTTTTCTTTTGGTACTTGTAGTTTTGTATTTATTGCCGATTAGGACTGAAATTTTTGCGTTGAGTGATTTGCATAAAGATCTATTGTTTTTTTATCTGGGACTAATAATAGGTAAAATAAATATTCAACAGCTTGAAAATGCTTTAAAAAAGAATTCAATACTTATTTTGGGTATAATATTTTCAACAATACTTTCGGTATTGTGTATAGTGTTTGAAGATGTAGTTGTGATAAAGCTTGTGACATGTTGTGCGATTGTTTTTGTTGTGTTTTTGATTTCATTTTACATAAAGAGCGAAAGTATTATTAAATTAGGAAAAAACTCTTTTTTGATATATATTTTGCATTGGCCGGCAATGCTTGCAGTTAGAATTGTTTTCTACCAAATCTTAAAACTTGATTTTTATTTAGTTGTTTTACTTATGATTGTGTCTGGTTTTGTAGTTCCTAATATTATTGGTGTTGTTTTAAGAAAATTTAAAAATAAAAAAGTTTTAAAAAACAGCTTATATTATGTTTTTGGAATATAATTAGTTTTGAGGTGTATTAAGTGAAGGATGTTTTAATAATTTCAAATTATTGGCATTTTAGATGTGAAAAATCAAGTAGCAGATATTTAACAATAGCAAATATGCTTGCAAATGAAGATGTTGATGTTGAAGTAATTACTTCGTCATTTTATCATACACAAAAAAAACACCGTAGTAAAGGCGATATAAAAGATGAAATTTATAAATTCACATTAATTGATGAGCCAGGTTATGATAAAAACATTTCTCTTAAAAGGATTTACAGTCACGGTGTTTTTGCAAAAAAAGTTATTGATTATTTGAAAAAACGAAAAAAACCGGATGTTATATATCTTTTTGTACCACCGGTTGATTTGGCATATTCGGTTATGAAATTTGCGAAAAAAAACAATGTAAAATTTGTGATTGATATTTTGGATTTATGGCCCGAAGCATATAAAATGGCATTTAGTTTGCCTGTTATAAGTGATATTATATTTTATCCTATGATGAAAAAGGCTAATGCGGTTTATAAAAATGCAGATGAGATTGTTGCAGTATCGCAAACATATGTAGATAGAGCATTGCAATGCAATAAAAAGGTTAAAAACGGACATTCTGTTTTTATTGGAACTGATTTAGCTTTTTTTGACAAATTTAAAACAGTACCTGATGAAAAAAACGATGAAGAATTCAAAATTGCGTATATTGGTATGCTTGGAAAAAGTTATGATATTGAATGTGTAATAAGAGCAATGAAAATTATTAAAGACAAGCATTATGATAAAATTAGATTTGTTGTAATGGGGGATGGGTTTACAAAACCGTATCTTGAAAAACTTGCAAAAGAGCTTGATGTAAATGTTGTCTTTACTGGAAGACTTCCGTATGAAGAAATGGTGTGCAAGCTAACTTCTTGTAATGCAACTGTAAATCCGATAATCAGCAAAGCAAAACCAAGTCTTATAAACAAACATGCAGATTATTTTTCGTCAGGACTTCCATTTTTGAACACACAAAAGTGTAAAGAACTTGAAAATTTAATAACTGAATACAATGCTGGTTTTAACTGTGAAAATGAAGATGAAAATGACTTGGCAGATAAAATAATAACATTATATCAAAATCCTGATTTGGCGAAAAAAATGGGTAAAAATTCAAGAAAACTTGCTGAGGATATGTTTGATCGTAACAAAACTTATTACGAAATTATCGATGTAATAAAAGGAGAATAAAAATGCCCGAAAAAAAACTGAGTGTTGAAGTTTTGTGTGCAACAATGTTCCAAAAAGATTTTAGCAAAATTGAAGAAATGAACATAAAAACAGATGTTTTTTTTGCTAATCAATCAAGTGAGCATTTTTATGCTGAAAAAGAATTTAACGGATATCTGGCAAGAATGGTTACAACAAATCAGCGTGGTTTAAGTAAAAATCGAAATACCGCTCTTATTTATGCCAAAGGTGATATATGTGTTATTGCAGATGATGATGTGGAGTATTTTGATGATTACGAACAAAAAATAGTTTCTGCATTTGAAGCGTTGCCTGATGCTGATATTATAATGTTTAATCTCAGTTCTAAAAACGGCAATAGCGAACGAGCTATGAAGGAATATTCCAAAATTAAAAAAGTAGGTAAATTATCGCGATGTGGAACCGCAAGCTATCGTATAGCATTTAAACTTTCTTCTGTTCAAAAGGCAAATATTTGGTTTTCTCCAATATTCAGCACCGGAAGTAAATATTATTGTGGTGAAGATGCAATGTGGATTAACGATGCAATAAAAAAGGGGTTGAAGGTATATACATATCCTGAATATATTGCAAGTATTGATTATGGCAATTCTACATGGTATGATGGTTTATTGGAAAAGCATTATTTTACAAAAGGTGCCTACATAAAAGCGTTATATGGAAAATTGTGTATATGTTATATTCCTTATTATTTAATCAGGGCATCAAAACGCAGTAAACTTTCTTTTACTGAAAGATTAAAATGGATATTAAACGGCGTTAAGGCATATAATGCTGATTTGTCGTATGATGAATTTATTGATAAAAATTAATGGTGATAAAATGGCTAATATATTGTTTATAACAAGTTCAAATTATCATAATCCTGATGCTTGCGGTGTTTGTGTACAAAAAATTATGAACGAGCTTAAAAATGATGGACACAATTTACATTGTATATGCGCTTATGATGATGACGATCCTTTTTTTGAAACGGTTGAAGATGTTAAGGTTTATAAGATAAAGCGTAATTATTATATGAGAAAAAAATCTCAGTATGATAAAACAGGTAAAAACAAACTTTTTATTAAAATATTAATTTTGTTAAGAAGAATAAGAACACTTTTTATATTGCCCATGTTCCCAGATGTAGAGCCTCAGCGTTCAAGAAAGATATTTAGGTTTTCAAAAAAAGTATTGAGAGAAAATAATATAGATTGCGTTATTGGGATATTCAGACCGTTTGATGATATTTCTGCTGTGCTGAAAATAAAAAAGCATTATCCTGATATAATATGCGGAGGATATTATTTAGATATATTAAAAGGCGGTGTAGTTCCAAAGCCTTTTCCCAAAAAAATTTATGATAAGCTGTGTGAAACAAAAGAGTTTAAAATATTTAATAAACTTGACTTTGTTTTAATGGCAGAAAATGGAAAAGAACTGTATGATATAGAAAAATTTAAAGACATATCACATAAAATTTTTTATGTTAATTTCCCGGTTTTCAAAAAAAATGAATGTATAAACGAGAACCTAATAAAATACGATAACGAGTATTTTAATATAGTTTATGCAGGGTATTTATACAGAAGTTTAAGAAACCCTTATTATTTTTTCAAATTGTTAGAAAATCTTATTAAAAACGGACAAAAAATTAAAATGCATATTTATGGAAACAGCGATTGTGCAGATATAATTGATGAGTTTTGTAGTAGCTATCCCGATTCTTTTGTAAAATATGGTTCAGTAAAGCCTGATGTTGTTGCACAGGCAATTTCGGCATCAGATGCAGTTTTGAATATTTTAAATACAATAAGTGTATCTGTGCCAAGCAAAGTTTTTGAACTTTGTTCGTCGTGTAAACCAATAATTACAGTTATTAATGATGCTAACGACAGGTCTGTAGAATATTTAAATAACTATCCTAATGTGTGTTTTATAAATGAATATGAGCATAAGGAAGATGCAGATATCGAAAAGCTTATGAGTTTTGTTATGTCAGATTGTAAAAAAGAAGTTATATATGAAGAAATTGAACCATTATTTTATAGCAGTACGCCTAAGGCTACCACTAATATCATTAATCGGTTCTTAAATTCCACTGGAGGATGATTGAATGTTAGAAAACAGCAAGAAAAATTTAACAATTCATTCTTTAATAGAGTTTGCATGCATATATTTTCTCATTTTTATTCCCGGCGGATATCAAATGAATGCATACAGTGGTGTTTTAATAATGTCAATGCTTTTGATTTTGTCTATTGTTGTATTTTTCAAAGGCGCTTTTAAAGGAAATACTATTACTGTTCAAAGTGAGGGGCTTGCTTGTATATCGGTAATTGTTGCTTGTTTTATAATTTCAAGTATGTTAAACGGTGAGAATGGTAAACAAATGACTATAAATATAGGATTTTTTTTAGCAGCATATGTTTTTAGTATATACTATTCAAAAAATGTGTATGATTATGTAGAAAGATTTGTTACGCTTATGTATTTTTTGTGCGTATATTCACTTATAATTTGGACACTTTATCATATTGCACCATTTATTATTGAGAGATTGCCTCGAGTTGTAAATTCAAAAGGCAGAGTGGCTTATAATGCAATTTTCTGCACCATCTACAATAATGCAGGGCATATTAGAAATCAGGGGATTTTCTGGGAGCCGGGGGCTTTTCAGACTTTCATAAATTTTGCATTGATTTTTAATTTATTTTTGATTAAGAAAAAAATTAAAAAATATACAATTGTTTTTGCAATAGCTTTGGTTACTACTTTTTCTACTATGGGGTTTGTAGTTGGATTTTTTTGCGCGTTTACATATTCAATTTCACTTTTTATCTCAACGGATGAAAAACATAAAAAAAAGGTAACAATTTTATTGGTTATATTTTTTATTATTTTTGTTTTTTTAGTTTTTTACAATAATTTGTCTAATCAGATGAAGCATCAGCTTTTTGGTAAAGTTGCAAATTTTTTTGAAAGTTTCGATGTTACAAGTTATGACATATCTAAAAAGACGATAAACAGAACATCAACCTCTGTTAGATTTGATGCCTTTTTTAAACCTTTTTCGATTTTTAATTCAAATGCTATATTTGGTGCGGGAATTGATGCACTTGATGCAACTGGCGAAAGGTTGAATTATCTTAATGTTTGTACATTTGTTAACTGGATTGTTGCTTATGGAAGTATAGTTGGTTTTATTTTGATTTTTGGATTATATAAATTTTGTTGTTGCTTACATAAGAATAAATTTATTAGGGTATTGATTTTTATTATAATGTTGCTTGCGATTTCTTCCGAAGATTATAAAAGAAATCCAAGTATTATTTTATATTCTTTTTTAGGATATTCAATTAAATATAATACTGAGTTTTTGGAGAAAAAAAATGAGGATTATTGAAATTAACAGTTTTGTAATAGGTAGCACGGGGAATATTATGTTAAATATTGCATCAAAGGCAAGAGCTCAAAACAATGAGGTTTATATTTTTTGTGCAAATACGCGTAGAAATAGTAATGTCGATATTTCAAAAGAATGTATGATTGGAACGAGAATTGAAAGAAAATTACATATATGGTTATCTCAATTTACAGGCTTTAACGGATGTTTTTCTTGGTTTTCTACATATGGATTTTTGCGAAAAGCTGATAAGATTGATCCTGACATTGTGCATTTGCATAATTTACATAATTCTTATATCAATTTACCTATGTTTTTTAAATGGATAAAGAAGAATAATAAAAAGGTTATATGGACGCTTCATGATTGCTGGGCTTTTACAGGGCAATGTCCACATTTTATTGTTGCAAAATGCGGTAAGTGGAAAACGGGGTGTTTTAACTGCCCAAGGTATAAAGAATATCCAGAAAGTTTGTTCGATCGAACAAAAACAATGTATAAGCTAAAAAAGAAATGGTTTACTGGAGTTGAAAATCTTACAATTGTTACTCCTTCAAATTGGCTTGCAAATCTGGTTAAGCAATCATTTTTAAGAGATTATCCTGTTAAGGTTATCAATAATGGAATTGACTTGAATATTTTTAAACCTATCGAAAGTGAATTTAAAAAAGAACATAATATCGAAGATAAAAAAGTATTATTAGGTTGTGCATCTCCCTGGAGCGACAGGAAAGGTCTTGATGTTTTTATAAAACTTTCTGATATGTTAAGTGAGGATTATAAAATTGTTTTGGTTGGACTTTCAAAAGAACAACTTGAAACTTTACCCAAAAATATAATTGGCATTGAAAGAACAAACAATCAAACAGAACTTGCAGAAATTTATACAATGGCTGATGTGTTTGTAAATCCTACAAGAGAAGACAATTTTCCGACTGTAAATATAGAGGCTTTAGCTTGTGGAACACCAGTTATAACCTTCAATAAAGGCGGCAGCCCTGAAATTATAGATGAAACTTGCGGATGTGTAGTTAAGTGCGATGATGTTGTTTCTCTTAAAAACGAAATTGTGAGAGTTTGCGAAGAGAAACCTTATAGCAGGGAAGATTGCATAATAAGAGCAGCGCAGTTTGATATGAACGATAAATTCAAGGAGTATGTAGATTTATACGATAATATTTAACACTTTTTAGAGGTTATTATGAATAAAAATAAAGTATTGAAAAATGCATCGTGGATTATTGTGAATCGTGTAGTTCAGTCGGTTTTAGGATTATTCATTTCGATGTTTACTGCAAGATATTTAGGTCCTTCAAACTATGGAGTTATAAATTATGCAGCATCGCTTGTTGCGTTTGTTACCCCAATAATGTATTTGGGTCTTTCAAATATTTTAGTGCAGGAGTTTGTTAATAATCCCGAAAAATCAGGTGAAACAATTGGTACTGCTATTACAATGAGCTTTGTATCTGCAATAGTATGTATTATTGGAATTGCGTCATTTGCATATATTACAAATGCAAATGAAACAGAAACGGTACTTGTTTGTGCTTTGTATAGTATACTTTTAATATTTCAGGCTGTTGATTTAATTCAGTATTGGTTTCAGGCTAAGCTTTTGTCTAAGTATACATCGATTGTATCACTTATAGCATATCTTTTTGTATCTGCATATAAAATATTTTTACTTGTAAGTGGTAAAAGCGTTTATTGGTTTGCGATATCTAATGCAATTGATTATATGATTATTGCATTAGCTCTTATTATTATATATAAGAAAATTGATAAATCAAAACTAAAGTTTTCTTTTGTAAGAGCAAAAGAGATGTTTTCGAAAAGCAGACATTACATAGTTTCAAGCCTGATGGTAACTATTTTTGCGCAAACTGACAGAATTATGATTAAGCACATGATAGGTAACAGTGAAACAGGTTTTTATTCAGCTGCTGTTGCGTGTGCATCGCTAACAGGCTTTGTATTTGTTGCAATAATTGATTCTTTCAGACCTTTAATTTTTGAAAGTAAAAAAATAAGTATTCAATCTTATCAAAAAAATATGATAAGATTATATTCAGTAATTATATATTTATCGTTATTACAAAGTCTTTTTATAACATTACTTTCCAAATATATTATTTTAATTTTATATGGAAATGCATATATGGATTCAGTGCCTGCACTTCGAATAATAGTTTGGTATACTACATTTTCTTATTTGGGTTCTGTTCGTAATATATGGATATTAGCTGAAAATAAACAAAAATATTTGTGGATAATAAATTTAAGTGGTGCACTATGTAATGTTATTTTAAACTATATTTTAATTCCTGTTTGGGGTATATGCGGTGCTTCTTTTGCTTCGCTCGCAACACAGATTTTCACAAATGTTATCGTTGGATATATTATCAATGGTATAAGACCGTCAAATATTCTTATGCTCAAAGCACTTGATTTTAAATATATAAAAGAATTTATTAAAACTTTAAGGTGAATGTAAATGAATGAGAAGAATTTGCAACAATTGAAGAAAATTGAAATTGAAAGTTTAAGACTATTTATTCAAATTTGTGATAGGTATAAGCTTAGGTATTTTTTACTTGGTGGCTCTTGTCTTGGTGCTATAAGACATAAGGGGTTTATTCCTTGGGATGATGATATTGATGTTGGTATGCCAAGAAGTGATTATAATAAGTTTTTGGAAATTGCACAAGCAGAACTTCCTGAAAATATGTTTGTTCAAACGGTAATTACAGATATTGAATACCCTATGTGCTTTGCAAAGCTTAGAAATTCAAATACCACATTCATTGAAACAAGCGTAAAGAATTTTAAGATAAATCATGGAGTATACATTGACATATTTCCGTTAGATGGTATAACCGATGATGAGTTTGAAAGAAAAAAACATTTATTTAAACTGAAAATATGCCATAGAGCAAAAAGTATGTATTGGTATAAAGGTAATAAAACCATTACTTTGAAATCTATAATTTATGATTTTGTTTTTAAAATTTATTATAGAAATATAAGAAATATAATAAAATCAGAGGAAAAACTTATGCTTAAATATGACTATGATTATAGTAATTTAGTTTTTAATTATTGCGGTGCATGGGGAGAGAAAGAGATAACACCAAAGGAATGGTTTGGAGAAGGAAAAATGGCTGATTTTGAAGGGATTTCAGTAATTGTGCCACAAAATTATGATGCATATTTAACAAAAATGTATGGGGATTATATGACATTACCTCCGATTGAAAAAAGAGTAGGACATCATTATTGCGAAGTGATTGATTTGGAAAAATCATATAAAAATTATAAAAAATAAAGGACGATGAAAATGAAAAGGGTTATTACATACGGAACATTTGATTTGCTTCATTATGGACATATTAATTTGCTTAAACGTGCAAAAGCGTTGGGAGATTATCTGGTTGTAGTTCTTTCTACGGACGAATTTAACTGGAATGAAAAAAAGAAAAAATGTTATTTTTCATACGAGGAAAGAAAGGCTTTATTAGAGGCTATACGATATGTTGATTTAGTTATTCCTGAAACATGTTGGGAACAAAAAAATACCGATGTAATCGAATACCATATTGATACATTTGTTATGGGTGATGATTGGAAGGGAGCATTTGATTTTCTTAAAGATAAATGTGAGGTTGTTTATCTTTCCAGAACGCCGGAAATTTCTACTACAAAAATTAAAACCGATTTAAATAAATAGTAAGGAGTGTAATCAATGTTCAAAAATAAAACTTTACTTATAACAGGTGGTACAGGTTCTTTTGGAAATGCCGTACTTAACGGTTTTTTAGATACAGATATTGGTGAAATAAGAATTTTTTCGCGTGATGAAAAAAAACAGGATGATATGCGTCATGAATATCAGGCAAAATTTCCGCATCTTAGTAATAAGATAAAATTTTATATAGGTGATGTAAGAGATTTGCAGAGTGTTAAAAATGCAATGCACGGGGTTGATTACATATTTCATGCAGCAGCTTTAAAACAGGTTCCGTCTTGCGAATTTTTTCCTGTTGAAGCGGTTAAAACAAATGTTTTGGGAACTGATAATGTGCTTACTGTAGCTATTGAAGCTGGCGTTAAAAAGGTAATTTGCTTATCTACTGATAAAGCGGCATATCCTGTAAATGCAATGGGAACAAGTAAAGCTATGATGGAAAAGGTTGTTGTTGCTAAATCAAGAACTGTTTCGAGTGAAAAAACAAGTATATGCTGCACCCGTTACGGAAATGTTATGTGTTCAAGAGGAAGTGTTATTCCACTTTGGATTGAGCAGATAAAAAAAGGAGAAGATATTACATTAACCGAGCCTAATATGACAAGATTTATAATGAGCCTTGAAGAAGCTGTTGATCTTGTTATTTTTGCTTTCTCTAATGCGGACAGTGGTGATATAATGGTTCAAAAAGCGCCTGCCTGCACAATAGAAGTGCTTGCTAAAGCTGTTAAAGAATTATTCGATAAAGAGAATAAGAGTGAAATTAAGGTTATTGGTATAAGACACGGTGAAAAAATGTATGAAACACTTCTTACAAATGAAGAATGTGCAAATGCAATAGATATGGGAAATTTTTATCGTGTGCCTGCGGATAAGCGTGACCTTAACTATGATAAATTCTTCAAAGACGGCGATACCGAAAGAACAAAGCTTTCTGAGTTTAATTCAAATAATACCGAGCTTTTGAGTGTGGAAGAAGTTAAACAAAAACTGCTTTCTTTAAAATATATACAGAATGAACTAAATAGTTGGAATGATAAATAATGGATAAATTTCAAAAGGATTTTCTTAATATACTGAAAAGTGCGCTTATTAGTGAAAAAACAACTATTAAAGAGGATTTTAACTGGGAAGATGCACTAAATATTGCAAAAGAACACGATGTTCTTGTAATGCTCTATTATGGTATAAAAGCTTCTGATATTGATGCTTCTGAAGATATAATGCAAAAAATAAAACAGAATGTTTATGTTTTGGTGCAGAAGAGTACTTTTCAGGAATATGAAGCAATTAATCTTTATAAAGAATTTGATAATAATAAGATTGTTTATATGCCTCTTAAAGGTGAAATAATTAAGAATTTGTATCCGTGTATTGAAATGCGTTATATGGGAGATATTGATGTTCTTATAAAGAGCGAGCAGTATGATTTAATTAAAGATATAATGCAAAAAAACGGATATAATGAGCTTTGTGAGAGCGACCACGAGTATATATGGGACAAACCTGGAAAGCTTCATATTGAACTTCATAAGCATCTTATTCCTTCATATAACAAAGATTATTTTTCTTATTACAAGGATAGCTGGAAAAATGCTAAGAAGTTATCCGAAACAAATTACTGTTTAAGTGACGAAGATTTTTTTACATATATTTTTACTCATCTTGCAAAGCATTACCGTGATGGTGGAATAGGCATAAAGCATTTTGTTGATTTGTATGTTTTTTTAAATAAAGTTAAAGATCTTGATAAAAAATATGTTGAAAAAGAACTTGAAAAACTTAATTTAACTACTTTTTATAAAAATGTTTTAAATACTGTTGATGTTTGGTTTAATGACAAAGAAGAAAATGAAATTTCTGATTTTATAACAAACAAAGTTTTTTCGAGTGGTGCTTATGGTACAAAGTATAATAAACTTATGGCGGAGGCTCTGAAAAAATCAAAAAGTTTAAACAGTACAAAAAACATCAGAATGATTTATGTTTTTCAAAATATATTTCCGTCATACAAAAAAATGGAAAAAAGAAATCCCATCTTGAAAAGAATTCCATTTTTGCTTCCTGCTTTATGGATTGTAAGATGGTTTGAAATATTATTTTTCAACAATAACCTTATAAAAGAAAAAGGACAGGAAATATACAATACTTCAGAAGAAAATGTAAAAAAATATCAGGACGAACTTAATTTTGTGGGTCTTGATTATAATTTTAAGGAGTAACAGATGAATGTTTTAATTACTGGTGCAAAGGGATTTGTAGGAAAAAATCTTTGTGAAACACTTAAAAATATAAAAAGTGGAAAAGACAAAACAAGAAATATCAAAATAGACGAAATTTTTGAATTTGATGTAGATACTGATACATCTTTACTTGATGAGTTTTGTAAAAAAACAGATTTTGTTTTTCATCTTGCAGGTGTAAACCGACCAAAAGACGAAAAAGAGTTTATGGAAGGTAATTTTGGGTTTGCATCAATACTTCTTGAAACACTTAAAAAACATAATAATAAGGCACCTGTGCTTGTTACATCTTCAATTCAGGCTAAACTTGATAATCCTTATGGCAAAAGCAAAAAAGCCGGAGAAGATTTGATTTTTGATTATGGCAATAAGAATAATGTAAAGGTATTTGTTTACAGGCTCCCGAATGTTTTTGGTAAATGGTGCAGACCAAATTACAACAGTGCAGTTGCAACTTTTTGCCATAATATAACTCACGATTTGCCAATAACGGTAAACGACAGAGAATATATGATGACTCTTGTTTATGTTGATGATGTTGTTGACGAATTTATAAATGCACTTATGGGTAATGAAAATAAAGAAGATGAATTTTGTAAGGTTAAAGTTGAGCATAAAATAAAGCTTGGCGAAATAGCTGATATGCTTTATGAATTTAAAAATTCAAGAGAAACAAAAAGTATTCCTGATATGACAGAGAATTCGTTTTCAAAAAAGCTTTATTCAACTTATCTTTCTTATCTTGATATAAATAATTTTTCGTATAAATTAAAAATGAATAAAGATGACAGAGGAAGTTTTACCGAAATTTTAAGGAGTGCAAATGCCGGACAATTTAGTGTTAATATTTCAAAACCGGGCATTACAAAAGGTCAGCACTGGCATCACACAAAAAACGAAAAATTTGTTGTTGTTAAAGGGCATGGTCTTATACAACTAAGAAAAATCGGCACAGACGAAATAGTAAACTACGAGGTTGATGGTGAGGATATTACTGTTATTGATATGATTCCGGGTTACACGCATAATATTATAAATCTTTCTGATACCGAAGACCTTGTAACATTTATGTGGTGTAATGAGTGCTTTAATCCCGAAAAACCCGATACATATTTTGAAGAGGTGTAATGATGAGTAAATTAAAACTTATGACAATTGTTGGCACAAGACCGGAGATTATCCGTCTTGCTGCAGTAATAAAAAAATGCGATAAGTATTTTGAACAGATTTTGGTACATACAGGACAAAACTACGATTACGAATTAAATCAGGTGTTTTTCGATGATTTATCTCTACGTGCACCCGATTATTATCTTGATGCAGTGGGTGCTGATTTAGGCGAAACAATCGGTAATATTATTGCAAAATCGTATAAACTTATGACAGAAGTTAAGCCTGATGCACTTTTGATTTTAGGTGATACAAATTCATGTCTTTCTGCAATCAGTGCAAAAAGACTGCATATTCCTATTTTTCATATGGAAGCTGGTAACAGATGTAAGGATGAGTGTCTGCCTGAAGAAACAAACAGAAGAATTGTAGACATTATATCTGATGTTAATTTAGCTTACTCTGAGCACGCAAGAAGATATCTTGCAGAATGTGGACTTCCAAAAGAAAGAACCTATGTTACAGGTTCTCCTATGGCAGAGGTTTTACACAACAATTTGGATAAAATTAAACAAAGTGATGTTTTAAAAAGATTAAATCTTGAAAAAGGAAAATATATTCTTTTATCAGCTCACAGAGAAGAAAATATTGATACTGAAGAAAACTTCTTTAATCTTATGAATGCGGTAAATGCTATGGCAGAAAAATATGATATGCCAATACTTTATTCGTGTCATCCAAGAAGTGCAAAGTTTATTGAAAAAAGAGGCTTTAAGTTTGATAAAAGAGTTATACAGAATAAGCCTTTAGGTTTCCACGATTATAATAATCTTCAAATGAACGCATTTGCAGTTGTATCCGATTCAGGAACACTTCCTGAAGAATCAAGCTTTTTCTTATCAGTAGGAAATCCTATTGCGGCAGTTTGCATAAGAACATCTACTGAGCGCCCCGAAGCACTTGATAAAGGAGATTTTGTTCTTGCGGGAATTACCGAAAATGAGGTCTTGCAGGCGGTTGATATCGCTGTTGAAATGAATAAAAGCGGTGATTTGGGAATTCCTGTTCCAAACTATGTAGACGAAAATGTATCAACAAAGGTTGTTAAAATAATTCAGAGCTATACAAACATTGTAAACAGAATGGTGTGGAGAAAGAAATAATTAAAACCGGGACATTTTATTAAATGCCCCGGTTTTTTATTTTTGCCTGAAAATCCGTTTTTAAAATTTTAAAATCAAATAGCCGGGAAAAATAAAATTTAAGAGGTGGAAAATGAACGAGATAGAATTTATACAACGGGTTGCAAAGCTTGAACAGGATGAAAAATCGGTGCACCGAAGGCTTGATAATTTAGAAAAACTTACCGAAAGTGTTCATGTAATTGCAACTGAGCTTAAAGCAATGAGAGAGGATGTAAATAGCCTTACGGTAAGAGTTTACGATATTGAACACAGACCGCAAAAAAGAATTGAAACAATAATTTCATCTTTAATAACAGCATTAATTGGTGCTTTTTTTGGATATTTATTAAAATAAGAAAGGGGATATATATTTATGAAAGAAAGGTTGAAAAGTCCTGTGCTACTACTTTCGGTAGCGGCACTTATTGCATTTATAACAAAAAACTGGATTGGATTTGAAATACCAAAGTTTGACGAATTTACAGAGCTTGTTTTAGCGGTTTTAGTTGCATTTGGAGTTGTAAATAATCCTACCGATAAAACACATTTTTAAGAAAGGAGGATTTTATGGTAAGAGAATATTCGTTAAAAAACAATGGGAATGAAAAAATAAGAGAAAATTTTTGCGTTTTTGAATTTGCCTGCAAAGACGGAAGTGATAAAATACTTATTGATTCTTATCTTGTGTATCTTCTTCAAAAGGTGAGAAATCATTTTGGAAAACCCATACACATAACAAGTGCATATAGAAACAAAGAATACAACAAAAAAATAGGCGGAGCATCATTTTCTCAGCATATAAACGGAAAAGCTGCAGATATAATTGTGAAAAATGTATTACCAGAGGATGTAGCAATATATCTTGAAAGTCTTGTTGAAAACGAAGGTGGTATAGGACTTTATCCAAATTTTGTGCATATAGATACAAGAAGTAAAAGAGCAAGATGGCAAAATTTTGGAAAAGAAGAAAGTGTAAAGGGGTTTTATGAAAAAGAGTATTTAAATCCAACTGATGCAATTTCGGTTTTAATAAAAAAAGGCATTATATCAGATGGCGAAAAATGGTATAGTGGAATATGGACAGATGCTGATTTTAAATGGCTTTTAAGAAAAGTAGGCACATATTTAAATAATATTTAAAACATACCCCATCCAATATGGATGGGGTATGTTTTTTATAATTCTGTTTCATTGTCATATTTTAAATCCAGTTTTTGCTCATAAAGATGCGACATATCTGAATAGCAAAGGCAGGTTGGGGCTGTTATGCCGTTTTTGTTGTTTTTAAATTCTATTATTGTAACACCGGTATGAGTATAATTAAATGAGGCCCACATAATGTTTAGCGGAATATGTAAAAGTCTTGATATCCACGCTCTTGAAAATGCGGCATGGCAAAAAAGCGCAACCTTATCGTCGTTTGGTTTTATAATGCGGTAAATATCGCCTTCTTTTTTGTAACCTAATCTTTCAAGAAACTTGTTTCCTTCTTTTTCTATAAAGTCAACTTTTTCTTTCATTCTTGACTGATTTATTCCCTGACACTCAAAGGCTTTTTTATAGCCTAAATTGGCATAGTTATTTTCAAGAAAATAAGTATTCTGAAGTTTTGTAATAGATTTTAATTCTCCGTCGGGGAATGGTGTTAATCTTTCGTCTTCAATTTCGTGTGCCCACTCTTCAATGTTACATTCAAGATTTAAAAGACGGCAACTTGGTGCGGCAGTTTCTTTTGCTCTTCCCATAGGGGATGAAAAAATTTTATTTATTTTGGAGTGAAAAATCCTTTTACCAACTGCTTCTGCCTGAAGTTTTCCTCTTTTTGTAAGTGTGTCTGTTTCATAAATCGGGTCGCCATGACGAATTATGTAAAGAAGCATTAATATCACCTCGTTTTTATTACTTTATCATTATAGTATAAAATTTGTAAAAAAGCAATAAAAAGGCACTTGTTTTTAAATAAACAAGTGCCTTTTGCAGAATTATTTTTTAGGAATTTCAAGATATCTTTTAATTTTACCAGTTGTTGTTTTTATAAGTTCGTTTTCTCTTATTTCGTATTTTCTTATATACTTGTATAAAGGATTACGCTTGTTAACAGATTTAACAGCTTCTTCAATAAGCTCTTTTACTTTGTCGTCAGAAACATCTTCTCCGAATGTTTTCTTTATTTCGTCGTATTTGGGAACGATTAAAGCACAAAGATATGTTTCGCCGTCTTGTTCGTTTTCTTCGCCGTAAACCATACTTTCTAAAATATATTCATTCTCGTTAAGGAAAATTTCAAGCTCTTCAGGGAAAATGTTTTTACCATTGCTTGTAACGATAACACTTTTCTTTCTTCCTGTAATGTGGCAGAAGCCTTCGTCATCCATATATCCTAAATCACCTGTATGGAACCAACCGTCAACAATAACCTTGTCGGTTTCTTCCTGATTTTTGTAGTAACCAATCATAACGTTTGAACCACGGCAAACAATTTCACCAATGCCGTCGGCGTTTTTATCAACAATTTTAACTTCGTTAACAGGAACAGCCTGACCTGCAGAATCATGACGGAAGTTAACATCACGGTTAAGTGTTACAATAGGAGAGCACTCTGTAATTCCATAGCCCTGAATAACAAGAAAACCAAAATCATAAAGACCTTGTGCAACTTCGGGATTAACTGCAGCAGCACCAACAACAAACATTCTGAAATGTCCGCCAAATGTATCGTGAATTTTTTTGAAAATTTTCTTTCTTATGTCAATTTTTGCTTTCATAAGAGCTTTTGAAATTTTAAGACCTTTTCTTAATGTGCCGTCAATTTTATTTTTCTTAGCGGCACTCCATATTCTTTTATACATTGCATCAAGCACTGCAGGAACACAGAGCATAAGAGTTGTTTTGCTCTCTTCAATATTTTTGAGAATATATTTAAGACCATCGCAGTAAGCAATAGTTGAACCTCTGTATAACGGACACAAAAATCCGCAGGTACATTCATAAGTATGGTGAAGTGGAAGTATAGATAAAAATACATCATCGGGTCCTATGTATGTCATAGAAGACATAGACATAAGTGATGTAGCAATGTTTTTGTGTGATAATAAAACACCTTTTGACATTGCAGTTGTTCCTGATGTGAAAAGAATTATCTGTGCTTCTTCAGGATTGATTTTAACATTCTTAAAGCTCAAATCACCTTCGTTAACCATCATTTTGCCTGATGCCAAAAGCTTTTTAAAGCTTATTTCAAGATCGGTATTGTCTTCCAAATCCATATTTACAAGATATCTTAAGTTTGGATTTTCTTCTCTTGCTCTTATCATATCCTCGCTGTATTTTGATGAATAAACAACACATGAAACTTCAGCAATTTTTAAAAGATTTGACCAGTCTTCGTAAGGAAGCTCTTTGTCAATAGGAACGATCATGCTTTCGCCATTTACAACAGAAAGATAGGTAACAGCCCATTCGTATCTGTTAGGACCTATAACAGCAATTTTTTTGCCCGACATTTCCATTCTTAAAAATGCAGTACCAAGACCCTCTACATCTTTGTAAAATTCATTGAAGGTTACAGACTGATAAGGACCTTTTTTATCGTCCTTTTTTAAAAAGGCAGTTTTATCACCAAATTTTTTTACGCTGTTTTCAAGCATATCTTTCAGCGATGTAATTTCATCAACTTCATATAATGGATAGTTTTTCAACAAAATCAACTCCTAAACATAAACTATAATATATATACCCTAAAAATTGGAAAAGTAACAAAAATATTAAAATAAACTTAATTGTGTGTTTGGATCATCTTCATCTTTTAAATAATACCCCGTTGCAGGAACATTTTTTGTTTTGTAATATTCAATATCCGAAAGTGAAGAATTTTCGGCAAAATCGGCATTTGTAACAATGCTTTTCTTTTTCATATTCATAACTGCAACACCTTGAGTATCACGGGTTGTTTTTGGTGCTAAACAGCTTGATGAAAATACCATTACTTTATCAATAGAGCTGTAAATAATCATATCTTTTTCTTCGGTTATGTGTTTAACTGTAACAAGATTTGATTTTAAACTGTATGCATTAATAAGTTTTTTACGATTAGTTTTTGTTTCATAGCTATTTAATGTAACTCTTGCAACTTTTCCGTTTTCAAAGAAATACAATAAATCACCTTTGTAGTCAAGTGTAGCAATTGCAAAAACAATTTTTTCGCCTTGTTCCATTTTGGCAATGTTAGGAGCAAAATGTCCCCAGTCGCTTGCCTTGCAGTCGGCAATTTCATGCATTTTTAGTTTGTATGCATTACCCATGTTGCTAATAAGTACAAGGTCGGCTCTGTTTGTTGTTTCCTGCTCTAAAACAATAAAGTCGCCGTCTTTTACTTTTTGAGTTGAGCTTGAACGAAGACTGACCTGAGAAATCTTTTTAAGGTAACCGTCATTTGTAAGAAAGATTTTTAAATTATAATCTTCAATAAACGAATCCTCTTCATAAACTTCAACTTCGTCGTTTGTAATAATGGTTGTTTTTCTTTCTTTGCCGTATTTTTTAGAAATTCGTTTTAAATCTTCAATAATAATCTTTTTAATTTCTTTATCTTCAGATAAAATATAATTTAATCTGTCAAGCTCATCTTTTAAATCGTCAACATCTTTTATTCTGTTTAAAATATATTCTTTGTTAAGATTACGAAGCTTTATATCAGCAATAAAGTTTGCCTGAATTTCGTCGATGTCAAAACCTTTCATAAGGTTTGGAACAACATCTTCGTCTTTTTCAGTTTTTCTGATAATGTCTATTGCTTTGTCAAGGTCAAGAAGTATCTTTTTAAGACCTTCCAAAAGGTGAAGACGCATTGTAATTTTGTTTAAGTCGTAGTTGATTTTTCTTTTTATACATCCCATTCTGAATTCTGTCCAGTGGAACAGAACATCACGCACACCCAAAACCATTGGAGTTGTGCCTATAAGTACATTCATATTACAGCTAAACGAATCTTCAAGTGGTGTAAGCTTAAATAGCTTTGTCATAAGAAGATCAGGATTTGCACTTCTTTTTATGTCGATTGTAATTTTTAAACCTTTTAAGTCGGTTTCATCACGGATATCTGTAATTTCTTTTATTTTTCCGCCTTTTATAAGCTCTATGATTTTATCAATTATGGCTTCACTTGTTGTGGTATAAGGTATTTCATAAACCTCAATAAGAGAGTTTTTCTTATCGTAGCGGTATTTTGACCTTACCTTTATACTGCCTCTTCCTGTATTATAAATTGCCTCAAGTGCATTATTATCTAAAACCAGCTCGCCGCCTGTTGAAAAATCGGGAGCAAGAAGTGTTTTTGCAATGTCGCATTTAGGATTTTTAAGATATGCAATTGTTGTGTCGCATACTTCTTTTAAGTTAAAGCTTGGTATACAGCTTGCCATACCAACTGCAATACCCTGATTAGGATTTACTAAAATATTTGGAAAAGCAACTGGAAGAAGTGTAGGCTCTGTCATTGTGCCGTCGTAGTTGTTTACAAAGTCAACGGTATTTTTGTCAATGTCGCCAAAAACCTCTTTACATATTTCTTCAAGCTTTACCTCTGTATAACGTGATGCGGCATAAGCCATATCTCTTGAATACTGTTTTGCAAAGTTACCCTTTGAATCAATAAACGGGTGTAAAAGTGCCTCGTTACCCCTTGTAAGACGCACCATTGTTTCATAAATTGCACCATCACCGTGGGGATTTAATTTCATTGTTTCACCAACGATGTTTGCAGATTTTCTCTGTTTTCCGTTTATAAGACCCATTTTATACATAGTGTATAAAAGCTTTCTGTGCGAAGGCTTAAAGCCGTCAATTTCGGGTATTGCCCTGGAAATAATTACACTCATTGCATAGGGCATATAATTTTCTTTTAAAGTATCGGTTATTTTTTGTTCTGTATGGTTTGCCAAATTTAACATTCCTTTCAAATTAAAAATTTTGAATGGATTTCAGATTTAGCTCAAATCAAGCATATCTAAATATTCGTGTCCGTTGGTAGTAATATAATCTTTTCTTGCCTGAAGATTATCACCCAAAAGCATATCAAAGGTGTGCTCTGTTAAAAACTTATCTTCATCATCAAGCACCTTAATAAGACGCCTTGTTTCTGGATTCATTGTGGTTTGCCACATCATATCGGGTTCGTTTTCACCAAGACCTTTTGAACGCTGAATAGAAGGTTTGTCCTTGTCGCCAAGTTCTTTTAATATATCATTTTTTTCTTTTTCGCTGTATGCAAAATATGTTCCGCTTTTTGCACTTATTTCAAACAATGGCGATTCTGCAATAAATACCTTTCCTTCTGTAATAAGAGTAGGAGTTAAGCGTTTTAGCATTGCAAGAATAAGTGTTCTTATCTGGAAACCGTCAACATCGGCATCGGTACATATAATAATTTTGTTCCATCTTAAATTGTTTATATCAAATTCAGATACATTTTTAGCATTTTTTGCACTTATCTCAACACCGCAACCCATAACTTTTAAAAGGTCCACAATAATGTCCGATTTAAATATTTTTTCAAGGTCGGCTTTAAGACAGTTCAAAATTTTACCTCTAACCGGCATAATTGCCTGAAATTCAGAGTCCCTGCCAAGCTTACACGAGCCTAAAGCAGAGTCACCCTCAACAATGTAAAGCTCGCGTCTTGATATGTCTTTTGTACGGCAGTCAACAAATTTTTGAACTCTGTTGTTTATGTCAATATTTCCGCTTAATTTTTTTGCAATGTTTATTCTTGTTTTTTCAGCATGCTCACGACTTCTTTTGTTTACAAGCACCTGCGCGGCAATTTTGTCTGCCTCAACCTTGTTTTCAATAAAATAAACCTCTAATTCGTGTCGTAGAAATTCTGTCATTGCCTCAGCAATAAATACATTGTTTATTGCTTTTTTAGTCTGGTTTGCATAGCTTGTAACAGTAGATAATGAATTAGATACTAAAATTAAACAATCTTTAACATCGTTAAAATTAATTTTGCTTTCGTTTTTATTATATTTTGAATTTTGTTTTAAATATTTATCTATTGCGTAGGTGAATGCGTTTGTAACGGCTTTGTCGGGCGAACCGCCATGCTCAAGATAGCTTGAGTTGTGGTAGTATTCCAAAAGTGATGCTTTGTTTGAAAAACAGAAAGAAAAAGACATTTTAACATTGTAATCATCTCTGTCCTCTCTGTCGCGGCCCCTTCTTTCACATTCAATGTATTTAACTTCGGTAAGCGCATCGCTTCCAGCAACTTCGTTTACATAGTCAACAATACCGTTGTTGTATAAATATTCGGTTTCTTCAAATTTTCTCGGTTCTACTTCGTTTTTAAAAACAAGTTTTAAACCTTTGTTTACAATAGCCTGTTTTTTCATAATATCGTGAAAAAATTCGGCAGGAATATTTATATCAGTAAAAACTTCTAAATCAGGACGCCATTTAATTTGTGTTCTGGTGTGTTTGTAGTTGTATTCTTCTTTTTTAAGTCCGCCAATATTTTTACCCTTTTCAAAGTGTAAGTCATATTTATATCCGTCACGGTATACACAAACATCCATATATTCCGATGAATACTGTGTTGCACACGCACCAAGACCGTTTGTACCAAGGCTGTATTCGTAGTTTTCGCCCGAATTGGTTTTGTATTTACCGCCGGCATATAGCTCACAGAATACAAGCTCCCAGTTAAACATTCCTTCGTTTGCGTTGTAGTCAACAGGTACACCTCTGCCGTAGTCGGTAACCTCAATAGAGTTGTCAAGATATTTTCTTACTTCGATAATGCTTCCGTAGCCTTCTCTTGCCTCGTCGATTGAGTTTGAAAGAATTTCAAAAACTGCGTGTTCACAGCCCTCTAAACCATCAGAACCAAATATTACCGCAGGTTTTAATCGTACCCTGTCTTCACCCGATAGTTTAGATATACTTTCGTTGGTATAATCGTTATTAGATTTTTTAGCCATTATTCTACCACCTTGCACAATATGTATACTATTTATATTTTACAATATACAACATTTTGTTGTCAAGTATATTAATGAAAGAAAAATTTAAAAAAGGATAAATAAACCAAAAAAATGTTGTTTGTTTAAAAGGTTTGTGTTATAATAATTTCGTCGAAAATTGAATTGTTGATACAATTTTTTGTCTAACTTGATATGAGCAATGTAAGAGGTTGTCGAAAAATGTCAAAATCATTAAGTTTTATAAAGGTGGATTCAAAAAGTTGTGGATTTACATGATTGATTAAAGGAGGAAAATGGATGATCAACAATGATTTGATTGATGCTATTAAATCTTTAAGCGAACCTGGTTGCTTAGATTATATACAAATGATATTTACAATTGTTGGCGTGATAATATCTGCTGTTGCTTTGATGTTTGCAATCAGGATTCCTAGAAAAATTGCATATGAGCAAAACAAAATAGCTTTATTCGAAAAAAGATTTCAAGCATATTTTGCGTTTCAAAGGCTTGAATCATTTTCAAATCAACTAAGCAGAGTAAATGGAATCAATGCTTACAGAAAAATGTTTAACTATTGCTTTTATGAAAAAGATGATAATGTATTTAATGGAGTTGAGGCACTTTTAATGTTGCAAAAACATATAATTCCTTTACAGCATATGCTGTTTTTATTTGAAGGTGTTTCGGGTAAAGAATTATCACAGATGGTTGAGAGTTTGTGTGACTTAGTGGAAGCTTTAGAAAAGAACAAGGATGTTGAGTTACATAAAAATAGATATATGAGCATAGTCCAGTCCTTTGGTAATAGATATGGAAATTTGATGTGTAAAGAGATGCAAATTGAGATAAAAAAATAAGGAAGGGTATAAAATGTAGAAGAGCAGGCTGATTGTAGCCAAAAATAAGCTGCATCTAAACCTTACATCTCGCAATATGGATATGTTGAAAAATGACGAAAACAAAAAGCCTTCCCCTTGAGGGGAAGGTGGGTTGCGTAGCAACTCGGATGAGGTGGAAATGAATAACGATTGTTTTCGCAATCTACACCTCACCACCGCCTATGGCGGAGCCTCTCCTCAAGGAGAAGCCTTTGAAAGGTTTGCATCTAAACCTTGTGTGTCGCAATATGGATATGTCGAAAAAAGGCAAAATCAAAAAAGCCTCCCTTGCCTAAAGGGAGGGGGACCACCGAAGGTGGTGGAGGGATATATGGAGAGAAAACATAATACGGATTTAACTACCAATGCAAGAACTTTGAGAAAAAATATGACAAAAGAAGAACGACATCTTTGGTATGATTTCTTGAAAAGTTATCCCATTAGATTTTTAAGGCAAAAGATAATTGATAATTATATAGTGGATTTTTATTGTCATGGTGCAAGATTGATAATAGAGCTTGATGGCTCTCAACACTATGAGGAAAAAGGTTTATTAAAAGATAAGGTCAGAACAGAAAGAATTGAGAAAAGGAACTTGACGGTTATTAGAATACCTAATAACGAAGTTAATAAAAATTTTGGGGGAGTGTGTCAGTATATTGATAATGCTGTTAAAGAATCCCTCCGTCAGTCTGCGACTGACACCTCCCTTTAGGCAAGGGAGGCTTTGGTGCGTGGCATTTAAATTATACAGTCTTTATAATGGATATGTCGAAAATTGTCGAACAGATAAATAAGAATTTGGGGAGGGTAATATTCTATGTGGTTTATACTTGCATTACTGTCTGCAATTTTTGCAGCGCTTACATCTATACTGGCTAAGGTCGGCATTGAAGGAGTTAACTCAAATCTTGCAACAGCAATCAGAACGGTTGTAGTGGTAGTTATGGCTTGGGGAATGGTATTTATTACGAATGCACAAAACGGAATTGCTGTAATAAGCAAACGAAGCTGGTTGTTTCTTGTCCTCTCAGGGTTGGCAACGGGTGCTTCTTGGTTGTGTTATTACAAGGCATTGCAAATAGGTGATGCATCAAAGGTTGTTCCTGTTGATAAATTAAGTGTTGTAATCACA
>SVJU01000040.1 GCA_015068825.1 Oscillospiraceae bacterium | reverse complement strand
ATATTGTCCCGATTAACGAAAACACGATGCGATTAGAGGTAAAACTGAAGTCAGGTGGCAGAGGTGATATCACTTATATTCGCAACGGAAAGCAATATTCTTGCCGTTACGGTGACATTAGCAATAAAATTTGGCCTGAACGAACTATGAGTTTTCAACGTAATTACCGATGGTTGAAGGGGCATTTAAAAAGCATTGGTTATAAATATAATATTATAATTTAAAACAACACGCATAGTATTTCTATGCGTGTTGTCCGTTTTTATTAAACTCTTCTAAATATATTGAAAACCAAAACTTATTCATTATCCATACCATGTGTGCGATAATTTTTAACAATTAAAAGCTTCATTTTATTGCGTTCATCATCATTAATAAGTCCTTTTTCAGACAAAACTTTATTGAAATAATCAAGCCATATCTTTTTACCATTGATATTTGTACTTATGACGCACACCCTCCTTTTTAAGTATTATCTCCATTTCAAGGAAAAAATACACACTAATATCAACATAGGAGGATCTATTTCTATTGACTGCTTTTACTTGTTCTGTTCAGATACAGTTTATTTAATTTTTATTAGTTTTTTAATAAACTGTTTTAAGGAATACAGTCTTCCAAAATGCCAATATATAGCCGCCTTAAATCCTTTATTCAGGTATATGTCCCAAAACTGCTCTCTCCTTGCACTTCGTTTTGCCGGACCCTTTAATGGTGGCTGCATAATAGCGTCAAGATTAATATCTTCAGAACAAAAAACATCCTTAATTTTATCATAAAATTCTTTACCCTTTTGTGTATTTACCAGAACCAAAGATGCTCCATTATCACATTCAAAATCCGGCAATACTTTTTCTATACCTCTGCAATCAGCAATTGTAATATCACCAACACGCGAAGTACAAGTATAAGGACAACTGTAACAAGAAGGTCTTAAAACCAACTTAGAATAATAAAGAGCTGTAAACAAATTGGAATAAGCATTTCCTGTATACCTTTTGCCGTTTTTAAAAACCGATAAAGCAATATGTTCTTTCCAACCATATTCATAGGCACGGAAGTAATGTTCCTTTAACACAGACCTGTTAATTTTTGATATAAAGTCTACGTAATCCTTCCACACCATAGGACTTGGAACACCATAACAAATTAAATCGGATATAATCAGATTTTCAGGAATTTGACCAAGGAACTTTTTTAACCCATCTGCCTGACAAGGTGTACCTGTAAACAAAACTAATCTGCCATCATTTAAATCGTTTTTTATACTGGAAAATATGCCCCGGATATCGCTTTGAACATATTTAGATCCACACATAGCATTCCTTTGTTCCTTACTTTCGGCGCGAGTATGTCTGATAACAAAATTATCATCAAATGACGCACCGTATACAACACCGCATTTATCCAGTACGTAATCAGACATCGCTGTAAACATTCCACCAGAGGAACTTCTTTCAAGGACTTCAGCACTATTGTGTCTTACAGCATATGTAAATAAGGGTTTATTATTTTCGTTTTCTTTCGTGAATGCACAAGCTTTATCACACAAATTACAATCAACACACAAATCTTTATCTACAACAGGATACAAAAATCCTTCTTTATCAGGCTGCATACTTATGGCACCCTTTGGGCAGATGCTGGCACAAGATGTGCAACCGCAACAATTTTTAGATTCTACAATATTAATCATAATATTATTTCCTCCTGAAAATCATACTCCTCATTCTTTTATACAATGCAAAAAAATCCTTTTTATCGAAGATAAACGTAATTATTGTTGTAATTATTAAGGCATATATGCCGAATGCCACTGCATACAATACCCACTCAAAATATCCGTCAACATTTATATTTATCAAAAACGATGGTATAGCAATTAAAGTAATAGTTATAATTACACGCAGCATTCTTAAAGGTGCAATATGATACTTACTTCCTGTTATATATTTTGGAGTAAAATGCAATAAATCGATTGTTCTGTACAAATTTGACAAGCATGACCCCGCAATAATACCAACCAAGCCAAAAGGAATACCAAGCAAAACACCAAACACAATAAGTATTAATCCCTGAGCTGTTACTCTCCATCTGGTTTCCTTATACATGCCGGCAGAAATAATCAACATACTTTGAGGAGTTTTGATATTATATAGCAATCCGTTCAATACAATCACAAACGCCAAAGCAGGATAGTAATAATTTACATCATGAAAATCTTTTGTATATACAGAAACAAACGGCAGAATCATTGCCATTGTAACGCCGTATACAACAGTAAGTATGTAATAATAAGCAACTTCAAACTCCGAAACACTCTTGCGTAGAGTATCCCTTTCGTTTTTTGCAATCAACTCACCAAATCCCGCAGGTAAACCGGAGGTAAAAATACCTAACACACCATTAATTCCCGTAATCACCATATTATATATAGAAAACACACTGACCATAGTAAAATTAAGTATAATTGTAGCAATTACCGTAGGAGCTCCCACCTGGACTGTGCCTAACATCTGTTGATATATAACGTCCCATCTTTTCTTGAGCGAAGTCTTGTCTGGTTCAACGTCCGAACGTATATACGGATAATTTTTCTTACAATATGTAAGCAGCAAAACTGCTCTTAAGGCAAGTGGAATCAACGCCAGAGCATATAGCAAAACAACATTTGTTTTAAAATATGCCAAACAGCAAACGATAATCGTTCTTAAAACAGACTGAATGATAGTAATTAAAGAAACAACAAAATTCTTTTGGTCTGCCGTCAGTAAAACGGTATGTCCTGACAACATAAAGAAATTCAGGCATCTGTTTGCACCTAATAAAATCGCCAAGGGGAATATTGTCCAGAAGTTTAAAGTTTCTGTAGAACATAATATCCCGTACAATAATGCCAAAAAGAATATTCCTGTAGAGAATATATAGCCTGCCTGAAAATAACTTTTTTTCGCTGCCTTTACAACTCTGCTGATAGCCAGCTCATCCTTTTGCGCCAACGGTTTATATAAAGAATATATAGCCGCACCGCCAATCCCAGCTTCGACAAGCGCTATATATGATATAAATTGATTTAGCGAACTCACAAGACCATTAATTTCAGAACCATAGGTTGTAATCATAACTCTTGGCGTAATAAAGCCAACAATCATTGCTACAATCTGTGTCATAGCCGCAGTTATGGAATTGATAGCAAATTTTTGAGTTCTGTTCATGCTACTCACTAACTACCGCCTCCAAATAATTTAATGATTTATCCTTTTCTTTCTTCAAAATTCTGTTAACATTTTCATAATCAACTTTAACAGGTTCTACCTGCAATGTATCCTCATTAACAACGCAGTTACTCAGCTTAAAGGTATCTACAATATTTGTCAGGCGTGAATTTGTATCCGAAGAATATTCAACATAAAAGTTTTTATTAAATATTATAGAAAAAGCAGTGCCATGAAACGAATTGGTTACCACATATTCAGCACCGTTTACCAGCCCCAAAAATTCAGCAGGCCCTATACCGGAAACAGGATGTTTGTCCCATCTGATAAATTCTCTCAAACGACCGCCGATGGTGATTAACGTATAATTATGTTTATCGCAAAAATCCTGCGCAAATTTTTTAAGTTTTGGTGACGGTTTAATTGTATAAAACAAAACATATTTACCCTTTGGTAACTTGATGTTTTTCTTTTTTTCTTCCCATACGGACTTTTCAACCAAAAGAGTTGGATCAATAACAACAGGAACATCTTTCCCTGTAAGCTCTTTTATAATTTCCGCGCCTCTTTTTTCACGTACGCATAAGTATTTAAAGTCTGCAAGTAACTCTGCTATTTCATCTTTATCATTTCCGGTAACCTCGGAAATACCAAAGCTTGGAGCATAAGAAGCCTTTTGCATAGGATTATCACTAAACTTAAGATAAAAATTCAAATCTCCGCCTGTAACCACAGGGTTCCACACCTGGTCACTGCCCACAATAATTCTGTCATATCGTGATGCAATCGCTTTTATCTCATCTGTTGTTCCGATAGGTGTTTGGGGAAACATCTTGATTTGTTTTTCAAAATCCTCAAACGGCTTTTTACTGCTTTTTACAAAGAACCCCGAAACAAAACCCACCATACGTGAGCGTAAAGTTTTTTTACCATTTTTTCTTCTATGTATAACTCTAGGGGAAGTATAATTAATAATTTCCACGTCATGTCCTTTTTTTAACAAGGTGTAGTATAATCCAAACATTTGTAAAGACGCACCGTGACTAGGAGAATTTGGAAAAGTAAGTATGCCAATTTTCATAATTAATTTTCACTCCTCATTTTTAAAATCTTTGCAGAATTACCGCCAACCACTGCATAATCTGGCAAAAAAGAAATATAAAAATCTGCCAAATGTCCTTTTAGGACGGCTCATTTAAACACCCTTTCGAATTGTTATATAAATTATACAAAACTATAACTAATGGGAACATAAAAGTTAACGATGTTGCTACAGGTACTGTACAAGACATTATAAAAGCCGCAAACAGGGGTACATAATCAATTAACTTATTATGCGTCTTATTTGATTTAAGCGAAAATACAAAGATTAGCATTAAAATTGAAAAAACAAAGCCTCCCCCAAACAAATACTGCAGTGGCATGCAATGTACATTACAATTATACATTCCCACACCAAAAAATGCAGACCATATAGTTTCTAACCATTCGTGTGTAAATTTAGCAGTTAAGGTTGTTCGATTATTTCCCGTCGCCATATCGGCATCGTTAAATCTTGTTATCAATCCATCTACAACATCAGGCAAAAACCATGATACAAGTAAAAATCCCACGAGCAAAATCACTAAAAAAGCAATAAGGTAAGTGCCCTTTCTTTGAGAGATTGTCATAAATACTCCCCAAATAGCCAATACAAGTAAAAAAGCTCTGGACAAACCTATCAAAGCAACACATAAACAGGACGCAATAGCAGCTATAAGAAAAATCTTTTTAAAAACAGCCATTTTTTTATAAATCAAATTAAAAGACGAAGATATTGCCGAAATTGCGAATAGACCATAAAAATTTGGATCAAGGGAAACCTTCATCACTATCTCAATCATATCATCAGGCTTTGTACCTAATCGCCTGGTAGCATCCATAAGATCTACAAGTTCGGTTGTTTGTAATGTAGAAACAAGCATAATTAAACCGGTAACAGCAACACCACACACATACATATAATTTATTTTATCAAAGTTAACTTTGCCTTTATACCAAAACATTAAAAAAACCAAAAGGACACCCGGCACAAAAGCCAAGTGGGCAAATGTTGTATAATTAGTAACTAAGCATTGTAATAAAAAATAACATATCACAAGAACTGTAACAACAAATGATGAAAATTTAAATCTTATTTCTTTATAGCAAGCTAAAAACTTAATCAAGAAGATTATAGTCATATAATTTCCTGGCAATCCTACATACAAAGGCATTATAAACGCAATAAAGCATATAAGTTTTGGCAAATCTGCATAAACAGTAATTATTAAGGTTAAAAATACAAATATATATTTATTAACACCTATACCATAAACGTCTCTCATAAACAATAATGCCGTAAACAACACGCACATTAAGTTAACAAACCAATATTCATTTTTTACTTTAATAATATCTGATTTTTTCATTGGTTATGGTATTCTCCTTTGCATATATAGTCAAATTGCAAGGTGGCATTTTTATTATCAGCGCTAAAGTTTTTAAAATCAACAACAATTTTTCCGTCAAGCGCCTTTTTTAACATAATATATATTGCTTCATCCGTATTATCACACACTTCTCCCGCCCCTCTGTTTTCCACAAGTTCAACAGCAGAAAGAGTGTTTGTAGTAAGCATGGGTAATTTAAGACAAGCCGACTCATTATACACCATAGGTGCAGCCTCGTGGTATGAGGGAAGCAAAAACCAGTCGGCATTTTTCATATATCTATAAGGATTAGTTTGCTCTCCTTCAAGAAAAATGCAGTCGCTCATACCAAGTTCTGAGATTTTTCGTTTAATTACTTTTTCAAGATCACCGCCACCTATCAGGTGCCACTCAAAATCGTATCCCTCACTTTTAAGTCTGCTGAAAATTTCCACACAGCGCAAATGTCCTTTTTCCTTGCCAAGTCTTGCAACTGTAACAAATGTTTTCTTTTCATAATTAACAGTATCCACTTCCGAAAGCTTGGCTACATTTTCAAAATCACAGCAATTCAAAACTGTAAACACCTTATCCTTGAGACCTTCGTTAGCCTCTAAAAACCGTTTGCCGACGCTATCTGAAACAGCAGCTACTGCATCAAACTTTTTGTATAAATTACGGTTATACTTTGTGTTACCACCGTAGGAAATAAAATCACAGTGAACAAAGGTGATTTTTCGTTTAGCGTTTACTTTTTTAAGTACAATTTCATTACTTAAATTATAAAATTGTTTATCGTGTACAGGCTGTACAAAGGAAACGGCAACATCATATTCTCCTTTGATTTTACCCATCATAGTTAGCAGTACTTTTGCAGGAATATTTTTTCCAAAAGATTTACTGAAACTACTTAATACAACTCTTAACAAGTAATATATAACGCCCATTTTTTTGCATTTATCAACTGAATATTCCGTAATTTTGGCGATATTACATGCAGGTAAAATATTTATATCATCGGGAATGTCATTTAACATCGCTCCCTCACCGTCAGCACAGTACAATGAAATTTCATACTTACATGAAATACATTTAAGTAATTCCACCAATGATTTGGGTACCCCGCCAATATTCATATTATTTATTACAAAAAGAATCTTTTTCATCATCAAATCCTTGTTATTTGGTAAATTTATTTGTTTTATCTACAATCAGCACAAAAAGCGCATATAAATATTTGTTTATTGCCAAAACATAATATTCGCTCTTTTTTATAAACCTCATATTTACATCCTTGCGGATACCAGCTTTTAAAATATCCTTTCGGATTTTTATAAACAAGTCTTTGTTTTGCTTTACCTGCTTCGTTCTTACAATCTTTTTAAGAACCATAAACCGCGAGCACATTAGGTTATAATGACCAAGGGGTAATAAATCCTTCTTATATTTCTCCAGAGACTTAATTATTTCTTCGGAAAAATAAATTGCATCTAAATATTTGGGAGAAAACACTTCATTAGTAACTGAGCTTTCTCTGCAAAAATATCCATATAATTCACATTTTGTTGACACAACCATACCCTCGGAATGTAAAAGATATTCAAACAAAAAATACTTATCTTCATTAATCTTTTTGCCTTGAACAAAGCGAATTGAGTCTGTTTTTTCTTTTAAAAACAATTTGTTGTAAACAGCCATATCTATCTTCTCAAAAAGCAATTTTTCAACCGTCTTATAATTGTCTGCATCCGTAACAGTGCTATGTTCTATAAAATTATAATTATATTCCGATATCCTTGTCGTTTTACCCATTGTCAAAACAATATTGGATTCCGAATACATTCCCACCAAAAGAGAAATTGCATTTTTTGAAATTATATCATCTCCGTCAACAAAAGTAACATACTTACCTGTAGCCGCATCCAACCCTGCATTTCTAGCCGCAGATACTCCTGAATTTTTCTGATTTATAACAACTACACGGCTGTCCTTTCTTTCCCACTCTTTGCATTTTTCCAGACTGTTGTCTAAAGAACCATCATTAATTAAAATAATTTCAAGATTTTGGTAGGATTGCTTTACAATAGATTCCATACATATATCTATGTAATCTTCCAAATTATAAACGGGTACAATTACCGATACCTTTTCGCCCATTATTTTCAACCTTCTTTCAATATACAATTATTTAAGCTTATTGTATAAATCCAATATGGTTTCTTTATATAATTCAATATTGCAAAATTCATCGAATTTTAAAATTGTTTCAGAAGATAATTTTTCATAAAGCTCATTATTCTGAACAATTTTTACAATTCTGTCGGCTAAAACATCATCGTCGTCACTTAAATATCCGTTAACACCATCTTCTATTATGTCAATCATACCGTCTGTGGGCGTACTTACAATTGGTGTTCCTAACGCCATTGCCTCAAGAGCACACATAGGAAGCCCCTCCCACCTTGAGGTCATAACCATAACTTTTGAATTATATAATACTTTTAACGGATTGTTCATAAAACCTAAAAAATTAACATTTCCCTGAAGTCCATATTCTTGACAGAGTTTTTTTGTGTTTTCTTCAAGATCTCCTGCCCCTACAATTGCCACCTTAATATTGTGCATATGCTCTTTTGCTTTTTTCAAAACACCCATTAATCTTTCAGGATTTTTTTGATATGTAAGTCTTCCCACATAAGCCACATCATAATTATACGGATGTTCACACTCCGACATTTTTGAATAAAGAGCTTGCTTATCAATGATATTATGTAAAACACTGCTTTTGCCTTTAAATATTTTATGAAAAAAATATCCTTCGAAGGAACTTTTTGAAACCCAAAAAATGTGTTTTGCTTTTATCCCTACTAGTAAAAATGCCAAAGATTTAAGTGATATTCCCCTTGAATCAAAATTATTATTATGAATATGGGATATTAAATTTGTTTTTTTGCAAACCATAGCAGCATTAAACCCGGCCCCCATATCGTGAGCATGTATTATATCAGGTTTTTGTTCTTCAATTACCCTTTTAACCTCTGAAAAACATAATTTTTTAAGTGGCACAAAAGTAATTCCACGTTCAGCCAGGGCTTCTCTTATCTGTCCATCACAACTGCAATATACCATTTCAATGTCCGGATAGTCTTTAAACATATTTACAATCTGACAAACAACATTTTCAGCACCGGAAAACCGGTTACTTTGAAGTAGATGAAGTATTTTCATACCCTATTCTCCTTATTAATTTATCACTTTCTGATATATCTTACTGATAAAACCAGCAAGTAAAAGCACATCTCATTTGAGCAAAATTATTTTCAAGTTGTTTTGTACTGATTTATATTGTAATACGTCTGTATTTAAGTGCCTTTATATTTTTAATCATATAGTTTCATTTTATAACATTTGTTCTGTTTTGTCAATTCACTATTTATGTACTTGCATACAATATATTTTAAAAATTGTGGTATATGTTATCTGTGATAGTACAACTATAAAATATAATGTTTTGAATTAGGTTAATGTATCTATTCAAGCGAGTGAAAAGGTAAAAGTTTCCTTATATGAATCACTTGTGATTTTTGGCGATTCGTGATATTATTTAAGTAATGATACAACGAACTTTTGTGAGGTGAGATATTTGAACATACACAAAATCAGAGAGCAGATGAAATTTAAATCTATTTATGAAATCCCTATCAGGGTTACTTTTTACGCCCGTGTTTCTTCGGAAAAAGATGAACAGTTAAACTCTCTTGACAATCAGATCACCTATTACACTGACCTCATTAAGAAAAATCCCCAATGGGATTATGTGCCGGGATATATTGACGAGGGCATATCGGGCATCTCTACTCAAAAGAGAGAAAACTTTAATCAGATGATTGAAGATGCAAAGAGCGATATGTTTGATTTTGTTATCACAAAAGAGATTTCCCGTTTTGCAAGAAACACACTTGACAGTATACAGTTTACCCGTGAACTCTTAAAAAACGGTGTTGGTGTTTTCTTTCAAAATGATAATATTAACACTCTTGACGAGGATGCTGAACTTCGTTTATCTATTATGTCATCCATTGCGCAAGATGAACTCAGAAAACTATCGTCACGTATCAAATTTGGTCATCAACAAGCAATAAAAAACCATGTTGTACTTGGTAATAGCAGAATTTTCGGTTATGACAAGAAAGATAAAAAATTAGTTATAAACGAAGAAGAAGCAAAAATGGTCCGTGAGCTTTTTGAACTGTATGCTACTGACCAATATAGCATGAAACAGATTGAGAGTATATTTTGGGACAGAGGGTATAGAAATCGAAATGGAAACAAGATAGCTCATTCTACAATGGCTAATACTATTTCCAATCCAAAATATAAAGGCTATTATGTAGGAAATAAAGTTAAAATTGTTGATATGTTTACTAAGAAACAACATTTTCTTCCCCCTGAAGAATGGGTTACGTTTAAAGATGAAACGGGTGATATTGTGCCTGCTATAGTCAGCGAAGAGCTTTGGGAAGCTGCAAATATTGTGCTACAAAGACGAAGTAAAGACGTAAAGGGCAGACAGAACATTTGCAATCATGCAAATCTTTTAACAGGAAAACTATTCTGTACGCATTGCGGGAAAGCATATTATCGCAGAGACAGTGTAGACAGACAAGGCAATAAAAACAGCAAATGGGTATGTAGTGGTAAAATTAATAATGGCGCTGATTCCTGTAAGTCTTTTGCAATTTATGAGGAAGAAATCAAGCCAGTTCTTTTTGATGTATTTAGCGAAACAGCACCTGTAGCAGAAGATTTGATTGAATCATATATAGATATGTATAAAACCATAGATGCAAACGGAGAAATAATTAAGGAAATAGAAAAATTAAAATCAAAAATCGACCACGAACAAAAAAAGAAAAGAAAACTTCTTGATTATAACTTAAACGGTGATTTAACTGATGAAGAATACATTCAGATGAACAAAGAGTGTAACGGGATTATCAGTGAACTTGAAAAAGAACTTTTTGATTTACAAGAACAACAAAACTCCAAAGACGATTTAAAAAGCCATATTGAGGAAATACGACGGGTTTTAATCAATGCACAAAAAGATGCAGTTAACGGAATCATATCGAAGGAATTTGTAAACAAGTATATTGATAAAATCTTCGTTACTCCCGAAGGTGATAAATTAAAACTTGAAATCAAAATTTTCACAGGCAAAACGTGTGAAAAACACCTTACAAATATAAGAAGTCGTACAGGTCACATTAGTAAGAAGATGATTGAGCAGTATGAAAGAGAATTAAGCGGCAAATAATCAATCCATCTTATGTTAAAAAAAGAGCATAACGTTTACTTTAAACGCTATGCTCTTTTTT
>SVJU01000006.1 GCA_015068825.1 Oscillospiraceae bacterium | reverse complement strand
GATAACCACCAGATTCCTTTTACATCTAAGGTTGATTTTGATGAAGTGGGAAAACAACTGGCAGAAAGCGGATATGAAGGCACATTAATGCTTGAAATTATGTACGGACTTGGCGAAGGCAACTCTAACGAGCCAACATACAAAGATTTTGCTATAAAGGCGAAACTCGCTGCAGAAAAACTTATCGGCATAATAAATGATTACCGAAACAACTAATTTGTTGTCCCATATTGACATCACTTGTGAGTGGTCCACCGATAATTCAAAATGGCAAAAATGAAGCTAAGAAAACAAAAAATATCATCTGTTTAAATGAATTCTGAAATGTGCGTTGCGGTATTGAGTTGGTGTAACATTTTCCTTTCGTTTAAAAAGCTTCATAAAATATTTTTCATCCGAAAATCCAACTTGGTAAGCAATTTCAGATACAGTTCTGTTAGTGTTGAGAAGTAAGTTTTTTGCCTCTTTCAAACGGATATCGTTAAGATATTCGCAAAGAGTCATACCTGTGTCTGATTTTAAAATTTGTGTTAGATAGTCGGGATTATAATTAAGCGCATTTGCTGCATCACATGCAGTTATTCCATCGCAGGCATGAATTCTGAGCCATTCTTTCAGTTTTGCACATGTAGCATGTTTTTTGTTAGAATTCAGTAAATTTTTGCTGCATTGTGCACTTAATGATAAAAGAAGAATTTTTATGCATGAATCACATATAACTTTTGCAAGTTCATTACCTTCATACATTTTTTCGGCTTCATCTATCATTTGAGAGAAAAGAACAAAAAATTTTTCGCAGTTGTTAATTTGTGAAAACTCAGGAAGGATGCAAAAACCGTTTTTTTCTAATACTTCTGGATTATCTGTTTCTTTTATAAAAAAACCGTCAGGCAAAGTGAAATGACACCAAAAATGTGATTGGCCAATGCTTACAGGTTCTGTTCCATAGTGCAGAGTATCCGGAAACAAAATCTGAAATGTGCCTTTTTTTAACACATATTCTCTTCCATCCTGATTAAGTTTACACTCTTTGCTGTATCCTAACAAAAGAACAAAATTATTGAGTATTCTTTTTGGATGAGGCTGACTATTGTGAGAAATAAATCTTCCTGCAGAAGAAAAAGATATGTTTTTGTTATAATCAAAACATATATAATGCATATAGGAATATTCCACCTTTTATAAAGAAATGACAGTTTTTGACTGATTTTTGATATGATATAATTATAGCATAAGAATATCAATATATCAAGAAAAAAGGAGTATTTTTATGAAAGAGTTTTATATAAAACCCGAAGTGTCGCAGGTGGATTTGAATGATGGTTTTTGGACACCTTATGTAAGCGGTATTCGTGATGTAATGATTATGTATTGTTTTGATAAGTTTGAAGAAACGGGATATATAAAAAATTTTACAAGTACTGCTAAAAAAGATGGAGAGAAGCATATTGGACCTCCTTTTTCTGACGGACTGTTTTATGAAACAATAACAGGCGCATCAAACTTTTTAAATGTTTGTTACAATGCCAGACTTGATAAAAAGCTTGATGAACTTATTGATATTGTCATTTCGG
Organism: Oscillospiraceae bacterium; assembly: GCA_015068825.1. Lineage (GTDB taxonomy): Bacteria > Bacillota > Clostridia > UMGS1810 > UMGS1810 > Qingrenia. Next base: position 69,185 of record SVJU01000006.1, on the reverse strand, counting down.
CACAGCAAAGTGATGGATATATTTGTACAATTGTTTGTCAGGATTATCCCGAAAGAAAATGGGGCGAGGGCGAAAAAGGTGATATTGTAATTCAGCACGATTTGTATAATCAAGGTGCTTTGGTGGAAGCTGCCGTTGCACATTACAAGGCGACAAAAAAGACAAAATTACTTAAAGCGGCAGTAAAGTGTGCAAATAATATATGTGCATATATAGGAGAAAGTCCTAAGCATAATATTATACCCGGTCATTCCTTACCTGAAATGGCATTTCTTAGTTTGTACAGACTTTTTAAGGACAGCAGAGAACTTGATGATTTTGCAATAAAAAACAGTGTAAATGTCAAAGAATATTTGGAAATAGTTCGCTTTTGGTATGATAACCGTGGTAACCATGAGGGAAGACAACTATGCAGAAATGAAAAATTTACTCCTGAATACAATCAGGATAGTGCTCCGTTTGGCAAAATGCGCATAGCTATGGGGCATGCAGTAAGAGCAGGCCTTTGCTATCAAGGCGCAGCTGCAGCAAGAATGGAGCTTATGAGAGATGATTACGAAGAAGCTCTTTTGGCAATCTGGGATAATGTGATAAAGAAAAAAATTCATATAAGCGGCGGAATAGGCTCAAGACACGACATTGAGGGGTTTGACAAAGAATACGAACTTCCAAACGATGCATATCTTGAAACCTGTGCGGGTATTGCTTTGGCATTCTGGGCGGCCCAAATGAATTTGATTTCAAAAAAATCAGAGTATTTTGATTATTTTGAACTTTCTCTTTATAACAATATTCTCGGGGCGGTTGGTAATGATTTTAAGCATTACTACTACGATAATCCCCTGGTAAATGACGGCACTAAAAACCGTTGGGATTGGCATGGTTGCCCTTGTTGCCCGCCGATGCTTGCAAAGATATATTCAACCCTTGCAACTTTTGTTTACAGTTATAACAAAAATGAAATTTGTGTCAATATGTATATTGGAAGCACAATAAAAACGAATGATTTTATTGTAGAACAAAAAGATAAAAACTTTAAAATAACGGTTAAAAACGGTGCAAAAAAGGTAAGCTTCAGAATTCCTGCCTATGCACAAGATTTTTGTTTGCTCATAAACGGCAGAAAAACAGAATATTCACTCGAAAATGGATATGCAGTTATAGAACTTACAGAGGGAATTTTTGAGCTTGATGTTTCGTATAACTTTAAGTTGGTTGAAATTTGTGCTAACCCCAAAGTAGAGGCAGATATTGGCAGAGTTTGTGTAATGTATGGTCAGTATCTTATGTGCGCAGAGGGTGCAGATAATAACGGAAATGTTGACATTGTTTTAAACGAAAACCCAAAGTATCGTGTTGAGGGAGATTGCATCAAAGCAAAAACGGCTGATGGAAACGAAATTGTACTTATCCCGTATTATAAGCGCAATAACAGAGTAAGTGAAAATACAGATGATTCTAAAATGGCGGTATGGTTTAGTAAGGATAATATGGAAGAAGTTTCAAAAATCAAAGATATAACCAATGATAATCTGTACGGATATTATAAACAATATAACAAAAATGCATAAAAGCAATATACATATATGTTATATTTATTAAAAATATATTTAATGAAGCAGAAAAATTAAATAGTATGAAGCCTGTCTATTTTATATAGACGGGCATTTTTTTATCTTTTGCATAAGTAATTTGTGTTTTTTATGTGAAATTTAATAAAATTTTAAAATTGACTTGATTATAAACATAAAATATGCTAAAATATGTTAGTGTGTTTAAGTATGTTTAATTTTAAGAGGTAGTTTAATGCACAGATTTTATACCGATAAAATAGATTGTGAAAATAACAAAGCCTGTATTGTGGGCGATGATGTAAAGCATATAAAAAAGGTTTTGCGCTTAAATTCGGGCGATGAAGTAGTTGTATGCGATTACAAAAACAAAGATTATATATGTAAAATTTCAGCTTTTTTGGAAAATGAGGTTCAGCTTGATATTATTGAAATTAAAGATAATTTTTCTGAACCGCCAATAGATGTTACCATTTATCAATCGCTTCCAAAGTCAGATAAAATGGAGCTTATAATACAAAAATGCGTTGAAATAGGGGTTAAAAAGTTTGTTCCTGTTGCATCAAAACGCTCGGTTGTTAAATTAAACGACGATAAGAAAAAGATTATCCGCTGGCAAAGAATTGCCGATGAAGCTGCAAAGCAGTGCGGGCGTGGAATAAAGGTAGAGGTAAATGATGTTTTAAGCTTTAAAGAAGCAATCAAATCTGTTGATGATGATACCTTAAAGCTTATTCCTTACGAAAATGAAAAAGAGCTTTCAATTAAAACCGTTTTAAAAGAAAGCAAGCATAAAAAAATTGCTGTATTTATCGGTCCGGAAGGCGGATTTAGTGACGAAGAGATTGATTTTGCGTTAGCTAATGGATTTAGTGCAGTAACTTTAGGTCCAAGAATTTTGAGGTGCGAAACGGCACCCATTGCAGTTGCTACTGTTTGTATGTATGAAAAGGGCGATTGGTAAAAAGATTTATCGAAACCAAAAAGGCAAAACAAATTTTGCGCTTTGAAAGGGAGCTTATATAAAATGAAAAAAAGAAATATTCTTGAAGAAACTCATTCTAATGTAATGTTATTATCTACCGCTGTAAGTATGATACTTTTAACATTTATATTTTTTGTATATACAAGGTTTTTCTCACAGCCTTCGGCAATTATACCGCTTTATAATACATTGCTTGTTTTAAGCTTTGTAAGCTGGGGTGTGGGGCTTATTTTTGCGTTAATATCAAAATTTAAAAGTGTATGCTTTGCAGAATATTCAATACTTGCTTCGGTTATGTCAGTTTTGTTTTTTACAATGAGAGGCGTTCCGTTTATTTCTTCTAAACACGCTGCAATTTTAACAATTGCAATCATTGTTCTTTACTGGGTAATAAGCTTTGTATATCATTCTTTCTGGCATAAAATAAACATAACAAAAAATACTTTGGATATTTTAACAATCGTATTTTTGGTTATAGCTTTTGTTCTGATTGCTTACTTTATATACATTGCAAGCAAAATGCCATTTTTCAGCTTGTGGTATAAAAGTACATTATATTAATTTACAAGGAGAGAGGTTTTTAAAATGAAAGTAGTATGTTTTGGCGAAATCATGGGCAGAATCAACCCCATGGGTTATCAGAGATTTGTTCAGGCTAAAGAATTTGAAATTTCGTATGCCGGCGGTGAAGCAAATGTTGCTGTATCACTTGCAAATTACGGTACAGAAGCTTCGTATGTTACAAAACTCCCACAAAATGATATTGCAGAAGCGGCTTTAAGAGATTTAAGAGCACATAAAGTTGATGTTTCTGATGTTGTTTTTGGCGGCGAAAGATTAGGTCTTTATTTTGTTGAAAAGGGTGCATCTCAGCGTGCATCAAAAGTTATTTACGACAGAAAATATTCGTCAATTTCTATGGCAGAAAAATCTGATTTTGATTGGGATAAAATTTTTGATGGCGCAGACTGGTTCCATTTTACAGGAATTACTCCAGCTCTAAGTGATGCTTGTGCCGAAATTTGTATGGATGCTTGCAAAGCGGCTAAAAAACACAATGTTAAAGTAAGCTGTGACTTAAATTTTAGAAAAAATCTTTGGACAAGTGAAAAAGCTGGCAAGGTTATGGCGGGATTAATGGAATATGTTGATGTTGCTATTGCCAACGAAGAAGACTGCGAAAAAGTATTTGGAATTAAAGCACAAAATACCGATATCACAGGCGGAAGTCTTTCTAAAGACGGTTACATAGAAGTTGCAAAAACACTTTCAGAAAAATTCAACATTCCAACTGTTGCAATCACATTAAGAGGAAGTATTTCTGCAAATGATAACAACTGGGCTGCAATGCTTTATAAAGATGGCGAAGTTTACTTCTCTAAAAACTATCTTATCCACATTGTAGACCGTGTTGGCGGCGGCGACAGCTTTGGCGGCGGACTTATCTACGCATTAAGAGAAGGCTATTCTAATCAGGATGCTATTGAGTTTGCAGTTGCTGCATCAGCCCTGAAACACACGATTGAACACGACTTTAACGAAGTAAGTGTTGCTGAAGTTAAAAACCTTATGGGCGGCGACGGTTCAGGAAGAGTTCAAAGATAATTTAATAAAAACAGTTTTGCGGAGGGCATTAAAAAATGCCTTCCGTTTTTGTTTTTCTATTGCAAAAAATTAAATTCTGTGATAAAATAATATCGTTAAGTCTCCCGCATCTTATGGGAGGGTGACCACCAAAGGTGGTGGAGGAATTTGGAATGTTAAAAAACGGATAATCCTTTATCATTTTAGGGGTTTATAATTATTTTTGTGAAAGGAAGTAAGAGGAGAGAATGGATAAGCAAACAGTAATTAAAAAAATTAAAGATGCAGGTATTGTTGCGGTTGTAAGAGCCGAAAACGGTGATATGGCAAGAAGAATATCTGACGCATGTTTAGAGGGTGGAGTTCCTGCAGTAGAAATGACCTTTACCGTTCCGGGTGCCCACAAGGTTATAGAGGAGCTGGCTTCTGTTTATAAAAACGGAGAAATGATTTTAGGTGCAGGCACAGTTTTGGATGCTGAAACTGCAAGAATTGCAATTCTTTCTGGTGCTCAGTACATAGTAAGCCCATATTTTGACGAGGCTACTGTAAGACTTTGTAACCGTTATGCAGTTCCTTGTATGCCTGGTGTTATGACTATTAAAGATGTTGTTGCTGCACTTGAATTAGGTGTTGATATTATTAAATTATTCCCTGGTGATGCTTTTGGTCCGGGAATGGTTAAAGCAATTAAAGGACCTATTCCACAGGCAAACATTATGCCAACAGGTGGTGTTGATGTTAACAATGTTGCCGACTGGATTAAAGCAGGTGTTGTTGCAGTTGGTGCAGGAAGCTCACTTACAGCAGGCGCAAAAACCGGTGATTTTAAAGCTATTACCGAAATGGGTAAACAGTTTGTTGAAAATATTAAAAACGCCCGTGCTGCTCTTAAAAAGTAATTGTCCGTTTTATGGTACAGCTTGTGGTATAGAATAAGTGTATCAAAAGCGATAAGAGGAGGATTTTAAAATGGCAAAAGATGATAAGAGAATACAAGTGTCCGATGCAAATGTTTCGGGCAAAGATAAAGCAATAAAAGAAGCTCTTATGCAGATTGAAAAAAAATACGGTCAGGGCTCAATTATGCGTCTTGGTGATGCTCCTGTAAAAGAGGTTGATGTTATTCCCACAGGTGCATTAAGTCTTGATATTGCACTTGGAATAGGTGGTATTCCACGAGGAAGAGTAATTGAAATTTACGGTCCTGAATCATCAGGTAAAACAACCGTTTCGCTCCATATTATTGCCGAAGCGCAAAAAATGGGCGGTGAAGTTGCTTTTATTGATGCCGAACACGCACTTGACCCTGTTTACGCAAGAAAACTTGGTGTCGATGTTGACAGACTTATTGTTTCTCAGCCCGACTCTGGTGATGATGCACTTGATATTTGTGAGGCTCTTGCAAGAAGTAACGCATTTGATGTTATTGTTATTGACTCTGTTGCGGCACTTGTTCCAAAAGCGGAGCTTGCAGGTGTTATGGGTGAATCACATGTCGGCCTCCATGCAAGACTTATGTCACAGGCTTTAAGAAAGCTTACGGGTATACTTAGCAAGAGCAATACTGCTGCTATATTTATTAACCAGATTCGTGAAAAGGTTGGCGTTATGTACGGCAATCCTGAAGTAACAACTGGTGGTAGAGCGCTTAAATTCTATTCATCAATAAGAATTGATGTAAGACGCGGCGAGGCTATTAAAAATGGCGATCAGCTTATTGGTAACAGAGCAAGAGTTAAAGTTGTTAAAAACAAAATGGCTCCTCCGTTTAAAGAAGCAGAATTTGACATTATGTACGGCGAAGGTATTTCTAAAGAAGGTTGTCTTATTGATGCTGCAGTTGAATACGATATTATTCAAAAGAGCGGTTCGTGGTTCTCTTATGAGGGCGAAAGAATTGGTCAGGGCAGAGATAAGGTAAAAGTATTCCTTCAGGAGCATCCTGAACTTGTTGCAGAAATGTATGAAAAGGTAATAGCTGCACATAAAGAGGCGCTTGATAAACAAAGAAATTCGGGAAAATCTACTGCTGGCGAAGAAACCGGATTAAGTGAAGAATAATGAAGATTACTGATATACAGAATCAAAAAAAGAATAAAAACAGAGTATCGGTGTTTGTTGACGGAGAATATTCGTTCTCTCTCGAGGACACCGATATGGTGCGTCTTAAGGTTAAAATCGGCAATGAAATAACCAAAGAGGATATTGAAAATTATAACAGAGAATGTAATCTTACAAAAGCTAAAAACAGGGTTATGGACATTATAAACCGTCGTCTTCTTCCTAAAAAAGCTGTAATTGACGATCTGATAAAGCGTGGATTTGACAAACAAATTGCCACAGAAGCTGCTAAAGAATTTGAAAATTTAGGTTACATTGATGATTATTTTTTTGCTTCAGAATACGCAAAAGATGCTTTTGAATATAAAAAACACGGAAAATTAAGAATTATAAATGACCTTTGCCAAAAGGGCATTGCAAAAGATATTGCAAAAGATGTTTTGGATGAGCTTGAGCTTAACGAAAAGGACAATCTTCTATATATTTTAAAAAGTCGTTTTGCAAATACCGATTTTTCGGATTTTAAAGAAAAAAACAAGGTTATCCGCTATTTTGCAACACGCGGATACAATATTTCCGATATAATGAGCGCAATTGATAAATTAAAATGAGGTGTAATTTTGAAAAAGAAAATAGGTTTTATTTCGCTCGGTTGTGCAAAAAATTTGACCGATACCGAAACTATGCTTGCACTTTTAAAAAATGAAAATTACATAATTACGCCCAATGCAGATGAGGCAGAAATTATTGTTGTTAATACCTGTGCGTTTATTGACAGTGCAAAAGAGGAGTCGATAAATGCAATAATTGAAATGGCGCAGAAAAAAGAAGAAAAGTTAGAGCTTTTGATTGTTACAGGCTGTCTTGCGCAAAGGTATAAAGACGAAATACAAAAAGAGCTTGGCGAAGTGGATATAATTCTTGGTACAAATGATTATCCAAAAATTGCTATGGCAATTGACGATTTTTATTTGAATAACAAAAAGGTTGTTTGTGTAAGTGATGCAAACGACCATACAGACGAAAACTTGCCAAGAGAAATTTCTACACCAAGCCATTTTGCATATTTAAAAATTGCCGATGGATGTGATAATTTTTGCACCTATTGCATAATTCCTAAATTAAGAGGAAAATACCGTTCAAGAAGCGTTGAAAGCATTTTGAATGAAGCAAAGGAATTAGCAAAAAAAGGTGTAAAAGAGGTTATTTTGGTTGCGCAGGATACCGCATATTACGGTTTTTCGGATATGGGTGGATATAAGCTAAGCTATCTTTTAAAGGAAATTTCAAAAATTGATGGATTAGAGTGGATACGCCTTCAGTATTGCTATCCTGAAAATATTACAGACGATTTAATTAATGAAATTGCAACAAACAAAAAAATAGTAAAATATATTGATATGCCCTTACAGCATGTAAGCGACAATGTTTTAAAGAGAATGGGCAGAAAAAGCAGCGAGGCTGAAATTAATAGTCTTATAGATAAATTGAGAGAAAAAATTCCCCAAATTGTTATAAGAACTTCGCTTATCTGTGGTTTTCCGGGAGAGAGTGAAGATGACTTTTTAAAGCTATATAACTTTTTAAAAGAAAAAAGGCTTGACAAAGTAGGTGTTTTTCCTTATTCTAAAGAGGAAGGAACACCAGCTTATAAATTTGAAAATCAGATTGACGAAGATATAAAACAACAAAGATATCAGAAACTTATGGAAATTCAGAATGATGTTTCGTATCTTAATAACAAAGATAAAATCGGCAAAGAGTTAGATGTAATAATAGATGCTTACGATGAGGACGAAATTTGCTATATTGCAAGAACTTATGGCGATACGCCCGATGTCGACGAGGCGGCGTATGTTTACAGTCAATATGAACATAAATTAGGTGACATTGTAAAAATTAAAGTGCTTGATGCACATGACTATGATATTACAGGGGAGGTTATTCTATAATGAATTTACCAAACAAAATTACACTTGCAAGAATATTTTTAATACCGCTTTTTATTGTTGTTTTAATGTGCGGCAAGTGGACGGGAATGGTTCAGCTTTATTTTAACATAGGAGCAGCATTTGTGTTCGCTATTGCAGCTCTTACCGATGGCATAGACGGATATCTTGCAAGAAAAAACAATCAGGTGACCGACCTTGGAAAGTTTTTAGACCCTATTGCAGATAAGCTTTTAGTTGCAGCGGCGCTTATATGCCTTGTAGAGCTTCAAAGAATTCCTGCATATATGGTAATAATTATTATTGCAAGAGAGTTTATTGTTACAGGTCTTAGAATTGTTGCTATTTCAAACGGTGTTGTTATGGCGGCAGAAATGACAGGCAAAATCAAAACTGTTATACAGATAATTGCAACAGTTATTTCAATTTTGTTCTCTGATATAATGATTGGTCCTATATCACTTGGATACATAGCAATGCTTATTGCAACCTTGTTTACTATTTATTCAGGATATGTTTATCTTGCAAAGAACTGGGAAATGGTTATAAATTCAAAATAAAACAAGAAGCAGTTACATTTTTGTAACTGCTTCTTTTAATTCTCTGCCTTCTTTTAAAAGTGTATGAAGGTTTTTGTCATCGCCTGATATAAGGGCGTTTTTATATTCGTTAAGATGATTTACAATAGTTTCGATTTCATAAACAAGGTTTTGTTTGTTCATCATAAAAAGCTCGGTCCACATATCTTCGTTAAGATATGCAACTCTTGTCATATCCTGAAAACTGCCTGCGCTAAAGCCTTTTTCCATTAATGCGGAAGGGCTTTTTATATATGCACTTGACACAATATGCGCTAATTGTGAGGTAAATGCGATAATTTTATCGTGTTCATCCTCGGTTGAAATAACGCATTTTTTAAATCTTAAGCTTTCGGCAAGTGTTTGTATTTTTTCGAGTGCATCGTCATTGGTGTTTTCGTTTTTTGTAATAATAAAATATGCGTTTTCAAAAAGCTTTTCGGTTGAATAATCGAATCCCGAAAATTCTCTTCCTGCCATAGGATGCGTACCGATGTAATGCACATTTTCTTTAATAAGATTAGCCTGAATTTGATTTGCTATTTCTTTTTTTATGCCGCACACATCGCACACAATTGCACCTTTTTTAAAGTTTTTTGTGTTGCTGTTTATAAAATCAATAGTTTTTTGAGGATGAAGGCTTACAAAAACAATATCACATTTTGAAAGCATACTTTCATCATTAAGCTCTTCACCAAGACCTAAAACTTTTGCTTTTTTTATTGCATCTATATTTTTATCAAGAAAAAAACAATTATTATTTGTATATTTTTTTATTGCCTTTAAAAGTGAGCCGCCAATAAGACCAATACCCACAAACCCAATATCCATAGTAAAACTTCCCTTTTTGTGTTACATTATTTTGTTTTCTACTGATGCAAGGAATTTAACTTTTTGCATAACAGAGTCAAATTGCAATGGAGTAAGTGACTGGTCACCGTCGCAACGAGCCATTTTAGGATTGTTATGAACTTCAATCATAAGACCGTCTGCGCCAACTGCAACTGCTGCTTTTGATAGCGGTTCAACAAGTGCCGCAATACCTGCTGCGTGGCTTGGGTCAACAATAATAGGAAGATGTGTTTTGCTTTTAAGAAGCGGAATAGCAGATAAATCAAGGGTATTTCTTGTAGCTTTTTCAAATGTTCTTATACCTCTTTCGCAAAGGATAACTTTTTTGTTTCCGCCTGCTAAAATGTATTCAGCACTCATAAGAAGCTCTTCCATTGTGCTTGATAAACCTCTTTTTAAAAGAATAGGTTTGTTTGAATGTCCAAGCTCTTTTAAAAGGTCAAAGTTCTGCATATTTCTTGCGCCTACCTGAATAACATCAACATCATTGAATAAATCAAGATGAGCAATAGACATAATTTCGGTTACAATAGGAAGACCTGTTTCTTTTTTAGCTTCAAGAAGAAGTCTTATACCTTCGCCATGAAGTCCCTGGAAAGCGTAAGGAGATGTTCTTGGTTTGAATGCACCGCCACGAAGGAATTTTGCGCCGCTGTCTTTAACAGCTTTTGCAACCTGAATCATTTGTTCTTCAGATTCAACAGAGCACGGACCTGCAATAACACCAAAATGCTGACCGCCTATTTTTGCACCGTTAACATCAATGCATGTGTCGTCAGGATGGAATTTTCTGTTAACCGCTTTGTATGGCTCTGATACTCTTGTAACGGTTTCAACAATATCTGAAGATGCTAAAATTGTGTTTTCGTCAAGATGTGATGTATCGCCTACAAGACCTATTACATCGTTAAATTTACCATGAACATAGTTTATGGTAACATTTTCTTTTTCAAGCATGGAAGTAAGCTTTTCTACTTCCTGTTTGTCGGGGTTTTGTTTTAACATAATAATCATTTTTCTTCACCTTGTCCTTTTTATGAAAATTTATTTTTTTAAAATTAAAAAACCGATAAGCTTTACTTTTGCAGTAAATCTTATCGGTAAAAGTCGTGTATTAATTTTGGCTTTATTTACGATAATTTTCACAGCAAAAGTAACCTTGGACTAAAATAAAATCCAAAGTAGAAAAAGTAAAAATATTCTTTTACTGCGAACAACTTTTTCATAATAATAACCTCTTTATATGACATTATTTAAAATACAGATTTTTAAGCTTACCCAATGTTTTTCGCTCAAGACGGGATATATACATTTGCGAAACATTCCACTTTATAGAAATCTGTTTTTGCGTCATACCTCTGTAATATCTATGTATTATAAATCGTTTTTCTTCGTTTGTCAAGTGTTTTAGGGCAAATTTTATAAAATCACGGTTTTCAACTACTAAAAATGCGTCATCTTCGTAGCCTACAACGTGGTTTATAAGCGGTGTATCATCGGTATAAACAGGCGAATCAAGCGATATAATATTTATAAAATTTTCATAAGACATATAGCTGTCAAGGTCTTTTTTCTCAAGATTTAATGCGTCGGTGATTTCTTCAATTGTGGGGATATACCCGTCATACTGCATTCTTTTTAATCGTATTCTGTTTGCAAGCTGAAAAATTTCGTAAAATTTTCTCGGAAGCTTTATAATCGAGCCTTTGTCACGAAAATATCTTTTTATTTCGCCAAGTATTGTAGGGGTTGCAAAGGTTGCAAATTCAACACCCATATTAGGATTAAACCTGTCGGCAGCATTTATTAAGCCTACGCACGCAACCTGAAAAAGGTCGTCATATTCAACGCCTTTGTTAAGATATTTTTTTGTGATAATTTTTGCAAGATACATATATTTATTTATGATTTCTTCTCTTAAAGCAGCATCTTTTGTGTTATAATATTCGGTAAATAATTTTGTGTTTTCGCTATCTTGCATAATTTACCTCCTTTTTTTACATAAGCTTTAACAAAAGCATAAATGCAGTAAGTATAATTAAAAACGAAAAATTGTATACAGAAAATTTAATTATGTAATATTTGGTTTTTGTAGGGTTGTGCTTAACATATTCTCTGAAGGTTATAAGGCTTGCGAGCGATGAAATAAGTGTTCCAACACCGCCAATATTTACACCAACCAAAAGGTCGGCATAGTTTGTGGTAAACTGCGACAAAAGTATTGCCGAAGGAACATTACTTATAATCTGGCATGACAAAATTGAAAAAAGAAGTGTGCTTTTATCTAAAAGATATGAAAAAACCTTTCTCACAATGTCAATTCTTGCCATATTTCCTGCAAATATAAAGAAAAACACAAAAGTTAAAAGAAGCGGATAATCCACCATTTTAAGTGCTTTTCTGTCGGCAAAAATAAGTACAAGAGGAATTACAATAAGCCCCAACTGATAGGGTACGGATCTAAAAACTATAAGTATTGAAAGAGCAAATAAACAAAGGTATAAAATGGTTCTTTTTTTGCTCATTTGTATTTTTTCATCATCTATTTTAAGCGGCTCGCTTCCTACAAAAACAATACAGCAAAATGTTATAAGCATTACCGAAAATGCAAATGGCAGTGCCATAATTTTTAAAAATTCTATATTTCCTATATTATATGCAGAATAAAGATATAAATTTTGCGGATTGCCAAAGGGTGTTAACATTCCGCCCAAATTTGCCGCAATATTCTGCATAATAAATGTGTGTGCCATATACTTTGTTTTGCCGCCTGTTTTTAAAACAAAATATCCGAGTGGCAAAAACGTTAAAAGTGCCATATCATTTGCAATAAGCATTGAGCCTATGAATGTTATATAAGTTAGTGCCAAAATTGCCATTTTAGAAGTTTTAAAGGTAACAACTACCTTTTTTGCAAGCATATAGAAAAAGTTTATGTTTTTAAGTGCGCAAACAACTGCAAGAACGCAAAAAAGACAAGAGAGTGTTTTAAAATCAAAATAACCTAAATACTCTTTGCCGGGTGTAATAATAAAGCTCGTTATAAGGCTTGCAAAAAATGCAATAACCATAACCATATTCTTCTTTATAAATTCTTTTACCGCCACTTTAATTTCTCCTTGATATATGCTAGTATAATATGACAGAACAATTCTATCAAATAATGAAAAAAATGTCAATTTATAAGTCAAAATAGCACAATAAAAATATATGAATAATACAAGAAAACAAATATTTTATTTTATATAATGAAAAAAACGGTTAAAAAGAGGGATTTCTATGGCAAAAATAACATCTCCAAAAGAATATTTCGGTTTTGAAATAGGCTCGGAAGGCAATATGTTCGGCTATAAAGAGCTTGTAGGTTATGTAGAAGAAATATCAAAGCAAACCGATTTGATAAGAATAGATTATATGGAAAAAACGCTTGATGGAAATGAGCTTATTGCAGTTATTGTATCCAGCAGTAAAAACCTTGAAAAGCTTGATTATTACAAAGAAATTTCTAATAAGCTTTCGGACCCCGAAGGACTTTCGGAGAGTGAAATAGACACGCTTACAAAAGAAGGAAAAGCAATTTGTGTATGTACTCTTTCTCTTCATTCGCACGAAATCGGCGGTACACAAATGTCGCCTCTTTTACTGTATGAGCTAGTAACCAATAAGAGCGAAAAATTTAAAAACATACTCGAAAATGTTATTTTTATAATGTTTCCTACTGCAAATCCCGACGGACTTGAAATAAACAATGCGTGGAACAAAAAATACAAGGGCACAAAGCACGAAAAAAAGGCGTGTGTGCGTGAATACAACCGTTATGCTTCGCACGCAAACAATCGTGATGGAATGTATCATGATTTAATAGAAACAAAATGCTTTGCAAAATATTTTTATCAGGATTTTCATGCAAATGCGCTTTTGGACTTTCATCATGCACCAAGCTACCACAACCGCTTGTTTTTAGAGCCTTCGTGCGACCCTTTAAGAGAAGAATTAAACCCTCTTTTAGTGCGTGAGATTGAGTTTTACGGCAACGGAATTGCCTGCTTTTTAGAAGAGCAAAATATTCCGAATGTTGTAACCGAACTTAATGATTTATACGGCGAAGAATTTACAACAACAAATTATTTTAATATGGCAGACAGCGTAAAGCATCATAATATTATTGGTATTACTTTTGAGGCGGCGCATATTCCTGGTGCGTACGGAATGTATGTATCAAAAGAGGACTCGGCTTCAAAAGGAAGTATGCCGAGCATGAAAAATCCGCACCCGTGGGAAGGCGGCTGGTGGTCACTCTGCGACATTGTTAAAGAGGATATGCTAAGTGTTATAGGTATGCTTAATTTAATGGCACAAAACAAAAATCAGCTTTTAAAAAATGGCGCAATTAAGGCTATAAGACAAACCGAGAGAGGCAAAAAAAGCGAAGACAAGGCGTATATTATTCCAAAAAACCAGCACGATTTATCATCACTTAACCGATTTATAAAGGTGCTTTTGGGCCAAAGGATTAAGTTTTTTGTAGCTGATGAAGATATAAAGCTTTCTTATGGAAAATGTTTTGAAAAAGGAAGTATTGTTGTGCCTTTAGCTCAGCCAAAATTTTCGGTTGTAAGTGTTCTTTTAAGAAAAAGAGATGTACCCGATAACCGCTACACAAGACGAAGTGATGGAACATTTCTTACAGGCGATATGGCTGCATCTAATGTTGCAGGCTGGATGGGGCTTGATGTTTTTGCCGCAAAAGAAGAAGTAAAGGCAAAAATGCATTTATATAACGGCGAAATTTTTGAGGAAGAAAAACTTTTGGTAACGCAAAATGAAAGCTATAAAAAAATTAACAAGATGCTCTTGGATGGCAAAAAAGTTTTTCAAAATGGTGATGAGTTTTATGTTGGATTTAGCGGTGAAAAAGAAGTAAAGAAAGCAAAAATTGCACTTATGAGTGTGGATGTTTTGGGCTATGATTCGTGGGCATATTGCAATCATACTCTTACTAAATACAACACAAATCACACCCTTTTAAGAGGTGAGGATATTGCAAACGGGCATCTTTCAGGGTTTGATGTGCTAATACTTCCGGGCTATAATATGGAAACTCTGCTTCGTGAGGATTTATACGATAATGAAGTTCCCGATGAAATTAAAATCGGTCTTGGAAAAAAAGGTCTTGATGAGATTAAAAAGTTTGTAAAATCGGGCAAAAGAGTAGTTGGATGGGGAAAAACGTGCGAATATTTTAAAGAATGTTTTAATCTTGATTTAGAAATAACTACTTTAAATCTTTCGCAAAAAGAGTATCAGACAGGTGGCTCTCTTTTAAATGTTACAGGAAAAGACCACAAATTTATGCGCGGAATGCCACAAAAATTTGAGGTGGTAAATTTTAACGATTTTGCGTTTTTGCCAAAATCAGAGGATAATTATACTGCGTTTGTAAAATACAACCAAAAAGATGTTTTATCAAACGGACTTTTGGTGGGGGAAGAATATATTGCAGGCAAAGACTGTGCTGTATCTGTTAAATACGGCGACGGCGAAATTGTTATGTTTGGGTTTGATGCACAGTTTCGTTCTCAGGCAGAGGGCACATTCAAGCTGTTTTTAAACACACTTTATCTTGATTAGAATAATTACTTTATTAAAGGAGAAAAATATGGAAAGAGTTTTAATCGCATCGGATATTCACTGTTGTCATATAGACTGGTACGGGGTAAAAAACCTTGACAGAATGAATTTATTTGTAAAGCATGTGGAAGAAGAATATAAAAAAGAGCCATTTAGTGCACTTTTGCTTCTTGGTGATTATTCGCTTGACCATTGGATTGGCAAGGGAAGTTATCTTGAAAAGGGCATTTGCAACACAAAAATGTTTTGTGATGTTGTTGTTAAAAAGACAGTACTTGAAGGTATGGTAGAAGAATACAACAACACAGTTGGTAAAGAAAAAGGTATTGAAATTGTTTACGAAGTAAGAGGCGGAGATTATAACCAAAATCTTCAGATTGCACTTGAAGCAGGTAATGCGGCTGATATGTTTATGGGCGGCAACTTACAGGAGCTTGTTCAGAAGGATCAGGTTGCTGCATTAGAGGATTTGCCGGGTGGTCAAGAATTAGTAGAAAAATTCAAAGATTATTTAGTTCCTTTATCACATACTTATGAAGGAAAAACATACAGGGCACCATTCTCTATGACAACAAGAGCTTTGGTATATAACAAAGATATGTTCAAAGCGGCAGGATTGGTTGATGAAAATGGTGAAGCTAAACCTCCTGTAACAATTGCCGAAATGAGAGAATACGCTAAAAAATTAACAAACGCAGAAAAGAAAGAATATGGTATTATTCTACCTCTTAAATGGGGCGATGGATGGTATCATTCAGACATCTGGAACTTAATGCCATCATCTACAGGTAACGATGGTTACGATTACAAAACAGGTACATGGGATTTTGCAAAACTTGAACCATTAGCTCAGGTTTATCTTGATATCAAAGCAGACGGAAGCTACTATCCTGGTGCAGAAGGTCTTGACAACGACGCTGCAAGAGCTCGCTTTGCTGAAGGCGGCATCGGTATGAAATTGGCATTCTCATTTGACGTTGGTGTGTTTAACGACCAGTTCCCTGCAAAATGCGACTGGGGCGTAGCTAAGCTTCCTGTAATTGACGAAAATGATACATACAAACAAAGAGCTTCTGGTAAAACTTTCTGCGCAATCAATAAAGCGTCTGTTGAAAAAGTAGGCGGCGAAAAGCTTATGGAAGTTTACAAATGGTTCACAAGCGACGAAACACTTGCAAAATTATATGAAAATGGCGTAGAAATTCCTTACGATTATGAAATTTTCAAAGATATAAAAATTGACAATCCAAAGAAAGGCTGGGTAGAATTTTCTGCACTTGTAGGCGATAGCGTAGTTATGCATCCAACACCTGGTGTTGACCTTGCAGGACAGGATATTGCATCAGCCGCATACATCAACAATGTATGGACAGGCAAAATGACTGCTAAAGAATTTGTTGATGCTTATACAAAAATCTATAACGATGGTATGGCAAAATACAAAGAATTAAATCCTAATTATGATGCTTCTTATACATTAAATCCAAACTGGGATATTTCAATTAAATGATAGGAGTTTTTAACTTTGAGCACTAATACAGTAAAAAGAAAAATGAATAAAAACACCTTAAGTCCAATGCTTAAAAAGCAGGAGCAACAGTGTTTTCTGATGCTGTCATTGCAGCTTATTGGTTTTATAGTATTCACAATATATCCAATAGCGTGGGCTATAAGATATGCGTGGTTTTATTATACCGGCGCTCCCGAAGCTACACGTTTTACAGGACTTGAAAACTTTATACAGATATTTACTAAGGATGCTACATACTGGAAATCGTGGATTACAACCTTTAAATTTGCACTCTTTAAGCTTCCGGTTGAGCTTCCCCTCGCAATGATAATTGCGCTTTTACTTAATAAAAAATACAAAGGTAACAATTTTTTCAGAGCAATTTATTGTTTACCAAACATAATAAGTGTTGCAATAGTCGGTCTTATTATATCAACCTTATTTGATTATTTTGGTTTTATGAATGTTTTTTTAGAAAAAATAGGACTTATCAAAAAACCAATCGACTGGTTCGCCAATACCGGTACAGCTATGGCTGTACTGGTAATCGGCGGTACATGGAGTACCTTTGGTATAAATGTATTGTACTTTTTAGCGGCACTTGCAAATGTTCCTGAGGAATTATATGAGTCTGCACATCTTGACGGAGCAAATAAATTTGTTATGTTCTTTAAAATAACACTTCCTATGATGGCTCCTGTACTTCAGACAATACTCCTTTTATCAATCAACGGTACACTTCAGACAAACGACTACATTCTTGTTACAACAAACGGTGCACCGGGTGGTACAACATACACAGTTATGTCGTATATAGTACAAAAATTCGTACCCGGATTTGCATCTGTTAATGAGGTTGTAAATGTTGGCTACGGATGTGCACTGGCACTTGTAACTTCAATTATACTTGTGGAATATTCTACAAACCCCGCCAAAAACATAATTGACGGTGATGAAAGTACATATACCTTGTTTGACATTTCAGGCGAAAATCCAAAAATAGAAATTTCGCTTGAAAAAAGTATTGTAACTAAAATACGACTTGCTACAAAAAACTTTGTAGCATGGAAAAATGTAAAAACAATCCGTGCAACACTTGATAACGGCGACTCAGAAGACATTGTTGTTCCTGAATGCAGCTGTGATACAGTGTGGGTTGAATTTACACTTTCTACTCAGAATGTAGAAAAAATAACCTTTGAAATACTTGATTTTTACGACAATTCAAAATCAAACTACTGTGCGATTAATGAAATTGAAGTAACAGGTATTGCGGCAAATGTAGCCGAAGGCAGCGAAAGAAGCTTTAAATACGAAACCGATTTTACAATAGTAAATTCATCGGGTATTGCTTCTGATGGTAACTGGGCAAGATGGTTTGATGGCAGTGTTGACACCACAAACAATTTAGGACCTTTGGCAAATGGCTACTTTGTAATTCAGTTTGCATATCCTACCGATGTTTCAAAAATTATATTCACACCAACCGTAAACAACAACTGGACAGCACCTACGGCAGTTTCGTTTGAAGTATATAATGAAGAAACAAAATACAGAAAGAGAATGCAAAATCCAGAACCTGTTGAGCAGGGAGAGGTTTATTCTTTAAGTCTTTCAAATGATCCGCAAACTATTGATTTAAACAACGAACCACTTATGCGAAAAATAACACATCTTGTTGTTAATATTCCAAACTGGCATACCTATATTGAAGGCAACTCATGGGGTGGATTCAGAGAAATAGAAATTTTTGGTACAATGCACACCGAAAGTCAAAAAGTTTCGGATATGATAAACTACGAGCAGGTTTCGTGCGTTGAGCTTTTCAGGGATATGGGTATTATTCCTGCATTATCAGAAGGTCAGACCAAAGAAGATTACATGGCAACCAAGGTAACAAGACTTGATGCTATGAAATATCTTTTAAAATTTAATGGCGAGTATGATAAAGCAATGTCGTATGAAGGAAACTTTAATTATGACGATGCATCAGAAGTTCCTGATTACAAAAATATGCTTTCGTATGTATATGCACATCAGGGCAAATATCCGTTCTATCAGTCAGGCTCATTCCAGCCTACAATTGAGCTAACAACAAAAGAATGGTATATTCTTTTATTAGGTCAGCTTGGATATGTATATGGAGAAGATTTTACTGACGAAACTCTTCGTGATATGGCTTTTGAGCTTGGAATTGGCGACTCGCTTTATTCAGATGAGCTTAACCTAAAAGAGCTGTCTATTGCACTTTACGAAATTTTAGGTCTTACATATAAAGACACAAACACCGTTGTAATAGATAAAATGAAGGAAACAGGCGTTGCAACCGATAACGATGTTTTTAGATTCTATACAAAATACGATACCGAAACAAAAGCATCAAACGGTAATTACGACCCTGATAATCCTTCTAACTCAAAATGGTATAAGGTAGATAAAGACGGCACATTTAACTTCTCCCGTATGGAGCATCCAAAGGTTATAGATAAAAATATGTTTATCTTTAACTCTGCTTATCACCTTGAGCTTATTACAAGAGGTATCAAGCCAAAAGATGACCCCGACTCTTTAAGAGAAGAGTTCGCAAAGGCGCTTAAAACATCAGGTGTTAAGGGCTTTAGATTCCCAGGTGGTACACCTGCACATTACTATTTTATAGAAGGCTATGACTATGATGCACAGCTTTGGCATATGCAGGAAAAATATGGTATGGAAGGACGAGGCGGTAACTTCCAGCCTATTGAAGGAAATGAAAACAACTTCCATGCAGATTTCTGGGATTGGCTTGATTTCTGTAAAGAAAATGATTTAAATACATATTATCAAATTAACCTTTACTGGTATGTAGACGAAAACGGTAATGTTAAAGCAACCATACCAAGCCGCTGGACTCATAAAGACGGAAAAGCAATGCTTTATGATGGCGTAAAAAGAATTGATGAAGGTGCGGCGGCATTTGCAAAGCATCTTGATAAGATTAAAGAGCTTGGCTATGAAATTGATGTTTGGGAAATGGGTAACGAGGATTTCCACTGGGTAACATACACCAATGAGCATTACAGCAACAATACTGAGGATATGGAAGATAACTATTATGACCTTGTTGCTGCATACACCAAAGAAATTATTGCAAGATGGCCCGATGCGGTTATTGTTTATACTACTATGTCGACTGACGATAATCAGATTGAAGAATATCAGGAAAGAGGCGTTTGGCAGTATCTTGCAGGCTCGGCGCATCATTATCCGTTTGGTTCGTGGAATGCACCTCCTGCGGCAGAAAAAACCGATATTAAACGATTTGTTTATACAAACGATATGAATATGGTTAAATGGTCTGATGTTTCAGGCGCAGGGCATTATGAAAATGTCCCCGAAGGTGAGCATATTCCTGCAAATGCAGTTGCAAAACCCGGTCAGGACCTTATGATTACCGAAACAATTCTATACAGACACGAAGCATGGGATTGCTACTATATACAGGATAAATTCGGACACGCACTAAATACCATTAAAAATATGGGCGAGGGCTTGTTTGATACTCCGTGGAAGGTATTTGTTGTTCACGAAATTGAATCAAGTTACTTTGGCTGGATTAAATACGATAAAGCATTTAACCCGCAAACAAGAAGAACAAGAACTTACGGATACTATGGTGAAACACCTTCGGAGCTTGTAGATGACCTTCCCGCAGCTTATGACTTCTCGGGCAAAATATTCTCGAGTGCATCTGCAAAAGCACTTGCCTTGCTTGCCGACCATATAGGCGGCGAAGTTCTTGCCGATGTAAGAACAAGCTATGGCAGACATGTGGCAGGCTATGCATCGGAAAACAGTGACCATACAGAAATAACATTTACTTTGGTAAACCGAATGGAAGAAGAAGCACCTGTTGAAATTAAACTTCCCGAGTGGACAGTTGATGCACAAAGCATAGATATGGAAATTATGCAGAGTGACTATTTGTGGGCTGTTTTAGATGAAGAATATAACCATTATAATAAGGCAATAGAAATTAAAGGAAACGCAGACGATAAAAATTCTAATGCAGTTGAATTTACAATTGAGCCTTATTCAATAGTACATTTTAAAGTTAAAGTAAAGTAAAAAAGCCAAAGGGCGGATGCTCACATCCGCCCGCAAACCAAAATGATACCAATTAATCAATCTCATAATTGATATCAAATTAATCATTGCAAATTCGTATGAATTTGTCAATAAACAAAGCAAGCATTTTATATTTTTCAAACAAATATATAAATAATAAAATTTTTTGGAGGTAAAAAATGAAAAGAATGAAAAAACTACTTTCTTGCATCCTTGCTATTTCAATTTTATTATCAATGGCAGTAATTGATGTTGCGGCTATCTCAATACCTGCCAGCTTAATGGGCAAATATGTTAAATTAGGTACATTTGACGGAAATGACATGGTTTGGTATGTTGCAGCTCGTGACAATGTAAACGAAGATGCTATAAGCGATTATTATTTAATCAAAGCTGAAAAGCTTATGGAAGCTGGTTATGCTCGTTCAGATTCAGGTAACCGTCAGTTTAACAGATGGTCTAAATCTGACCTTAGAGAATACCTAAACTCTAATGCTAATGCAGGAGAAGTTGCTTTTGATAAAACAAACAACACAATAGAAACCGTAAGTGCAGGTTATGCAGATAAAGCAGGTTTCTTAACAAACTTTACAACAAGTGAAAGAGCTATAATGCTACCTGTAACACATAAATCTGTAATTTCAAATTACCATAAGGGATGGACACCTCCTGCTGATGCAGTTGACTCGGGTACAGATGTAAAGTGGTTGCCGGCAGGTAATGTTTACGAAGATACTACTTTAGAAGCATATATGAAACACACACCTTATGACAACGACTCTACACTTGGAAAAAGATGGAGATTTCTTGATTATTATACAAATATTGATGGTAATTACACAATTGGCGAGACAACATATACAGAGGTTCCGAAAGAAGAAACAACAGATTACATATTTGTTCCTTCTATAATTGATGCTTATAAATATAAGCTTCCTTTATTTAATTTAATACCAACAAACGATAAAGCTATGTGGCTTCGTGATGTTACTATGGATGCCACAGATGGTACATATTTTTTAAATAATGCTATTTTCTATAAACACAATATTTCAAGATTAAACGGCAGACGTTCAACTGATAATGCTTATGTTGTTCCTGCTATGTTCATTGACGGTTCTATAAAATACAATGTAACAGGCGACGGTACAAAAGAAAATCCATATACACTTGTTTGGGAAAAATCTTGTGACGATTTAGTTGGTAAATATGTATATCTTGGTCAGTATGGTCCAAGTGCAGACGAAAAGTATCCTATTAAATGGTATGTTGCTGGTTCAAAAGATGTTGACGGCGATGGTACAGAAGAATACTACACAATAGCTTCTGAAATTATTGATTTAAAAGAAATGAGCACTTGGGGCGGTATGTCTCATCAGAGCTTTAATAGCGCACAGTGGGCATCTACTGCTTTAAGAGCATGGCTTAACAGTGATGAATCAACAGTTTCTGCTTATGGAAAATATGTTACCGAAGATGATAACAAACAAACAATTTATAATACTGAATCTACAATAAGTAATCATATGCAGGTTGGAACACCTTCTTATAGTGATGAAGCAGGCTTTTTAACAAACTTTACTGCGGGTGAAAAAGCAATCATTAAACCTGTTACACATAAATATTTAATGGGTACTATTGGCTATAAGGCAGGAAATGCAAAGGATGCTGGTTTTGAAGTTGGCGGTGAGTACAATATGCTTGAACAGTCAGCTACTTGCACATCTGGTACATATAATAGTGTTCCTAACGCTATAGTTCCCGGAACTACTGCAAACGATATCTGGCAGGGTGTTCACACAGGTAGAGCGGCAGACAATGAAGATGTTAATTATTTCTGGATTGATGCTTTAACAAACATTAACGGCGTAAGAGGTAACAACTTTGGTGAAGATACATTTGATTCTACAGCAAGATATGTTGAAACAACAGATTTAGTATTTGTTCCATCACTATTTGATGTTGCAGATTTTGGCGGGGAAATGCTAAAAATGAATAAAGCTAATAATAACCTTAACGTTGGATATCAGTGTGGTAGTGATAAGCCTTCTGATGCAAATAATGGCGGATATGTCTGGATGAGAGACCTTCTTATTACAGCAAGCTGGAGCGGAGCAAATGCTTGTGCTTCTGTTTACTCACCTGTTGTAGGTCCAAGAGCGTTAAGCTTGGCTAATTCTTATGGTGTTCAGCCTGCAATGTATATTTCAAGTGACATTGTAACTTCTGGTCTTGGTACATATGCTGAGCCTTTAACAGTTGTAACTTCTGATACAGCAGATGCTGACGGTCAGGTTGAAATTACAAAAGATGAATTAACAAACAAAGTTACAGCAACAGCTCACATCTACAACAAAACAAACGATACCAAAAACTTTGTTGTTATAATTGCAAAATATATCACAAACGAAGATGGAAATCTTGTTTTAGAAATTGCTGATATGGATGATTTACAGCTTTCAAATACTGATGACCCAACAACAATTTCTGCTTCTTTAGATTACGAAGAAGGTGCAACATACAAAGCATTTATTTGGGATAATTTAAGTATAGCACCATATTCACAGGCAAAAAGTTATTAATTGATGAATTGTTTTTTGGGGGATTGAATCCCTCCACCACCTTCGGTGGTCCCCGTCTCGTCTGCCGACTCGGTCGGCGATAAACGCTTGCCACCGGCAAGCATCGCCCCTTTAGGCAAGGGAGGCTATAGGGTGCTATTGCTAAAGGCCCCCTTGCCTAAAGGGGGCTGTCAGCGTTAGCTGACTGGGGGATTCTCCCTAAAAATCATTTATGCAAATAAAAAAGGAGAACAACTATGAAAAAAATACTGGGGCTATTATTAGCCGTATGCATTATTATGCAGACTATAATGCCGTTTAGTGTTATTGCAGATGAAAATATAAACATTACAGAAGAAGTTACAGCTTCTTCTTCTACCTCACTTCAAAAGGGTGAATATTTATATTTTGGTAAGTACAACGGCTCTCCTGTTAAATACATAGTTGCAGGAAAGCAAGATGTTAACGGTGACGGTAAAGACGAAATTTTAATCATCACCGATAAAATCATTATGCGTAAAAACTATTCGGTAGATAATTACGCAATCTGGAGTGAAAGTACACTAAGAACTTACCTTAACAGTAATGACAAAAAGGTTAATTATCCGGATGGAAAAGCTCCCGATGCAGATTGGATGACTAATAGTGTTGCAAATATGGCATCTGACCACAAGCATGACCAATATGCGTGGGATAACGAAGCAGGCTTTTTAACAAATTTATCTGATTTTGAAAGAAATCAGATTGTGCCTGTTACTCACAAAGCGATTGTTCACAAGGATGATTTAAACCGTCTTGGCGAAGGTAACTGGGGCGGTACAGAAGGTCATAACTGGCACGGAAGTAACTCATCAAGTGCATGGTGGGGAAAATGGTTTGCAGCTTCAGAACAGGGCTGGAAGCATGCTTACACAAACTATGACGGCGGTACAGATAAAAATGGTGTAGAACACGGTGTGGCATATCACCAATTAACAAAGGACTACTGTTTTATTCCGTCTATTAAAGATGTTTACGATTTTAACATTGCCATAAACCTTCCCGGTAACAGCATTGATTTGGCATATTCAAATGGCGCAAGCGCATATAAAAAGGAAGCAGGCGGTTACACATGGTATCGTGATGCATCAGGTCCTGACGGTTCACCAAAGAAGATGTTTGTAAGATATTATGCAGGTAACGATGTTCGTTCTACCAATAACCAAGCTTTTATGAACGGCGTAAGACCTATGTTCTTTATAAAAAGCGATATCCCGCTTTCAGGAAGCGGTACCGAGGAAAGCCCTTATGTTATAAATGAACCATATAAATTATCTGCTACACTTAACGGTGAGGCAAATGTTACAACAATTCCAAGCGGTGAAAATACAGTAAGCTTTACTGTTACTGGCTCAATTAGCGGTGTAGTTGCAAATATTGCAGTTTTAAAAATAGAAAATGGAGTGGAAACTGTTAAATATTTAGATAGTAAAGCTTTAACAACTAACACAGATTCATTTACTGTTGAGGTTGATGAGGCTGACTATATTAAGCTATTCTTGACCGATGCAAGCGGTAAGGATTTAAGATGTGCACCTTATGTTTTTGGTAAAGAAGAAAAATATGAAATTTCGGATGCTACTGCAAGCGTTAACACAATTTATCTTGATGAGCCAAAGGTTTCTGATGGTGTTGTAACCATTACAGGTGCAACAGGTGCAGAAAGATTTTCTTATGTAACACTTGAATTTAAAAAAGATTCAAACGGCGGTGTTGCATATAAAAATCAGGTTATTGCAGACGAAAACGGTGCGTTTTCTTTAAACTTTAAAGTAAGTGAGCTTTTTGGTGTTTTAGATAGCGAAAAAGATAAAATCGGCGGTTGGTACACACTTACTGTTTCATCTTCAGAGGCAGCTACAGCTACAAAAAGAGTCGGTGTTTCTGACGAGAGTATTTTACTTGATGTAATTGATATCTTTAACGATAAAGATGTTGAAAAAATAGGTAAAATTCTTGCAAATGACGAAAGCTATATTCTTGAATATTCGGCACTTCCAAAAAATGATATGATTTTGGCTGATGTTGCAGCTGAAAAAATATCTTCTTTGGCGCAGTATATAGCAGATACTATCCCCGAAGAAGGATACACAAAGGATACTTTTGCTTCTGTATTCAACAAAAGTGCTGCAGCATTTTTGCTTATCAATGAAGAAGATATAGCCAAAAAATATAAAATTTTGGAAAATACAAAATATAAAGGCATTTTAGGCAGCGAAGAATTTACAAATAAATCGTACTACAAAGAACTTAAAGAAGCTAAAGCAGATGTTTTTGAACTTCTTTCGGTAAATGCTGTAGACGATATAATTGAAAATGCAATTATGTATCTTGCAAACAATGCCGAAAGTCCCGAAGACTTAATGGAGATTGTTGAGCTTGAGAGCGATGCAATTGGCGTTGAATTAGATGATGATTACGATAAAGTCAAAAATTACGCCGATATTTTGCAGGATATGTACTTTAATATGATGGTAACCTTTGATAATTATGATGATATTGTTTCTGCTTTTAATTCGGCTAAAGCTACTGCTTTAACAAAGGTAGCAGAAAAACAAAATCAGACAGTATCAAATAATACATCATCTAACAAAGGTTCATCTTCAAGCGGAAGAGTAATTAAAATTACAAAACCTCAGGTAACCGAAGATAAAGAAGATAAAGAAGAGGTTGTTATTACACCTTCTAAAAAAGCTCCGTTTACCGATATTGATGATTTATCTTACGGTATAGATGCTATTAATCGTCTTTATCAGGATGGCGTTATTTCAGGCGATGGCGACGGACTTTTCAGACCTTATGATACTGTAAAAAGAGAAGAATTTACAAAAATGCTTTCTTCGGCATTTGATATTATTTCGGATACAGAAATAGCATTTAGCGATGTTAATAAAGATATGTGGTATTACGCTTACATTAAAAATCTTTATGGCGCAGGTATTATAAAGGGAACAAGCGAAAATACATTTGGTATTGGCGAAAACCTTACCCGTCAGGATTTGGCTGTAATGCTTTATAGATTTCTTAATGAAGAAAGTAAAGCCAATAAAGAAGTAAAATTTAATGACGATAATGCTATTTCAGATTATGCAAAGGAAGCTGTTTATGCGCTAAATCATATTGGTATTGTAAATGGTTATAATGACAATACATTTAATCCGTTAAAACTTGCTACAAGACAGGAAACCGCTCAGCTTATCTGGAAGGTTAAAAACTATATTGAATATGGCAATCAGGAAGCTTTTTCAGTAGAAAATCAGAACAAAAAACCTGAGCATTACGATTTTTTAGAAAGTCTTGGAATAAAAGTTGATACCGAAAAAACCTTTGATGATTCTATTTCAAAATCTGAATTTGTTTATCTTATTATGAAGGCTTTAAACATTGGTAATGTTTCATACAGTGACGCCGAACTTATTTTCCGTGATGTAAAGGCGGACTATTGGGCATATAATGAAATTACCGCTGCAGCAAAGCTTGGTATTGTTAAAGGTTATGTTGATGATGCTTTTGGCATAAACGATTTTGTAGCATCTGATGATGCGGCAATTATGGCTATGCGTGCAATAGGATTTTCATCTGCATTAACAGAAGCTGAACTTATTGCAAATTTCTCAACAATTTACAACGATATTCTTGATGGTGTAAATAAAAACAGTCAGATTACTTTAGCTGATGCCTATACTTTGATTTTTAATATGCTTAATTCAAAGTATCCAAGTGATGATGTAATAGGCACAGATGAAATTGTTCTTTCAATACAGAAGGATTCAATTTTTATGGAAAAGGCTTTTGATATTTACAAATATACCGGCAGAGTTGAAGCAAATCAGTTTTCAAGCGTTGGTATTACAACAAAAGTTTTAGGTAAAAATCAGGTGCAGATTGACGGATTTGTTTATTCAAGCGAGGTTGATACTGCCGATTTTATAGGTCTTAGTGTTGAATATTTTGTAAAAAAAGAAGGCAGTCAGCAAAAAATAATTTATATGGTTTCCTATGAGGACGCATTAGACCAGATAACAATTCAGGATGCCTTTCTTACAGATGTTCAAAAAGATGGCAATGAAATTATAGTATATTATGAAAATGCTGCAAACAAAGAAAAAACAGAAAGATTTCCGCTAAACGCTGCAGTTATTTATAATGGCAGTGCGACAAGCTTTAAAATAGCATATATTAAAGATCTTATAGACGGCGGAAAATGCGGCAGTGTTACAATTATTGATGATAACGGCAATTATATTGTAAGAATTGATTCTTACAAAACCGAGGTTGTTAAAACCATTTCTACTTATGATTCAAAAATCGTTTTTGAAAGCGGCAATGAAATTGAATTTGCAGATGATGATTTTGAAAAACACATTGCAGTTTCAAGAAACGGTGAAAAATGCGAAATTCTTGATCTTGCAAGATATGATGTTGCTCTTGTTAAAGAAAGTATAGATGGCAATGTTGTTATCATTGAAGCTGATAACTGGGCGATTGATGGTACTGTTACAGGATATTCTGCTGAGGATGATTTTGTTGAAATCAACAATGCTCAGTATGTAATGTCAAACAGCTTTGCAAAGAATACAACTTTAGCACTTGGCGAAAAAGCAAAATTCTATTTTGATATTTTTGGCAATGTTGCTTATATGGATGATAAGAGTGTTGTTTATGATGAACAGTATGGATTCCTTGTTAATATTGCATCGCTTTTAGACCTTGGCAAAGGTTATACAATGAGTGTATATACCTTAGACGGCGAAATAAAAACCTATGAGCTTTTGGAAGAGGTTAAATTTAATTCTTCTACCACAAAGAAAAAAGCTGAGGATTTGGCAAAAGACTTTGATGACGGAAAAATTCCAAATCAAATGGTTTACTTTAAACAAAATGGTGATGGCTTTATTACAACAATCGGTACTGCGCAAACAGGAAGCAATATTTTAAGTCTTGATATTCCTTCTGTACAGAGAAGATACTTAAAACCATTCTTTGCAAACGGTACTGCTGAAACAGACCTCCCGCTTTTCTATGTTGATAATGATACTGTGATGATTATGGCTCCTGCAACCGATGCAGACCAAGCAGACTTTGAAGATGAGAAAAATTACGAAACTCAAAGTGCACTTGCATTCTTTGATGATTATCAGCAGTATGTTGTAGAAGCATACAACCTTAACGATTTTAATGTTGCAAAATTCGTTATTTTAAGAGATGAAACATCTTCAGGTGAAGAACCGTCAGGCGCAACACAGATGGTTGTTACAAACACTGTTGTTATGGTTGATGAAGAAGGTGAAATGCAGAATGTAATCAGAGGAGTAACAGGTTCGGGCGAAGTAACACTTGTTCTTAAAGAGGATGAGCTTGGTTTCTATCAGGATGCATCTTCAAATACAAAAGCTATAAAACGCGGTGATATCATTAAATATGCGCTCAACAACAAAGGAATTTGTAATTATACAAAACACACAGGAAGCATTGATGCTATTGACAGAACAGGCGGATATAGCGGTAAAACAAACAGCGATAACTTCCTTGCATCAGGTACTGTTATAGACTCTGAAGGCACATATTTAAAAATTGCATTTGGTGACGGAACACAAACGGTTCTTTATGGTCTTACAAATATGACACCTATTATTTGTGATTCCAAAAACGACAGAATTTTTGCAGGTTCACTTTCTGATATTCAGTCAGGCGACTTTGTATATACCCGTTCAAGATATTCTTACTTGCAGGAAATTATTGTTGTAAAATAAGTTTCATAATTAAAAAAGATAAGCGGTTTTTCCGCTTATCTTTTTTGTTTTAAGGCATAAAAAATCCCGCTTATTTAGCGGGATTTAATTTTAAAATTATCTTGCTTCCGGCTTCATTGTTGGGAATAAAAGCACATCACGGATTGCGGCTGAGTCGGTAAGAAGCATACACATTCTATCGATACCAAAGCCGATACCGCCTGTTGGAGCCATACCAATTTCAAGCGCTCTCATAAAGTCTTCGTCTGTTGTGTTGGCTTCTTCATCACCTTGAGCGAGAAGCTCTTCCTGAGCTTTAAATCTTTCTCTTTGGTCGATTGGGTCGTTAAGCTCAGAGTATGCATTCGCCATTTCCCAACCATTCATAAAGAACTCAAATCTTTCTACATAATCGCCATTTTCAGGTTTTTTCTTTGTAAGCGGCGAAATTTCGATAGGATGGTCCATAACAAATGTTGGCTGAATAAGATGCTCTTCTACAAATTCTTCAAAGAAAAGACATAAAATATCGCCTTTTTTGTGACGCTCTTCATATTCAACATGATGCTCATCTGCAACCTTTCTTGCTTCTTCCAAGGTTGTAATTTTGTCAAAATCTACATTTGCATATTTTTTAACAGCATCAACCATTGTAATTCTTTCAAATGGTTTTCCAAGATCCATTTCAATGCCATTGTAAACGATTTTTGTTGTGCCTAAAACTTCGTTTGCAACATGACGGTACAAGTTTTCGGTTAAATCCATCATACCGTGGTAATCTGTGTAAGCCTGATATAATTCCATAAGTGTAAATTCGGGGTTATGACGTGTATCAAGACCTTCGTTTCTGAAAACTCTGCCGATTTCATAAACTCTTTCAAGACCGCCTACAATAAGTCGTTTTAAGTATAGTTCCAATGAAATACGAAGTTTAAAATCTTCATCAAGTGCGTTAAAATGTGTTTCAAACGGACGGGCTGCCGCACCGCCTGCATTAGAAACAAGCATAGGTGTTTCAACCTCTAAAAAGCCTTCGCCATCAAGATATCTTCTTATTGAAGAAATAATTTTTGAACGTTTGATAAATGTATCTTTAACATCACGGTTCATAATAAGGTCAACATATCTTTGACGATAACGCATATCGGTATTTGTCATACCATGGAATTTTTCGGGAAGCGGAAGAAGTGATTTTGACAAAAGTGTTATTTTATCTACTCTTACCGAAATTTCACCTGTCTGTGTGGTGAAAACTTCGCCTGTTGCGCCGATTATATCGCCAATATCAAGCTTTTTAAAGTGGTTGTATTCATCTTCACCAAGAATATCTTTTTTAACAAAAAGCTGAACCTGACCGTCTAAATCCTGAATGTGCACAAATCCAACCTTACCCATACCTCTTTTAGACATAATTCTTCCTGCAACACAAACATTCTGACCATTAAGAGGAGAAATTTTTGCTGTAACCTGCTTTTCTTCGCCTCTTACTTCAATTGTGCGCTCTTCTTCGGTGTAGCCTTCTGAAATGTCTTTTGATGAATGTGTGCGGTCGAATTTTGTGATTACAAATGGGTCACGGCCTTCTTGCTGAAGTTCGTGCAATTTATCATGTCTTACTTTTATAATTTCGCTAAGTTCCATTTCGGGTGCATTGTTCTGATTGCTCATAAGTAAAATCCTTTCGTATAATCTGTTAGTGCAAAAATTAATCTCTTATAATTTCCAAAACTTTTAGTTTAACATTTCCGTCGGGGCTTTCAACCTCAACCTCATCGCCCACTTTTGCGCCCAAAAGTGCAGTTCCAACGGGAGATTTATCAGAAATTTTAAATTCTCTTGGGTTAGCTTCCATTGAGCCTACAATGCTGTATTCAATTTCTTCTTCAAATTCTTCATCGTAAACCTTAACTTTTGAGCCGATGCTTACAGTATCTGAAGGAATGGCACTTTCGTCAATTACAACAGCATTTTCGAGTATTTTTTTAAGCTCAGCAATTCTTGTTTCCATTTTTGCCTGTTCCTCTTTAGCTGCGGTATATTCGGCATTTTCTGAAAGGTCGCCAAATCCTCTTGCAATCTTGATTCTTTCAGCAATTTCCTTTCGTTTTTCAACCTTTAAATATTCGTATTCTTCTTCAATTTTTTTGAGACCCTTGGGAGTTAGAACAGTTTGTGCATTATTGTTCATTAAAAATTCTCCTTTTATTTATATTATCGAAATAATTTGTAAATATTATAAAGCGTCATTAAGATATTATTATACACAAAAATATCCAAAATGTCAATGCTATATTGATTTTGCACCTTTTTAAAGCTCGTGTCTTAATTCCATTGCCTTTGTAATGGTTACATCGTCGGCATATTCAAGGTCACCGCCAACAGGAATACCAAGTGCAATTCTTGATACTTTAATGCCCATTGGTTTTATTAAACGGGCAAGATACATTGCAGTTGCTTCGCCTTCAATACTTGGGTTTGTGGCAAGTATAACCTCTTTTATTTTGTCATCTTTGAGCCTTAAGATAAGCTCTTTTATTTTAAGCATATCGGGAGTTACATCATCCATTGGCGAAATAGAGCCGTGAAGCACATGGTAAAGCCCGAAATACTCTCTTGTTTTTTCAAGTGCAATAACATCCTTTGGCGATTCCATAACACAAATTGTGCTTTGGTCTCTTTTTTCGTTTGCACAAATATCGCACGGGTCGTTTTCGGTTAAATTCTGGCAAATTGAGCAGTAGCTTATTTTTTCTTTTGCATTTTTGATTGTATCTAAAACTTCGTTTACTTCTTCGTTTGACATAGATATAATGTTAAATGCAAGCCTTATTGCCGATTTATGCCCGATACCCGGCATTTTTTTGAACATATCGATTAATTTTGAAAGTGAGTTTGAATATAACATAATTTATTTTTCCTGCCTGTCTAAATCATAAAAAGGTATTTTATCAACTTTAAATGATTTTTGGTTTAAGTATGATAATTTGTTTTTATCCGAAAATTCAAATTTTATTTTGTATGAATAAAGAAGCTGATGCTTAAGATTAAATTTTTTGTTAATTTCGTTACTGCCGTATTTTCCATCACCTAATAAAGGATGCTTTATGTGCGCAAAATGTGCTCTTATCTGGTGAGTTCTTCCTGTTAAAAGGTCTACCTCAACAAGCGATGAATTTTTTCGCTCCTCTAAAACTGTGTATTTTGTAATGATTTTTTTTGTGCCAACCTTTGGAGTATCATATACAAAAACTGTATTTTTTTTGCTGTCTTTAAAAAGATAGGCTTCAAGTGTGTCGCTTTTTTTGTTAAGATGCCCAACAACAAGGCAAAGATAAAACTTTTTAATCTCTCTTGATTTTATTTTTTCGTTAATGATTTTAAGTGCTTCGGCATTTTTTGCCGCAATAACAATGCCGCCTGTATTTCTGTCTATGCGGTTACATAAAGATGGGGCAAAAGAATGCTCGTCCTTAGGATTATATTCGCCCTTTTGATATAAATATGCTTTTATGTGATTAATAAGTGTATTTTTCTGCTCATTTTTATCTTCGTGAACAACCATACCAAATTTTTTGTCCACCAGCATAATATTTTCATCTTCATATAATATGCTTATATCGGGAGTAATATCCAGAAAAGAATTAGAAATTTTAACATCGCTTTCTAAAAACTCGTCGTTTATGTATAAAGAAAGCTCGTCGCCTTCTTTTAAACGGTAAGAGATTTCGCATTTTTTGCCGTTCACTTTGATTCTTTTTTTACGGATATATTTATATATCGCACTTTGCGGCATATTTTTAAAATATTTGGTCAAAAACTTATCAAGCCTTTGATTTTCGTCATTTTTGTTTATTGTAACAGTTTTCATTAAAACCTACCTTATTTTGTTAAGTATGAAATTTCTCTTATATTAGCTATTTCTTCACTTATTTCAAAAATATCGCACAAGCTGTCTTGTTTTTCGTACCCTGTAACAACTCTTGTAATTGTGTCGCCGTCAGTACCATAGCCTATTTTATCAATATCAAGCTTTGGCAAAGTGCCAAAATCGTTTGAAACAGATTTTATAACGGCAATGCCATCTTCTTTTGCAAGCTGTTTTTGAATTTTTAAGCTCTCATAAGGAATTTTTAAATCTTTAAACATTTTCAGCACATTTGGAGAGGGGATACACATATTAGTTTTAACATCAAATCCCGAGCCGTCGTAAATGGGGGAAGAAATAATAAAATCGGGCGAAAGTATTTTAAGAAGATGGTTTATTGCACAAAAAAACTTTGTATCCTCTTTTTCGTCTCTTAAAATGTTTTTGCATACATTTTTGGCAAACAAAAAATCGTCTTGAGAAAAAAGATTATCTTCAAGAGGTTGAGCGTTTGTGCAAAGAATTCCCGATACATCATATTTATCGGCTTTTACATTTAAAGACGGAGTATTTATTATATCGTAAAGTGCAGAAAAAATACTTTGTGCACTTACTCCTAAAAATAAATCAAAATACAATATTTTCAATTGTTATTCATTCCTTAATTCATCTAATAGTTTTTTAACTTCGTTATGTGTTACACAAGATAAAAACTTTTCGTCAATTTCAAGTGCTTTTTCAAGGTTTTCGATTGCTTTTTCCTTTTCACCTTTTTTATTTAAAACGCAGGCAAAGTTATAATATGCCTCAATAAATGTAGGCTCTTTTTCCATAATATTCTGGTAGATTTCAAATGCTTTGCCTACATCTCCTAAAAGATAATAGTTTTGCGCAAGATTGTCGCATATAATAAGGTCAGAATCGTTGTAATCATAGGCTTCTTTGTTGATTTGGAGCGCTTTTTCGTAATTGTTATCAAGAATATACCAGTATCCTAAAACACCGTAAAGTGCAGTGGTTTTAAAGTTATCATCATAAAGTGCCTGTGCTTTTTCAATAGCTCCCTTTAAGTCGCCTGTTTTCCATCTTATAAGGGCTTTGTTAAGATGTGCATTTTTTATGTCGGTTTCGGTAAGCTGTGTTTTTTGATTTTTTAAAATTTCGTCAATTTTTTTATCAGCTTCCTCACATTTTGCATCTCTTAAAAGAAGATATGAATAAAAAAGTGCAACCTGAGGTTTCATTTTTTTTGTTTTGTAAGCTTTTTCAAAGTAGTCAAATGCTTTTTGTTTGTCTTTGTTAAAGGTAAGCTGTGCAGCTAACGAATATAAAGTTGCTCTTTTTAAGAATATCACAACTAAAAATATTATTACAGCCGCTAAAATACCAAGACCGATATTTATTTTTGCACATCTTAAAATGACAACAAAAAAGAAAAGTGCATAAAGAAGTGTTAACAAAAAGCTTTTTAATGGTGATTTATCCATAACAAAAAATCATTCCTTTCACAAAATGCGGATTAAATATATTAATTTAATCCGCATAAATATGTTGTTATTAAAATTCTGCGTTTTTAACGGTTCTCGGGAAAGAAATTGCATCTCTTATGTTTGAAATACCTGTTATATACATAATTGCTCTTTCAAATCCAAGACCAAAGCCTGCGTGATTTGTGCCACCGTATTTTCTTAAATCAAGATACCATTCATAATCTTTTGTATCCATTCCAAGCTCGTTCATTCTGTTAACAAGCTTGTCGTAGTTTTCTTCTCTCTGGCTTCCGCCAATAATTTCGCCAACTCCGGGAACAAGAAGGTCCATAGCAGCAACAGTTTTGCCATCGTCGTTCTGTTTCATATAGAATGCTTTGATATCCTTTGGATAATCGGTAACAAAAACAGGTTTTTTGAACACTTCTTCGGTGATGTATCTTTCGTGCTCGGTCTGTAAGTCAATGCCCCATTTAACAGGATAATCAAACTTTTTGCCGCTGTTTTGAAGGATTTCTACTGCTTCGGTATAGGTAACATGCGCAAAATCATTTGATACAATATTATTTAGTCTTTCAAGCAGTCCCTTGTCAATGAAATTATTGAAAAATTCCATTTCTTCAGGAGCATTTTCAAGACAGTAGTTTATGATGTATTTAATCATATCTTCGGCAAGTTCCATATCGTCTTTAAGGTCGGCAAATGCAATTTCAGGCTCAATCATCCAGAATTCTGCTGCATGACGCGCTGTGTTTGAATTTTCTGCTCTGAAGGTTGGACCGAATGTATAAATATTTCTGAATGCCATTGCATGTGTTTCTGCTTCAAGCTGACCTGAAACGGTAAGGTTTGTGCTTTTGCCAAAGAAGTCTTTTGAATAATCTATTTTTCCGTCCTCGGTGCGTGGAGGATTATCCATATCAAGTGTTGTAATTCTGAACATTTCGCCTGCGCCTTCTGCGTCAGATGATGTTATAATTGGTGTATGAACATACACAAATCCTCTGTCCTGGAAAAATTTATGAATTGCATAAGCTGTTAGCGAGCGAACTCTTAAAACAGCAGAAAATGTGTTTGTACGAGGTCTAAGATGTGCAATTGTTCTTAAATATTCTAACGAATGACGCTTTTTCTGCAATGGAAAATCAGGTGTTGAATAGCCTTCGATTTCAATTTTTTCTGCTTTTAATTCAAAAGGCTGTTTTGCATCGGGAGTTAAAACAAGCTTACCAGTTACATAAATACTTGAGCCGATGTTAAGCTTTGCAATTTCGTCAAAGTTTGAAAGGATTTCTTTTTCAAAAACAACCTGTAAGTTTTTAAAGAATGTACCATCGTTAAGCTCAATAAAGCCAAATACATTAGATGCTCTTACGCTTTTAATCCAGCCTGCAACCGTAATGGTTTTTTCGGCAAAATCGTCTGTTTGTCTGAATATTTTTTTAATTTCAATACTTTTCATAACTTTCCTCCGTTAGTTTGTAAACCAAAATTTTTTATCAAGACTTCTGTATCCTATTGCTTCGGCAATGTGCGAAGCTGAAATGTTTTCGCTTTGCGCTAAATCTGCAATGGTTCTTGCAACCTTTATAATTCTTGAATGTGCTCTTGCAGAAAGACCTAACTTTTCAAACACATTTCTCAAAAGGACTTTGCTTTTATCATCTAATTTACAATAAATTTCTAAATCGCTTTGTGATAGCTGTGAATTTGAAAATATGTTTTTATCTTTGTATCTTTCAAGCTGAATTTTTCGGGCCATATTTACCCTTTGTCTTATTTTTTCACTGCTTTCTGCTTTTTTGGTACTTTCAAGCTCATCGTATTTAACGGTGGGAACTTCTATGTGAATATCAAATCTATCAAGCATAGGTCCCGAAATTTTGCCCAGATACTTTTGAATCTGATTTGGTGTGCAGGTGCAATTTCTTGTGTTATCTCCATAATAACCGCATTTGCAGGGGTTCATACTTGCAACAAGCATAACCTCACTTGGAAATGTGTAGCTTGCTGCAACCCTGCCAATAGTAAAAGAGCCATCTTCAAGCGGCTGACGAAGTGCGTCGATTGTGTCTTTTCTAAATTCAGGAAATTCGTCAAGAAATAAAACGCCTCTGTGAGCTAAACTTATTTCGCCGGGTTTTGGATTTGCACCACCACCACATATTGCCTGCGGAGAAAGTGTATGATGCGGATTTCTGAAAGGTCTTGTTTTTATGAGCGGAGTGTCCGAAGGAAGTTTTCCTGCGATGGAATAAATTTTGGTAACTTCTAAAGCTTCTGAAAAAGAGATGTTAGGAAGTATTGAAGGAATGCGTTTTGCAAGCATTGTTTTTCCAGAGCCGGGAGAGCCAATCATAAGAATGTTATGCCCGCCTGCTGCTGCAACCTCAATAGCTCTTTTTGCCGCTACCTGACCTTTTACATCACAAAAATCGTCCGTGTAGGCATTTGTCTGGTCAAAAAATTCATCTATATCTATAAAGGTTTTTTGTATTAAATTTTCTTTTGTTAAATGCTCTACCGCTTCGGTTAATGTTTTTGCACCAAAAACATTAATATCTTTTACAACTGCGGCTTCACAAGCATTATCATACGGAACAACAACATTTTTTATTCCGTTTTCTTTTGCGGCAATTACCATTGGAAGTATGCCGTTTACACTCCTTATAGCACCATCGAGCGAAAGTTCGCCCAAAAACATAAAATCGTTAATGTTATCTAACTGTATCTGATTGGATGCTGCAAGTATTGCTATTGTTATAGGAAGGTCAAAATATGCACCTTCTTTTTTTGTATGGGCAGGGGCAAGGTTAACAATGATTTTCTTTTGAGGATAGGAAAAATCGCTGTTTTTGATAGCGGCTTTAACTCTTTCTTTTGACTCTTTGACAGCCGCATCGGGAAGGCCTACAATGTCCATTGACGGTATTGAATTTGAAAGGTTGGATTCAACTTCAACAATGTATCCGTTAATGCCCATAAGAGCACAGCTATTAACCTTTGAAATCATTTTTTCACCCCGATTACACAAAAATTAACACAAAAACATTATACATCATATAATCATAACACATTTTTACCAAAATTTCCACTATTTTTTGAAAAAATCTTTATTGTATTAAAAAAATCGCCCTCATTTTTAATAATGAGAGCAATTTGGTATTTATTTGGATAAAATAACAACCACCATTTTAACAAACATCTCTTTTAAAACGGGGATTTTTGCAAAACAAGAAAATACATTTCTAAGTGCTACTTCTTTTTTGTATTCGATTGTTTTAAAGGGTGATGTTTTTAAAACTTTGTTAAAGCGTTTTATTGTCATTTTGTTGATGTATGAAATGGTTTCTTTTCCGTTCTCGTCCTTTGAAAATCTGAATTTTATTCGCATATCCTTATCGGGCATATCAGAAATCAAGTCTTTATATGCATCAATCATTGTTTGCTCTTTAAAGAACATATGCACCCACGGAAAGCCTATTACATCACTTAAATGCGCGCCGTAAGGATGATAGTATGGGCAAAAGTTTACAAACAATTTTCCATCATCCTTTAAAACCCGATAACATTCTTTTAAAACTTTTTCAGGCTCTGCAACATGCTCCATACTGTCGTTCATAATGATTGTATCAAACATTTTATCTTCAAAACAAAGGTTTGCCGCATCACAAAGATGAAATTCAAATTTGTCGCTAAGACCTTTTTGCTCGGCTAATTTTTCTGATTCTTCTTTATAGTGAGCAACAACATCTACACCGTAAACCTTTTTTGCGCCTTTTGATGCATAATAAAGCGATTTTCCTGCAGCACCGCAGCCAATATCAAGAACGGTTTTATCCTTAAACATATCTTCTTCGGTTTTAACTTTAGTATAAAATTTTATTGTGTCGCTGCCCTTTAAATACTGCCACTCGGCATAGGTCATTTTGCCCTCATTCTGAAGGTTAAATGGATGAGTAGGGCATTTAAACATTTTATTTAAAGCTAAAAGCAATTTTTTTGCACTCATAATTTTCTCCTTAAAGTAATTTACAAAATATATTCTACCATAAGTTTTTAAAAATTAAAAGAATTATTTTGATAAAATTACAATATTTACATCTTCTCCAAAATTAACATTTTCAAATCCCGAAAAAGAGGTATTATCCTTTAAGGTTTCGTAAAGAAGAGTATAATCATCAAAAGACAGCAAAATTTCTATTTTGCCTTCGTTTTCGGTATAATCTGTTTTAAGGGTTGAGTTTATTATATCGAGAGTTTCTTTGGCAGAAAGGGTTGTTTCTATGTTTAAAGTAACATTATAAGGCTTTGAAGATGCCATGCTGATGCCATCATTTTCATTTTCTGTAGTTTCTTCTATTATTATTGCTGTATTAACTTCGCCAATTGATTTCATTTTGTATTTTGTTGGTTCGGCAATTTGCACCGCTTCAAATTCAAAAGTTTGCTGATTATCTTCATTTAAGGGCGCACTTTCGGTAGCATCAGAAGGGACTGATTCAATTTTATCTTCTTTAACATTTTGTGTATCAGATATACCTTGTTTTGGTTGAATAGCTTTTGCCAAATCGGTATTTTTATCAAATGCTTTTACTTCTTCTTTTTCTTCTTGTGTTGTTTCAACTTCTTTTACTGTGCTTTGAATAGTATTCTGCGTAGTTTGAATTTTGGGTGTGTCCACATAATTTTTTTCAAAATAATCCATAACAGGCGTTTTTAAAACCACAACTGCCAAAAAAATAGCTACAAGTGCCGAGGCATATCGTGCATAAGGCAAAATTTTTGGTTTTTCACTATGTAAATTTTCGATTTTTTCCATCACATTTTTTGTAAAGACATCGGGCGCTTTTACACTTAATGACGATGAAAATTCTATTATGCTTTTTAGCTTATCAACTTCTTTTTGGCAAGATGAGCAAGCCTTTAAATGAGCTTCAAATTTTTGTTTTTGTGTATTGGTAAGCATATTGTCAACATAGGCTGATATATTTTTTTTGAAGTGTTTGCATTCTTTCATTTTATCAAAGCACCCTCCTTTCTTAATTTATTAGACGATTAAGCTTACAAAAAAGTTCCGTTTTTTAAAATAATTTCTTTTAAAGCTTCTCTTGCACGGTTTATTCTTGATTTTACCGTACCCTCCGAAATGTTTAGTGCGTTTGCAATTTCCTGATATGAATATCCGTTTAAATCACGAAGAATTATCATTTCACGATGTTTTTTATTAAGCTTTGAAATGGCGTCACGCACCATTTTTTGCCTTTCTTTTTGCTCAAAATTATCTTCGGGAGTGTTTTTGTCGTCCTTTATTTCGGGTGTGTTTTCATCATCAATATCAATGTTGTTTTGCTGGTTTTTGTGTTTCTTATAATAATCTTTTGAGGTGTTTATTGCAATTCTTACAAGGTAGGTTGCAAAAGAGGATTTAAAATTGAAGCCGTTTATGGATTTGTATGCTTTTATAAAGGTTTCCTGAGCGGCATCGTTGGCATCGTGATGATTTTGTAAGTAATGATAGCAAATATTAAAAATCTGATTTTTATATTTTTCTACAATAAGTGCATATGCTTCTTTGTCGCCGCCTTTTATGCGCTCTATAATACTTTTTTCATCCATTGGCTTCACCTCCTTGAAATATTTTAAAGACTCCCATAAATGCCATAGGCTCCCTTGTGCAAAGGGAGGCTTTTGTTTCGACTTTTTCCGACATTTCTCATATGATTTTGTCAAGCTAGGGACAAAAAAATTATGTTTTTTCAAAGGCTTCCCCTTGAGGGGAAGCTGTCACGAAGTGACTGATGAGGTGTTAATATGATTCAGTATATCTTGACATACACTTTCAAATCTTTGATTAACATCCAAATTGGAATATCTTAATACTTAAATTCCTAAATTATTTAGAAATTCATCTCTTTTTGTATCATTTTCTATACCATTATCTTCATAGTGTTGAGAACCATCAAGTTCAATAACAAGTTTTGAAGAAGCAATATAAAAGTCAACAATACACTTACCAATTACCTTTTGTCTGTTGACAGTCACAGGTAAAGTTTTCAAGAAATCATACCAAAGATGTCTTTCTTCTTTTGTCATATTCATTCTTAATGCTCTTGCATTGCCGGTTAATTTTGAATTGTTTGTTTTATTCATTTCCACCTCATCCGAGTTGCTTCGCAACCCACCTTCCCCTCAAGGGGAAGGCTTTTTTGTCCCTTACATATCAAACTTTATAAAGACTGTATAATTTAGATGCCAGTCTTTATTAGCAGTGGTTCATGTCAAGTTGTGGATGAAGTTACAGCCACACTTAAGCTTAATTTTATCACAATAA
Organism: Oscillospiraceae bacterium; assembly: GCA_015068825.1. GTDB lineage: Bacteria > Bacillota > Clostridia > UMGS1810 > UMGS1810 > Qingrenia. Next base: position 28,333 of record SVJU01000006.1, on the reverse strand, counting down.
AACATATATTTCAACATATAGGCTAAAGGTGTAGACAAACTGTAAAAATTGATATATAATTTATATATAAATTTTTTAGAGGTGATTAAAAATGAAAACTATTAACATTGGTGTAATAGGCTGTGGTTTTATGGGAAAAACCCACACCTTCGGGTATAAAACAATACCTCTTTATTATGACAATTTGCCTTTTAAAATAAATTTAAAAACAATTTGTGCATCGCATATTGAAAATGCAAAAAATGCTTGCGAAATGTACGGATACGAAAATTACACCGACAATTTTATGGACATTATAAATGATGATGAAATTGATGTGGTTGATATATGCACACCAAATGCGTTTCACAAAGATGCGGTTTTGGAGGCTATGAAAAAGAAAAAGCACATTTACTGCGACAAACCGCTTGCAATAAACTATAATGATGCAAAAGAAATTGCGGATATTGAAAAAAATTACGAGAGTATAACTCAAATGACATTTCAGAACAGATTTTTTCCTGCAACAATGCTTGCCAAAAAAATGATTGACGAAGGAAAATTAGGCAATATTTTAACCTTTGGCGCAAAGTTTTTGCACTCAGGCTCGGTGGATAAGGATAAGACGATTACATGGAAGAATGATGAAAAAATAGGCGGTGGCGGAGTTATACTTGATTTAGGCTCGCATGTTTTTGACATTATAAGATTTTTGATAGGCGATTATAAGTCAATCTACTGTAAAACAAAGGTTTTGTACGACAAAAGGCCTGATAAAAACGGCAGGATGGTTGATATAACAAACGAAGATGAGGCGTTTGTTCTTTGCGATATGATGTGCGGTGCTGGGGGAAATATGACAATTTCTAAAATTGCAACAGGCACAAATGATGAATTATCTTTTGAAATTTACGGCGATAAGGGTGCATTAAGGTTTGACCTTATGGATGCAAATTATCTTTATTATTTTGACAACACCCAAAAAGAAGATGTTTTTGGCGGCGAGAGAGGTTTTAAAAGAATTGAGTGTGTGCAAAGATTTGAAAAACCTGCGGGTACATTTCCAAGTTCAAAAAGCTCAATAGGGTGGCTAAGAGGGCATGTTCACTGTCTTTATAATTTTTTAAATGCGGTTTATGAAGGCAAAAAAACAACACCGTCGTTTTGTGACGGTGCGTATATAAACTATATTATGGATTTAGCCTACAAATCGGCTAAAGAAAATAAAGAAGTATATTGCGACTAATTTTTAATATATACAGGCGGGGTGGTAAAATCCATTCCGCTTTTTCTTTTTTTGTTGTCGTTTGCGCAAAGATACATAAAATCGGTTGCCATAATATCGTATTTGAACATTGAATTTTTTGAAGGGTTAAAATCAGCTGTTTTTGTAACGATTAAATCTTTATTTTGTGATGCTTTTAAAATTTCTCTGCCCTTATCGTTAAATGCCAAAACCCTTATATAATCAAGCTTTGATGCTTTTTTCACATCTAAAATAGCACATTTGACGCATCGTTTTATTCTTGATTTAGTGTATCTTTTTGATGTTGAAAGGTTATAAAATTCATCTAAAGATGCGCTTTCCTTTGCGCATTTTATAAGCCTTTCACAAAGCCCGTCTTCACCGCCTAAAATGCTTTTTTTATCCGATAAAAGACGAAAAAAACCCAAGATAAAGCTTTCGGCATTTTGTTCATCAAAAGTATCAAAAATATCATCATAAGGCACATATTTTTTAAAATCTTTGCCTTCTTTTATAAATTCTCTTATTTTTGATGCGGTTGCGAAATTATTTTCTATTTCATTTTCCAAATGGTCTGTAAGGTGCCTTTTTATTGTATGCGCTTTTATTTTGCTTTTTGTTTTGTTTAAAGCTTCTATATATTCAATTCCCAAAAGGTTGTTTGGAGAAAAAATGCGTTTTTTATCATCATAATCAAGAATTTTTTTAAGAGCATTTTCGCTTGATAAAGAATAGCTTAAACCGCTTTCTATAAATTCTTTAAGATAAAGATTATATTCTTTTGACCTTTTTATTTTTGCAATTTTTTCTAAAACTTCTAAATTGCCTTCTTCGCTTCCAAAGCTTAAATAATCTACATTTCCCAAAAGATTTAAAACCGAAACTGCACCGTAAGCATACTCTTTTGACGATTGCATACAAAAGTACGAAGGAATTTCTAAAACAAGGTCTGCTCCGTTTAAAATGGCCATTTTTGCCCTTGTCCATTTATCGTAAACTGCAATTTCTCCACGCTGAACAAAGCTTCCGCTCATAACGCAAACCACTTTGTCGGCTAAAAGAAGCTTTTTTGCATTTTCGATATGAAATTTATGCCCGTTGTGAAACGGATTGTATTCACATACAATGCCAATCGTTTTCAAATCAAATCACCTTTGAAATTTAGTTTCTTAAGCTATGAATAGGTGCCGGAATTCTTCCGCCTCTATTTATAAATTCTTCACTTGATAAATTACTTACCTTCATAACAGGGCCTGTTCCCAAAAGTCCGCCAAATTCAACAACATCGCCAACCTTTTTGCCCGGTGCGGGAATTACCCTTACAGCTGTGGTTTTGTTGTTAATCATACCGATTGCCGCTTCGTCTGCAATAATTGCAGAAATTGTAGATGCACTTGTATCGCCCGGAACAACAATCATATCAAGACCAACCGAGCACACGCAGGTCATAGCCTCTAATTTTTCAAGCGATAATGAGCCGTCCATTGCGGCGCTTATCATACCTGCATCTTCGCTAACAGGTATAAATGCACCAGAAAGTCCGCCAACATTTGATGCGGCAAAAATTCCGCCTTTTTTAACTGCGTCATTAAGAAGTGCAAGTGCCGCAGTTGTGCCGTGAGTTCCGCACTTTTCAAGACCCATTTCTTCTAATATATATGCAACAGAGTCGCCTACTGCAGGAGTAGGAGCAAGTGATAAGTCAACAATTCCGTAAGGAACATTAAGCCTTCTTGATGCCTCTTTTGCAACAAGATTGCCCATTCTTGTAATTTTGAATGCAGTTTTCTTGATTGTATCGGCTACAACCTCAAATTTTTCGCCTTTAACCTTTTCAAGAGCACATTTAACAACACCAGGCCCGCTAACGCCTACATTAATTACACATTCAGCTTCGCCCACACCGTGAAATGCGCCTGCCATAAAGGGATTATCTTCAACTGCATTTGCAAATACAACAAGCTTTGCACAGCCAAAGCCGTCGCTGTCTTTTGTTTTTTGGGCGGTTTCTTTTATAATTTCGCCCATTTTTTTAACTGCATCCATATTGATGCCCGCTTTTGTTGAGCCAACATTAACCGATGAACAAACCTTGTTTGTTGTAGCTAATGCTTCGGGGATTGCATCAATTAAACTTGTATCGCCAACAGTAAAGCCTTTTTGAACAAGAGAAGAAAAACCGCCTATAAAGTTTACTCCCGTATCTAAAGCAGCTCTATCAAGTGTTTTTGCAATTTTTACAAAATCAGATGGCAAAAAGCCTTGTCCAATGAGCGAAACAGGTGTTACGCTTATTCTTTTGTTAATAATCGGAATACCGTATTCTTTTTCAATATCCTCGCCTGTTTTAACAAGATTTTCGGCTTTTTTTGTGATTTTATCATATACCTTTTTGCAAACTGTGTCTACATCGGAAGAAACACAGTCAAGAAGCGAAATACCCATTGTGATTGTACGGATATCGAGGTTTTCTTTTTCTATCATATTTATTGTTTCAAAGATTTCTTTTTGGTTAAGCATAGGTTTTTCCCCCTTTTATGATATGCAATATGTGCTATTAGATTTTGTGCATTGAATTAAAAATGTCTTCGTGCTGAATGTTTATTACAACACCAAGCTTTTTGCCTTCGGCAGAAAGTGCATCGGAAAGGGCTGAAAAATCCACATTTGCTTCGCTTACGCTAACCGACATTATCATTGTAAAAATTTCGCCCATAATGGTTTGCGAAATATCAAGAATGTTTACATTTAATTCTTTTAAAACTGTGCTTACGCCACATATAATGCCAACTTTATCTTTTCCTAATACTGTAATAATTGCCTTCTTCATAAAAAGTGCCTCCTTAGTGTAATTTTATAGCTTTAATTCTTAATGCGTTTGTAACAACAGATACCGAGCTTAAACTCATTGCCGCAGCAGCAATCATTGGGTTTAGCACAATGCCGAAAGGATAGTACAAAACACCTGCCGCCAGAGGAATTAAAATTGTGTTATAAATAAAAGCAAAAAACAAATTCTGCTTTATATTTTTGATTGTGATATTACTTAAATCTATCGCTTTTGTAAGGTCAGATAGTTTATCATGCATCAGTACCACATCTGCTGCTTCCATTGCAATTTTTGTTGCGCCCGATACCGAAATTCCAACACTTGCCTTAGATAGAGCAACAGAATCGTTTATTCCGTCGCCAACCATTGCAACAAAGCCTTTTTCGTTCTGGATTTTTTCGATTATATCGGATTTCTGGTTTGGAAGAACCGATGAAAAAACATTTTCTATTTCAAGTTTTTTTGCAGTTTCTTTGGCAACATATTTATTATCGCCTGTTAAAAGATAAACATCTTTTTTGTGCGATTTTAAGCTTTTTATGGTGTTATAAGCATCATCTCTTATTTTGTCCATTGCTAAAATAAGCCCTGATAAAGCGTTATTTATTGCAACAAACATAATGGTTTTTCCGCTTTTTTCAAATGCGTCAATTTCTTTTTCGTTTAAAATTTTTATGTTATTATCCTCCATAAGCTTTCTTGTGCCTATAAGAACGGTTTTGTCATTTACCTTAGCTTTAACTCCACCGCCTGCAATAGCTTCAAAATCGTTAGCCTGGATTACTTTTATATTTTTTTCTTTTGAATAGTTTAAAACTGCTTCGCTAAGTGGATGCTCAGATACACTTTCACAGCTTGCCACATAGCTTAAAAGCTCATCTTCCAAAATATCGCCAAAAGTTAAAACATCGGTTACAAAAGGCTCGCCAATGGTAAGTGTGCCTGTTTTGTCAAACACAAAGCCCTTGGTTTTGCTAAGAAGCTGAAGTGCGTTTGAATCTTTTATAAGTATGCCGTTATCTGCACCTTTTCCTATTGCAACAATAACCGCAGTGGGTGTTGCAAGACCAAGTGCACACGGGCAGGCAATGACAAGAACCGAGATAAACATATTTACCGCAAATGAAAAATCCTTTAAAAACAGCCATATAATGCCTGTTATAAGCGCAATGGATATAACGCACGGAACAAAAACAAGTGCTATTTTATCGGCAAGATGTGCAATTTCGGGTTTTGAACCGCTTGCCTTTTCTACCATTTTTATAATTTGTGATAAAACTGTTTCTTCGCCAATTTCTGATACCTTTATTTTAATATGCCCGTAGCGGTTTATACAACCCTGAAACACCTTATCGCCCTCAGTTTTTGATACGCTTATGCTCTCACCTGTGAGCATTGATTCATCAACTGTGGTGCTTCCAAAAATTACCACACCATCAACGGGAATTTTTTCACCCGGTGATATAATTACTATATCGTCTTTGGTAATTTCTGATGTTTTTATAGTCATACTTTTTCCGTCACGCTCAATAAGTGCGGTATCGGGTGTAAGCTCCATAAGCTTTTTTATTGCATCGTTTGTTTTTAGTTTTGAACGACCTTCAAGTGATTTTCCAAGAAGTATAAGGGTTATAATAACGCCCACCGATTCAAAATAAAGATTGTGAATAAGATGTGTGTTTCCCTTTGCAATTTCAAAAACAACAAATATGCCGTAAATATAGGCGCTCATAGTTCCTATTGCAACAAGTGAGTCCATATTTGGCGAAAGCTTAAATAGATTTTTAAATCCGTTTGTGTAAAATTTATATCCTACAATAGCGCAAAAGCTTGCAAGTATTAATTGCGCGATAGCAAAGTTTAACGGATGAAAATCGGGGTTTATAAAATCGGGGATATATAAATTTACCATATGCCCCATAGAAATATAAAACAGGGGAAGGGCAAAAATAAGTGATGCAATAAATTTATAAAAAATTCTTTTTGCTTCTTTTTGTCTTTTTTCATAAGCGGCTTTGAAGGAGTCAAAGTTTATGCCAAAGCCAAGTGATTTTACTGCATTTGCAATCATTTCTTCTGATACCTTTTTTTCGTCAAAGGTAACTTCAAGACGCGAAAGCGCAAGGCTTACATCTGCTCTTTTTATGCCGTCAAGCTTTCTTACAACATTTTCTACCCTTGCAGAGCACGCACCGCAGTGCATGCCTGTAACTGTAAAGGTTTTACTTTGCATTTAATTACTTCCTTTCTCTTGCTCTTACAACCTCATAAATCATAAGTGCACCTGCAACCGAGGCATTTAGTGATGTAACATCGCCATACATTGGTATTTTAACTAAAAAATCGCATTTCTTCTTTATCAGCTCCGAAATTCCTTCACCTTCCGAGCCTATAACAATTGCAACATTTCCCGAAAAGTCCTGTGTATATATAGTATTTTCGCCATACATATCGGCGCCGATAACCCATATTCCTTTTTCTTTAAGCTTTTCTATGGTTTGTGCAAGATTTGTAACTCTTGCAACGGGTGTGTGTTGAGCAGCGCCTGCTGATGCTTTTTCGCACACAGGAGTTAAGGTAGCACTGTCGTGTTTTGAAATTATAACACCGTCTGCACCAGCAGAATTTGCAGTTCTTATAATTGCGCCAAGATTATGCGGGTCGGCAATTCTGTCTGCAATAATTATAAAATGTGGTTTTTGTTTTTCGTTTGCCAGATTTAAAATATCATCTACCGAGGCATAGTCTTTAACAGGAGCAATTGCAATAACACCCTGATGCGCTTTTGTTTCGCTCATTTGGTCAAGCTTTGATTTTTCTACCTCGCAGATGATTATTTTTTGTGCTCTTGCAAGTGCGAATATTTTTTTTAAAGAGCCCTGAACCTCGCCCTTTTTAACATAGATTTTATCAATTGCTCTTTTTGATTTTAAAGCCTCTATAACGGGGTTTCTGCCTTCTATTTTTGACATACTCTGATTATTATTATCCATAACTTACCTCGTTTTTACTTTGTGTATTTATTTTAAAAAAAGGGATACAAATTAATGCATCCCTTAATGTTATAACCGTTAGCTTAATTAGTCTGCAAGGTTGAATTTTTCGCAGATTGCCTGAACAGCTTTCTGAGCATTTTTTGCATTAACCAATACAGATACTTTAATTTCAGATGTAGAAATCATATGGATGTTAATTCCTGCTTCTGACAAAGCTTCAAACATCATTGATGCAACGCCTGGGTTATTTACCATACCAGCGCCAACAATAGAAACTTTTGCAACCTCACCATTTGTTTTTATGTTGTCAAAGCCAATAACATCTTTGTTCTGATTTAAAATTTCAACAGCTTTTTCCATGTTTGATTTAGATACAGTAAAGCTGATATCTTTTTTGTTTTCTCTGCCGATAGACTGTAAAATAATATCAACATTGATTTTTGCTTTTGCCAAAAGTGAGAATACTTTAAAAGCAACTCCCGGTTTATCTTCTATATCACAAAGTGCAATTCTTGCAACATCCAAATCGTGTGCTACACCTTTAACCAACATTTTTTCCATATCATTTACCTCCTTAACGACAGTTCCTTCATTTTTGTTTAAGCTTGATCTTACACATAGATTTACATTATATTTTTTAGCCACTTCAACCGAACGGTTATGAAGTACATTTGCACCCATGCTTGCAAGCTCAAGCATTTCGTCAAACGAAATTACATCTAATTTTTTAGCACCTTTAACAATTCTTGGGTCTGCAGTGTAAACACCGTCAACATCGGTATATATTTCGCAAAGGTCTGCATGAAGTGCAGCAGCAAGTGCAACTGCCGATGTATCAGAGCCGCCTCTTCCAAGTGTTGTTATATCTTCATATTTGTTAATGCCCTGGAAACCTGCAACAATAACAATGTTTTTATGTTCAAGCTCTTTTTTGATTCTGTCGGCATTAATTTTGTGAATTCTTGCATTAGAGTAGTTTGAGTCGGTATTCATACCAACCTGCCAGCCTGTGAGCGAAATTGCAGGATAGCCAAGCTCGTGAATTGCCATTGCAAGAAGTGAAATAGAAATCTGCTCACCTGTTGATAGAAGCATATCCATTTCCCTTTTTGAAGGGTTAGATGTGATTTCGGCTGCTTTTTCGATTAAATCGTCTGTTGTGTCGCCCTGTGCTGATACAACAACTACAACCGAATTGTTGTTTTTATAAGTTTCGATGATTCGGTTTGCAACATTAAAAACTCTTTCTTTGTTTGCAACCGAGCTTCCGCCGAATTTCTGAACGATTAAACTCATTTTATACCTCCTGATATTAAGACAACACTAAAATTGTGCTTATTATTTTATCTTCAAGCTGCAATTTTTTGTTATCAAATTCTTTGTTTGTTATATCTTCGGTTATAAAACCGATTTCATTTTCTTCTATATCAATAAATTCCTTTGTATTGAACACTTTTTTAATATTTTCTTTTGTTTTTTCTTTATTATTTGTTTCAATTCTTACAAAGCGTTTTGAAGATGATTTTTCCGATTCAAGAAGAATGTCTTTTTCGCTTTTAACCCAGCATAAAGGCTCGTTTCTTAATGGGGTTTTAACAATGTCTATAACGTCTGCAACAACTGCGCTTGCTGTTGGAAGCTTACCTGCGCCTCTGCCGTAAAACATTGTTTCGCCTACTGCGTTGCCGTTTACAACAATTGCATTGAACACATCATCAACATTTGCAATAGGGTGTGATTTATCTATCATCATTGGTGTTACATAAATATCGTATTTATCGTTATCTACTTTTTTGCATCTTCCGCAAAGTTTTATTACACTTCCAAGTTTTTTTGCATAGGTAGCATCTAAAAGCGAAAGCTTTGTAATACCGCAAACGGGTATTTTTTCACAGTCAACATATTTGCCAAGTGCCAAAGATGATAAAATTGCAATTTTTCTTACTGCATCAATACCTTCTACATCAGCAGTAGGGTCTTTTTCAGCATAACCTTTTTGCTGAGCTTCTTTTAAGGCATCTTCGAATGATTTGTTTTCGTTTATCATCTGGGTTAAAATATAGTTTGTTGTACCGTTTAAAATACCTGTAATTTCATCAATTTCGTTTGCTGCAAGGCAGTTTCTGAGTGGTCTTATAATTGGAATACCGCCGCCAACGCTTGCTTCAAAAAGATACTGAACGCCCATTTTTGCGGCAATATCCAAAAGCTCACAACCGTGCTTTGCAACAAGCTCTTTATTTGATGTTACAACGCTTTTTTTAGCCATTAAAGCTTTTTTTGTAAATTCATAAGCAGGGTTTGTTCCGCCCATAACTTCTACAACTATATTTGTATCGGGGTCGGTTAATATATCATCAAAATTTTTGGTAAAGAGATGTTTTTCGACATGGTCGTCAAAATCTCTTATATCTAATATATGTTTAATATCAATTTCGGTGCCGCATCTTCTTGTAATGCTTTCGGTATTTGTGCGTATTACTTCGTAAACACCTGAGCCTACAACACCGTATCCTAAAATAGCTATGCCAATCATATTAACCCTCCGTTACATTTGTTAATTTCAAGATTATAGCACAAAAGGCGCAATTTGTCAATTTAAAGCAGAATATAAAGTGTAATAAATTTATATCTCGCCTTTATTAAAATTTTGTGGAAATTTTTTTGATAAATCATCAAATTTATCAAAAACATCTTCTTTTTCAAATGTTTGAACTTTTGCTTCGCTTGTTTCTGCTTTTATTTCGCATGATGCGTTAAACAGTTTTAAAATGTATTCTTTTATTTTTTCTTTGTTGTTTATAATTTTTTCTCTGCCTTCTTCATCGCGCGCTCTTATAATAAGAAACTGCCCGTCTGCTACGGCAATGGTGTTGTTGATTGCAAAGTAAACAGTAAGTGAACCGTCTTTTATGGAACGGTTTACAACCTCGCTCCAGCTTGCTGCAATTTTTTCTGTTATGCTGCCAGAAGAAGCATCAAAAGAAGTATCATCTTTTTTAACAGTTTCTTTTTTCTCTTCTTTTATAATATTATCCTTAACAGCAGGTTTTTCTTCTGCAGGATTAGGTGGATTTTCTGCGGCAGACAGGTTTGTTTTATCGTCCACATCAAAAGGCACATCTTTATAAGACGGGGGTTGTGAATGTGTTTCTGTTTTTACTTCTTTTGCGGGCACAAAAGAGCCTGCCATAAGATGATAAACCTTGTCTTCAAGGTCTTTAATTCTTTTTAAAAGTGCCGATTTTGTATCGCACAAATCGCTTTCGCACATTTTTATAATAGATGCTTCTATTAGTGTTTTTGCACTTTTTGAAAATCTTAAATTGGTGATAAGGTCGTTTAAAATTTCAATACAAAACATTATCTGCTCGTTTGAAAAAAGCTTTGAAACTTTAAAAATAAGTTCATTTCTGCTTTTGCTTAAGCTATGATTTACCTCGCCGCCCGATACATTTGAAACCATAATTTTTGTAAATGCATCAAGAAGTCTTGTTGAAAAATCGTCTATATTTTTTCCACTCTCCAAAAGAGAATAAAATTCTTCCAAAGCACTTTTTGTATCGTTTTTTCCAACATATTCGGCAATTTTATAAAGAGTTGTATCGTCAAGGCCACCTAAATTATTTACAACATCGTCATAGGTAAGACCATCTCTTTTAAACGCAAGGCACTGGTCAAGAATACTTAATGAATCACGCATTGAGCCGTTTGCAAGATATGCAACATATTCAATAGCATCATCGTTTGCCAGGATATTTTCATTTTCAAGAATATTTTTAATTCGCGATGTAATATCGGGTATGGAAATTGTTTTAAAATCAAATCTCTGACATCTTGATAAAATGGTTGCAGGGATTTTGTGTACTTCGGTGGTTGCAAGAATAAACACAACATGGTGCGGAGGTTCTTCAAGTGTTTTTAAAAGTGCGTTGAATGCTCCCTGCGAAAGCATATGAACCTCGTCTATAATATAAACCTTGTATTTTGCAACAGTAGGGGTATACTGAACCTGTTCTATAATTGAACGGATATTGTCAACGCCTGTGTTTGATGCGGCGTCGATTTCTATAATATCCATAACTGTTTCGTTTATAATTCCCTTGCAGACATCACATTCGTTACAGGGATTGCCGTCTTTTTGATTTAAACAGTTTATAGCACGGCTTAAAATTTTTGCGGTTGAGGTTTTTCCTGTTCCGCGTGTACCTGTAAAAAGATATGCGTGTGCAATTCGGTTTTCAAGAATTTCATTTTTTAAAGTTTTTGTAATATGCTCCTGACCGATAACAGTATCAAATGTATCAGGACGCCACTTTCTGTATAAAGCTTTATATGCCACGAAAAAACCTCCTTTATATATGTAAGTAAATAAATGTATATAATAAAAGGCCGTACGCCTTAAAGTCGAATTATCTATTCCACGTGCAACAAAATGATAAAGCTCAGGAAAGGTTTCCTTACGGCACATACAAAAAAATTGCTTAAGGCTGCTTGGTTCCCCACCTGACCTGGTTCACAACCTTGTATTGCGTAAGACCTTGCCATCAACACCCATCACAGAGCGCAAAACCGTACAAAGATAACCCTCGTAAAAGACATAACCCTTGCTATAGCGGATTGCAAGTACAGGGCACCGCTACCGCCCCGGCTGTACGACCGCTATTTATTATACTATATATAATTGATATTTTCAAGCAAAAAATAAATTTTTTTGAAAAAGGGGTTGACAAATGGAAAATGATGGAATATAATAATAGTAACAATTACTAATAATACTGAGGTGAGTAATAAAAATGAAAGCTACAAGGTATTCAATGCAAAGAGAAATAGTTTTGGAAAATGTACTTTCAAGAAAAGACCACCCCACTGCAGAAATGATTTATGAAGATGTAAGAGAAACTATTCCTAATATTAGTCTTGGAACTGTTTACAGAAATTTAAATCTTTTATCAGATGAAGGAAAAATTTTAAAAATTGATTTTTCCGGCAAGTCGATATTTGACAGTACACTCAAACCTCATGCACATATAAAATGCGAAAAATGCAAAAATGTGTTTGATATTGATGTAAATCTTGATATGATGAATTTTTCTGAAAAAAATGGCAATATTATATTAGGAGCCGAGGTAAAATTTTTCGGTATATGCAAAAAATGTAATCAAAAAAATTAAATTTTTATTTTAAGGAGTGTTTATTATGGAATTAAAAGGATCAAGAACAGAAGCTAATTTAATGGCTGCATTTGCAGGTGAATCTCAGGCAAGAAACAAATACACATATTATGCTTCAAAAGCTAAAAAAGACGGTTATGAGCAGATTGCTGCACTATTTACCGAAACAGCCGAAAACGAAAAAGAACACGCAAAAATCTGGTTTAAATTACTTCATGGCGGTATGCCCGGTACACTTGAAAATTTAAAAGATGCTGCTGCAGGCGAAAACTACGAATGGACAGATATGTATAAAACATTTGCCGAAGAAGCAAAAGCGGAAGGCTTTGACCAGATTGCAAATCTTTTTGAAATGGTTGGCGAAATTGAAAAAGAACACGAAGAAAGATACAGAAAACTTATTGAAAATATCAACAACAACGAAGTGTTCAGAAAGAACGGTAAAATGGTTTGGAAATGCAGAAACTGCGGAAGATTACACTATGGTGATGCCGCTCCCGAGGTTTGCCCTGTTTGTGACCATCCAAAATCTTACTTTGAAGTTAAAGCAGAAAATTATTAATCATTTTAAAAATCCCCTTGAAAAAGGGGATTTTTTTATTGAATATTTTTGTTGTGAGTGGTATAATTATCAAAAAAGCATTAATGAGGTGTAAATATGAATAAATTTTTACCTAATCCTGTTGCAGATAAAAAAGCCATTGTACGTGGCAAAGATTTTAGATTTACAGTTCTTACAAGCCAGCTTATAAGGCTTGAATATGCAAAGGACGGAAAGTTTGAGGACAGAAAAACTCAAAGTGTTGTAAACAGACTTTTTCCGGTTCCTGATTATAAAACCATCAAAAAAGATGGCACAATAAAAATAGAAACCGACTCAATCCGACTTACATATCGTGGCGGTGAATTTTCTAAAAATACTTTAAGCATATCTTTTTGCGGTCGTTTAGGCAAATATCCGGGTGTGTGGTATTTTGGTGATGAACCAAAAGCGCTTCCAGGTACAAACAGAACACTTGATGGTGTAAGTGGTGGCGACAATATGCCAAAAAGCATTATGAGTCAAAGTTCATTTGGAATTATGGATGATTCTCATACATTGGCACAAACTTTGGATGGTTGGGTAGAAGTAAGAGATGAACAAAAAATTGATATGTATGTTTTTGCATATCCAAAAGAGTATAAAGAGTGTTTAAATGCTTACTATACTCTGACAGGAAAAACACCTCTTCTTCCCAGATTTGCTATGGGTAACTGGTGGAGCAGATATCACAAATACTCCGATACAGAATATATTAATCTTATGGAAAAATTTAAAAAGGAAAATATTCCGTTATCTGTTGCTGTAATCGATATGGATTGGCATAAGGTTAATATCGACACTAAATATGGTTCAGGCTGGACAGGTTTTAGCTGGGATAAAAATTTATTTAAAGACCCAAAAGACTTTTTAAAATATCTTCACGATAATAATATGAAGGCTACACTTAATCTTCATCCGGCAGAAGGTATTTCTGCGCATGAAGATTGCTATGAAGAAACCGCCAAAGCAATGGGGGTTGATTACAAAAATGAAGAAAATGTTGCTTTTGATATTGCAGATAAAAAATTTGTAGATGTTTACTTTGACAAGGTTTTAAAACCGCTTGAAGATGATGGCGTTGATTTTTGGTGGATGGACTGGCAACAGGGAAATACCACAAAAACAAAAGGTCTTGACCCACTCTGGATGTTAAATCACTTCCACTATCACGACAACACCAAAAATAACAGCAGAGGTTTATTGTTTTCAAGATTTTCTGGTTTTGGTTCACATCGTTATCCGGTTGGTTTTTCGGGGGATACCATTATAAACTGGGAAAGCCTTGATTTTCAGCCGTATTTTACATTATGTGCATCAAATGTGGGTTATGGATGGTGGAGTCATGATATCGGCGGTCACATGCGTGGATACCGTGATGATGAGCTTATGAACCGCTGGACACAGCTTGGTACATTTTCGCCCATTTTAAGACTTCATTGCTCAAACAACGAATTTATAAACCGTGAACCATGGCATTTTAATTATGAAACATATAAGAGCATGAAAAAATTCCTTCGTTTGCGCTACGAAATGATTCCTTATACATATACAATGAATTTCAGGGCTCATAACGATAATATGCCTATAATTACACCTATGTATTATGAATATCCCGATATATCTGATGCTTATGAAGTAAAAAATGAATATTTCTTTGGCACAGAAATGATTGTTTGCCCGATTACACAAAAGAAAGACGAAGTTACACAAATGGCATCTGTTACAATGTATCTTCCAAAGGGCAAGTGGTTTGACTTTTTCAATAAATATATGTATGAAGGAAACCGCAAAGTAAAGGTGTACAGAAAATACGATGAAATGCCAGTATTAGCAAAAGCGGGAGCAATTATTCCAACCTGCGAAATAAAAGATAACAGCGTTGAAAATCCAAAAGAGGTTATACTTAACATTTTCCCTGGTGCAAATAATGAATTTACACTATATGAAGATGATGGTAAATCACTTGATTATGAAAATGGGAAATGTGTAAAAACAAAAATTTATTTTGACTGGGATAACAAAACACTTAAAATTTCAAAACCTCAAGGCGATTTGAAACTCATACCAAAGGACAGGTCTTATAAAATCATTCTTAACTGCGTAAACAATGTAAGGGCATCATCAAATGTGAATGTTCAAAAATCGTACAAAAACGGTGCAATAGAGATAAAAGTAAAAGCTGATGATGAAATTATAATAAGCTTTTCAAAAACATTAAAAATATCCGAAAATGATTATGTAAGCAAGGTATACGATATTTTAAATGAAGCTCATTCTTACTATGATGCAAAAATTAAAATTTACAATATAGTAAAAGAAAAGAGCAAGAAAGAAGCAATTTGTGATATTTGTGCAATGGATATTGATAATAATCTGAAAAATGCACTTTTAGAAGTTATAATTTAACAAAGGGGGTAATTTATATGTCAATTGCAATTTTAATTGCAGTAGTTGTAATAGTGGTGTTGTGGTTTGTATCTGCACAAAGAAAACTGGTGGTAATGGATGAAAACATTAACAATTCAATGAGTCAGATTGGTGTTCAGCTTTCTTCGCGCTGGGATGCACTTACTGCTCTTTTGGATTTAACAAAGGGGTATGCAGAACACGAGTATAAAACAATATCTGATGCTATAAAAATGCGCACATCCATAAATTCAAAAAGCTCAGCTTCTGATGTTGATGCGCAGGAAAATATTCTTACTGAAGCTATGGGCAAAATTATGGCTGTTGCAGAAAGCTATCCTGAACTTAAGGCGAATGAAAACTATATCAAGACAATGGACAGTGTGAATATGTACGAAGAAATGGTGCGTAAATCACGACTTGTGTATAATGACAGCGTTACAAAATTAAACCGTACAATCAGAATGTTTCCTACATCTGTTGCGGCAGGAATACTTGGTATAAAAAGCCGTGATTACCTTGAAACAAATGACAAAAAAGCGGAAATGCCAAGTCTTAAATGAGGTAAGAGATATGAAGCTGATTAAAAAATTGCTTATAGCAATACTGCTTATATCAGTTCTTTGTTCCGGCTCGGTTATTGCTAAAAATAATGTTTCTGAAATTGATATTGATGTAACCATAAGAGATGACGGAAGTGCATATATTGTTCAGAACTGGCATGGTAATTTTAATGAAGGAACAGAAAATTACATACCGATAGCAACCGGCGATATTGCCGTTTCGGATTTAAAAGTATCGGATAAAAACGGCGAATATGAATTTGAAGACAACTGGAATGTTGATTTGAGCTTTGAGGAAAAATCGGGAAAATGCGGGATAAATAAAACTTCAGAAGGCGTAGAATTGTGTTTTGGTATTTCAGAGTATGGCGAAAACAGATATGCCATTGAATATGTTGTAACAGATTTTATAAAAAGCTATACCGATTACGACGGAACAAATTTTATGTTTATAAACCCTGATATGTCAACCTTTCCAACAGACGGACATATTAATATTCTTCTGCAGAATGGCACTATGCTGACTGAAGAAAATTGTGCAATCTGGGGTTTTGGATATGACGGATATATAGAGTTTGAAAACGGCAGCGTTAATGCATGGACCACATCTTCGCTTTCTAAAAGCAACTCAATGATTGTTATGCTGCGTCTTAATAAGGGAATTATATCGCCCAAAACATCGGTCAGCAAATCGTTTGAAACTGTTAAGAACCGCGCATTTGAAGGCAGTGACTATCTGGATAATGAATTAGATGAAGTTGGCATTTTTGCAACTGTTATAGGACTTATAATTCTTTTGTTTTCTCACTTGCTTGTTATTTTTGTAATTGTGTTGTTTATAAAACGCAAAAGGAGTATTAAAAAGTTTTATAAACAAACAGGGTATTTCAGGGATGTCCCAAATGGCGGAAATATTTCGGTATCTC
The DNA here is from genome assembly GCA_015068825.1 of Oscillospiraceae bacterium. Lineage (GTDB taxonomy): Bacteria > Bacillota > Clostridia > UMGS1810 > UMGS1810 > Qingrenia. The sequence continues at coordinate 11,630 of SVJU01000006.1, read as the reverse complement.
ATTATCTTGCACAGAACTTTTATGTAGCAAAAGAAGAAAGTCATATTATAGGCGCTCTTATTCTTTCTATGATAAACAAAGGCTGCATAGAGCCTTTAACAGAAGAAAATGTTGGCTTTTTCGGAAGGGTAAAACAATCGGTTAACTTAAAGCTTATTAAAGAGCCTGATGCGTTAGCAGAAATATCTCTTTATAACACGCTCATAAATGCTGCCGGGGAAGATGGCATTTTGCAGGAAAAAGAGCTTGAGAAATACTCATACAAAAATCCCGAAACAATTTTAGGTATAATAAGGGGAATAAGAAATAACGGCAAAGATACATTCATTTCGCAGAAAGGGTTTTTAAAGGGTGCAGGAAGATCCATTAAGAAATTGAGCGATAACGGTAAAAAAGAACTTAGAGAGGTTATGGGCTTGAAAAAATATCTTGAGGAATTTACCCTTATAGGCGAAAGAGATATAAGCGAAACGGTTATCTGGAAGGAATATCTTGTGTATGCCACACTTTTTGGAAATGCAGAAAAGGTGCTTAATCAATTTAAACAGGTGTACCCTGAAAAGATATATGAATTTGATAACTATAACAGAAATGTAATTATTGCAAACAGTTATTACCGCAGTATGTACCGTTCTTCGCAGCGTGCAATGCAGGCAAGAAGAACAGGCGGTGGCGGCGGAAGGTCGTCATTTGGCGGCGGCGGTGGCTTTTCAGGCGGTGGCCGTGGCGGCGGTTCAAGGTAGAACTTATAATAGGTTAAATATATTAAATTTGGAGGATTTTATTATGAAAAAAATTGTATCACTTTTACTTGTATTGGTTATGGCCTTTACACTTCTTACAGGATGTAGTGATCCTGTTTATGATGAGTTTGAAAACTTTTTGAATGTGGAAATGGTAGAAACAAACGCAAACTACGAAAAAATAACTGCTGAAGCAGGAAAATGGGAAAAATTCGAAGAAGATGCACAGCTTGAAGCAAGCCTTAAAGATGTAATGTTGCCTCTTGTTGAAGACTCTCTTGAAAGACTTGGAAAAATCAGTCTTGAAACAGAAGAAGTTAAAGAAATCAAAGCAAAATATGTAAAAGTAATGGAAGCATACAAAGAAGGATTTACTTTAATTCTTGAAAGTATTCAGAAACAGGATGCTGACAAAATGAACGAAGGTAATGAAAAGATTAATGAAGGTATATCACTTCTTGATGAATACAATAAAGCTTTAGAAACTATGGCTGAAAAAGTTGGTGCAGAAATCGAATATTAAAAATATTGTGTAAATCCGTAAAAAGATTTCTAAAATAACAAATAAGGTAGAAGAATAGTGAAAAAAATACCCCTGCGAATGAAACTAAATCATTTTCAGGGGTATAAATAAAAGCGGAATCGGGAAATCGAAAGAAATCTTGGTTCCGCTTTTAAAATCTTCAAAATTGATTGAATTATAATTAATTTTATAGTATAATATACAAAAAATTATTCAAATAGCTATTAAAGGAATATCATCATATGCAACAGAATAACAACCGTATATCAAAAACAAGAGGAATATATTTTCTGCGATTGATTGGCAGAGTAGTTGTGTTTCTCATTTCAATTATGATTTACATATTTGATAGAGAAAAATTTAATATCGCAAACGGATGGAATTTTTTTAATGAATTTTCTCTGTTACACATTCTGTGGATAATCTGGATGTGGGATATGGTGCTACAGCTCATTCCCGTAAAATCACACATATCCATTGGTTCGCAAAAGATTTTTGAGTCATTATTCCGGCCGATAAAAGAGAAGATTAACTATAAGAATTTAAAAGAGTACATCAAAGATACAACTGCAGCCGCATATAAGGTTATGGTAATATGGATTTTGCTTACCATTGCAATCAGTATATTGCACTTAACAGGAATCATAGATACGGGTGCAATGGTACTGTTATCAACATTCTTTTATGTGTGTGATTTGATATGTGTCCTTATTTGGTGTCCGTTTAGACTTATAATGAAAAATAAATGCTGTACCACCTGCAGAATATTTAATTGGGACCACTTGATGATGTTTTTGCCCATTGTTACAGTAAACAGTTTCTTTTCATGGTCGCTTGTTATATTCTCGCTTATTATATGGCTTGTATGGGAAATATGTGTTTTTACATATCCGGAGCGATTTTGGGAAAACAGTAATATGGCACTTAAATGCTCGGAGTGTACCGATAAACTCTGCACTCAATATTGCAGAAGATTGAGAAAATAGTATTATTCAAGAAGGTAATTGTATGAAAAACATAAAAATAACCGATGTTCGTTGTCAAAAGGGAGATGCAGCGTTTTTAATTGATAATGGAAACACAAGTATTTTGTATGATACGGGATTTGGTTTTACTGGATATGACGTTGCGGATAATATAAAATTAGTTTTAGGAGAAAGAAAACTTGATTATATATTCTTAACTCATTCCCACTACGACCACGCTCTTGGAAGTGCATATATTTTAAGACGGTATCCTGATGCAAAAGTTGTTGCCGGAAAATATGCTGTTGAAATTTTTGGGCGTATCGGTGCCAAAAGAACAATGAAAGAACTTGATGCCAAATTTGCAAAAAAATGCGGAGCTGGCGATTATGAATTTCTCGGTGATGAACTCAAGGTTGATATTGCTGTTGATGAAGGAGATATTATCAAAGCAGGAGATATGGAATTTGAAGTTGTTAATTTGCCCGGACATACAAAGTGCTCTGTAGGCTTTTATTGCAGAGAAAAAGGTCTTTTTCTTTCTAACGAAACACTTGGTGTATATGACGGCGAAAAAAACATTGTTCCGTCTTATCTTGTAAGCTATGAAGATACTATAAAATCAATTGAGAAAGCAGAACAGTTGGATATAAAATATTTACTTGCTCCCCATTATGGAATATTAAATGAGAAACAGACAAAATACTTTCTTGATAATATGAAAGCTGCATCAGAACAAACTGCGCAGGAAATACTTGATTTTTTTAAAAACGGAAAATCAGATGAAGAGATTTTAAGGATGATAAAAAATAAGTTCTGGCATGGATATATTAAAGCAATTTATCCTGAAGATGCAGTGAATTTGAATACATCCATAATGATACAACTTATAAAAAAAGATTTTTTCTCAAAATAAAAATTTTTTTAAAAACTATTGACAAATGAAAAAATGGGTAGTATAATTCACATTAAAATTTGAATATCACAAAAAACGACTATGACGAGGACGGTCGGATTGTGGAGCCTTTCAGAGAGTTGCCGGTTGGTGCAAGGCAATGGTGAGACTTTCCAATGACTTATCACCTCTGAGTCGAAGGACCGAAAACAAAATGTTAGTAGACTCCTTCCGTAATGCTGCGTAAAGGCAAAGGGCTTGTTAGAGCTCGGTAAGTGACGGGAATTTTAAAATTTTCCGTAATTTGAGTGGTACCGCGGGTTATTATAACTCGTCTCAAAGTTATCTTTGAGGCGAGTTTTTTGTTTTATTCAGATTTGTAACCAAATATCAAATTTGTCAAAACAGAAAGGAGACAAAACAATGGATTACAGTTTGAAAGAAGTCGCAGGAAGAATCAAAGACCTGCGCGAAGCAAAAGGATTTACACAGGAGAAGCTTGCAAAGCTTACGGGTGTATCGCTTGATGATTACAAGGTGTTGGAAAAAGGCGAAACAGATTTCAGCTTCACATTTATCTACAAGTGTGCAAAAGCTTGCGGTGTTGAAGTTGTTGATTTGCTTGAAGGAACAAGCACAACCCTTACCTCTTTCGCTATCACAAGAAAAGGCGAAGGCCTTAAAATTGTAAAGAAGCATGGTGTAGAATATAATAACCTTGCACCTAAATTCAGGGAAAAGCTTGCTGAACCCTTCCTCGTTAAATTCCCATACCTTGAAGAGGAACAAAATGCTCCGATGCAGTTAAACTCTCACAATGGTCAGGAATTTGATGTTATCGTTAAAGGTTCACTCAAAGTTCAGGTTGGAAATCATGTAGATGTGCTCCACGAAGGAGACTCTATTTTCTATAACAGCCTTATTCCTCACGGCATGGTTGCAGCAAGCGAAGGTGGATGCGAATTCCATGCAGTTGTATTAAATCCACAGGACGGAAGCGTTAGTGAAGAATACCCCGAAGCACCGATGATTGCCGCCACCTTCGCTGCCAAAAAGAAAAAAACTGAAACTGTTGCAGATAAATTTATTGAATCATCCTATGACGAAAAAGGTGTATTTAGTGGCATCAAATTTAAGAACGCAGATTCATTCAACTTTGCATTTGACTGTGTGGATGCTATCGCAGAAAAAAATCCTGAAAAATTGGCTATGATGTGGGTTGCAAATGATAAGACTGACAGAAAATTTACTTTCAGCGATATGAAAAAGTATTCTGCAAAGACCGCAAACTACTTTGAATCACTCGGCATCAAAAAGGGAGATACGGTAATGCTCGTATTAAAACGCCATTATCAGTTCTGGTTCTGTATGCTTGCACTTCATAAGATTGGTGCTATCGCAATCCCTGCCACCAATCAGCTTGTAGAACACGATTTTGATTACAGATACAAAGCTGCTAAGGTTAAAGCAATTGTTTGTACTGCAGATGGCGATGTATCTTGCGAAGCAGAAAAAGCTGCAGTAAACTATCCAGATATGGTTAAAATATTGGTCGGCGGCGAAAAAGAAGGTTGGCACGATTTCAATGTTGAAATGGAACGCTTCAGTACACATTTTGACCGCACAAAAAATACACCTTGCGGTAACGATCCAATGCTTATGCTCTTTACATCAGGTACAACAGGATATCCAAGAATCGCAACACACTCATACAAATATGCGCTCGGTCATTATCCTACTGCAAAGCATTGGCATAATGTAAATCCTGACGGACTTCACTTTACAATCTCCGATACAGGTTGGGGTAAGGCTCTTTGGGGTAAACTATACGGACAATGGCTCTGCGAAGCGGCGCAATTTACCTATGACTTTGACAGATTCCATTCGGAAGATATCTTACCTATGTTTGCTAAATACCATATCACAACCTTCTGTGCACCGCCTACAATGTATCGTTTCTTCATCAAAGAGGATTTGTCAAAGTATGACCTTTCTTCTATTGAATATGCTACAACTGCAGGCGAAGCACTCAATCCCGAAGTATTCAATCAGTTCAAGAAGGCAACAGGTCTTACCATTATGGAAGGCTTTGGTCAGACAGAAACAACACTTTCTATCGCGAACTTTGTAGGCTCAACACCTAAAATTGGTTCAATGGGCAGACCAAGTCCTCTTTACGATGTTGTTGTGCTTGACCCTGACGGAAAAGAATGTAAAACCGGTGATACAGGCGAAATCTGTATCAGAGTTAAAGATGATATCCCTTGCGGTCTCTTTATCGGTTATTACCTTGACGAAGAAAAAACAAACGAAGTATGGCATGACGGTTACTATCATACCGGCGATCAGGCAACGATGGACGAAGACGGATACCTTTGGTATGTGGGCAGAATCGATGATGTTATAAAATCATCCGGTTACCGTATCGGACCTTTTGAAATCGAAAGCGTTATCATGGAGCTTCCTTATGTTCTTGAATGTGCAATCACACCTGTTCCTGATGAAGTGCGCGGTCAGATTGTAAAAGCTACCATCGTGCTTGTTAAAGGCACCGAAGGTACCGACGAACTGAAAAAAGAAATTCAGGAATATGTCAAAACACATACTGCTCCTTACAAATATCCGAGAATCGTTGAGTTTGTGGATGAGCTTCCTAAAACAATCAGCGGTAAGGTAAGACGAGTTGAAATCCGTAAGAATGATATGGAGAAACTCGGCAAGTAATTCTATACAAAGCGTATAAATGAGGTGTTTTATGTGAAAAAGACCTATGTAACCTCTATGCCTAATCATATCGGAGCGTTTTTGAAAGCAAGTAAATGCTTTTCGCAGCTTGGAATAAATATTACTCGTGTAAGTTATAACAAAGCGGTAGATTCACATACCTTGTTTATAGATAGCGAAGGCACGGAGGAACAATTGAAGAAAGCAGATATCGAGCTTGAAAAAATCGGCTATCTGCAAACGGGTGCAAATAAGACAAGTGTTGTTCTGATAGAATTTTGTCTCGCAGACGTTCCGGGAAGTGTAACAAATGTACTTGAACTTATCAGCGAATTCAACTTTAACATCTCCTACATCAGTTCGCAGGAAAATGGAACAGAGTATCAGTATTTCAAAATGGGTTTGTATGTTGATGATTTCAATAAAATTTCGGAATTTTTGAAAGAAGCCGAGAAGCTTTGCAAGGTTCGTGTGATAGATTATAATAGTTCTGAAAAGGTTTATGATAACAGTATTTTCTATAATACCTATGTTTTAGGTTTATCGCAGACAATGGGACTTTCCCAAGAAGTGAGTCGTGAGCTTTTGGTGAATGTCAACCTTGCAATGCAAACCTTGGATGAACAAGGGTTGTCACCGTATCGCACATTTGACAGCATCAGCAACATATGTAGAAAACGGCAAAAATGCAGAAACTATATTCAACGGTGGTGCAAGCCTTTACATTAATGGCAGCGAAACACCTTCTATTTTATCAGGAAACAAAAAAGGATACATAAAAATTGATGTTTCCGATGCTGTAAATACAATAGATAAAGCAGAACTTATGCTTAATGTAACAAGTGAAGGTAATCAAAAAATAAATGTTTATGGTGTTGATACAAACGGCGAAACAAGCCTTCATAATTGGAACGAAGCAACTATTAACTGGTATAATGCTGTTGGAAACGACAGACATGCTTTTGAAGTTGATAAAACTTACATGTATGGTGGTACGCCGATTGCAACACTAAACATAAATGGGGCAGGAAAGTACACAGTAGATATAACAAATTATGCAAAAGCAATGAATGAAGCAGGCAACGATTATGCAACAATTGTTATAACTGCAGATACAAAAATAATCAATTATACATTTGATGATATGACAGATTTTGTTTATGAAACAGACTTTATGACAGGTGGAAATCAGAACAAAAATAATATATATCTTTCAAGTGATAAAAACTATCCTGAGGGTACAAGCGGAAAGAGTCTTGTTCAAAAAACAGCAAAAGGCTCATCAAGAATAAAATTCTACAATGCAATTATTCCGGGAAGTAAAGGCGAAAATGCATTTACACAGGCGGATTTGGGTAGAAAATTCAAAGTAACAGGATATGTTTATGCAGAAGATGAGGATGCAACATTTTCCGTGCTGCTTATGGGTGATATTGATACAACAAATGCTCAAAACAGCCAACAAAAGCACTCGGTAACAGCAAAAGCAAATACATGGACATCGCTTGGCGACGATATAATTTTTGAAGTTACTCAAAAAGTTATTGATGGTCAATATACGCTTTTGTCGTTCGAAAGATCAGCAACAGGTGCAGATGTAGTTTACATTGATAACCTTGTTGTTTGGGAGCTTGAAAAAGCTGATATGGAGATTGAATCATTAGATTCAACATATAAAGAGGTTCTTGGATATTCAAATTCATTTGACGATTCTACCATTGAAAACGGAGGAACTACTACTGCTGAATATTCTTCAACAGATGTGTTTAGATCCGGTGGTTCAGCTTCCGGTGGATCAAGAGCGTACAGTGGAGACTGTGATCATACATACGGCGACACTACAAAAAGTGGTTCGATGCATATTACATATTCAAGAGAATATGCTGATATGTCAAGTAAAGGACTTATAAGGTTTAAGCTATATAACACAGTTGAAAATGACAGATCACTTACAAGTGCAGATGTTGGCAGAAAATTCAGAGTTAAATTCTGGGCAAAAGGTAGCGTTGACGGCATTAAAATGAAAGTCGGACATATGTCAATTAGTGGAACAAGCTTTGTTGGAAGTAAAATAATGACCACCACATCACAGTGGGCTCAGTACATATATGAGTTTGAAATAACAGAAAAAATGGCAACTGCGGATGCAACCAAACAGGGAACAATGCTTACTTTTGAAAGAAGTGCAACAAACTTTGTAGATGCAATAGCTCACAAAGTAGGTTCTGTGTATATAGACGATGTTGAGGTTTATGAAATTGTTGAGCAGCAAAATACAAATCCACCTTGCGTTGTATATACAACTGGTGAAGAAGTGTTATCAGTAAATGCTGTTGCAGATTCTTTCGTTCAAAGCGGAGATAGTATGTTTGAAAACGCAGGTTATAATGCAAAAATTGCAGTAGGTAATAATGCACAGGTAGCACAAACTCTTGCAGGTGTTAAAAATACATATTTAAAATTTGCATCAGATAACTTTGCAAATGCCAATAAAGCAGAGCTTAAGTTTACAGTAAAAGATAATGCAACTCAAAAAGTAAATATTTACGGTATTGCAAATGCATCATGGACACAAAACGAGCTTAATTGGAATAATTCACCATCTGTTTTAGATGCAACACTTGTTTCAACTGTTGATATTGCAGATAAAGGTGAATATACAGTTGATGTACTTGATTTTGTAACAGAAAACACAGGTGGCGATATTACATTTATTCTTGAGGCTTTAACAAAAGATGGTATGAAAGTTGTAAACTTTAACTTTGACACTGCCATAAATTTTGTTAAAGATGCAGATTATATACTAAGCGATGCAAATGCGATTGAAAACATAAGCATAACAAATGCAGAATATTATGAAGGCAACGGAAGTTTGCATATTGTTGATGTTAAAAAATCTGCTGAAAATATAAAAATTTTGAATATATTTAAAAATTCTAATTTTACAAGTGATGATATCGGCAGAAAATACAAAATTTCAGGAATGATAAAAGCAAGCACAACAGGAAGGACGTATGCAAACGGTATATATACAAATTATGACTTAGTTGAATCAACAAATGTAAGAATGGGCATTGCATCTTTATCTTCAGATGATATTACAACCGGCACAGGTGCGGAATTTACAGTTTTAGCGGGTCAGTGGCAGCCATTTTCGTTTGATGTTACCATCAGCGAAACTTTTGTAAATGCAAAAGGAAATTCGCTTTTAATTGACCAGATAAATGCACCAAACGGAGTATTTGCAACATCACTTTATATTGATAATCTTATTGTACAAGAAACAAGCGAGGGCTTTGGAACAAAAGTTATAATCGACAACACAGAAAATGCACCTACACTTTACACAGAAATAGCCAGCGAAATAGAATATGCTGATATGTCATCTTCAAGCATTTTGCAAAAAACACCTGTATCATCAGGTAATTTTAAAGAAGGCGATACAATAGAGCTCAGAACAACAGTTATAGTGCCTGTTGAAAAGGTTGTATCCGAAGTTACATTTAAAAATGGGGAAGATGAAATTTACGGTAAGGTGTATAAAGATGGATATGACTATGTACTTAGAATGTACGATGTAGGAATTGGTGAATACAGCATAACAACTGAAGTTGTATTTGAAGATGGCACAAGCGAGGTAACAAGCGCAAAAACATTTTCAATTACAAGCGGAAAGTCATACGAAGTAGTAAGTACTGTATATGAAGGCAACATTACACCTTCATCAACACTTACAATAACAAAAACAGTTAAAAACAATACAGATACACCAAAAACTGCAATTTTGGTGCTTGCTGTATATGACAAATCAGACAACTTAATAAGCTCAAGTTATTCTAAAGCTACTGTTACACTTGAAATTGGCAAAACAAACAATGTTACAGCAACAGTTACAATGCCGCAAACAGGTGAATACACAGTTAAAGCGTTTATTTGGGATAGTATGCAAAGCGCAATGCCACTTGTTGCATCTCATATAATAAGTGCATCAGATATAAGCTGATTATAAGAGCCCCGATAACCAGTGAACAGAACCAGTAAAAACAGACAATAGAAAAAAACACCCTCCTATGGTAGAATAATATAAACTACCATAGGAGGATTTTTTATGCCCAGAGAATATAGGCGTATCAAGGAATACGAGAAGGAACTAAAGCAATCGGCGGCAGAAAATCCAAAGTAGGAAAAACAAAGGCCCTGACAAGTAAACGAACCGTACCACTGAATGATGCCGCAATCAAGGCGATTAATGAGCTAAGAAAGGAATACTGCTTCGGGGAGGATTCAACGCTGATATGTGACGAACACGGAAATTACACTAATCCTGTAAACTTCCGTAAGAGATTCTATCGGATACTCAAAGACGCAAACATAGAAACAAAAGGACTGCATTCGCTCAGGCATACCTTCGCTAGCCATCTAGTTAACGGAGTAAAGCAACCTAATGGCACGATAAAAGCACTCAGGTCAAAGCAAGTGGCAGATATACTTGGACATACGACTTCACAGATAACTTAAGATGTACTATGTAAAGAAAGATACCTCGAGACTGAGCGGAGTGACAGATGGATTTGAAATATAAAATCAAAATTTTGAAACATAAAAAAACAACTGCTATTTAATTTTAGGATTAGAGACACGCTCAGAATGGTCAATTATGGCTTTTGCAGATTTTGCATATTCGGAGGGTGTCATATTTTCAACTTTTTTAAATGTTCTGGTAAAATAATGAACCGACGAAAAACCGAGTTTTTCAGAAATCTGTGTAATGTTTAGTGCATCTTCTCTTAAATATTTCTTGGCAAAATCAATCTTTCTTTTTCTGCAAAATTCTATAACACTCATTCCTACATTGGTTTTGAAAATGTTTTCTAATGTTTGCTTATTTGTAATACACTCTGCACATAAATCATTTATTGTAAACTTTCTGTCTATGTGGTCATCAATCCAATTGGATATCAATTTAAATTTATCGGCAAATTCATTTTTCTGCACGGTGCTTTTGCGTGTGTGTCGGTTGTATCCGCCACTACGCAGCAATTCTATGAGAAGCATTTGCAAATAACAGGTTATCATTTGTTCTGCTGCAAAGCTGTCAGTTCCTTCCGGTTTTCTTTTTGCTTTTATTAATTTTCTATATTCGGGGTCGCTTAAATTGTTTGAGTAAGCCTTTTTGGCTTCACGCACTATTCCGGCAAGCATCGAACGCATATGCTCATTGATATAAAAAATCTGATTTTTAAGAGCATTTAAGCTTTTTGAATTACAGTCAAATGAAACGATTATAGTATTTGGTGCTGTAATGTTATTTGCGTGAAGAGCATGGAATTCATCCGGAGAATAAACAACAAGCTGATTTTGTTTTAATACAAAACTTTTTTCGTCTGCAGTAGCTGCGATTTCACCCCTGTCGACATACATAATTTCCCAGAAATTGTGCTTTTCGCCCGAAAATGAAAAATCTTTGTGATATTCAAAATAATGGATTGTATATATGCTTTTAATTTCAAGTGAGTTATATGGTGTGGTTGGTTTGTAATACATCATAATCACCTCTTTCTTTTATTATATGGATAGCCGGCAGATTTGTCAATAGTGCAAAATAATGTTGCAAAAGTGCAAAGACATATTCTTTATTATTTATATAATAAAAATATGAATGTTTTTATTAAGGGGTGCAAATTAAATGACGGAAAATATAAGAAGACAACTTGAATTTATAGAATCAAGAAAACATAGAGAATACAGAAGAGAGTTAACAGAAAAAGAATTAAACGATA
>SVJU01000039.1 GCA_015068825.1 Oscillospiraceae bacterium | reverse complement strand
TGCAACTAAAAAAAGCGTTGGTAAAAATATTTTGTATCTTAATCAGGATATATGCCAGTTTGAACTTTATGGTACTATGGATGCAATTTGCTGTCTTTTAGACAGTATTAATCACATAACCGATATAAAAAAATTAGATAAGCTTTTTTCACTTGTAAATAACTATCTTAATCCTCAAGGTCTTTTTGTATTTGATATAAATTCGCCTTATAAATTTGAAAACATTCTTTCAGATAATATTTTTACTTACGATAGTGATGAAATTTATTATGTGTGGGAAAATGATTACGATAAAGAAAATAAGCTTTGTGATTTTTATTTAACATTTTTTGTGAATGAAAACGAAAAATATACACGCTTTGATGAGCTTCATACAGAAAGGTGTTATGAAGATTTTGAAATCGAAAATCTTGCTATAAAAAACGGTTTTGAAATTATAAAAAAATGCGATGGCTATACTATGAATGATGTAAATGAAGATAGCGAGCGAATTTTTTATATTTTAAAAAAGAAATAATTTAAAACGGGCTGATGCCCGTTTTTTATTTTGCATATTAAAAAATAAAATACAAATAATACTCTTGAAGGAGTGATTTTTTTGAGTGATAAAAAAATTTTGCCTGTATTTCCACACCTTGAAGATGAAAATTTGTTTGACACCTTTAAAGCTGCATCTGCAACTGATTGTACAGGACTTATGCAAAGAACAAACTTAAACGATGATGAAATTGAAAGCTACAAGGATATTTACGATTTCGGGCCTAATACCAAAGAAGATATTGAATAATTGGATAAAAATCCACTCTATTTAACGAGTGGATTTTTAAATTCAAAATATTCCTTTTTTCTTGATTTTAAATACTTTGCTGTTACAACAATTTCTTCTTCGTTTTTATCGTTAAGGTATGTAAAAATATCTTTAAGACTTACCTTTGCCGTATATACATAATAACCATTCTGGCTATTAAGAATAGCATATCTTTTGCCAAACCAATGCGCAAAATTTTTATTTAATGTCCACGATGCAGTATTTCTTAAAATATAGTCGGTATGACCTCTGTATATTGTAAGATAACCGTCTTCATCAAGCTTTTCTTTAAGATATGTATTATAGGTGGTATCATTTTTATTAAAGCTTTTAATTCTTTTTTCAATATTTAACCCAAAAAGCTCTTTGAAATAATCATTCCTTTTTACATCGCACATAATTTCTTTATATAAATCGTAAAAATACTCGTCCGGAATATACTTCCAGTATTTAGCAAAATAAAATATGTATTTTATATTTCTTGCTTTTATATGTTTTGAAAAAATATGGTAGAAATCTTTATGCGACGTCATATTTTCTATGTCTGAAATTATGTTGACTGAGAAGTTTTTTGCCATTTGTTACTCCTTAAAAAAGCGAAGATTATTTAATCTTCGCTTTATAAATTAATTATAGTCCGTTTGGGTTTTTCTTTGTAAAGTTCCACGAATCTTCACACATTTTTTTAATATCAAGCTTTGCAGTCCAGCCAAGCTCTTTTTTAGATTTTTCAGGGTCGGCAAAGCATTCTGCTATGTCACCGGGGCGTCTATCTACTATTTTATAGTTTACCTTCACACCGCTTGCTTCTTCATATGCTTTTACAACATCAAGAACACTGTAACCTGTTCCGGTTCCAAGATTGTATGCATCTGCACCTGTAGAGTTAAGAACCTTTTCAAGAGCTTTTATGTGACCTAAGCTTAAATCAACAACGTGAATGTAATCACGAACACCTGTACCGTCGTGTGTTGGATAGTCGTTTCCAAAAACGCTTAATTGCTCAAGAGACCCTTGCGCAACCTTTGCAATGTATGGAACAAGGTTGTTTGGAATACCATTGGGGTCTTCGCCCAAAAGTCCGCTTTCGTGAGCACCAATAGGATTGAAATATCTTAAAAGTGCAATAGACCATTCGTTATCTGAAACATAAAGGTCACGAAGAATATTTTCTATCATAAGCTTTGTGCTTCCGTAAGGATTGGTTGTAGATAATGGAAAATCTTCTTTAATAGGAACAGATTTTGGACTTCCGTAAACTGTAGCCGAAGAAGAAAATACTATCTTTTTAACATTATGTTCTTTCATAACTTCACAAAGAATTAAAGTTCCTGTGATGTTGTTATGATAATATTTTAAAGGAATCGAAACAGACTCACCAACAGCTTTAAGACCTGCAAAATGAATAACAGCTTCAATTTTGTTTTCATCAAAAATTTTGTTTAAGGCATCTTTATCAAGAATGTCTGCTTCATAAAATTTAACTTTTTTTGATGTGATTTTTTCAATTCTGTTTACTGCTTCGTATTTAGAATTTGAAAGGTTGTCAACAATAACAACTTCGTATCCTGCATTAATAAGCTCAACGCAGGTATGACTTCCTATAAATCCTGCACCGCCTGTTACAAGTATCATTTTAAAAACCCCCATTATTTTAAAGCTTATATACTAAAATATATTTATTACCGTAAAATATTTTAACACAATTTAGTAATATTGTAAATATAAAATAACTTATTTATAGAAATTTACTAAAATTTTAAAAAAGGGGTAGATTTTTTTTGATTTTTGTTGCATAATTATACTTGATATTAATTTTATTTATTTGCAAGGAAGGATTGATAATAATGGAAATCAGAATAGAAAAAACAACCGCGCCAAAAGCTAAACCAGATCAAAAGAATTTAGGCTTCGGACATAATTTTACAGACCATATGTTTGTTATGGACTACACAGAAGGTAAAGGCTGGCACGATGCAAGAATAGTTCCTTTTGAAAATATTACATTATCACCTGCTGCAATGGTATTCCACTATGGACAGGAAATGTTTGAAGGACTTAAAGCTTACAGAGGCAAAGATGGCAAAGCAAGACTTTTCAGACCTGAAATGAATGCTAAAAGAACAAACGATACAAACGACAGACTTTGTATTCCGCGTCTTCCTGAAGAAGATTTTGTTGAAGCTGTTAAAGCTGTTGTTAAAGTTGATCAGGACTGGATTCCAACAGAACCTGGCACATCTTTATACATAAGACCTTTTATCATTGCTACAGACCCATTCTTAGGTGTTGCACCATCTAAAACATATATGTTTATTATTATTCTTTCTCCAAGCGGAGCTTACTATGCAAGCGGACTTGCACCTGTTGGTATCTGGATTGAAGACGAATATGTAAGAGCAGTTAAAGGTGGTATGGGTTACGCAAAAACAGGCGGTAACTATGCAGCATCACTTGCAGCACAGGTTAAAGCACACGATGACGGATATTCTCAGGTTTTGTGGCTTGATGGTGTTGAAAGAAAATATATTGAAGAAGTTGGCGCAATGAACATCTTCTTTAAAATTGATGGAAAAATTGTAACTCCAATGCTTAACGGAAGTATACTTCCTGGTATAACAAGAAACTCTGTTATAACTCTTTGCAAAAACTGGGGTTATGAAGTAGAAGAAAGAAAAATTTCTGTTGATGAACTTTTGGAAGCACAAAAGTCAGGTAAACTTGAAGAATGTTTCGGTACAGGTACAGCAGCTGTTATTTCACCTGTTGGTAAACTTCGTTACAAAGACGATGTTATGACAATTTCCGGCGGAAAAATCGGCGAGTTATCACAGAAAATTTATGATGAAATCACAGGTATTCAGGGTGGCACAAGAGAAGATAAGCTAAACTGGATTACATTTGTAGAATAATTTAAATTTTACTTTAATGCCGAAGTTTTATGCTTCGGCATTAATATTAAATGAAAGGAGAAAATAAAATGAAATATATAGTTGTTTTAGGCGATGGAATGTCTGACTATCCAGTTAAGGAACTTGGCAATAAAACACCGCTTGAGTGTGCGAAAAAACCAAGAATTGATTATCTTTGCCAAAAAGGTGAAATTGGTCTTGTGTCAAACGTACCCAAGTCTTTAAAACCTGGAAGTGATGTTGCAAATCTTTCGGCAATGGGATATGACCCCGAAATTTATTATTCAGGAAGATCACCTCTTGAGGCAGTTAGTATGGGCGTTGATATTAAAGAAACTGATGTTGTTTTCAGATGCAATGTTGTAACAGTTTCTGATGAAGAAAATTACGAAGATAAAAGAGTTGTTGACCATAGCGCTGATGAAATTACAACCGAGGAAGCAAGAGAGCTTATAAAGGCTGTAAATGAAGCATTTAAAAATGAATATTTAACATTCTACCCGGGAGTTAGCTATCGTCATGCAATGGTGTGGGATAAAGGCTCGTTAAATGTTGAACTTACACCACCTCACGATATTTTAGAAAAAAGACTTGGTGATTATATTCCAAAGGGCGATGGTGCCGATATCATATTTGATATGATGAAAAAGAGCTATGAAATACTTAAGAATCATCCTGTAAATATTGCAAGAGTGAAAAAAGGATTAAATCCTGCTAACTCAATCTGGATTTGGGGTGAAGGTAAAAAACCAAAGCTTGAAAGCTTTAAAAAATTATATGGTCTTGACGGTGCAGTTATTTCTGCGGTTGACCTTATAAAAGGTATTGCAATTTGTGCAGAGCTTAATTCTATTGATGTTGAAGGTGCAACAGGCAATATTCATACAAATTTTGACGGCAAAGCAAAAGCAGCGGTTGATGCACTTAAAAATGGTGCAGATTTTATGTATATTCATCTTGAAGCACCCGATGAATGTGGTCACAGACACGAAATTGAAAACAAAGTTAAATCAATTGAATTAATTGACGAAAAAATTGTTGGATATATTATTGACGAAATGAATAAAATAGGAGAGAAATATAAAATATTAGTTCTTCCAGATCATCCTACACCTCTTGATTTAAGAACTCACACCCGTGATGCTGTTCCATATGTTTTATATGATAGCACCAACGAAAAAGATTCTATCTTTTCAAGCTACACCGAGGAAAACGCTAAAAAAGCCGCTAAATATTATGACAAAGGATGCAAGCTTTTGAGTGAATTTTTAAAATAAAGCGAGTGGTGATGTTTGAAAAAAGAAAAAGCAATAAGTTTTATTGTAAACAGTGTGTATGTGTTTTTGTTTGCGGCAATTTTGTTTTTTATTGTACCAAAAACATTTAAGCTTATTTTGCCGTTTGTTATAGCATATTTTATATCACTATTGATTACGCCGATAGTTAATGAACTTCATTACAAACATAAAGTACCAAAAAGGATTGCAATAATAATTTTAATGCTTTTGATAATTTCATCATTTATTTTAATATTATTTAATGTAATTTATCAGGCAGTATTTGCAATGCAGGGATTATCGCAGATTCTGCCTGATATTTTTTATGGAAATTATACTTTTCCAAAGTGGGTGCAGAGTATATACGATTTTTATTTAAAGCTTCCCACAACAAAGCAGCTTTTTATAGATAATATAATTATTAACATAAAAAACTCACTTTCAAATTTTGTAAAGCCTGCTACAACCATTGCATTTAATACCGCAAAAAACATTGCTTCTTCAATTCCTGATATTTTTATTTTTACAATAGTTCTTATAATTGCCACATATTTTATTTGTGCAGACAAAGATAAAATCGAAAATGTTTTTTCAACGGTGCTTCCAAAAAAGATGTTAGAAGGTATAAAAAAATTAAAGGATATATTAAAAACGGCACTTGGCGGTTATTTAATAAGTCAGTTAATACTCATGTGTATTAACTTTATAATACTGATAACAGGATTTTTAATTCTTAAAATTAAATATGCTTTTTTAATGGCTGTGCTTGTTGCTTTGTTAGATGCACTTCCTGTTTTTGGTTCGGGAATAATTCTTATACCATGGGCACTGTTTAATTTTCTTTCGGGCAATTACAAAATATCAATAGTTCTTTTTGGATTATATGTAATAATAGCTTTGGTAAGACAATTTTTAGAGCCAAAAATTATGGGCTCAAAGCTTGGAGTGCATCCTTTGGTAATGCTTGTCAGTATGTTTGTTCTGTTTAAACTAATTGGTTTTTTGGGATTAATACTTGGTCCTGCACTAGCAATTATACTAACAAAAATTTATAAAACAGAAGATGTGGAAAATTTCATTTAAATAAAATATCGCAGTATACGTCAGCATTAGACAAAAAAATGAGTACAATTTATTTAAATATGAGTAATTTTGTAAATTGCTTGGTTTTTAAGGTGGTTTATGCGATATTTTTTAATATACAAATGCCTTATGCGTGATGTATAATTTATTGTAAGCAATAAATTTATAACAAACGGGGGTATTTTTTTTGGAAAAGAAGTTTTATAAAAGTCAAAAGGTTATGCTTGATGATTTAACTTATCTCGACAAGAGCTTTTTTCTTGATTACTACATTTTGGAAACAAGAAAAGCAAATGATAAAAATGAATATGAAAAAAACTACGGAATAGAAATAGTTAAGCATTACACCGATTATTTTAAAAATAAGGTTGTTCAGCAGAGGGAAATAAACTGTATTACAAAAGATGAAGATGAAATTTATAAATTTGCAGATAAAATGGTAGAAAATATAGTAACACCCATATCTTTAGATGATGTTGTATCGGACTATTTTACAAAAAAAGCTATTAATGCAGCCCTTTCGTAAAACAAAATAAAAAAATTAAAATTAGCTATTGCATTTTTGTTTTTGCCGTGGTATAATTTAGTAGTATGATTTGAAAATTATAACATTAAAGATAAAAGGAAGGTAATTTCAATGGCAATTTTAAAAACTATATTAATAGTGGTACAGATTATAGTTTCACTTGTTTTAATAGTATCTGTACTTATGCAGTCAGGTAAACAGGCTGGCCTATCTGGTTCAATCGCTGGCGGTGCTGAAACATTCTTTGGTAAAAACAAAGCAAGAACCTTAGATGGTTTTTTGTCAAGACTAACAACAGTTATGGCTATTTTATTTATAGTTATTTCTTTTGTATTATCTTTGTTAATAAAATAATTTAAGTTAAAAATGCCTTGCTATTGCAAGGCGTTTTTTTATGCTTGGAATTTATTTTAAAACAAAAAAATAAAGTGTTCATATAGAACTATTTAAATCCTATAAGAACACTCGATATGGTGCGGCTGAAAGGACTTGAACCTTCACGTCGGGGACACTAGATCCTAAGTCTAGCGCGTCTGCCAATTCCGCCACAGCCGCATGTCAAAGGCAGTCGTAATTTCAAACTGCCTTATTATAATAACACATTAACTTTACAATGTCAAGAACTTTTTTGAAAAAATTAAAAATTTTTATTATTTATAATCACCTAAAAAAGCAGTATTTTTTTCAAATATTTCATCACACATTTTTCTTATTTCTTCAAGACTTAAAACTGCTGATGTTAATGGATCCATAAATACCGCGTGGTAAACAGCTTCTTTATCCTTTCGCATTGCTGCTTCAACAACTAAACTTTCCAGTCTTGCGGTTATGTTGTTTATAATTGCAAGATGGTCGGGGAGGGGACCTGCGATTGTTGTTTTAAAGCCCATTCTATCCGCAACAACCGGTACTTCAACACAGGCATCGTATGGAAGGTTTGAAATAGAACCATGATTTAAAACATTTCCGTTAAATACAAACGGTTTTCCGTCGCCAAAACGAGCATTGAATATTTCGCCTGCATATTCGCAGCTTTTTTTAGTTTCAACATCTTTGGCAAGGAATTCGTCATATTGCTTTTGAGGGTCTTTTTTTCTGTCTAAACGAATATTTAAAGAAAAAGCATATTCGCCGGGATTCCAGTTTGTGCCGTTTTTGCAATATTTTTCGATAAGGTCAGGGCGTTTTCTGAACCATTGGTTGTATTCGGAGTTGTGACCACTTGATTCAGTTACATAATAACCAAGTTGTAAAAACATTTCATTTCTTACAAGTTCTTTATTATAGTATTCTGGATTTTTTAAAAGTTCCCTTAACTTTGGATATAAATCTATGCCATTGTGAGAAAGTTCTGTATAAAACGCCTGATGATTTACACCTGCACATTTATATACAACTTCATCTTTTGGAACATTTAGCCATTCAGATAACATTTCAATTGTATGCTGAACACTATGACATAATCCTGTAACTTCAACATTTGAGTGCTTTTGCATCGCCTGACAAAGCATAGGCATTGGATTTGTATAGTTTAAAAATACAGCATTAGGACAGTATTTTTCAATATCTTTACAAATATCAAGCATAAGAGGGATATTTCTTAATGCCCTGAAAATTCCCGAAACGCTTCTTGTGTCACCAACATTAATGTCAACACCGTATTTTTTTGGGATTTCTATTTCATGTCGCCAGATATCTACATCACCATTAAAAACAGTGCACAAAACGCCATCTGCGCCTTTTAATACATCTTCACGACTCATTGTTTTTGTGATTTTGCAATCAGGACAGTTCATAGCTTCTTTAATTTTTTCGCACACTTTATAAATATTGTTAAGATTTTGCTCATTTATGTCCATAAGAGCAATTTCGCAATCTTTAAATGCGTCAAAAGTCAGTAAATCTCTCATACAGCTCGATGTAAACTGCAAACTTCCTGCGCCAATAAAAGCAAACTTTTTCATATTAAAACACATCCTTTAGGTTTTTATGATTTTATTATATTTATTTTTTATTGTTTATACAATGGATAATGTGTTGTAAAATATGGACAAAATTGCTATTGACATATATGTGTGCTGATGATATTATTAAATACGGAAGTGATGATATGCAAACAAAAGTTACTGAATTTAACGACAAAACTAATTTTGCTTCAAATGAATATCTGCATATTAACAGTTGCGGAAAAAATCAGAATCAAAACAGAAATTTTTCAATATTACGTTCAAAAGGCAGAGTGGATTTTCACCTTATTTATGTTGAATCCGGCATTCTCGAAGCTGAAGTTGATGGTAAAATGCATTTCTTAAAAAAAGGAGATGTTCTTGTTTACAAATCGCATCAAAAACAGTTTTATACTCATGAAAAAGATACAGTTAATTACTGGATACATTTTTCTGGATTAGGTGCCGAAGGACTTTTAAAGAGAGCAAATTTATGGATAAAATCTGTGTATAGCTTAAAAGATGGAAATAATATTTCAGGCGTTTTTGATGCAATAATTAAAGAGTTTACAATTAAAGATTATCAGCATAAGCTTTTGTGTGAAGCAAAATTAATTGAGCTTGTGGCAGAAATATCGCGTTATGCTACAGATAATTATTCGTGTGAAAATACGCAAAGCAAAAATCTTATTTATGCTGTTATAGAAAAAATGCGCGAAGATTGTTGCGAAAAGACTGATATGGAAACATATGCAAATATGTGTAGTTTAAGTAAGTACAGGTTTGAACATTTATTTAAAGAAATTACCGGGTTTCCGCCACATCGGTATCTTCTTAAAATACGGCTTGAAAAGGCATTGTATTTACTTAACAATACTATGCTGAATGTTTCTGAAATAAGTAATATGACAGGTTTTTCCGACTCGCTTTACTTTAGCAGAATTTTTAAAAAATATTACAAAGTTTCGCCCACTAAATATCGTAGCAGAAATATATAACAAAAAATATACAAAAATATTTATTTTAATCTTGAAAATTTAAAAATAAAATGATAGAATAAACTAAAAGAAAATGTATTTTGGAGGTAATTTATTATGAAAAAATTTGTATGTCCAGTATGTGGTTATGTTCATGAAGGTGAAACAGCTCCTGAAAAATGCCCTCTTTGCGGTGTTCCAGGCGAAAAATTCACAATTATGAAAGAAGGCGAAAAATTAGCTGCTGAACATGAATATGGTGTTTATGGTAAAACAGTTAAAAATAATCCTGATATATCAGAAGAAGATAAAAAATATATTTTTGAACAGTTAATGGCAAACTTCAATGGTGAATGTTCAGAAGTTGGTATGTATCTTTGCATGGCAAGAATTGCACATCGTGAAGGATATCCTGAAGTTGGCTTGTATTGGGAAAAAGCGGCTTACGAAGAAGCAGAACATGCTGCAAAATTTGCTGAACTTCTTGGTGAAGATTTAGAAGCTAATATGAAAGCCGATACAAAAGCTAACCTTAAATGGAGAGTTGATTGTGAATATGGTGCAACAAAAGGTAAATTTGATTTGGCAGCTTGCGCTAAAAAGAATAACCTTGATGCTATTCATGATACAGTTCACGAAATGGCAAGAGACGAAGCCCGACATGGAAAAGCATTTGAGGGCCTTTTGAAGAGATTCTTTTAATTCTAATTAGATACGATTAGATACAATTAGATACACTCTGAAAATGGCTTAAAATAAGGCTTTTCAGCCACTTGGTCTTGAAACCCGATTAACAAATTTGCGTTAATCGGGTTTTGTTGTATTTTATTGTATTTTTCTGTCGCGTGGGAAATCCGTGGGAAAAACGGTTTGAAAATGCATTTTTTCATCCCTTTCCCACGTAAATGCCGTTAAACCCAGTAACCATGCGGGTTTGAGGGGTGTAGAACTTGTTTTTTACGTGGGAAAAAATTTTTGCTTCAAAACTTAAGATTCCTGTTATTTATTTGCTAAAATTAAAGTAAGAATACCGCAAAGGAGGATTAAGTTATGCAAGGTAGTGTTCGTAAAAAAGGAGCGACATGGTCTTACCGAGTTGAGTTTGGAGTGGTGGATGGAAAGCGTAATCAAATTGAGAGAAGTGGTTTCCGAACAAAGAGTGATGCAACTAAAGCTATGAATGAGGTCATATACAATTATAATATGACTGGAGACTTTGTAGAAAACAAAAAAATAACTTTCTGCGAGGTATATAATGAGTTTATAGAAAAAGAAGCACCTGCTACTCGTGCCTACGCAACAATTGTCAGGTATAAGTCTCTTTACAGAAATCATTTACAGGAGCCTTTTGATAAATACTTTATGTATCAGATAACTTCAAGTATGATTGATGATTTTATCAACGAGAAAATGATAACTTATAGCGAGGAATATGTCAAAGGACTTTTTAAATTGTTGAAAGTATTGTTTGGCTTTGCTCATAAACGACAATATACAAAGAAAAACATTTTCCCAGCTGTTACAGCGCCACCCGATCCGCGTCATGTTGGAGAAATAAAAACATACAACGATGAAGAACGCCGTTTGATGGAAAACCGTTTGCAAGGCACAAACATTATTGTTTCATATTATATAGCTCTTAACACTGGACTTAGAGAAAGTGAGGCGTTTGCCCTCCAATGGCCTGATATAGATTTTGAAAACAAAAAAATCAAGGTATGGAAGCAATTGCTATTTCAAGATAGAAAATGGTGTTTTTGTCCTTTGAAAACAAAGAATGCATATCGTAGTGTAAATATAACGGATAGTTTCTGCGAGTATCTAAAAAAGCTTAAACAACACCATGAGGATAATAAGAAATTATATGGAGATGGATACAGGCGCAATTTTGTTACAAATCGTCTTGAAAGAAACAAAGAATTCCTTATGGAAATTGATGATTTTGTAAATGTGAAGCTTAACGGAGATATGCTCACTACAAATAGTATAAAATTTATGTCGAGGGTTTGCAAGAAAGATTTGGGAATCCATTTTAAATATCACAATCTTCGGCACCCGTATGTCAAGCACACGACAAAAATTTTTAGCTTGCGCTTGAAGTTTTTTCAAGCGCAGCCGGTTCCTGACGCTCTGCGAAAAACTC
>SVJU01000005.1 GCA_015068825.1 Oscillospiraceae bacterium | reverse complement strand
GCTTTTCTATGATGAAAAACGCTATGATTTGTCGCGCGTTGGCCGTTTTAAATTCAACAAAAAACTTGCACTTTCTAAAAGAATCAGAAACTTAACTGCTGCAAGAGATATTGTTGATGAAGAAACTGGCGAGCTTTACGTTAAAAAAGGCGATGTAATCGGCATTGATGTATCTAAAGAAATCGAAAAATCAGGTATCAATGTTGTATATCTTGATTACGAAGGCAAAGAAGTAAAAGTATTTTCAAACGGCATGGTTAACCTTAGTGACCATGTGTCTTTTGATGTTTCTGATTTAGGCATCACAGAAAAAGTTCGTTTTGTTGTACTTAAAGAAATTTTAGATGTTTTTGATAAAGAAGAAGATGTTAAAGCAGAAATCTTAAGAAGAATTGATGACCTTATTCCAAAACACATTATTCTTGACGATATTCTTGCTTCAATTAACTATCATAATAACCTTTCTTACCAGATGGGTACAACTGATGATATTGACCATTTGGGTAACAGAAGAATAAGAGCAGTAGGCGAGCTATTACAAAATCAGTTCAGAATTGGTTTTGCCCGTCTTGAAAGAGTTGTTAAAGAAAGAATGACCACTCAGGATTTAGAGTCGGTTACACCTCAGCTTTTAATAAACTCCCGTCCTGTTGTGTCTGCTATTAAAGAATTCTTTGGAAGCAGCCAGCTTTCTCAGTTTATGGACCAGACAAACCCTCTTGCAGAGCTTACTCATAAAAGAAGACTTTCTGCACTTGGACCTGGTGGTTTAAGCCGTGAAAGAGCCGGTTTTGAAGTGCGTGACGTTCACCACTCTCACTATGGTCGTATGTGTCCTATCGAAACTCCTGAAGGTCCTAATATCGGTCTTATCAACTCACTTTCTTGTTATGCAAGAATCAATGAATTTGGTTTTATTGAAGCTGCTTACAGAAAGGTTGATAAAGAAACAGGCGTTGTAACAGATGAAATTGAATATATGACAGCTGATATCGAAGATAATTACAAAATTGCGCAGGCTAACGAAGTTCTTACAGAGGATAATAAGTTTGCGAAAAAGAAAATTATTGTAAGATATAAAGACGAATTTGTAGAAATAGAAAGTAATAAAGTTGATTACATGGACGTATCTCCTAAACAGCTTGTTTCGGTTGCTACTGCTATGATTCCGTTCCTTGAAAACGATGACGCCGTTCGTGCGCTTATGGGCTCTAACATGCAGCGTCAGGCAGTTCCGCTTTTAAATCCTGATTCTCCAATTGTTGGAACAGGTATGGAATACAAATCTGCAAAAGATTCAGGCGTTGTTGTTCTTGCAAAAGAAGACGGTGTTGTTGATTTTGTTTCTGCAGATACTATCGTTATTAAAGAAAAAGACGGTAATTTAAGAAAATATAAATTAATCAAATTCCTTCGTTCAAACCAGGGAACCTGTATAAATCAGAAGCCTATTGTTAAAAAAGGCGAAGTTGTTGAAAAAGGCGATATTATTGCCGATGGTCCTTCAACTTCTCAGGGTGAAATTGCTCTTGGTAAAAACATTCTTATCGGCTTTATGACATGGGAAGGTTACAACTACGAGGATGCTGTTTTAATTAATGAGAAACTTGTTAAAGAGGATGTATTTACATCTATTCATATTGAAGAATATGAGTCTGAATCACGTGATACCAAATTAGGACCAGAAGAAATTACCCGTGATATTCCTAATGTTGGTGAAGATGCACTTAAAGATTTGGACGAAAGAGGTATTGTTCGTATTGGTGCTGAAGTTCGTTCAGGCGATATTTTAGTTGGTAAAGTTACACCTAAAGGTGAAACTGAGCTTTCTGCTGAAGAAAGACTTCTTCGTGCAATTTTTGGTGAAAAAGCAAGAGAAGTAAGAGATACATCATTAAGAGTACCTCACGGCGAAAGCGGTATTATTGTTGATGTTAAAGTATTTACAAGGGAAAATGGCGACGAGCTTCCTCCCGGAGTAAATCAGCTTGTTAGATGCTATATCGCACAAAAGAGAAAAATCTCTGTTGGTGATAAAATGG
Organism: Oscillospiraceae bacterium; assembly: GCA_015068825.1. Classification (GTDB taxonomy): domain Bacteria; phylum Bacillota; class Clostridia; order UMGS1810; family UMGS1810; genus Qingrenia. Next base: position 69,730 of record SVJU01000005.1, on the reverse strand, counting down.
CAGGCCGTCACGGTAATAAAGGTGTTGTATCAAGAATACTTCCTGAAGAAGATATGCCGTTCTTACCAGACGGTACACCACTTCAGATTGTTCTAAACCCACTTGGTGTACCTTCTCGTATGAATATCGGTCAGGTGCTTGAAGTGCATTTAGGTTATGCTGCAAAAGCTCTTGGCTGGAAGATTGCTACTCCTGTATTTGACGGTGCAACCGAAGAAGAAATTATGGATACTTTGGAACAGGCCGGTATGAGCAGAACAGGTAAAACAATTCTTTACGACGGTAGAACAGGTCAGCCATTTGATAACCCTGTAACAGTAGGTTATATGTATTACTTAAAACTTCACCATTTGGTTGATGATAAAATCCATGCCCGTTCAACAGGTCCTTATTCACTTGTTACTCAGCAGCCTCTTGGAGGTAAAGCTCAGTTTGGTGGACAAAGATTTGGTGAAATGGAAGTTTGGGCTCTTGAAGCTTACGGTTCTGCGTATACACTTCAGGAAATCTTAACTGTTAAGTCTGACGATGTTGTAGGTCGTGTTAAAACTTATGAAAGCATTGTTAAAGGCGAAAACGTTCCAAAACCGGGCGTTCCTGAATCTTTCAAAGTTCTTATTAAAGAGCTTCAGTCGCTTGCACTTGATGTTAAAGTTCTTGATGCTGACGATAATGAAATCGAACTTAGAGAATCGGTTGATGATGACGATGCACAGGGAATCAAATTGATGCCGATTGCTGATGACGATGACATCATTGAGCAGATTGAGAATAACGATGCAAACACAGAAGAAAATTTTGATTTGATAGATGATATGGAAGATCCATTGTTTGATGAAGATGAAGAACCTGATGAAGAAGATTTGGATATTACTGAAAGTCTTTTAAAATCAATGCCTAAAGATGCAGGCGGTGATGTTCTTGACCTTCTTGACCTGGAAGATATTGACAGCCTTGATGGCGATGTTGATTTAGATATCGGTGCAGATGACGACGATTTATTTTAATAAAGGAGAGTGGCTGATTTGTGTAATATAGAAAACAATGCATCAAATATGGTTGCAAATGAGGCAAATGACGAATTTGAAGCTATAAGAATCGGTTTAGCTTCTCCCGAGCAGATAAGAGAATGGTCACATGGTGAGGTTAAAAAACCTGAAACCATTAACTACCGTACTTTAAAACCAGAGCGTGATGGTTTGTTCTGCGAAAGAATATTCGGACCTCAGAAAGACTGGGAATGTTATTGTGGTAAATATAAAAGAATAAGATACAAAGGTATTGTCTGCGATAGATGTGGTGTTGAAGTTACCCGTTCAAAAGTAAGAAGAGAAAGAATGGGTCATATCGAGCTTGCAGCTCCTGTATCTCATATCTGGTATTTTAAAGGTATTCCTTCAAGAATGGGATTAATTCTTGATATGTCACCAAGAAACCTTGAAAAGATTTTGTATTTTGCTTCTTATGTGGTTATAAATCCAGGCAAAACAAATCTTATGGAAAAACAGGTTCTTTCTGAAAAAGAATACCGTGATACTGTTGAAAAATATGGTAAAGAAAAATTCGAGGCATCAATGGGTGCTGAAGCTATTAAAAAGCTTTTGGAACTTATTGATCTTGATAAACTTTCTGTTGAACTTAAAAATGAACTTGATGAAGCTCAGGGACAGAAAAAAATCAGAATTGCAAAACGACTTGAAGTTGTTGAAGCATTCAGAATTTCGGGCAATAAGCCTGAATGGATGATTATGGATGTTGTTCCTGTTATTCCTCCTGATTTAAGACCTATGGTACAGCTTGATGGCGGAAGATTTGCTACAAGTGACCTTAACGATTTATACAGAAGAGTTATTAACAGAAATAATCGTTTAAAAAGACTTTTAGAGCTTGATGCTCCTGAAATCATTGTAAGAAACGAAAAGAGAATGCTTCAGGAAGCTGTTGATGCTCTAATTGACAACGGCAGAAGAGGAAGACCGGTAACAGGTCCTGGAAACAGACCATTAAAATCATTGTCTGACCTTCTAAAAGGTAAACAAGGTCGTTTCAGACAGAACCTTCTTGGTAAACGTGTTGACTATTCAGGTCGTTCAGTTATCGTTGTAGGCCCTGAACTTAAAATTTATCAGTGCGGTTTGCCTAAAGAAATGGCTCTTGAGCTATTTAAACCATTTGTAATGAAAAAACTTGTTGGTGACGGTTTCTGTCATAACATAAAAAGTGCAAAAAGAATGGTAGAAAGAGTGCGTCCTGAAGTTTGGGATATGCTTGAAGATGTAATCAAAGAGCATCCCGTACTTCTAAACCGTGCTCCTACACTTCATAGACTTGGTATCCAGGCGTTTGAGCCTATTTTGGTTGAAGGAAGAGCTTTAAAACTTCATCCGCTTGTATGTACAGCGTTCAATGCTGACTTCGACGGTGACCAGATGGCTGTTCACGTTCCTTTATCTCCAGAAGCACAGGCAGAAGCAAGATTTTTAATGCTTTCTGCAAATAACCTTTTAAAACCTCAGGATGGTAAACCTGTTACTGTTCCAACACAGGATATGGTACTTGGTAGCTATTACTTAACAATTACCAAACCTAAAAAGGTTAAAATTTTAGAGCCCGGTGATACAGGCTTAAATGCAGGAGATAAGGTGACTTATTTAACCGATAGTGAAACAGGCAAAGCACTTATTAAATTAAATGCCGAGCTTGAAGAAGCTGGTAAAAAACCTGCAACATTTACCGAAGATGGTTGCTTTAAAGGCGAAGTTGGTGAAGGTAAATTCTTCTCAAGCTTTAACGAAGCAATCATGGCTTATGATGAAGGCGCAGTAGGTCTTCATGCGCCTATCAAGGTTGTTGTTTCAAAAGAAGAAAACGGCGTAAAAGAAGAAGCTATAATAGATGCAACTGTTGGTAGATTAATATTCAACGAAAATATTCCGCAGGATTTGGGATTTGTTGACAGAAACGATCCTAAGAACAAATTTGCGCTTGAAATTTCGTTTGTAGTTGACAAGAAAATGCTTGGTAAAATTGTTGACAAATGTATTGCAGTTCACGATGTTACCGAAACAGCAGGTGTTCTTGACATAATCAAATCTTTAGGATTTAAATATTCTACAAGAGGTGCTATTACAATTTCTGTATCTGATATGGAAATTCCTGAAGCTAAAAAAGGACTTTTGGAAGGTGCAGAAAAAGAAATTGAAAAAATCACCAAAATGTTTAAAAGAGGTCTTTTATCAGACGATGAACGTCATGATGCTTTGGTTCAGACCTGGAGTAAAACAGTTGATGATGTAACAAGTGCCCTTGTTGACAACCTTGATGAATTTAACCCAATATATATGATGGCTAAATCTGGTGCCCGTGGTAGTATTGACCAGATAAGACAGCTTGCAGGTATGCGTGGTCTTATGGCGGATACACAGGGTAGAACAATTGAAGTTCCCATCAAAGCAAACTTCAGAGAAGGTCTTAACGTTCAGGAATACTTTATTTCTTCACACGGTGCAAGAAAAGGTCTTACTGATACGGCGCTAAGAACAGCCGACTCAGGTTACCTTACAAGAAGACTTGTTGATGTATCTCAGGATGTTATCATCCGTGAAGATGATTGTGGAACCAAAGAATTCCTCGTTGTTAAAGATATTAAAGACGGAAACGAAATTATCGAAGGCTTCAAAGACAGACTTGTTGGAAGAACATGTGCAGAGGATATTATTCATCCTGAAACAGGCGAAGTTTTGGTTAAGAGAAACCAGCTTATGGATGAAGTTATTGCAAACAAAGTTGCAAAAGCAGGCGTTACAGAAGCTAAAATCCGTTCAATTCTTACCTGTACATCAAAGGTTGGGGTTTGTGCTAAATGTTATGGTTCAAATCTATCTTCAGGTAAACTTGTTAATGTTGGTGAAGCTGTTGGTATTATCGCTGCTCAGTCTATCGGTGAGCCGGGTACACAGCTTACAATGAGAACATTCCACTCTGGTGGTATTGCCGGTGATGACATAACTCAGGGTCTTCCCAGAGTTGAAGAGCTATTTGAAGCAAGAAGACCAAAAGGTCTTGCAATTCTTACCGAACTTGCAGGTGTTGCTCAGATTGTTGAAGAAAAAACCAAAAGAGAAGTTGTCATCACAAATCAGGAAACTGGAGAAAGTGTAACATATCTTATTCCGTATGGTTCAAGAATTAAGATTACAAACGGACAGGTACTAAATGCTGGTGATGAACTTACAGAAGGTTCAATCTACCCTCAGGATTTACTAAAAATCCCTGAAAAAGGTGCAGATGCTGTTCAGCAGTACTTAATTCAGGAAGTACAAAGAGTTTATAGATTACAAGGTATCGACATTAACGATAAGCATATAGAAGTTATTGTAAGACAGATGATGCATAAAGTTAAAGTTGAAGATCCTGGTGATACAGATCTTATCTTAGGTTCACTTGTTGATAAAGGCGAATATTATGAAAAGAGAGAAGAAGCTGAGGCAAAAGGCGGAGCTTTACCGGTTGTTAAACAGGTATTGTTGGGTATTACCAAAACTGCTCTTGCAACAGATTCATTCCTTTCTGCTGCATCATTCCAGGAAACAACAAGAGTTCTTACAGAAGCTGCTATTAAGGGTAAAAAAGACCCGCTTATCGGTCTTAAAGAAAATGTTATCATTGGTAAACTTATCCCTGCAGGTACAGGTATGAAGGTTTATAATGATATCGAGGTTGTAACTCCTATAGTTCAGTCTGAAGATATTGTAATTGACTAATTAAATTTATAAAAATACCGTTTTGTTTATACAAGACGGTATTTTTTTGCATTTAAGGGTAAAATATCTATATATTATTTTAAAAGGATTAAAAAATGAATGATAAAAAAATCAATAAAATTTTAACTCTTCTTTTAAAAACAGGTCAGATGCTTTTAGAAAGCGGCGCAGAAACATATAGGGCAGAAGAAACAGTTGTATATTTGTTTAATTCAATCACCTTTGGTAAGATTGATGTTTTTGCTATTCCAACTGCAATAAATATAGATATTGTCATAAATGATATCCATTACAGTGGAATAAAATCGGTAAGAAGAAGGGATATAAATCTTGAAGTTATAGAAAAAATCAATACATTTTCAAGGTATGCCGTAAAAAATGGTATTGATGTTGATGCAGCATTCGAAGCACTTGCACTTATTGAAAGTGAGAAAAAAGGTAAAACACTTTTTATGATTTTTTCATTTGGTATGGCGGCAGGATTTTTTTCTCTTATGCTTGGTGGGGGGATTGTTGAATTTATAATTGCATTTATATCATGCAGTGTTGTTCAGTTTGTGAGCAAAATTACAAAAATATCCGAGCGCATAGTGTTTTTTTACGCAGTTTCAGGAGGTGCAATTCCTGCAATACTTGCAAAAGTATTTTTTAATATTTTTCATTTTGGAAATGTAAATATAATTGTTATTGCATCAATGCTGCCGCTTTTTCCTGGTATTTCAACCGTAAATGCAATAAGAGATGCTGTTTGGGGAGATTTGGTGTCGGGTGTGGCACGACTTTTGTATGCGGCAGTTACAGCAGTTGCACTTGCAATAGGAGCGGCAACAGTTTTTGCTGTTTTATAATTTTTAAGGAGAAAAGTATGAATGTATATTTAAACGCACTTTTAGCATATTTTGCGGCAGTTTTTGTATCTTTTGCGCGTGGTGCAACCATAAAAACAGCATTGTACGCATCTTTTGTATCAGCAATATGTTATTTTATCTATCTTGTTATTCCGCACGATAAAAGTGCATATTTTATTTCTTCTGCAATTTTAATGCTTTTGTGCGAAATGTTTGCAAGAATTTCAAAACGCCCTGCCATAATTTTTCTTGTTATAGGAATATATCCGCTTGTGCCAGGTTCCGGGCTTTATAAAACCTTTTTGGAACTGTTTAATAAAAACTATGAAAAAGCCCTTGTTATTGGTGGTGATACTTTGGTGAACCTTACTATTATGGCTGTTTCTATTGCCTTTGTATCAACTTGTTTTAAAATTTCAAAGAACTTTAAAAAAATGCATAATGCTTGACTTTTAATGTAAAAAAGCATATAATATAATTTAATATAATTTGTGTTCTTCATTCGTAGCGAAGAACTTTACAGGAGGAAAATTATGTTAAAAATTACACTAAAAGACAAAAGCATTATCGAAGTGGAAAATGGCTCAACAGCCTATGATGTTGCAAAATTAATAAGTGAAGGCCTTGCTAGAAAAGCATTGGGCGCACTTATTGATGGAGAGGTTTGTGAACTTACCAAACAAATAACCAAAGACTGTGAGCTTAATATACTTACATTCCAGGATGATGAAGGTAAAATGATTCTTCGTCATACTGCATCGCATGTTCTTGCACAGGCAGTAAAAAGACTTTATCCAACTGCAAAGCTTGCAATAGGTCCTGCAATTGATACAGGCTTTTACTATGATTTTGATTATGAAGAAGGCTTTACTAATGACGATTTAAAAGCAATTGAAGCCGAAATGAAAAAAATCGTTAAAGAAAATATTAAACTTGAAAGATTTACACTTTCAAGAGATGAAGCAATTAAATTTATGCAGGAAAAAGATGAACCATATAAGGTTGAACTTATTAAAGATTTGCCCGAGGGAGCAGAAATTTCTTTCTATAAACAGGGTGATTTTACCGACCTTTGTGCAGGTCCGCATTTGTTTTCAACATCGCCTGTTAAAGCATTTAAACTGCTTAGTGTAACAGGTGCTTACTGGAGAGGTAACGAAAACAATAAAATGTTAAGAAGAATTTATGGCACTGCTTTTACCGATAAAACAGAGCTTAACGAATTTATTGCTCAGCAGGAAGAAGCAAGAAAAAGAGACCACAATAAGCTTGGAAGAGAGCTTGGTTTCTTTACAACAGCCGACCTTATCGGTCAGGGACTTCCAATTCTTCTTCCAAAGGGTGCAAAGGTTATTCAGATTCTTCAAAGATTTGTTGAAGACCACGAATATGCACATGGCTGGATTCCTACAAAAACGCCATATATGGCAAAATCTGATTTATATAAATTGTCAGGTCACTGGGATCATTATCAGGATGGTATGTTTGTTTTGGGTGATGAATCAAAGGATAAAGAAGTGTTTGCACTTCGTCCTATGACATGCCCGTTCCAGTATCAGGCTTATTTAAATAAAGCAAGAAGTTACAGAGATTTACCTCTTAGATATAACGAAACAAGTACACTATTCAGAAATGAAGCATCAGGTGAAATGCATGGTCTTATAAGAGTAAGACAGTTTACCATTTCGGAAGGTCACTTAATGTGCCGTCCCGACCAGCTTGAAGATGAATTTAAAGCTTGTCTTGAAATGGCAATTTATATGCTTAAAACACTTGGTTTGTACGAGGATGTTTCATATAGATTCTCAAAATGGGATCCTGATAACAGAGAAAAATATATTGGTACTGAGGAACAATGGGATGAAGCTCAGGATATAATGGAAAAAATTCTTAACCATCTTGAAATTCCTTATAAGGTTGGTATCGGCGAAGCTGCATTCTATGGTCCTAAGCTTGATATTCAGATTAAAAATGTATTTGGTAAAGAAGATACACTTATCACCATTCAGATTGACCAGATGCTTGCAGAAAAATTCGGAATGGAATATACCGATACAGATGGTACAAAGAAAAATCCTTATATTATTCACAGAACATCAATTGGTTGCTATGAAAGAACACTTGCACTTTTAATCGAAAAATACGCAGGTGCATTCCCAACATGGCTATCTCCAACTCAGGTACAGATTATTCCTGTATCAGAAAAACATTTTGATTATGCCCAAAAAATTCATAATGTTCTAAAAGATAAAGGAATCAGAGTAGAAACTGATTACAGAAACGAAAAACTTGGTTATAAGATAAGAGAAGCTCAGCTTGAAAAAGTTCCTTATATGCTTATTTTGGGTGATAAAGAAATCGAAGAAAATATGGTTTCTGTTCGTTCAAGAAAAGACGGCGATAAAGGTGCAAAATCGGTTGACGAATTCTTAAACGAAATTTTAGAAGAAATTAATACAAGAGCACTTTAATTTTAAAAAAATATTATCCGCAGGATTAGAAATAGTCTTGCGGATTTTGTTTTTTAAATTATTGAAAAGATATATTCTGTATGATATAATTAAATAGGTTGCTAAATTAATAGGTAGAAAAATAAAATCAGTTATATGATATTTGTAATATGTTAATTTTTAGCCTGACTTGACAAAAGTCGAAAAAGGTCGGAAGATGTTGAAAACTGTATTTTAAAAATTAGATTTAAGGAGAATTTTTAGTGAATAACAGAGAAATAGCGGAATTCATCATTAATACATCCAAGAATATTTCGATAAAAGAATTAAATAATGAAATGCGTATAAATATGGGATTAGATGCTTGTAAAAAAATTGATATAATAGGTGATGAAGATAAAACTCTGTTGATTTCACATATATATCTCATTTATAGAGGTCTGGGTTCACTATATTTAGAGGTAAATCAGTATTCAAATTCTGAAAAATTCTTTGAAATGTCTTTGCAAATTAAAGAAAAGTATCCAACAATAGATAGTTTTGTAAATGAATGCATTACGAAACAAATGCTAGCTAGAGAAAAAATAATGATATATTTAAATGCAAATAATGAAAAGAAATTGACAGAGGCACAAACATTAATTGGTTACATATATAAATTCTATGACAAAAATTGGAATGAGCAATTTAAGAAAAACTTAATTGAAACTAAAGCAATTTTAGATGCGGTGTTAAATGATGATCTAAAGACAGTCATTGTTGTGGAAATACCATATCATTTACTGATTAAAGATAAAAAAGTTTTTCAATTTGAATATGATAATAGCATTTGTACAATAGAGAGTGAAACAATTAGAAGCAAATCCTCAGAACTATTTGTTGGAGATAACATTTACACTGAAAAAGACAAGTATGGAATCGTTAATCATTCTATTATAAAAATAACTATAGGAAAGTATGTAAATGGCAATGAATTAGTTAAAACAAATAGATCTGGTATTGAAGTGTTTAAGCCATTGTATGAAGGGATAAAAGTGTATAATTTCTTTTTAAAGAAATATATAGTAGCAACTCAAAGATACTGGCTTTCTGAATTAAATGAGAATATGATATTTAATTATCAAATTAGTGCTTATGCAGGCGATGTGTGTATTAAAAACATACCATTAAGTATATCAATGGCGGTTTCTTCTAGTGGCTCTTTAAAACCATCGTTAAGTGAGAGTGAAATAAGTAAGATAACAGAAGAGTTGAAAGAGTCTGATACTGAAATTTGGAAATTGAGTAAAAATCGTGCTAAAGATTATTTTTTGATACAAGATTATAAAAATGCTATAGTTATGATTAATATCGCCTTGGAGAATTTTTCGTATTATTTTGCAAAGAAAAAGTTGAAGAAATATTTGACTGATGAGCAATTGTCTAGTTTCCTTGAAGGGAATACAACATATGATACATATTTCTTGAGGGATTATATTTCAGAAAAAGATTTTATATCAGCAAAAAAGAAAGGAATAATAAAAGATTCTCCACCTACGATTTACAAAATATTCTCAAAGTGCTATGAATATGAAGATTTAGCTATAACAAAAACACAGTTGTCTAAACAAATTAGCATAATTAAGAAACGCAGAAATGAGATTGTGCATGGTTATGAAATTAAAGAAGATTTACAATATATTTCTGCGAAAGCAATTGATACATTTGAATTAATGATTACACAACTAAATGATATATAAAATACAAGATGACTTTTGGTTGTGATTTTACTCGTGTCAAGTCTATACAATTTAAAAGATTAGTTTGCCGATAATAAATATTTACATATCGGGCAGGAAAATCTAATATTCCTGCGGGTTCTGATGAAAAAATGTTTGGGTGAATTTAGTAGGTCCTATTATTCACTGTTCTCCTGACTTGACAAAATCATAGTAAAAGTATCGAATTTTATAGAAAAATAAATAGGTTGACAATATCCTACAATTTATATATAATATAAATTGTAGGATATATTTATTGTATAAATAATAGGAGGCAGTTATGAATATAAATACTGAAACAATCACAACTATGACAGAAGCAAATCAGAATTTTTCAAAAGTGGCTAAAGTTGCAGAAAACAATGGTCAGGCTGTTATTTTCAAAAACAACAAGCCGAAATTTTTGCTTATTGATATTGACTCGGACTGCTACTTTGATATTACAGATGATGAAAAAATAGATGTAGCAGCAAAAAGAATTATGCAAAGATTCAAACCTGCTTTTGAGGAGTTGGCAAAATGATTAAACTAAGCAAAGAAAAGGTTTTGCTATTACATCAATTAATAGCAGAAGAAACGGGCGGTAGTGTTGGTGTAAGAGATGTTGGACTTTTAGAAAGTGCTCTTAACAATGCGTATGCTACATTTGGCGGAGAAGAACTTTATAAAACAAAAGAGGAAAAAGCAGCAAGCCTTGGATTTTCGTTAATATCCAATCATGCATTTGTTGATGGTAATAAGAGAATAGGTGTATATGCTATGCTAACATTTTTGGAAGCAGAGGGAATAAAAATGAATTGCACCAATGCAGATGTTGTTGATTTCGGTTTGTCTGTCGCATCAGGGGATATGAAATATGATGAAATTCTGAAATGGATAAATAAATTCAAGAAGTAATTTTGCTCTTAACTTGATACGAAGATGTTGTCAATAATATTGACATCTAAATTATACAGTCTTTATAAAGTTTGATATACAAGGGACAAAAAAGCCTTCCCCTTGAGGGGAAGGTGTCAGCGATAGCTGACGGATGAGGTGGAAAAAATAACGATTGCTACGCAATCTACACCTCACCACCGCCTACGGCGGAGCCTCTCCTCAAGGAGAAGCCTTTAAAAATTTAGTCCCTAATATAACATGAGCATAGTAAATAATGCAGAAACTTTTGAAAGGGTTTATTATTGATATGGAAAGGACATTAAGTATTAAAATTGATTCCTCAATGCATGGGAAAAGAGTTGACTATATTCTTAAAAACTACTTAAATATATCAAGTGCTTTGATAATACGCCTTAAAAAAGATAAAAACGGAATTATGTTAAATGGTGTCCATGCAACTGTAATTACCAAAGTCAGCGAGGGAGATATTATTGTTGTCAACATAAAAGGGGAAGAAGCGAAAAATATTATTCCTGTAAATATTTTTCTTGATGTTCTTTGGGAGGACGAAGATATTATAGTTGTTAATAAGCCGGGGACAATGCCTGTGCACCCTTCACGCATGCACATAAATGATACTCTTGCAAATGCTGTATTATATCATATAGGTACAAAAGAGACTATTCATATAATAACACGTCTTGACCGCGAAACTTCAGGAGTTGTTCTTATCGCAAAAAATCCTTGGGCGGCATCAATACTTACAGAGGATATAAAAAACGGAAAAATCAAAAAAGAATATATTGCAATTGTAAATGGTGCGCTAAGGCCTTCAAGAGGAACGATTTGTGCGCCAATAAAAAGAAAAGAAGAAGACGAAATGTTAAGATGCGTTTCAGAATATGGCAAAGAAGCTATAACAAAATATGAAATAAAGAAGAATACGGATAAATTTTGTTTGGTAAATCTTTTCCCCATTACAGGCAGAACACATCAATTAAGAGTACATATGAGTTATATAGGACATCCTATTTACGGGGATAGTATGTATAACGCTGTGCAAAAAGATGAAAGAACAAGGCTTCATTGCAGAAAATTAACTTTTTTTCATCCTGTAACAGGCAAAGAAATTTCGGTAGTTGCCGAAATCCCAAAAGATTTTAACGGGCTTGTGTAGTAAATTTAAAAACAGGTAAATTTTATTAAAAAATAGCCTGAAAATATTTACAAAAATGATTGACAAATGCCATTGGGTATGATACAATATATCGGTAACCGCATAAAATGGGTATTAATCTGATTAATTTCAGAACCTTGATTTTTAGCGAGAATAACGAAGGAGGTGCATTTTAAATGTACGCTATTATAGTAACAGGCGGTAAACAGTATAAAGTTTCTGAAGGAGACGAATTGTTTATTGAAAAATTAGAAGCTAACGAAGGCGATAAAGTTAACTTTGACAAAGTTCTTTGTGTATCATCTGATGACAAAACAGTTATCGGTACACCAGTTGTTGAAGGTGCCAGCGTTGATGCAACTGTTCTTAAGAACGGTAAATCTAAAAAAATTATAGTATTTAAGTACAAACCTAAAAAAGGTTCTAAAACCAAACAGGGTCACAGACAGCCTTTCACAAAGGTTAAAATCGAAAAAATCAACGGATAATGACTAATGTTAAAATTTATCGTGATAAAAATAAGAATATTGTAAAAGCTATATTCGACGGACATGCAATGCATTCTGATGAGAATGATATAGTGTGTTCTGCAATATCGGCAGTATCTTATATGACTTTAAACACATTAGAAAATGTTTTGGGTATAAATATAGGGTATGAAACAGATGACGGTTATTTGTTTTTTGTTATGCCAAATGATTTGTCTTTTGAAATAAGAGATAAAGCAAACATAGTTTTAGAAGGAATGTACTTATTTTTAAACGATTTAAAAGAACAGTATCGTGATAACATCACAATTTCTGAACTGGAGGTGTAAGTTTAATGTTTAAATTAAATCTTGAATTATTTGCACATAAAAAAGGTGTTGGTAGTACAAAGAACGGTCGTGACAGTGAGTCGAAAAGACTTGGTGTTAAAAGAGGCGACGGACAGTTTGTATTATCAGGTAACATTTTGGTTAGACAGCGTGGAACAAAAATCCATCCTGGTATAAATGTTAAAAAAGGCAGTGACGACACTTTATTTGCTGTTGTTGACGGAAAAGTTAAATTTGAAAGAGTCGGCAAAGATAAAAAGCAGGTTAGTGTTTACGAAATTGCTGAATAAGACTTTTTAGGATTTTAATGGGATTGGCTTAAGCTTTTTTAAGTCAATCCCATTTGTTTTAAACCTTATAAGGAGGTTAAGAATATGTTAGCAGATACAGCTACAATTTATATAGAAGCGGGAAACGGCGGAAACGGTCTTGTTTCATTTCACAGAGAAAAATATGTTGCAGCAGGCGGTCCTGATGGCGGTGACGGAGGAAATGGCGGAAGCGTTATTTTAGAAGTTGACGATAAGGTAAGTACGCTTGCGGACTTCAGATATAAAAAACAGTATAAAGCACAAAACGGCGGTGACGGACGTGCGGCAAGATGCTCAGGTAAAAATGGTGAGGACCTTGTTGTAACTGTTCCGGTTGGTACGCTTGTTAAAGATGCAAACACAGATAAAGTAATTGCCGATTTAAATAAACTTGGACAAAGAATTGTTATTGCCAAAGGTGGTTCAGGCGGTTGGGGAAACAGCCATTTTGCAACTCCTACAAGGCAAATCCCCCGTTTTGCAAAAAGCGGAACGGACGGTGAAAAAAGAGAGATTAAGCTTGAATTAAAGCTTTTGGCAGATGTTGGTCTTGTTGGATTTCCAAATGTAGGAAAATCTACTCTTTTATCTGTTGTAAGTGATGCGCGCCCCAAAATTGCAAACTATCATTTTACAACACTTGAGCCAAATTTGGGTGTTGTAGACCTTGGTGCCGGCAATAGCTTTGTTATTGCGGATATCCCCGGAATTATTGAAGGTGCAAGCGAGGGTATTGGTCTTGGACACGAATTTTTAAAGCATGTTGAAAGAACAAGACTTTTAATTCATGTAGTTGATGCATCGGGTATTGAAGGAAGAAATCCTATTGAGGATTTTGATAAAATAAACGAAGAAATAGAAAAATACAATCCAAAGCTTGCCGAGAAAAAACAGATTGTTGCGGCAAATAAAAAGGATATTGCTTTTGATGAAGATGTTTATAACGCTTTTTGTAAAGAAATGAAAGAAAGAGGTTATGAGGTTTTTGAAATCTCTGCTGCAACAAAGCTTAATGTTGATTCTTTAATGAAGTATGTTTCGGGAATGCTTGATAAAATTCCTATGCCCGTACTTGTCGATGAAGATGATCAGGAAGAAAAAATCATAAAATTTGAAGCTGAGCCTGACTTTACAATCCGCAGAGAGAACGAATTTTATGTTGTTGAGGGTGAATGGGTTAAAAGGCTTGTTGGTTCAACAAACTTTTCTGATAGCGAATCACTTCAGTATTTCCAGCGTTCTTTGAAGAAAAAAGGTGTTATTAAGGCACTTGAAGAAAAAGGAATAACCGAAGGCTGCCCTGTAAAAATTTATGATATTGAATTTGATTATGTTAAGTAGCTTGACATAGGGTATTTAAATTTAGTATAATAACTATATATGCGTATAACATATTTAAGGGAGAAAAATATAAATGTTAAAAAGCAAACAAAGAGCATATCTTCGCTCTCTTGCAAATAATCTGCCTGCTATTTTTCAAATAGGTAAAGGCGGCATAAATGATAATATGATTGAGCAGATTGATGCTACATTAGAAAGAAGAGAGCTTATAAAGCTTCATGTTCTTGAAAATTCACTTCTTGATGCATATCCTGTATGCAATGAGATTGCTGAAAGAGTAGGAGCAGAGCCAGTTAGTGTTGTTGGCTCAAAATTTGTTATATACAGAGAATCGAAGGATCACAAAACAATAGTTTTGCCAAAATAATTTTGCAAAGCTTTTAAGGAAGGATATTTATTCTATGTCTTGTAAAGTGGGGATTTTAGGTGGAACATTTGACCCGATTCATATCGGGCATCTTGTAATGGCATCGTTTGCTTTAGATGAATTTAATCTTGATAAGGTTATTTTTGTTCCTAACGGAAATCCACCGCATAAAATGGCAAAATCACATCGTATGCATAGGCTTGATATGACAAAAATAGTTACATCATATAACAAAAAGTTTGAAGTTTGTGATTTCGAAATTTTAAAGGACGAGCCTTCTTACACAATAGATACTGTAAGGCATTTAAAAAGAGATGGTGATGAAATATATTTCATAATCGGTGCAGATTCTTTTTATTATCTTGAAACCTGGAGAAATTTTGATAAACTGAAAAAAGAATGCTATTTTATTGCATTTGACAGAATTTCAGATGTTGAAACCAGTTTTGAAGATGATATAAAAATTTTTAATAAAAAGTATGATGCTAAAGTTTTAGGTGCTAAAATGCCGGTTATAGATGTTTCTTCAACTCTTATACGCCAAAGAGTAAAAGACAAAAAAAGCATAGAATTTTTAACTTTGAAAGAGGTTGAAAATTATATTATTGAACATAATCTTTATTCTGAAAAGGAAGAATAATCAATGAATGTAGATTGTATGCAGTCAAAGCTTAAAGAAATGCTTCTTGAAAAAAGATATAATCATTCTATGATGGTAAAAGAAACTGCAGTTGAGCTCGCCCATCTTTTTGGGGCGGATGTAAAAAAAGCCGAAATTGCAGGGCTTTTGCATGATTGCGCAAAAAACTTTACAAAAGAAGAAATGTTTGAACTTTGCAAAAAGTATGGAATAAATCTTGATAATATTTCGGCAAATCAAACAGGCCTTATTCATGCGTATCTTGGAGCTGAAATGGCAAAGGATTTGTTTGAAGTAGATGATGAAGAAATTTACGATGCAATTTTTTATCATACAGTAGGAAAGCCCAATATGAGCCTTCTTACAAAAATCATTTACATAGCAGATGCAATAGAGCCTTTAAGACACTACGAAGGTGTTGAAAGATTGAGAGAGCTTGCTCATACCGATCTTGATAAAGCACTTGTTTATCAGATTGATATGACAATAAAGTCGGTTTTAAAAAAAGGATCACTTTTGCATCCGAATACGGTAGATACCAGAAATTATTATTTAAGCAGGTGATGTTTTGTCTAAATCAGGCATTAGAACATATTGGAAAAATACAATTTCGTTTACGCTCATTTTTGCTCTTATTGCAACGGGCGGATTTGGATTTTTCTGGTCTAAAATTATATATGGTGTAAGAGCAGGCGATAAGGCTAATCTTACAAGCGAAAATATGTGTGTTAATTCACTTATCTTGGGTGTTGACAAAGATGGCTACCGAACAGATGTTATTATGTTTGCTCAGCTTAATCTTGCCAATAATTCACTTAATATACTGCAAATTCCCAGAGATACTTACGTATCTAAAAACAGGTTTGACCATAAAATAAATTCGTGTTATTTAACATATAAAAACGGCAAAATATCAACAGATGTGAAGGGTGTTTATGCTGCTGTTGAAGAGGTTATAGGTCTTAAAACCGATAATTATATTATGGTTGATATAAAAGGATTTCGAAATATTATAGATTCAATCGGCGGTGTAAAATTTGATGTTCCTATGCGAATGCTTTACGACGATCCTGAACAAAATCTTCATATAAATCTTTATCCTGGTGTACAGATGCTTGACGGAAACAGAGCAGAACAGCTTGTTCGTTTCAGACAGAACAATGACGGCTCCGGATATCCAAGAGCAGACCTTCAAAGAAACGAAGTACAGCGCGATTTTATATATGCTGTTATTGATAAGGTTATAGATATAACAAATATTGCAAAACTTCCCGAGCTTATTGCATCTGTTACAAAAAGTGTTAAAACAAGTTTTAACAGTAATCAGATTTTGCAGTATTCAACAATTGCGCTTTCTGTACCAAGAGAAAATATCAATATAATGGGTATTGAAGGTGTTGCAGAAAACAGACCGTATGGCTCGTATTTTATTGCAAACCAAAGGCTTAACAAGGAGCTTGTGAATAAGTATTTTATTGATGATGAAACCAATGCAGCAAATTCAATTGAAATGTCAAGAAGAAATCTTCTTTTGTCAGATGATGATGCAAACAGTATCGCAACCGATATTTCAAAAAGTGATGCAAGCTTTTTTGAAAAGAGATTTGCTAATATTGGAATTATCGATGGTTCTAACAAAAAGGTAGATGTTGATAATATCAAAATTGCACTTGAAAATGCAGGTTATTCTGTAAAAAATATTGAAGATACCGGAAGTGTAATATATGGTTCGTCAAAAATAATAGCTAATAAAGACACTAAAAATGTAAATACAATCTGTAAAATGTTTTCTGTTGATAAATATGTTATAAGTCCTTCAAAAACGGAAGGGTATGACATACTTATTGTAATAGGAGAAGATTTTCAATAGATTTTAAGAAGGGAAAATAAATGGAATCAAAGGAACTTATGCAAAAAGCGGTTACGCTTTTGGATGCTAAAAAAGCAAAAAATATAAAGGTACTTTATATAGGCGATTTAACAACAATTGCAGATTATTTTGTTGTGTGCACAGGTACTGCTTCAACTCATATTAAATCACTTTCGGATGAACTTGATGAAAAGCTTTCCGAAGAAGGAATTGAGTTTTTAGGCAAAGAAGGTTTTTCTACTGCAAACTGGATTCTTATGGATTACGATAGCGTAATTGTTCATATTTTTTCAGAAGAAACAAGAGAGTTTTATTCAATAGAGCATTTGTGGGCAGATGCCTTGGAAGTTGATATAACAGAATTTATTACTGACTAAACTTAAGTTTTATTTTATGAAGGGAATGACAATAAATGAATTATAATGCCAATGAAATTGAGAAAAAGTGGCAAAAAATCTGGGAGGAAAACGAAACCTATAAAGCAGGCTGTGATATGTCCAAACCAAAATTTTATGGTCTTGTAGAATTTCCGTATCCGTCAGGACATGGTCTTCATGTTGGACATCCAAGAGGTTATACTGCTATAGATATTATTTCAAGAAAAAAACGTCTTGAAGGATATAATGTTTTGTTCCCAATGGGCTGGGATGCTTTTGGTCTTCCTACCGAAAACTTTGCTATTGCAAATAAAATTCATCCTGCTAAAGTTACCGAGAACAATATAAATAACTTCAAACGCCAGCTTAAAATGCTTGGTTTTTCTTTTGACTGGTCAAAAGAAGTAAATACAACTGACCCGAATTACTATAAATGGACTCAGTGGATTTTCTTACAGCTTTTCAAAAAAGGCTTGGCATATAAAACAAAAATGCCGATTAACTTCTGCACAGGTTGTAAGGTAGGTCTTGCAAATGAAGAAGTTGTAAACGGTGTTTGCGAAAGATGCGGAAGTGAAGTTGTTCAAAAAGAAAAAAGTCAGTGGATGCTTAAAATTACAGAATATGCACAACGTCTTATAGATGATTTAGACGACCTTGACTATATAGAAAAAGTTAAAATTCAGCAGAAAAACTGGATTGGCCGTTCTGAAGGTGCTGAGGTTGAATTTGAAATAGATGGTACAGACGATAAAATTACTGTATATACAACAAGATGTGATACATTATTTGGTGCTACATATATGGTATTGTCGCCTGAACATCCGTATATTGAAAAATATCATGACAAAATTAAAAATATTGCAGAAGTTAAAGAATATCAGGCTAATGCTGCTAAAAAATCTGAATTTGAAAGATGCGAGCTTAATAAAGATAAAACAGGTGTTTGTCTTGAAGGCTTTGAAGCAATTAATCCTGTAAACGGCAAAAAAATTCCTGTATGGATTTCTGACTATGTACTTGTTACTTATGGTACAGGTGCTATTATGGCTGTTCCTGCACACGATAGCCGTGATTGGGAATTTGCTAAAAAATTTAACCTTCCAATTATTGAAGTTGTTGCAGGCGGTAAAGATGTTCAATCTGAGGCTTATACCGATGTTTCTGAAGGCACAATGGTAAATTCAGGATTTTTAACAGGAAAGAGTGTTAAAGATGCAATTTCTTCTATGATAGATTTTCTTGAAGAAAAGAAAATTGGTAAAAGAAAAGTTAATTATAAGCTTCGTGACTGGGTATTTTCAAGACAAAGATACTGGGGCGAACCTATTCCGCTTGTATATTGTGAAAAATGTGGATGGGTGCCGATTGATGAGAGTGAGCTTCCTCTTATGCTTCCTGAAATGGAAGATTTTGAACCGGGCGAAAACGGTGAATCTCCATTAAATAAAGCAGAAGAATGGAAAAATACAACATGTCCAAAATGTGGTGGCCATGCTGTAAGAGAAACCGATACAATGCCTCAGTGGGCAGGTTCATCGTGGTACTTCTTAAGATATATTGACCCAACAAACAACGAAAATCTTGCCGCAAAAGATTTGTTAAACTACTGGCTTCCTATTGACTGGTATAACGGCGGTATGGAGCATACAACACTTCATCTTTTGTACTCAAGATTCTGGCATAAATTTCTTTATGATATCGGCGTTGTTCCTACAAAAGAGCCATATCAGAAAAGAACATCTCACGGTATGATTTTGGGTGAGAACAATGAAAAAATGTCTAAATCAAGAGGAAATGTTGTAAATCCCGATGACATTGTAAATGAATTTGGCGCAGATACATTCAGAACTTACGAAATGTTCATCGGTGCGTTCGATCAGGCAACACCATGGTCACAGCAGGGTGTAAGAGGATGCAGAAAATTCCTTGAAAGAGTATGGAATTTGCAGGATATATTGATTGATGGTGATATCAGAGCTGAACTTGAATCTTCTGTTCATAAAATGATTAAAAAGGTTACAGAAGATATTGACAGAATGAAATTTAACACTGCAATAGCCGCAATGATGAGCTTTTTAAATGAAGTTTATGCAAAAGGCAGTATTACAAAAGGTGAATTTTCAATTCTTCTTCAGCTTTTAAATCCAACAGCACCTCATATTACAGAAGAGCTTTGGAGCATTATCGGAAACGAAAAAACAATAGACGAAACAAAATGGCCTGTTTATGACGAAGCAAAAACAGTTGACAGCGAAATTGAAATTGTTTTACAGATTAACGGTAAAATTAAGGATAAAATTAAAATCCCACAAGGACTTAACGATGATGAAATCAAAGAAAAAGCCCTTGCAAACGATAAGGTTAAAGAGCTTACAGATGGCAAAACTATTTTAAAAGTTATTGTTGTAAAAGGTAAACTTGTAAATATCGTTATAAAATAAAATGCAAAAAAGCACAGAGTTGTTTACTCTGTGCTTTTTTCTATGACTATACTATTGATATTATAATAGTTTTAAAGTATAATTAGTATATAAACATTTTTAAGGAGATGATAAAATGAAAAAATTCAAACTGTTTATGATGCTTGGAATTGCATTAGTCAGTATCACATTTTTAAAAACAGGTGTATATGCAAAAAATGGCGATATAATCGGCAAGGTTTATTCTACCGATATTATTGCTAAAATAGACGGGCTTAATGCACCATCTTACAATATTAACGGAAAAACAGCTATTATTATAGAAGAGCTATCAGATAAAAATTCAAGCCTTAGTTATGCTATAAAAGCCAAATATGATGACAATGAACGAAGGCTTGATGTAACAATGAGTTCATCAAGTGGATTTTGGGGTGAACAATATAACGAAATAAAAAGAGGTAGTGTTGGCAAAATATTAGGTGATGTTTATGAAACTGATATAAAAGTTTATTTTAACGGATATGAAATAGATGGAATAAATATTGGTGGAAAAACGGCGGTAGTTATTGAAGATTTAGGATTGATAGGCGGAATAAATGAAGAATTTGGATATTCAAAATATCGTTGCAAAGCTAAATGGAATGAAGATGAAAGAATTATTGCGCTTGATTTTATTGATGAAAAAAGTAGTTTTTCTGTGTATGATTACGCTAATTTTTTGAAATACAGAATAAACGACAATATAATAAGTGCAGAGTTTGACAGAATGGCAGAGTGTGTTTCGGAAATTATTGAGTATAATATATCGGATGAATTCAAAAAAGAGGCAAATGTTTTAAAACCGCTTTATTTTGATGATGGAAAAGAAAAAACAGAAATTGGTTTTATGTATGTTGAAAATGACACAGTAGATGGGTCTTTTTTGAATAAAGTATATATAACAAAGCCTGAACTAATGAAGACTATTACTGAAAATATACATGATGAAAAAACTCCGACTGCAGATGAAGCATTTGAATTTCTTGATGATAAAATAAATTACAAAACACTTGATGTGCTTGAAACAGAAGATTTTTATGTAGCTTGTGTGGAACTTTTAAAGGTCGACAAAAATATAAGTGATATATCTTTTGTTCTTATTAAAAAAACTGGTGGTTTCGGCAAGATTTATAGTGGTTCAACATATTACAAAGAAAGAAAAATGGAGAAAACAGGAGAAAATACAATAAAAATTTTTGAAGGCCCTACATTAGATCCACACGGAAAACCTGTAATGATAAGCTGTGAATTTAATCTTAATAACTATTTTGTAAAATAAAAACAAGGCGGTCAATGACCGCCTTTATTTTTTTTACTTATTCATAATAAATTCATCTATTGCATCTGCCGCAACTTTACCCGCACCCATTGCAGAAATAACAGTTGCCGCACCTGTTACAGCATCACCGCCGGCATAAACACCCGTTTTTGTGGTAGCACCGTTTTCTTCAACAATAATTCCGCCCCATCTGTTAACCTCAAGTCCTTCGGTTGTGGATTTAATAAGTGGGTTAGGGGATGTACCTATCGAAATAATAACTGTATCAACATCTAAAACAAATTCGCTTCCTTCAACGGGAACGGGGCGTCTTCTTCCTTGCTCGTCAGGTTCGCCAAGCTCCATTTTAATACATTTCATACCGCAAACAAATCCGTTTTTAGCATCTTTTTTATCATCGGGATTGTTATATCCTAAAATTTCAACAGGGTTATTCAAAAGCTTAAATTCAATGCCTTCTTCTATTGCGTGTTCAACCTCTTCCTTTCTTGCAGGAAGCTCGTCCATAGAACGGCGGTAAACAATGTAAACCTTGTCGGCACCAAGTCTAAGTGCAGTTCTTGCGGCATCCATTGCAACATTTCCGCCACCAACAACTGCAACCTTTCCACCTTTCATAATTGGTGTTTCAGGCTCATTTAAGTAAGATTTCATAAGATTGCTTCGTGTTAAAAATTCGTTTGCAGAATATACACCTTTATATGATTCACCAGGTATTCCCATAAAGTTTGGAAGTCCTGCACCTGAACCTACAAATACTGCTTCAAATCCCATTTTGAATAGTTCGTCAATTGTTAAGGTTTTTCCAATTACAATATTTGTTTCTATTTTAACACCCATTTTTGTAAGGTTATCAACTTCTTTTTGAACAATTGTTTTTGGAAGTCTGAATTCAGGGATACCATAAACTAAAACTCCGCCTGCAGTGTGAAGTGCTTCAAAAACAGTAACCTGATATCCTTTTTTTGCAAGATCGCCTGCGCATGTAAGGCCTGATGGGCCCGAGCCTACAACTGCAACTTTATGGCCGTTATTTTCTTTTATTTCGGGTTCATTATCAGCATGTGCGTTGTGCCAGTCTGCAACAAATCTTTCGAGTCTGCCAATACCAACACTTTCGCCTTTAATTCCTCTTACACATTTTGCTTCACATTGAACTTCCTGTGGACAAACCCTTCCGCAAACAGCAGGGAGTGAAGATGATTTATTTATAATCTGATAAGCGCCTTCAAAATCGCCTTCTTTGATTTTAGCAATAAATTCTGGAATGTGTATTTTTACAGGACATCCGTCAACGCATGGCATATTTTTGCAGCTTAAGCATCTTAGTGCCTCATCAATTGCCATTTCTTCCGTATATCCTAATGCAACCTCGTCAAAGTTGTGTGCACGCACCAAAGCATCTTGTGATGGCATAGGATTTTTATCCGGTTTCATATTAAAGTTAGCCATTTTTATTTAACCTCCTTTTTAAAAAGGTTACAAGTCTTTTCGTAAGAATGTCTTTCAAAGTCAGAATACATACTTGATCTTGACATTGCCTCATCAAAATCAACTTCGTATCCGTTAAAGTCAGGTCCGTCAACACAGGCAAATTTAGTAACCCTTTTACCATCTTTTATAAGAGTTAATCTGCATCCGCCACACATTCCTGTTCCGTCAATCATAATAGGATTCATCGAAACATCGCAGGGAATATTATAAGGTTTTGTTGCTTCTACAACAAATTTCATCATCACAAGTGGTCCTATTGCAATAACCTTGTCAAATTTTTCGCCGCTTTCAAAAAGCTTGTTTAAAGGCATACAAACATTTCCTTTTTCACCGTATGAGCCGTCATCTGTCATAACAATAAGTTTTTTTGATGCTTTTTTAAATTCATCTTCCAAAATTAAAAGGTTTTTGGAACGGAATCCTATAATAGATGTAACTTCGCATCCGGAATCTTTTAATTTTTGTGCAACAGGAAGTGCAATTGCACAACCTACACCGCCGCCTACAATACAAACCTTTTCAAGACCGTCGGTATGTGTTTCAACCCCTAAAGGTCCAACAAAATCTTTTATGTATTCGCCTTCTTTTTTCTGATTAAGTTTCATTGTAGTTGCACCAACAATCTGAAATATAATTTTAACCCATCCGGCATCTTTGTCAAAGCCTGCAACGGTTAAAGGAATTCTTTCGCCTTCATCGTCAACTCTTAAAATTATAAATTGTCCTGGCTGAGCTTTTTTTGCTACCAAAGGTGCATAAATATCCATCATTGTAACTGTGGGGTTAAGCTCAGCTTTTTTGAGTATTTTATACATTTAAAAAACGCTCCTTTTAAGTATAAAAATTAACACTGTCTAACTCAATTATTATACAACAATAAAGCATATTAAGTCAAACATTTTTAATAAACTATCACAAAAAACATATAATATATTTACAATTTTGTTTTTTAGTGGTAAAATATAATAACTATAAAAAATAAGGAGAAATAAAAAATGTCAGATGTTTTACACAATTTAGCTTCAATCCAGCCGGGACACATTATAATGTGGATTATTGGAGCGGTTTTGATTTATCTTGCAATTAAAAAAGATATGGAACCAACACTTTTGTTGCCAATCGGTTTTGGTGCAATACTTGTAAATATTCCGTTTTCGGGCGCAATAGGAGCAGAAGGTGCTCTTACTACACTTTATAACGCAGGTATTGTAAATGAATTATTCCCTCTTATACTGTTTATCGGTATTGGTGCAATGATTGATTTTGGTCCTATTTTATCTAATCCAAAGCTTATGATTTTTGGTGCAGCAGCACAGTTTGGTATATTTTTAACTTTGTGCATGGCATCAATGTTTTTTGATATAAACGACGCAGCATCAATTGCAATTATCGGTGCGGCAGACGGCCCTACATCAATTGTAGTTGCACAAAAGCTTGGCTCAAAATATCTTGGTGCAATTATGGTTGCAGCATATTCTTATATGGCACTTGTTCCCATTATTCAGCCGCCTGTAATTAAACTTTTAACCACCAAAAAAGAAAGAAAAATAAGAATGGAATACCAGCAAAAGAGTGTATCCAGACTTACAAGAATAATATTCCCGATTGCAATTACAATTGTTGCGGGTGTTGTATCACCTGCATCAGTTTCACTTATCGGATTTTTAATGTTTGGTAACCTCATAAGAGAGTGTGGCGTTTTAAATTCGCTTTCAGAAACTGCACAAAAGGTTTTGGCAAATCTTATTACAATATTTCTTGGTATTACAATTGCATCACAGATGGAAGCTGCAAACTTTTTAAAACCCGAAACACTTTTAATTTTGGGACTTGGTCTTGTTGCATTTATATTTGACACAGCAGGCGGTGTTCTTTTTGCAAAATTCTTAAATCTTTTCTTGAAGAAGAAAATCAATCCTATGATTGGTGCTGCAGGTATTTCGGCATTCCCAATGTCAGGTAGAATTGTTCATAAAATGGGATTAAAAGAAGATAATCAGAACCATCTTCTTATGCATTCAATCGGTGTCAATGTATCAGGTCAGCTTGCATCGGTTATTGCTGGTGGACTTATTCTTAACTTCTTTATGAAATAATTGGGAGGATATAAAAATGAACATAAATTTTGGTAATTTTATTTCAAATTTGCATTATATGTTATCGGGTATGGTTACAATTTTTATTGTAATTGGTATTATTGTAATAATTACAATGTTACTTAATAAGTTTTCAAATTATCTTGCAAACAGAAACGAAGAATAGAAAAACAGCAGTGATATTTTTAATATCACTGCTATTTTTTATTTTATTTAATTTTTGTTATATCGTAAGGTGTTGTCTGATATACATAATAGTTAAGCCAGTTTGTAAAAAGAAGATTTGCATGAGCCTTCCATTTAACAAGAGGCTCTTTTTTAGGATTATTATCGGGATAATAATTCTTTGGCATATCAATATCAAGACCTTTTTGCAAATCACGCATATATTCTTCGTGAAGTGTGAGCTTATCGTATTCAGAATGACCTGTAACAAAAATTTTCTTTTTATCTTTTGATGTTACAATGTAAATTCCTGCTTCATCCGATTTTGCCATTATCTGAAGGTCAGGACATTTTTTTATGTCACTTTCCAAAACTGTGGTATAACGGGAATGCGGTGCATAGAATGTATCGTCAAAACCTCTCACAAGCATTGCTTTTTTTCGTACAACCTTATGCTCATAAACTCCCGAAAGTTTTTTATCAAGCGAAACTTTCGGTATGCCGAAATGATAGTATAAGCCTGCCTGAGCAGCCCAGCAGATATGGAGTGTACTTGTTACATTTGTATTAGACCATTCCATAATTTTTTTAAGCTCATCCCAGTAGTCAACTTCTTCAAATTCAAGCTTTTCAACAGGTGCACCTGTTATAATCATACCATCGTACTTTTGATTTTTTATCATTTCAAAATCTTTGTAAAATGATGCAAGATGCGCAACAGATGTATTTTTTGAATTATGAGTTGCAGTGTTTATAAAATCAAATTCAACCTGAAGGGGAGAGTTTCCTAAAAGCCTTAAAAGTTGAGTTTCGGTAACAATTTTTGTAGGCATTAAATTTACAATTGCAATTTTAAGTGGCCTGATATCCTGAGTTATGGCTCTTTTTTCAGTCATAACAAAAATATTTTCGCTATTTAATATTTTTGTTGCAGGAAGTTTATCCGGTATTTTAATAGGCATAATATCCACCTCTTTTTTGTTTAATTACATACACAAAAATTATATCAAATTTATTTTTATATTGCAATGATAATTTTACTAAAAATGCAAACAATAATATAAAAATAACAAAAAGAGGAATAATATTATGAAAAATTCGAATGACGAAAATCAAAATCAGAATAATACTAACGAAAAAGCAGAAGAAATAAAAGACTTTGGCTCATCTGTTATAAAAACAAAAAGAGGCTGCATACATTGTCTTACAATAATAGGTCAGATTGAAGGGCATATGCTTTTGCCACCGCAAAACAAAAGTACGAAATACGAGCATATACTTCCTCAGCTTGTAAATGTAGAAGAAAATGACGAAATTGACGGTATGCTTATTCTTTTAAATACGGTAGGTGGTGATGTTGAAGCAGGACTTGCCATTGCAGAGATGATTTCAACTATGAAAAAACCAACAGTATCACTTGTTCTTGGCGGTGGGCACAGCATAGGTGTGCCACTTGCAGTATCATCGGATTATTCTTTTATAGCACGCTCTGCAACAATGACAGTGCACCCGATAAGGACAAACGGACTTATTATAGGTGTTCCGCAAACCTTTGAATATTTATGGAAAATTCAGGAGAGGATAACCGATTTTGTTGTAAGAAATTCTTCACTTGAAAAACAGGATTTTATGGATATGCTTTTAAATACCGATGATCTTGCAAATGATATAGGAACGGTTTTATTTGGTAAAGATGCAGTTGAATGCGGGCTTATAAACGAAATCGGCGGACTTTGTGATGCAACCGAAAAATTGTATCAGCTTATTGAAGAAAAAAGAATGTCAAAAAGTGACGAATAAATTGACAAAAAAAGATAATCGTGTTATTATTTTATTACTTGATATAAGGGGGCTTTTTAATGGACTATATGGAAAGATACAAAAAATGGCTTGACAGCGACAAGGTTGATGAGGCAACAAAAAAAGAGCTTTTAAGCATTAAAGATAATGAAAATGAAATAAAAGAAAGATTTATTAAAGATTTGGAATTCGGTACAGGCGGTCTTAGAGGTATTATTGGCGCAGGCGATAACCGAATGAATATTTATACAGTAAAAAAGGCTACACAGGGCCTTTGTGAGGATATTAAAAATAAAGGTGAAGAATATAAAAACAAAGGTGTTGTAATTGCGTATGACTCCCGTCACAAATCATCTGAATTTGCAAAAGAGAGTGCACTTACACTTGCAGCTAACGGAATTAAAGCATATCTTTTTGATGAACTGCGACCAACACCAGAGCTTTCTTTTGCGGTAAGATACAAAAAAGCTGCTGCAGGTATTGTTGTTACAGCAAGCCACAATCCAAAGGAGTATAATGGATACAAGGCATACGGTGAGGATGGCGGTCAGCTTCCGCCTGAATCGAGTGATTATGTAATAGGAATTATAGATAAGCTTGATATTTTTGACGATGTTTTAACAATGGATTATGAAAAGGCTTTAGAAAGTGGGCTTATTGAAGTAATCGGTGAAGAAGTAGATAAAGCTTATCTTGCTGAAGTTAAAAAACAGTCAATTAACGAAGAGGCCATAAAATCACTTGGTGATGATTTTAAGGTTGTTTATACACCGTTTCACGGCGCAGGTAATAAGCCTGTAAGAAGAATTCTTGATATGATTGGTGTGAAAAATGTATATATCGTAAAAGAGCAGGAGGAGCCGGATCCTGATTTTTCAACAGTAAAATCACCAAATCCTGAAGAAAAAGAAGGCTTTTATCTTGCAATCAATCTTGCAAAAGAAGTTGATGCCGATGTTATAATAGCAACCGACCCTGACAGCGACAGAGTGGGTATTGTTGTTAAAGACAATAAAGGTGAGTATGTTACACTTTCTGGTAACCAGACAGGTATGCTTCTTTGCGAATTTATTTTAAGAAACAGAAAGTTAAATAACAATCTTCCTGAAAACGGTGCGATTATAAAAACAATTGTTACTACGGCAATGCTTTATCCAATTGCCAATGCTTATAATACAACTGTTTTTGATGTTTTAACAGGCTTTAAGTTTATTGGCGAAAAGATTAAAGAGTTTGAACAAACGGGTTCTAATGAGTATCTTTTTGGGTTTGAAGAAAGCTATGGATATCTTGCGGGAACTTATGCAAGAGATAAAGATGCGGTTGTTGCTACAATGCTTATTGCACAGATGGCAGCCGACTACAAGAAAAACGGAAAAACCCTTTACGAAGGTTTAATATCTCTTTACGAAGAATACGGATATTATAAGGATGCGCTTTATAATGTAGTTTTAAAAGGTCTTGACGGAGCTGAAAAGATTAAAGCCATTATGAAGGAAATAAGAGAAAATCCTCCAAAAGAAGTTGCTGGACATAAAGTTGAAAGAATCCTTGATGTTTTAAAAGGAACAATCTTAGATGTGGAAAGCGGCAAAGAAGAGCCTTCAAACCTTCCTTCATCAAATGTTTTAAAATTCTTCCTTGACGATAATTCGTGGTTTGCAGCCCGTCCTTCGGGTACAGAGCCAAAAATCAAATTCTATTTTGGAACAGTAGGAAAAGAAGAAAAAGAGGCTGACGATAAATTAGATGCATTAAAAGATGCAGTTTCAAAAATGATTGAGTAAATAAAAAACGGATGTTTAAACATCCGTTTTTTTATTGTGGAATACAACAAGGCTTAAGGGGTACCCGACCGAAATCTTTGATTGCGTTATCGGGTCGGGTTCTTATTTTAAAGATAGCATCTTATATCCACTGCAAGTTTTTCTTCAAGATTAATAAGTCTTTTAGTTATGTCTTTTGACACTTCATCGGCGGCTTTATATTTGTTTAAATACTTATTTAGCGATTTAACACCCATATTACATCCATCTGTCATTAAATCTGCAATTGTATTGTCTGAATCGTTCATTGAAAGCATAACATTTGTTTTAATCCATGACATTCCTTTTGCCATTGGGTTAGGTTCTTTTCCATCATCATTGTATTTATCAAGAAGTGATTGTATTTCTTTATCGAGTTTTTGGTGTTCTCCTTTGCACTTGGAAAGAATACTTTTAAAAGTTTCATCACCTGTATTATCCAAAACATCATCTATTGATGATATCCCCATTTTCACTCCTGCATCACATTCTTTAAGAAGTTTTATTGTATCTTGTTCCACCATAAAATAGTTTCCTTTCTTTTTATTAATACAATAATTATTCCCTAAAAAAACAAATTTAATAATAAAAGACAAAACAAAATCAAGAATAAGTCCATTTTGAAAAAATATGTGTGGCAATTAATGTTTCACTTAGTACAGATTTTAAAATAACTTTTTATGCACTATGCAGTGTAAAATAACAAATTTATAAAAAAGCATTGACAATATATAAAAATTGCTTTATAATAGAACATGTACGAAACAAATATTAAAAGGGTGATAAATTGTGATTAATAGCATTATTGAGCGACATAACAAACTTACTCCGTTGTCAGAAACAGAAATTAAAATCATTTCAACTGCAACAAGGCTTTTTTTGAATCAGGGGTTTTCAATGACAACACACAGGCAGATAGCAAAAGAATCCGGTTTCGGCCTGGGGACTGTAACATATCATTACAGAGCAAAAGAGGATATGCTCCGTATTCTCATTGAGGAGCTTATGGATTATCATCTGGATGTTTTAGAGAATGCGGTAAAAGAAACAGGAGATAATCTTTTTTCTTATGCAAAGGAAATTGCTATTCAGCTTACACTATGTGAAATTGATAAAAAGGCATGGGATTTATATCACTCGGCGTATAATCATCCACCGACATATGCATATATAAAGGATTGGGCAATAAGGAAAAATTATCAACTGCTTGGTGATAAAACACCAAATCTTCACGAAGCAGATTATCACAAATTAGAAAATATAACAAGCGGAATTGAGCTTGCAGCATTATCATCACCTTGCGACAGATATTTCACATTAGAGGATAAAATAAGGCTTACACTTGATACAATGATGAAAGCCTATGATATTTCTGAGTCTGAGCGAAAGAAGACGATTGAAAAGGTTCTTGCGCTTGATAATGAGAAGATTGCAAAAGAAATGTTTCTCAAGTTTGTTAAGCGACTTGATAATGATATATAAACAAAAATGATAGCATATAAAGAAGGAGGTATTATATGAAAAGATTTATTTGTATAGCACTTACATTGGCAATGCTTATATCAATACTGCCCGTGTCAGTATCGGCAGAGGTGTATGCTTCTACTATTTATTTAAAGCCTAATGAAATCACACTTATGACGGCTGACAGTACGCCGGATTCGTATTTTTACCTTACTTACCATAGCAATAACGGCACAAATAGTATTGCAATGACAAAAAATAGCAGTGAATATTTTTCTGCAGTTGTTAACTCCAATGTTACAACATTGGAGTTCAACCTTATGAGTGCCGATGGTAGTATGCTGTGGAGTGCCATGTGCGAATATCAAGATTCCAATATGAACTGCGCTTCATTTTCGGATGATCCGCAATTGGTTAAGTGGTGCGACTATCTGACACAGATTTTGTCAGATGGAAATGTTTTGTATTTTACTCCGAACGAAGACTGGCTTATGACATCTAATCGTTTTTCGGTGTGCTTTTCTGGTGCGAACAATCAGAATACATATGTGGAAATGACAGCAGTTGGTGACGGCTCCTATGCAGTTTTGAACAGATCTGATGCAACTCGATATGTATTTTGCACTTTAAGAGCAACAGCAACATCACCTGATCAGACTACATTAAGAAGTGTTACTGTATCAAAACCTTCATCACAATTTAATCATTATACTCTCGATTCTGGTATGTCGGGTGGGGCATCGGGTGAATGGAGCTTTAAAGAAACACCCGGTGGCGGTTCTGAAGAAATTCCTCCTGAAATAATACTTCCTGATGAGAATGCACAGGTTAGTTGGGGATATTCGGAAAATCGTATTGAAGGATATACAATGCTTCGGGAAGCACTCGCTTTATATGCAGGTGAAACTATTTATATCAAACTTATTAAAGAATTAAGCTTAGAAGAAACAATAACAATTGTGGATGGAAAATATCAGATTGACCTTTCGGGGTTTAATATTACCTCGTCTGCAGAAGAACCGTTTGTTCTTCAATATGCTGATGTTAAAATTGTTAATTCTGAAGGTAATACAGGGGTAACAGCAACTGCAAATACAGATAAATATATGTTCCGAGTGGAGAATTCTGTTTTTGAAATAGCAGGTGGTTATTTTGAAACACAAGGTGCCGGAATTATCCGTGAATTAACTTCGGCATCAAATATAACTATCAGTGGCGGATTTTTACATTCGGGTTCTGAATCAGTCATTTTGGTGGCAGACGGAAAGCTTACAGTAAAAGGCGGTAATCTTCTCGGTTTTCCATCGTTTGCCCACATTTTATATACGGGTAGTGATTACAATAATAATATTAACATTAGTAACATTGAATCTAATGAATCTACCATATATGTATTGGAAAATCTTTCTATTTTACCAGATGACCTCGGAGTAAAAGACAGAGTAATCGTCTCCCTTGTTCCGGGTGGTAATGCTGAGAACATAATTTCAAGTGGGCAGGTATACTATATAGATTTTAATTGTTTTCTTACATTCCAGGAGTTAGACCTTGTGGTAAAGGTCAGAAATGGAGAAGAGTATACAATGCCTGATTGTACACTTGTTCCTGAACTTGGATCGGTGTTTGAATGTTGGAAAGATGTTTCTGATAATATGCTTTATCAGGTAGGTCAGGTTATAATTCCGCAAAGGGATATGCATTTTTTGGCTTCGTGGAAGCCATCAGAGATTATTTCAGTTTCCTTTGATGCAAATGGCGGATCGGGAAATATGGATGCACTTCCATCAACTTCATCAGCACCATTTATTCTGCCTGATTGTGTATTTACACCACCTTACGGAAAGGTATTTGATGTCTGGCAAATAGGAGAAGATTTGTATTCTGCCGGTCAAACTGTTACTCTGTATACAGATACCCAGGTTAATGCAATATGGAAGGACGGAGTTGCTATAACATATAAGGCAAACGGCGGTATAGGCGATGATATAGTGATTTTTGCTGATAGTGAAAAAAATATAACACTTCCAGAAAATACCTTTACTGCTCCGGCGAATAAAACATTCAAGGCATGGCAGATAAATGGAAAGGAATATCCTGTTGGAAAACAGATTAAGATTACCGAACCTACAGAAATTTATGCGGTATGGAATGAAGGATATAAAGTTACATATCTTCCAAACGGTGGCACAGGAAAAACAATCACAGAAAAATATACTGAGGCAACACATATTTTGCTTGCTGAAAATACATTTACTCATCCTGAAGGAATATCGTTTAAATGCTGGGAGATAGATGGCGAAGAATATTTACCTGGTCAGGAATATTTTGTAGATAAAAATACTGATATTTTGGCAAAA
This sequence comes from Oscillospiraceae bacterium, assembly GCA_015068825.1. Classification (GTDB taxonomy): domain Bacteria; phylum Bacillota; class Clostridia; order UMGS1810; family UMGS1810; genus Qingrenia. The sequence goes on along the minus strand of SVJU01000005.1, from coordinate 37,208 downwards.
TGGTATACAGCCTATACAATAAAATATGTCTACACCTATATTGCATCTGACGGAACCAAGCTTACTAAAACATATGAAGATATGGCACTTGATGGTATAAAATATACATTCAGATTACCAGGAGATATTTTCAATAATATTTACAGTAACCACGAGCCTGAGTACTGGGAAGAAGAGTCTGGCGGTATATATCAGTTTGGTGAAAATAATTATATAGATCGTGATATCACAGTAGAGCTTGTTTATAAGGAATTTTATAAAATACAAATTGACCCGAGAAATGATATAGATAGCACAGAGCAGTATACTAAGTATAAGGGCGATGAATTTGTATTCCCTGATGCTCCCCAAAATATACCGGAAGGATATGCTTTTGATGGTTGGCAGAGTGTCTTAGATGGAGAGCGTTATTATCCGAGCGATACAATGACAGTTGAAAAACACATAGGATTTTACGCAGTCTGGGTTAAATTCATTGAGCTTTCGAAAATAGAATCTATTTTTAAAGACGGTGTTTATGTAGGCGAAGAATATATTCTTCCTGAAAAAACCAGAAGCTTAGAAACAGGAGAGCTTGTAGATGTTATATGGGATGTTGTTCCTATTTACATTGGTTCGGATATAACTCTTACTGATAATGTACTTAAGATAGGTCAAGATGTACCGTTCATTTTATATGTTGTTGCAAAAGATGCGAATGCAGACGGAACAGACTATTGTAAGGAGATAAGTCTGAACGGTTCTTTGGATTATCCTATAAGAACACCTAAGGATTTGCAAGCATTTTCTGATATGGTAAATGGTGGGTTGACAGAGAAAAATGCTGTTTTATTAAACGATATTGATATGACTGGTTATACATTTATACCAATCGGAAAATACAGCTATGATACAGCCTATATAGCAGATAATTCGCCTTATAAAGGTATGTTTGATGGAAAGGGTCATGTTATTAGAAATCTGACAGTAAATGCATCTGAAACTTTTGGAGCAGGTCTTTTCGGACGAATTACATCAGGTGGTGTGATAAAGAATCTTGGTGTTATAAATGCCACAATAAAGGGTACCTCTGAGAGTGCAGGTGTAATTGGCGGTGAGTTAGAAGGTGCAACTCTTGCCAATGTATTTACCGCAGGAGATATAGCTATTGAAACTACCAACGAGCATAAAGGCGGAATTGCTGGAAAGGCAACATCTTCAAGTTTTACAAACGTTTTTACCACATATAATGCTTTTGCCGATGGAACACAGTCATCTGTAACAAATGCTTTCTATATGGCAGATGTTAAAGATACTAACTCTATTGGCGAATATAAGACAGAAACACAGTTTAAGTCAGGCGAAGTTGCGCACCTTTTAGGTAATGATTTCGGACAGAAAATAGATACTGATGATTATCCTGTATTTGGTAAAGATGTGGTTTATAAGGTTTTACACTGTGACGGAAAAACTGAGGTTTACTCCAATACAGATGAAAATATCGACCACATTGACGAAGATACCAACCATTTATGCGATGTGTGTGAAATGTATCTGGGAACAGAGTTCGTTATTTCAAACTACGATGCTTTAACAAAGGCAGCAACTATCCTTATTCCAGAGACTGGAACATATACAGTTATCTTTGCAGATTATGACGATACAGGATTTGCAAATTGTGAGCTTGTAACAGTAGTTGTTAATGAACCAAAAGCTTATAAACCAATGATTACAATGAACTTCAATCTTGATAAGAATGATAAAATTATGCTCATGTCTGACATATCAAAGCTTGTACCAAAGTGCGAAGTGTATGTTATAAAATAACAGAATAAATAAAGATACCACCTCTTTATAGAAAATGAGGTGGTATCTTTTTGCTTGAAGTTATTTATAATGGTTGCTTAATGTGCGTAAATTTATTTTTTAAATAAAAAACAGACACCAACATGGTATCCGTTTTTCTGGAGCTGTTGAGCAGACTTGAACTGCCGACCTCTTCCTTACCAAGGAAGTGCTCTACCTGCTGAGCTACAACAGCATAAAATTGTCACAACTGATAGTATACATATTTTTTATAAAAAAGTCAATACCCATTTTGAAAAACAGACATTATTTTTATTGATTTTGCATTAAAAAAACAATGACCAAATTTGAATTTTAAAACATAATTTTAATTATATGTAGAAAATCTTTAATGATGTTGACTAATTGATAATAGTAGAATATAATTAATGTATAGACACATAAAGGAGGCTACAAATATGAAAAAAGTTGTTACAATAGGAAGAGAATTTGGAAGTGGCGGAAGATATATAGGTCAGCTTGCAGCAGAAAAACTTGGGTACAAATTTTATGACAGAGAGCTTATTTTGCTTATGGCGAAAGAAAGCGGATTGTCTGACGAATTTATTGAAGAATCGGGCGAAAAAATAACAAGCAGTCTTCTTTTTAATGTTGCAATGGGCGGAATGTATTTAAGTAATAGTTATAACAACAATCTAATGCCGTTATCTGATAAAATTTTTGTTGTCCAGACCAAAATTATTAATCAGATTGCAAATGAAGGCCCGTGTGTAATTGTGGGCAGATGCGCAGATTATATCTTAAAAGAGCGTGATGATTGTTTAAATGTGTTTATTCATTGCGATATGGAAGATAAAATAGAAAGAGCAGTTAAGTTTTATAATATGAACCAAAAAAATATAGAAAAAGAAATTCGTAAAAAAGATAAAGCAAGAGCCAGTCATTACTATTATTATACAGGTATTGAATGGGGAGTTGCAAAAAATTATGATATAACATTAAACAGTGGAAAAATAGGTGCAGAGAAATGTGCAGATATTATATATAATCTTGCAAAATAAAAAATGGATAGCAAATGCTATCCATTTTTTATTACTCGTTTTTAGAAAACTTTATTGCCTGTGCAACTGTTTTAACACCAATTATTTCAATATCATCAATATTTTTAATGCTTTTTACATTATCGCTTGGAAGAATAACTTTGTTAAAACCAAGCTTTTTAGCTTCGTTAACCCGTTTTTCAGGATATGTAATACTTCTTACTTCACCTGTTAAACCAACTTCTCCTAAAATAAGTGTTTTATAATCTACAACATAGTTTTTATAATTTGATGCTATTGCAATTATTGCTGCAAGGTCGGTTGAAGGTTCGTTTATTTTAAGTCCACCCGCAATATTTAAGTATATATCCTGACTTTGCATATTAAATCCAAGTTTCTTTTCTAAAATTGCAACGAGCATTATTGCTCTGTTAAAATCAAGTCCCGTTGCCATTCTTCGAGCATTGCCAAACCCTGAAGGTGATGAGAGAGCCTGAATTTCTGCAAGCATTGGCCTTGTTCCTTCAATGGTACATGTTATAACCGAGCCGGACGCATTCTCAGGTCTGCCGTTTATCATCATTTGCGATGGATTTAAAACCTCGCAAAGACCAACATCTGTCATTTCAAAAACGCCTATTTCATTCGTTGAGCCAAAGCGGTTTTTAATTGTTCTTAAAATACGGTAGCTCTGGTGCCTTTCACCTTCAAAATATAAAACGCAGTCAACCATGTGTTCCAGAATTTTTGGTCCTGCAATATTTCCGTCTTTTGTAACATGTCCTACAATAAGAACTGCTGTGTTGGTATGTTTTGCATAACGCATAAGCTGATGAGTTGCTTCTCTTATTTGTGTTACACTACCTGGTGTTGATGTTGCCTCTTCGCAAAACATTGTCTGAATAGAGTCAACAATGAGTATGTTAGGGGTTTCATCTTTTGCAGTTTCTAAAACTTTGTCAAGTGATGTTTCTGCCAAAATCAAAAGATTTGGTGTTTTTATTTTAAGTCTGTCAGCTCTTATTTTAATTTGGCTTAAGGATTCTTCACCTGATGCATAAAGGATTTTATTATCTTTTCCAAGTGCTTCGCAAATCTGCAATAGAAGAGTTGATTTTCCAATTCCGGGATCTCCTCCCACAAGCACAAGTTCACCAGCTACAAGTCCGCCACCAAGAACTCTGTCAAGCTCTTTAAGCTTTGTTACAATTCTTATATCTTTTGATGTTTCTATTTCAGAAAGCGGTTTTGCTTCGCTTTTTAAAAATGTCTGTTTAACTTTGCCTACTTTCTGTGTAACCTCTTCTTCAAATGTATTCCAGTTTAAACATGCAGGACATTTTCCAAGCCATTTAACAGTTTCGTAACCGCATTCTGAGCAAACATATTTTATTTTTTCTGCCATGATTTTACTTCTCCTAAAACAGTTATAATATAATAGTATAATAATTTTTGAGAAATGTCCATATATATTTTAATAAAAATGAAATATTTTTGATTTTAAAAACGAGAAAAACGAAGAAAAAGAACTTAAACGGTAAAAATAGGAAGAATAAGATTAACAAATAAAGAAAAAGAATAATATATGCGAAATTTTAGTAAAATTGACACTTGATTAAGTGAATTTTATGGTATATAATATCATTTGGTTAATAGCGGGTTGATTAAAAAATAAAATTTACTATGAGGTGATTTTGTGCCGGAAAGCTTAAGAATGCTTGTCTATCTAATCAGTGCATTTTTGCAGTTGTTTGTTTTAATCTATGGCGGATATTATTTTGTTGTTTCAATATTCGGCTGGTCAGACAGACAGACAAATGTAAAACCTACAACCAATAAAACTCATACATTTGCTCTAATTGTTGCAGCACATAATGAAGAAATGGTTATAGGTGAAATGGTAAAGAGTCTTCATAACCTTGATTATCCTAAAGAGGCGTATGACATTTTTGTTATTGCCGACAACTGTGATGATACAACTGCTAAAGTGGCAAGAGATGCCGGCGCTTATGTTTTTGAAAGAACAAACAAGGAATTAAGGGGTAAAGGCTACGCTTTAGAATGGATGTTCGAAAAAATATTCAATATGGAGAAAAAGTATGATTCTATCTCCATTTTTGATGCCGATAATATTGTAGGCCGCGATTACTTAAAAGAAATGAACAAAGAGCTTAACAAGGGCTACGAAGTTGTTCAGGGTAATGTAGACAGCAAAAATCCGTTTGATTCATGGGTTAGCTGTGCATATTCTGTTTCTTTCTGGATGATTGCAAGAATGTTCCAGAATGCAAGATACAACCTTGGCATTACCTGTCAGCTTAGTGGTACAGGTTTTGTTGTGTCAACCGATCTTTTAAAAGAAATGGGTTGGGGTGCAACTTGTCTTACTGAAGATATGGAATTTACTGCAAAGCTTGCTCTTAAAGGTAAAAAAGTAGGCTGGGCACACAAAGCACTTGTTTACGATGAAAAACCGCTTAGCTTTATGCAGTCGTGGAACCAGAGAATAAGATGGATGCAGGGTCATTCTGATGTTGCATCAAGATTTGCTAAAAAGCTTTTTACAAAAGCAATAAAGGATAAAGATTTTTCTGCATTTGACTGTGGAATATATCTTTTGCAACCACTAAAAATATTATGTCTTTTGTTTGCAACAATTATGACATGGGTAAAAGTTACAGGCGTTGTTGAAATATTTGAACTCAATAAGCTGTTTGGTGATACTCAGTGGTGGAGTGCATTTGCAGCAGTGCAGATGATGTATATTCCATTTATTATTACCTATGAAAAAAGAATGATTAATGCAAAACTAATCTGGTGTTATGTAACATTCTGGTTATATTCTTTAACCTGGATACCGATTACTGTTATCGGCTGGCTTAAAAAGGATAATAAAGAATGGTCACACACCAAACACACAAGACAAATTACACTTGAAGATCTTGAAAAAATATAAACATTTTAAAGCGTCAATAAACTTCTTAGTTTGTTGACGCTTTTTTTGAAAATAACTATTGAAAATTTTCACAAAAAAAGGTATAATGAAATTGTATATTGTTTTTTAATAATAAATTTTATATATGCTAAGGAGAAGGAATATGTATTCAACAAATGAAATAAGAAAAAATGACCCGGTTCTTGCTGATGCAATTGAAATGGAAGTTGAAAGACAGCGAAATAAAATAGAACTTATTGCCAGCGAAAACTTTGTAAGCAATGCAGTTATGGAGGCAATCGGAACACCTCTTACAAATAAATATGCTGAAGGATATCCTGGTAAAAGATACTATGGTGGCTGCGAATGTGTTGACGTGGTAGAAGACCTTGCGCGCGACAGAGCAAAGAAAATTTTTGGAGCAGACCATGCCAATGTTCAGCCACACTCAGGTGCTCAGGCAAATATGGCAGTATTTTTTGCAGTTTTAAAACCTGGTGATACAGTTTTAGGTATGAACTTATCTCACGGCGGACATTTATCACACGGAAGCCCTGTTAATATGTCAGGTTCATATTTTAACATTGTTCCTTATGGTGTATCAGAAGATACAAAGCTTATAGATTATGATGAAGTTGAAAGAATTGCTATGGAATGTAAACCAAAACTTATTGTTGCAGGTGCAAGTGCATATCCAAGAGTTATAGATTTTAAACGTTTTGGCGAGATTGCAAAAAAGGTAGGCGCATATTTAATGGTTGATATTGCGCATATTGCAGGCCTTGTTGCAGCAGGACTTCATCCAAATCCGGTTCCTTATGCAGACTTTGTAACTACAACAACTCACAAAACATTAAGAGGCCCAAGAGGCGGACTTATTCTTTGCAAAGAAGAATATGCAAAAATGATTGATAAAGCAATATTCCCCGGTATTCAGGGCGGACCATTAATGCATACAATCGCAGCAAAAGCTGCTTGCTTTGGCGAAGCTTTAACAGACGAATTTAAAGCTTATCAGACTCAGATTGTTAAAAATGCAAAGGTTTTATCTGAATCACTTATGGAAAAAGGCTTCAAGCTTGTGTCGGACGGAACAGATAATCACCTTATGCTTGTAGATTTAACAAATATGAATTTAACAGGTAAAGAAGCAGAAAAACTTCTTGATGAAGTTGGTGTTACAGTTAACAAAAACACAATTCCTTTTGAAACAACAAGCCCGTTTATTACAAGCGGTGTAAGAATAGGCACACCTGCAGTAACTTCAAGAGGCTTTAAAGAAGAAGATATGAAGGTGATTGCCGAAATTATTTACCTTACACTTACAGATTTTGAAAAAAATCAGGATACAGTAAGAGGTATGGTAGCTGATCTTTGTGCTAAATATCCTCTTTACGAATAATAAATTTTTATGGGGTGATATGCTTTGAATATCCCATTGGCTGAAAGAATACGTCCAACAACCTTAGATGAGGTTGTTGGACAATCTCATCTTATAGGTGAAGATAAAATTTTAACTAATATATTAAAATCGGATAAAATACCAAATATGATTTTTTATGGTCCTTCAGGAACGGGAAAAACAACCATTGCAAATATTTGTGCAAAAGAAGCAAAACGTGGATTTTATAAGCTTAATGCAACAACTGCAGGTCTGAAAGATGTTCGTGATGTTGTAGAAAAGCTTGAATTTCACGAAAACGGAATTTTACTTTATCTTGATGAGATACAAAATTTTAATAAAAAGCAACAGCAATCGCTTTTGGAGTATATAGAAAACGGAAAAATAACGCTTATTGCAAGCACAACCGAAAATCCGCATTTTTATATTTATAATGCGATACTTTCTCGTTCAACCGTTTTAGAATTTAAAAAAATTGAACCTTTGCAAATTAAAAAGGCAATAGAGCGTGCCGTTAAAATTATAGATGATGACTATCCCGACAGAAAGATATTGTTTGATAAGGATGCAATTGAACACATTGCAAATGCCTCGGGCGGTGATGTAAGAAAAGCGGTTAATGCGGTTGAGGTGTGTGTGTTATCTCAAAGCTATACATTGTCAGAAACAATAAATATAACCCTTGATATAGCGGTTGAATGTACACAGACAAGCTCACTTGTGCATGATAAAAACGGTGATAGTCATTATGATGTTATAAGTGCTTTTCAAAAGTCAATCCGCGGAAGTGATGCCAATGCGGCAATTCATTATCTTGCAAGACTTCTTTCCGGCGGTGACCTTATAACAGCCTGCAGACGCCTTTTAGTGATTGCATCCGAGGATGTTGGTCTTGCTTATCCTAATGCGGTTGTAATAACAAAAGCTTGTGTTGATTCTGCACTTCAGCTTGGACTTCCCGAAGCAAGAATTCCTCTTGCAGAGGCGGTGATTCTTTTAGCATCAGCACCAAAGTCAAATTCTGCAATATGTGCAATAGACGAAGCAATGAGCGATGTAGAAAATATTGATACAGGAGATATTCCCCTTCATTTAAAAGACAGTCACTATCAGGGTGCTAAAAGCCTTGGAAGAGGAGTAGAATACAAATATCCGCATGCATATAAGAATAACTATGTAAAACAGCAATATCTTCCTGATAAAATAAAAGATAAAAAATACTATAACAGGGGCGATAACAAAACAGAAAATTCTTTTTATGCATACTGGAAGGATATAAAAAAGGATTGATATAATTTGAAAATATATACAAAAAAAGGTGATGAAGGATATAGTGATATCCTTAAAAAGCGTGTCAGAAAAGATGACGAAATTTTTAATCTTGTAGGAACAATAGATAAGCTTTCGTCAAGTCTTAATTTTGCGCGTATTGAAGCTGAAAAAACTGAAATAAAAGAAGAAATTTTAAAACTTCAGAAGGACTTGGTATCTTTAAATGGATTTATTTCCGGATATTCCTCATTTTTATGTGATGTAAGTTTTTTTGAAGAAAGAATAGATTATTATACATCAGAAGCAGGCTCATTTGAAGGTTTTTCTTTTGCCGGAACAAAAGCGGGTGCATATATTGATTTTGCAAGATGTATCTGCCGTGAGGCTGAAAGATGTGCCGTAGGAATTGATTATATTGATATTGGAGTTATAAAATATCTTAACAGAATGTCTGATTATCTTTATATGCTTTCAAAATATGTTGATATGTAATGGAGTATTTTAAAAATGAAAAAAACGGTAATTGTAACAGGTGCATCAAGAGGAATTGGCAGAGCAATTGCTCTAAAACTTGCGAGTGATTTTAATGTTGTTATAAACTATAATAAAAGTGAAGATAAGGCAAACGAGGTTTTAAATGAAATTTTAAAAAACGGCGGAGATGCTGCCACTTTTAAAGCAGATGTTTCTGATTTTAATCAGGCAAAGGCACTTTGTGATTTTGCAATTAAAAAATTTGGAACTGTTGATGTTGTTGTAAATAATGCAGGTATAGCTGAGCAAAAGGTTTTTTGCGACATTACAGAAGATGATTTTGAAAATATGATGCGTACAAATGTAGGCAGTGTATTTAATATGTCGAAGGCTGTAATGAGTGAGTTTTTGAGAAAAAAAGAAGGCAAAATAATAAACATCTCGTCTGTGTGGGGCATTTGTGGGGCATCATGTGAGGTTCATTATTCTACATCAAAGTCAGCAATAATCGGTTTTACAAAAGCACTTGCAAAAGAACTTGCACCTTCGAATATATTTGTAAACTGCATCGCTCCCGGTGTTGTAGATACCGATATGTGCACATTTGATGATGAAACAAAAAATATGCTCAAAGAAGAAATTCCCGTTGGAAAAATTGCTTCTCCTTTTGAAATTGCAAATACTGTTAAATTTCTTGCAAGTGATGAGGCAAGCTACATTACAGGTGAGGTTATTAATGTAAGTGGCGGTTTTGTAATATAAATTTTTGTTGCAATTAAAAAAGATGTGTGATATAATTTTAATGTTAAATATAATTATAATAGGTGTGGTAATATGACAGACAATACCAAAATTGAAAATAAGATTGATAATAAAGTGGAACAAACAACAACCAATATACGGAATTATTCTAAAGTTATATTAAAAAAAGACAGTGATTTTGCTATTGTAGAATCATATAAGTCTACTCGTACAAACATTGAATATGCTCTTAACACGGAAGAAGGGTGCAAAAAGATTATTTTTACATCTGCAATGCCTGCAGAAGGTAAAAGTACATCTTGTATTAATCTTGCAATTACATTTGCACTTACAGGCGAAAGAGTTCTTTTAATAGACGGTGACCTTAGAAAACCTAAAATACACAGAAATTTAAATCTTGAAAATAAAACTGGTTTTTCTAATTATCTTGCAGGATTTGCTTCACTTGATGAAATAATACAGCATGATAAAGAACATGGGTTTGATGTTATTTCTTCAGGTCAGATTCCGCCTAACCCTTCAGAACTTTTGTCATCAGCAAAAATGAAAAGTGCAATGGAAGAGTTATCACAAAAATATGATTATATTTTTGTCGATGCCCCTCCTGTAAACATTGTTTCTGATGCTGTTTCAATGTCAAAATTTGTAACAGGTGTAGTGGTAATTGTTAAAGAAAACTTTACAACTCACGATGCACTTAAAAAATGTATTTCGAGCCTTGAATTTGCAAATGCAAGAATTTTAGGGTTTATGCTTAATGGTGTTGTTGCATCTGAGGGATACTATTCTAAATACTATAAATATAAATACAAATATAAATATGGTTATAAATACGGCTATGGTTCAAAAGGCTACGGCTATGGCGGATACAAATACGCATATAAATATGCTGAAGCTGCAAAAAATGCCGAAGAAGACAAAAAATAAAATATACGGGGGATAATATGATAGATTTTCATACCCATATTCTACCCGGAATTGACGACGGTGCAAAAGATATTTCTACATCTGTTAAAATGCTTAAAATGCTTTATAATGAAGGTGTGGAATGTGTTGTTGCCACTCCGCATTTTGATGCGGAAAAAGATGATTTAAATGAGTTTTTGTCAAAAAGAAATATGGCATATAACTTAGTTATGGAAGAGGCAAATAAAAATAATATTCAAATTCCCAAAATATGTCTTGGTGCAGAAGTTAAAATTGTGCCGCATTTATCAGAAATTTGTGATTTGTCAAAACTATGTATAGCTTCTTCAAACTACATACTTCTTGAAATGCCGTTTAATAATCGTTCAATGTGGATTTTTGATGAAATTTATTCAATTACAATTTATAAAAAGCTTATTCCTGTAATGGCTCATATTGACAGGTACATCCGCACAAAAGATGATTTTTCATTCTACATAACTCTTTTTGATATGAATGTTTGTTTTCAGATTAATCAGGAGTGCTATTTTTCGTTTTCATCAAGAAGAAAGGCAAAAAAACTTGCATCGTATGATGCAATTCAGGTTATCGGAACAGATTGTCACAATCTTACCGACAGAAAGCCAGAGTTTGAAAAATGTGTAAAGCTTATGAAAAGGTGCCACGGAAGCGAATTTACAAATAAAATCTTACAAAACGGCAAAATGATAATAAATATGTAAAATACGCATATATCTTTTGTGATGTATGCGTTTTTATACTTTATAAATTATATTAAAAGGATTAAAAAATGATTTTACCACAAAGACTTCTTTCTATTGCTCAAAATATAAATAATGTTGAAAATCTTGTTGATATTGGTACGGACCACGCATACATTCCAATTTACTGCGTAAAAACACAAAGAGCTAAAAATGCAGTTGCATCAGATGTAAAAGAAGGTCCTGTAAAAATTGCAAGCAAAAATATAAAAAAGTATGGTCTTGAAGATAAAATTTTGCCCCTTATCTCAAATGGTTTTGAAAATGTTGAAAAAAACAGCTTTGATATGGCTGTTATTGCTGGAATGGGCGGGCTTTTGATAAACGAAATTTTAGATAAAGGAAAAGATAAAATTTCGTCTGATGCTACGCTTATCTTGCAGCCTATGCTTGCAGTTAACGAAGTAAGAAAGTATCTTTGTGAAAATGGTTTTGTAATAACAAAGGAATGTCTTGCAAAAGAAGAGGATAAAATATATAATATTCTGGTGTGTAAAAAAGGAAACGAAGTTTTAAGTGAATTTGATATATATGTGGGTAAAAGACTTTTTTTGGATAAAGATGAGCTTTTTTTAAAGTATATGGATAACAAAATATATACAGTTACAAAAATAATAAATGGTCTTAAAAAGTCTAAAAATCTATCTTGTGAAATAGAAAAAAGAGAAAAAGAACTTTCGTATTACATAAAAGCGAGGGATGAGTTTAATGGCTAAGATTTTTGAAATTTGCGATTATTTAAATAGTATATGCCCCGAAAATCTGGCAGAAGAATGGGATAATGTAGGATTTTTGATTGGCGATAAAAAAAGCGAAGTTACAAAAATTATGGTTTGTCTTGATGTGGATTTGTCTGTGGCAAAAGAGGCTTGTGAAAACAAAGCCAATCTAATAATTTCGCATCATCCTGTTATTTTTAATCCTGTAAAAAGATTAACTGAGGATAACGAAAAGCTTTTAAGATATCTTATAAAAAACGATATTTCTGTTTACAGTGCACATACAAATTTAGATGTAGTTTCTGATGGACTTAATGATTTACTTGCCAAAAAAATCGGACTTGAAAAGTGTGAAATTTTAGTACCAACTAAAGAGTTTAATGGTAAAATGTGCGGATACGGTAGATTTTCAAAATTAGAAAAGCCACAAAAGCTTAAAGATGTTTTAAAAAATATAAAACAAAGTCTTGGTAATGAAAATTTAAAATTTTCTGGTAATGAAGAAAAAATTATTGAATATGTAGCCGTAAATTCAGGCGGTGGCTCTTCTATGATGGAATTTTGCTTTGACAAAAAAATCGACCTTTACATAACGGGCGATTTTAAGTATAATTTAATAAGAGATGCTTATGAAAATGATTTTGCAATTGTAGATGCAGGTCATTATGAAACCGAAATAATTGCAATGGATTGGTTTCATGAAAAATTAACAGAAAAATTTAGTGATATTGAAATTATAAAATCTTGTGAAAATAAAAATCCAGTTAATTTTTTGTATAATTAAATAAGCTTAAATATGAGTAATCCAAATAGTCGCAGATGCAATCCGAAAGGATGTATATGAGGAAAGTCCGGGCATCATAGGGCAGGGTGCCGGGTAGCTCCCGGTGGAGGCGACTCTAAGGAAAGTGCAACAGAAAAGAACCGCCGTATTTTTACGGTAAGGATGAAAAGGCGAGGTAAGAGCTCACCATGGGTTGGGAAATCAACCTGATGTGTAAACCCCATCTGATGCAACACCGTGTAAAGAAAGAAATATATTTGCCCGATATCTTTCGATAGAGGTGGCTTGAACCGCATAGAGATGTGCGGTCTAGATAGATGACTATTTAAAACAGAACCCGGCTTACAGGATTACTCATTTTTATAAAAATTAAATCCCTGATTTACATCAGGGATTTTTTATTTGAATTAATATTGTTCGGGCAATCAAAAACAGGGCAATTTCTGCATTTTTCTTTGTTTATTTTATTTATACAGCACATCATATAATCACATTCATCACAACAGCATTCTATTAAATTTCCATTCTCATCAAAATGCTGACCGTTACCAACACAATCCTTTCCCATATTTCCTGGCGTCAGTATAATTCCCGTTACATCAATAAGCATAAAAATTTCTCCTTAAATTAAAAAATGCGCAGCATAAAGCCACGCATGAAAAACACATAGCTCTAATTTGCTGCGACACAAATTCTCGGAACTTATAAAAAGTATGCGAAAACAGAGCCTGCATTTTTACCAAAGTAGAAATACACACTTTTTATAAATTCCACCAATATTAACTTGTGTCGCAATTAGAAGTATATCAAAAATCAAAATGTGTGTCAAGATGGATATATGCACAAATTAAGTATGTCGAAAGATAAGTATTATAAAAACGGAGGTAAAATGTATTTAACTTTCTCATTGACAAAAATATGTATTTATGAGATAATTTCATTATCTATAATATTAAGGAAGAAGAAATGAAATTTATAAAATATCTTTTATGGATTATTGTAATATTCATTATGGCAATAATCTTTGTGTTTTCATCACAAGAGGGTGAAAAATCAGATAGCATAAGTGAAAAAATTTCGGTTGCTATATCTGACGGAAAGTATGTACCTAAAGACAAACCGCTTGTAAAAAAAGAGTGGACAGACAACTGGTCGCTTAATGCAGTTGTAAGAAAGAGTGCACATTTTTCTATATATCTTTTTTTAGGATTTTTTATGTTTTTTGCACTCAAATTTTCGTTTTCAAAAAAAGATTATGCTTATGTGGCTATCGCTGTTTTAGTATGTCTTATATATGCAGTGTCAGACGAAATTCATCAGCTTTTTACCGAAGGAAGAAGCGGAAATATGAAGGATGTTTTAATTGATTTTTCCGGCTCGTCAATAGGCATATTTTTTGCTTTATCACTGAAAAATAAATTTTTAAATAAACCGACTTTAAATGGAGGTAGAAAATAATGGAAAGAATACTTGAAATTTTAGAAGAAAATTGTAATACCACACCTAATCAGATAGCGCTTATGCTTGATATGAAGGTGGAAGATGTTGAAAAAGCAATAGAAGATTTTAAAAGCAAAGGTGTAATTTTAAAGAATAAAAGTGTTATTAACTGGGAAAAAACAGATAAAGAAATAGTATCTGCAATGATTGAACTTAAAGTAACACCTCAAAGAGGAGAGGGCTTTGATAAAATTGCCGAAAGAATTTATCAGTATCCTGAAGTAAAAACTGTTCTTTTAATGGCAGGAGATTATGATTTATCTGTTACAATAGAAGGCAAAACAATGCAGGAGGTTGCGCTTTTTGTGCACAAAAAGCTTGCACCAATGGAATGTATTGTAAGCACAGCAACACATTTTGTTCTTAAAAAATACAAAGTTGAAAATATCATATTTGAAGACGTTAAAAAAGATGACAGGCAGGTGATTACACTTTGAAAAATTTTAATCCCGAAAGCTTTATCAATGAAAAAATAGCAAAAATGCCGCCGTCGGGTATAAGAAAATTTTTTGATGCAGCAAGTAATATGAAGGATTGTATATCACTTGGTGTTGGTGAACCTGATTTTCAGACTCCGTGGCATATAAGAGATGCAGGTATTTATTCTCTTGAAAGAGGAAAAAGCCATTACACAGCAAATGCTGGTCTTATTGAATTAAGAGAAGAAATTTGTAATTACCTTGCACGAAAATTTTCTCTAAACTATAGTGCAAACGAAGTCCTTGTTACAGTAGGTGGAAGTGAAGCTGTTGATGTAGCTTTAAGAGCACTTATAAATCCTGGTGATGAAGTTCTTATTCCTGAACCGTCGTTTGTTTGCTATAAACCGTGTACCGAAATGGCAGGCGGTGTAGCAGTACCTATTGAAACAAAAGCAGAAAACTCATTTAAGCTTACAAAAGAAGATGTTTTGTCGCATATAACCGATAAAACAAAGCTTCTTATATTATCGTATCCAAATAACCCCACAGGTGCTATTATGACAAAAGATGAGCTTGCAGAAATAGTGCCTGTTATAAAAGAAAATAATATTATGGTTATTTCGGACGAAATTTATGCTGAGCTTACATACGAAGGAAAGCATACCTCGATTGCATCATTTCCCGATATGAAAGACAGAGTTGTTGTTATAAATGGTTTTTCAAAAGCGTATGCTATGACAGGATGGCGTCTTGGATACGCTGTTGGTAACGAAAAAATTATAAAGGTTATGACAAAAATTCATCAGTATGCAATAATGTGTGCGCCAACAACCAGTCAGTTTGCAGCAATAGAAGCACTTAAAAATGGCGATAAGTCGATTGAAATGATGACAAATGAATATAATTACAGAAGAAAAGTAATTGTTGACGGATTTAATAAATTGGGGCTTACCTGCTTTAATCCGCAGGGCGCATTTTATATTTTCCCGTCTATTAAATCAACCGGTATGACATCAGCCGAGTTTTGTCAGACTCTTTTGGAAAAGAAAAAAGTTGCTCTTGTTCCGGGTACTGCATTTGGTGATTGTGGTGAAGGATATCTTCGTGTTTCGTATGCTTATTCAATTGAGCTTATTAACGAGGCGCTTTTAAGAATAGAAGAATTTATGAAAGAACTGCATGAGGGTGATAAAAAGTGAGTTACAATATAGTTTTAGTCGAACCCGAAATCCCGCAAAATACCGGAAATATTGCAAGAACCTGTGCTGTAACAAATACCAAGCTTCATATAGTAAAGCCAATGGGATTTGAAATAACCGATGCAAAACTTAAAAGAGCAGGTCTTGATTACTGGCATTTTTTAGGTGTTAAATATTATGAAAATATAGATGATTTTTTTGAAAAAAATAAAGGTGGAAGATTTTTCTTTTCAACAACAAAAGCACTTAATAACTATTGCGATGTTGAATATAAAGATAACGACTTTATTTTGTTCGGAAAAGAAACAAAAGGTCTTGATGAGGCGCTTTTAAAAGAAAATAAGGAGCACTGCATAAGAATACCTATGATAGATGAAGCAAGAAGTCTTAATCTATCAAATTCGGTTGCAATTGTTCTTTACGAAGCATTAAGACAAAATAATTTTGAGCACCTTAAACAACAAGGTGCGCTTACAAAATTTGAATGGTAGCAGATTGGAGGAGCTTTGGTGAAAAAAATAAAGGTTATAACAGATACTACATCAGATATAAGCTTAGAAATTGCAAATAAGTATAATATTGACCTTTTAGGACAAAATATATCATTCGGTGATGAAACATTTGTAGAAACTTTGGAACTTAATGCTGAAGATTTTTACGATAAGCTTGTAAGCTTTGATGGTGTGCCGAAAACAAGTCAGGTTAATATTACAAAAATAACCGAAATGTTTGAAAAATATTATAAAGATTATAAAATTTTATATATAACAATTTCGTCAAAGGCAAGCGGAACAAATCAAACTGCAAATCTTGCAAAAAATATGTTTTTAGAAGAGCATGATGATGCAGATATTACAATTTATGACGGATACAGTTTATCACTTGGATATGGTCGTCTTGCACTTGTTGCCGCACAAATGGCAAATGATGGCAAAGATTTAGACGAAATTATCAAAAAAATTGATTATCTTAAAGAAAAAACAAAAATACTTTTTGCAGTAGATACTCTTGATTATCTTGAAAAAGGCGGAAGAATAAGCCCTACAACAAAAATCATTGGAAATGTTCTTGACATAAAACCAATACTTACTATTGCAAATGGTCTTGTTGAAAGCTTTGATAAGGTAAGGGGAATGAAAAAGATTTATTCTAAATTTGCCGATATAATGAAGGATGAAATTGACACTGAACACACTGTTTATATTCTTCATGCAGTAGCTTCTGATAAAGTAGAAAAACTAAAAGAAAAAATAGACGGTATTGTTGATTTAAATAATGTAGAAGTTGCATCTATTGGCGGAACTGTTGGCACAAACACAGGACCGGGTGCAATTGGAATTATATATATAACCAAATAACATGCAAAGAAAGTTAAATTTTTCACAAACTTTTACCAATTTTTGCATAAACACTTGAAAAAATTATTTAATTGGTATATAATGTAAAATGGTTTAAAATTGAACATTAAATTTTAAAAATAAATGAAAGGCTGGAAATTACTATGCTAAATAAGAAAACTATTGAAGATATCGCTGTTGCAGGCAAAAAAGTGCTTGTTCGTTGCGATTTCAACGTTCCACTTGATGAAAACAAAAACATTACAGATGAAAACAGACTTGTAGGAGCTCTTCCTACAATTAAGTACCTTGTAGACAACAATGCAAAGGTTATTCTTTGCTCACACCTTGGCAGACCAAAGGGCGAATTCAATCCTAAATACAGTTTAGCTCCTGTTGCTAAAAGACTTTCAGAAATGCTAGGCAAAGAAGTTAAAATGGCTCAGGATGTTATTGGCGAAAGCGCTAAAAAACTAACAAGCGAAATTAAAGACGGTGAAGTTGTTCTTCTTGAAAACGTAAGATATCACAAAGAAGAAGAAAAGAATGATGCTGCTTTTTCTAAAGAGCTTGCTTCTATGGCAGAAATCTATGTAAACGATGCTTTTGGCACAGCTCACAGAGCACATGCATCAACTGCAGGTGTTGCAGATTATCTTCCTGCTGTATGCGGATATTTAATTAAAAAAGAAATTGAAATTATGGGTAAAGCATTATCTAACCCTGAAAGACCTTTTGTTGCTATTTTAGGTGGTGCAAAAGTTTCTGATAAAATTGGTGTTATCGAAAATCTATTAGAAAAAGTTGATTATCTTCTAATCGGTGGCGGTATGGCTTATACATTCCTTAAAGCTAAAGGTTATGAAATCGGTACATCAATCTGTGAAGATGAAAAAGTTGAACTTGCTACAAAATTAATGGAAAAAGCTCAGCAGAAAGGTGTAGAACTTCTTCTTCCTGTTGAAAATGTTGTTGCAAAAGAATTCAATGCTGATGCAGAAGCTATCGTTGTTGCATCTGACAACATTCCAGCTGATACAATGGGTATGGATATTGGTCCTAAAACAGTTGAACTATTCTCTGAAGTTATTAAAAAATCAAAAACAGTTATCTGGAACGGACCTATGGGTGTATTTGAATTTGCTAAATTTGCTGAAGGTACAAAAGCTATAGCTCGTGCTTTAGCAGAAACAGATGCTATCACAATTATTGGTGGTGGTGACAGTGCTGCTGCTGTAACACAGCTTGGTTTTGCAGATAAAATGACTCACATTTCTACTGGCGGCGGTGCTTCATTAGAATATCTTGAAGGTATCGAACTTCCTGGTATTGCAGCTTTAAACGATAAATAATTTTGAATAAATTTTTTGCAAATGCCGTTTAAATACGGCATTTGCATTGTTTACATACTTAATTTAAAGGAGATAATTACTATGAGAAAAATAGTTGCAGCAGGTAACTGGAAAATGAATAAAACTCCTAAGGCTACAAAGGAGCTTATAAACGAATTAAAACCATTAGTTGAAAACAGCAAAAATGATGTTATCATCTGTGTACCGTTTACATCACTTGCAACAGCTGTTGAAGAATGTAAAGGAACAGCTATTAAAGTTGGCGCACAGAATATGTATTTTGAAGAAAGCGGTGCATACACAGGCGAAATTGCTCCTGATATGCTAAAAGAAATCGGTGTTGACTATGTTATCATCGGCCACTCTGAAAGAAGACAGTATTTTGCAGAAACAGATGAAACTGTAAATAAAAAAGTTATCAAAGCTTTTGAACACGATCTTATTCCAATCGTTTGCGTTGGTGAATCTTTGGAACAAAGAGAACAGGGTATCACATTTGAACTTGTTGCTATGCAGACAAAAATTGCTCTTTTAAACCTTACAAAAGAACAGGTTAAAAAGACAATCATCGCATATGAACCAATCTGGGCTATCGGTACAGGTAAAACTGCTACAAGCGAACAGGCACAGGAAGTTTGCAAAAAAATCAGAGATACAATTTCTGATGTGTTTGGCAAAGATGTTGCTGATGAAGTTACAATTCAGTACGGCGGCAGTGTAAATGCAGCAAATGCAAAAGAATTATTTGCAAAAGAAGATATTGACGGTGGCTTGGTAGGCGGTGCGTCTTTAAAAGCTAACGATTTTTCTGTTATTGCAAACAGCTAAGAAAAATTAATACATTTGACCGTATGCCATAGGTATGCGGTCAAGTTTTTGTTTTATATGTGGCAAAAATATAATAGAAAGGTTATGTGAATAAACTTATGTCAAAAAAACCTATCGTTTTAACAATTTTAGACGGCTACGGAATTAATAAATCTGAAGAAGGAAATGCAGTATTTACTGCAAAAACACCTGTTATGGATTCTCTTTTAAAAGAGTGCCCCAATACAGTAATCCATGCAAGCGGACTTGATGTTGGCCTTCCTGACGGGCAAATGGGTAACAGTGAAGTTGGTCATACAAATATCGGTGCAGGAAGAATTGTATATCAGGAGCTTACAAGAATAACAAAAGAAATCGAAGAAAAAACATTTTTCGAGAATGATGCTTTCAAAAAAGCGGTAGAAAACTGCAAAAAGAATAACAGTGCACTTCATCTTTTGGGACTTTTGTCTGATGGTGGTGTTCATAGCCATATAACACATCTTTACGGTCTTTTGGAACTTGCAAAAATCAATGGTATTAACGATGTTTTTGTTCATTGCTTTACAGATGGTCGTGATGTATCTCCTACAAGCGGAATTGATTTTGTAGCTTCTTTGGAAGAAGAAATGGCAAAAATCGGTGTTGGCAAAATCGCTACTATCATTGGAAGATACTATGCAATGGACAGAGATAACCGTTGGGAAAGAGTTGAACAGGCTTACAATGCAATGGTTAAAGGCATTGGTGCAAAGGCTGCATGCGCAAAATGCGTTATGAAAAACTCTTACGAAAACGATGTTACCGACGAATTTATCGTTCCTACAATAGTATGTGAAGAAGGAAGAATAAAAAAGAACGATTCAGTTATTTTCTTTAACTTCCGTCCTGACAGAGCAAGAGAAATTACAAGAACAATTGTTGATGAAGAGTTTAATGGCTTTGCAAGAGAATTCTTCCCGACATATTATGTATGTATGACTCAGTATGATGCCCTTATGCCAAATGTAGATGTAGCATTTAAGCCTCAGACATTAGAAAATACTTATGGCGAATATATAAGCAAGCTTGGTAAAAAACAATTAAGAATTGCCGAAACAGAAAAATATGCTCATGTTACATTTTTCTTTAACGGCGGTGTAGAAGCAACTTACGAAGGCGAAGACAGAATTCTTGTTCCTTCACCAAAGGTTGCAACTTACGATTTAAAACCAGAAATGAGCGCTTATGAAGTTTGTGACAAAGTTGTAGAAGCTATAAAAAGCGGAAAATATGATTCTGTTATATTAAACTTTGCAAACTGTGACATGGTTGGACATACCGGTGTTATGGAAGCGGCAGTAGCAGCAGTTGAAGCAGTTGATACCTGTGTTGGTAAGGTTAAAGATGCAGTGCTTGAAATGGGCGGTGTAATGCTAATTACAGCAGACCACGGTAACGCAGAACAAATGATTGACCCTCAGGATAAATCGGTATTTACTGCACACACAACAAATGTTGTACCACTTGTTTTGGTTGGTATGGATGCTACTTTAAAAGAAGGAAGACTTGCAGACCTTACACCTACAATGCTTGATATTGCGGGATTGGAAAAACCAAGTGAAATGACAGGCGAAAGCTTAATAGTAAAATAAAAAATTAAAAGGGCATCGTAAGATGCCCTTTTTGTTTATTTAAAAATCAAATTTTTATTCTTTTCTATAATGTTAAGAAGCATTATTCCAAGTACTCCGCACGATATAACTTCACCAATTCCAACTGTTAAAAACAAAAACCACCATGCGTCTTTTATGCCGTAAACATAAATTAAAACAAACGGTATAATTATTGAGTTAGAAAGTATTGGTGCTATTGGTGCAAGATATTTGCTTTTGTTTTTTAAAAGATAAGTAAAAACTGCTCCAATTAAAGTTGCAATACTTCCAAAAACAACATCCCAGATTGCACAGCCTGTTATAAGATTGGAAATTAAACAACCAATAAAAAGTCCTGGCAGAGCACTTAAAGAAAAGTATGGTAAAATGGTAAGTGCCTCACTAAGTCTTATTTGAATAGCACCGTTTGCAAGACCGAAAGCTGATATAAATACCGTAAGCACAATATATATAGCAGCAATTGCGGCACTTTGTGTAATAAATTTAACTCTTTTGTTCATATTATATCTCCGTAAAATAAAATGTATATTTATATTTTAACATTTTACGAAAAAATTTACAATATTTTTTTTAATTTTATATATGTTGAATTATAATAAAAAATATTGTATAATGAGTTTGCACTTTATACTTTAAAGTTAAATCGGCTTTTCTAAAACTGAATTGGGATAAAATTAGTTGATGATTATAATACAGGAAGTGTCGGATGTCGAAAGAAAAGTGACAAATGAAAAGATTTGAGAAGATAGTTCGAATTTTACATACCGTTTTATGTGCTTTACATTTGGGGTGCTTGTTTTTCGGTTAATAAAAGCAACTGGTGGTGGAAATATACCATATAGAATTTTTAGATGGTTTAGTTTAATCACTATATTTGTTTTTTCAATGGTTTTTATGCGAGTGTTTTATTTGCAATATATTATTTTAGGTTTAATTGCTATAT
Source organism: Oscillospiraceae bacterium (assembly GCA_015068825.1). Taxonomy (GTDB): domain Bacteria; phylum Bacillota; class Clostridia; order UMGS1810; family UMGS1810; genus Qingrenia. The sequence continues at coordinate 15,132 of SVJU01000005.1, read as the reverse complement.
CAGATATTGTAATATATATACATAAAGCAGTTAATAAATCTATAGATAAAAAATTTTTGATATATGATGTTACTTTATGGGCGATAACAATAAGCGAATTGCTATTTTTAGAAGAGTATTATTTGAATATTCGCTATTGGTAAATAATTTTTTAGTCTTAACTTGGTTTGAGATTAGAATAAAATATAAGAAAGGTGGTATTGATCATGATTAACTACGCACACAGAGGTGCAAGTGAATATGCACCTAAAAATACACTATCATACTTTTATCCGGGCTTTTGCAGGAAGCCAACGGTATAGAAACTGATGTGCAAAGAACCGGGGACGGTGTTTTGGTATTGTTTCATGATGATACTGTTGACGTGTTCCGGATGGTACTGGAAAGGTTTCCGGTTACACCCTGGAGGAGCTTCGCAGGTTGAAAATTTACGGAAGCTGTAAAACCGGATTCTATGATAGAAGTATTACATTGATAAAATTTCCGGAAACATTTCCCGGATAAGCTGTATAAATCAATAAGAACATAAGTAACGGAGGAAAAATAAATGCTATTTGATTCTATGTGGATAACCTACAAGACAGGTGATTATAAGTCGGCAACGGAAAAGTACGGAAACCCGGCACCCTATTTTAGAAAGACCTTTTCTCTTAATGGTGAGGTAAAAAAAGCCACTCTTTTGGCATCGGCGTTGGGTGTTTTTAAAATATATCTCAACGGAAAAGCCGTAGCTGACGATTACCTTTCACCCGGTTGGGTAGATTATAAAAAGAAGCTTCCATTTGTTCGGTACGACATAACCGATATGCTTCTTCAAAACAATGCTGTGGCGGCTGTTCTGGGTGACGGCTGGGCGGTGGGACATCTTGGCTCAACCTATGCTTTCAGGAGAAACGGCTATTGTGACCGTATTGAGTTTACCGCCCTTGTGCGCATTGAATATGCTGACGGCAGGGTAGAAGAAATTCCTACCGATACCTCTTGGCGTGCAAGCTCGGGTGAAATCCGTAGAAGTGATATTTATATGGGTGAATATGTTGACGCAAGGCTTTCTCTTGGTGACTTTTCTTTGTATGATTATGATGATTCTGAGTGGGACAATCCCGAAGAAAGCATTTTCAAGTTCTCGCGAAATCTTTACCTTGAGGAAACCTATATTCCGCCTGTTGTTGTAAAGCATACCTTTAAGCCTGAACTTTTAAGAGAGAGAAACGGTGCATTTCTTTACGATGTGACTCAGAATATTTCAGGTGTTCTCAGGTGCGTTTTCAAAGGTGAGGAAGGTACGGAAATTGTTATAAAACACGGAGAGCTTTTATCGGAGGGTGAACTTTACACCGAAAATCTGCGTAAAGCAGAAGCTACCGATACATACATTCTTTCGGGAAAAGGTGAAGAAACCTTTAGACCTCTTTTCACATTTCACGGTTTCCAATATGCCGAGATTACAGTAAATGGCAATGCGGAAATAGTGGATGTTACTGCAGAGGCAATGTACACAGACCTTCTACAGACGGGTGAGTTTGAATGTGATGACCAGATTGCGACAAAAGCCTGGCAGAATGCTTTATGGGGACAGCGCGATAATTTTCTTAATGTGCCCACCGATTGCCCTCAGCGTGATGAACGGCTTGGCTGGACGGGTGATGCTCAGGTTTTCTGCCTCAGCGCAATGTATAATATGAACTGCAAGAAGTTTTTTGAAAAATATCTTGCAGATGTAAGGGATGCTCAGCTTGGTAATGGTGTTATAACTGCGGTAGCACCAGTTCCGCCCGTTGGCTCATATGCCTATACCGGATATGATGCATCGGCAGGCTGGAGTGAAGCTATTGGTGAAATTCCCTATCAGCATTATAAAATGTATGGTGAAAAAAGGGTTATACGTGATAACCTTCCGGCACTTAAAAAGCTTCTTGATTATTATGAAACAGAAAGTCCGGAATATACAAGACCTGCCGCCGGCAGATACGGAGACTGGCTTTGTCTCGGTAACCCTACAAGCTTCAGGGTTGTTTCTACAATGTATTATGCAAGAGCCGCTTTTCTTGCGGCGGAATTGTGTAGATTTATCGGAGATTTTGAAGAAGGCTATTACAGAACACTTTATGAAAATATCAAAACAGCTTTCCGGAAAAAATTCATTACCGATGATGGAAAAATTGTTTCCGATACACAAAGCGCTTATGTGATTGCTTACAGTTTTGGGTTGATTGACATAGAAGAAGCACGGGAAAACCTTGTGCGAAAGTTTGAAAAGGATGATGACGGCAAGCTTACAACGGGATTTTTAGGAATCCGCTTCCTTCTTCCCACACTTTGCGACATCGGAAGAGGGGATATCGCATATCATCTTATCACAAATAAAGAATATCCCGGCTGGGGTTATTCAATAGTTAACGGTGCTACAACCATATGGGAGCATTGGGACAGCTATACAGAAGAAAACGGTATTAAGGAAGGAATGAATTCTTTTAACCATTATTCACTTGGCTCGTGTACAGAGTGGATGTATGAATACTGTCTTGGTATAAAGCCTGATATTGAAGCTCCCGGCTTTAAAAAGGTAAAATTTGCACCGGTTTTTGATTTGACGGGAAAAATTAATAAAGCCTCCGGTCATTACGATACCGATCACGGAAGAATCTCTGTTGAATGGGCAAAAGAAGGGGAGAACTTTATATATAAGGTTACCTGTCCGGCTGAAATTGAAATTGAATTTGAGTTTTCCAATATGGAAATTACAGACAGTAAAATTGATGGAAACAGCTACATTTTCGGAGTTGTTCCGGTAAAATAAAGGGAGATAAAACATTATGAAAGAAACATTTACTTACGAAACACAAAACAATTATTCCTACAAAGGCTTTGTTGATGACACATATCGCTTTATTGAGGATTTTCAGCTTATGCGTCCCGAAATATGGAGCAGATTTGTTCAGCAATTCCGCGAAGCTGCTGACCGTGACGGTGGCTGGAGAGGTGAATTCTGGGGCAAGATGATGCGTGGTGCTTGTATGACCTATGATTTAAAACTAGCATTGTATAATAAGCAAACCAATGAGAAAATTTTGCTTTGTTCTGCCGAACAAGTGTCAGAATTTGATGTATTCAAATACAAAATACCAAAAGTAAATGTTGACGATTTTGAAATAATGCTTTCTTGCTATGTTTATTATGGAGAAAATTATTTGTTTGATAAAAGCATTGTTATTGGATCTGACTTTGATGAATTTAAAAAGTCAGGACTGTTAATCTATTTTCAAGAAGCAGACGGAATGTATGTAAATGTTGTCACTGCCAATCAGCATGATACATATAAACTTATGGAAGATAGCGAAGATATGTGGAATTTAAGAGACGAACCAAACCAGGTTTATGCAGAAGGTTGATTTTTTAGTTCTAACTAAACACGAATTTCAATTTAAAACTAGTTGCATCTAAACCTTATGTGTCGCATTTAAAGGATGTCGAAAAAAGTCGAATTCAAAAAAGCCTTCCCCTTGAGGGGAAGGTGGGTTGCGGAGCAAACTCGGATGAGGTGGAAAAATAACGATTGCTTTCGCAATCTACACCTCACCACCGCCTACGGCGGAGCCTCTCCTCAAGGAGAAGCCTTTGGAAAGGCATCCAGATTATAAAGTCTTCATATAAGAAATGTTGAATGTTGTCGAAAGAAAGCCTCCCTGTGCAAGGGGAGGTGGGGTGCGAAGTAACTCGGAGGGGTTGTAAATGAATAGAAAACAATCCCTCAGTCAGCTATGCTGACAGCTCCCTTTACACAAGGGAGCTTTTGAGGTGCGGCATCTGAATTATACAGTTTTTTATGCAATGAACTTGCATTATATATATTAAAGTTGAATTGGATTTAAGGAGTATTTTTATGGGTAAAGTAAGTTGGAAGGGTGGAGCGCTTTTAGCGCCTGTGCCACCTGCACTTGTAACGTGTGGAACAATGGAAAAATCAAATATTCTTACAATTGCATGGACAGGTATTATCAATACCACTCCGCCAAAAACATATATTTCTGTCCGTCCCGAACGCTATTCTTACGATATAATTGAAAAAATGGGCGAATTTGTTATAAATCTTGCTACAAAAGATATGGTAAGGGCAGTAGATTTTTGTGGCGTAAAAAGTGGCAGAGATGTTGATAAATTTAAATTATGCTCACTTGATGCGCAAAGGTGCGAATCTGTTTTGTGTCCGCAAATCAAGCAAAGTCCGTTAAGCCTTGAGTGTAAGGTTTTTGATAAAATAGAACTTGGCACACATCATATGTTTTTAGCAGATATTGTAGCTGTTAATGTAGACGAGGATTTACTAGATAAAAACGGACGGTTTTGTCTTGAAAAAGCAGGGCTTATTGCCTATGCTCACGGAGATTATTTTGAACTTGGAAAACATCTTGGTGATTTTGGATTTAGTGTGCGTAAAAAGAAAACCCCTCCAAAGAAAAGACCTAAAAGGAATAAAAGGGATTAAAACAAAACTCTGTTTCTTGACTTTGTTTTAAAAATATGGTATATTAATTTGTGCTGGCTCGGAGGGCAAAGCATTCAAAAGAAATGCCAAGCTGGATAAGGCTACGGATTGAAATATCCGTTTTCTTATCCGGCTTTTTTTATGATTGGGAGTAAAAAATTATGAAAATACAATTATCAGAACATTTTAATTATGCAAAACTGTTAAAATTTACATTTCCGTCAATAGTTATGATTATATTCACATCAATTTACGGCGTTGTTGATGGCTTTTTTGTATCAAACATAGTTGGTAAAACACCATTTGCCGCAGTTAATTTTATAATGCCCGTTCTTATGATATTAGGTTCCTTTGGATTTATGTTTGGCACGGGTGGAAGCGCGCTTATTGCAAAAACTATGGGGGAGGGAAAAAAAGATAAGGCAAACAGGCTTTTTTCTATGTTTGTTTATTCAAGCTTTATACTTGGCGTTGTAATTTCTGTTGTAAGCATCATATTTATACCACAAATTGCCCATCTTCTTGGTGCAAGAGAAAATATGCTTAAAGACAGTGTTTTGTATTCAAGAGTAATACTTGCCGCACTTCCGTTTTATATGCTTCAGTTTGAGTTTCAAAGTTTTTTTGTTGCAGCACAAAAACCTCAGCTTGGACTTTATGTTACAGTAGCGTCGGGAGTTTCAAATATGGTTCTGGATGCTCTTTTTGTTGCGGTTTTTAAATGGGGACTTTTGGGTGCAGCACTTGCAACGGCGGTAAGTCAGTTTGTGGGCGGTGTAGTTCCGGTTATATATTTTTTAAGACCTAACACAAGTCTTTTGCATCTTACCAAAACAAGCTACGATTCAAAAGCGATGATAAAAGCTTGTACAAATGGTTCGTCAGAACTTATGAGTAATATTTCGATGTCAATTGTAGGCATGCTTTACAATATTCAGCTTTTAAAATATGCGGGTGAAAATGGCATTGCATCTTATGGTGTATTAATGTATGTAAATATGATTTTTCTTGCCGCATTCATAGGCTATTCTGTTGGAACAGCACCTGTTATAAGCTATCATTACGGCGCACAAAATCATGATGAGTTAAAAAGTCTTTTAAAAAAGAGTCTTGTGATTATAAGTGTATTTTCGCTTTTAATGTTCATACTTTCGCAAATTTTTGCATATCCTTTATCCTATATTTTTGTTGGATACGATAAAGATTTAATGAGTATGACTGTTAATGCTTTTTATATTTTTTCTTTTTCTTTTTTGTTTGCAGGACTTGCAATTTTTGGTTCGGGATTTTTTACCGCACTTAACGATGGACTTACATCGGCTGTTATATCTTTTTTAAGAACTTTGGTTTTTCAGGCTGCAGCAGTTATAATTTTACCGATCATATTAAAACTTGGGGGAATATGGGTATCTATTGTTGTTGCAGAAGTAATGGCGTTTATTATAACGGTTATATTTATTATGGCAAAAAAGAAAAAATACAGGTATTAATCTATAAAATATTGACAAATTGAATAAATAAAAGTAAAATTATATAGTTAAATGATATCAAAAAGGAGCTTTTTTATGAATAAGGGAGTTAAATTTATAACATATACTGCGGCACTTTTATCAATGCTTATTGTTGCGCAGTTTTTTTCAAAACCTTTAGGTCAGCTTGTAACAGGAGCACTTGTTAATTTTATTCTTATTTCAGCTTGTCTTGTTGTAAATGTTGAGGCTGGACTTGTTGTTGCAATTGTGTCGCCTTTCTTGGCATCAATGCTTGGGATAGGGCCAAAACTTATTGAACTTGTTGCGGCTATTGCAGTTGGAAACAGTGTTCTGGTATTAACATATTATATAATTTTCAGATGGATAAAACGAAATTCGGTTTCGTATCCTATGGCAATTGCTTATGGAGCAATTTTAAAATTTGCGGCATTATATTTTGGCGTTGTAAAATTTCTTCTACCGTTTTTGAATGTAGGGGAGGCGGCTATGAAAGCTTATGGTGCCACTTTTGGAATAACCCAGCTTTTCACCGCATTTTTAGGTGGTATTATTGCATGGATTATTGTTCCTACTGTTAAAAGAGCGGTTAAATTCTAAAAAATGTAATACTTTTTTAACAAAAAAGGCGCAAATACTTGACATCAGACGACAAAAAATATATAATATTGATGTATAAGTTGATTTTGGTCGGGAGGTTGCAGTCGTTGAGAGTTATATCTGGCTTGGCTCGGGGTTTAAAACTTTCAAGTATTGACGGTATGGAAACCAGACCAACATTAGACAGGGTTAAAGAACCGTTGTTTTCTATGCTTATGCCATATTTAAACGATGCAAATGTGCTTGACTTGTTTGCAGGTAGTGGTGCACTTGGAATAGAGGCTATAAGCAGAGGTGCTTTAAAGTGCACTTTTACAGATAAAAATCCAAAATGTGTAAAGGTTATTCTGGATAATGTGAAAAAAGCGCGAATGGAAGAAAAAAGCATTGTAAAAAACATAAGCTTTGAGAGCTTTTTAGCCACTTCCAAAGAAAAATTTGACCTTGTTTTTTTAGATCCGCCATATAAAATGGGTCTTTTAGATGAAATACTTTCAAAACTAAAAGAAGGGCATCTTAATGATGATGCAATTGTTGCAGTTGAGGCAGATGACGGAACTAATATTTTATACGACGGATATACTCTTTTAAAAGAAAGAAAATACGGCAGGGTAAAGCTTTTTATTCTGCAGCTTGAAAAAGAGGCTTAAATTATGGAGAAAAAAAACAACATAGCTGTTTATCCCGGTAGTTTTGACCCTATAACAAAAGGTCATACCGATATAATAAAAAGAGCATCAAAAATTTTCGATAGGGTTTATGTTGCGGTTTTACACAACAGTGCAAAAAATCCAATGTTCACCATTGAAGAAAGAATTGAGCTTATTAAAAGGATAACAGGCGAGTTTGACAATGTATATATCGATACTTTTTCCGGTCTTTTGGTAGACTATATGGAAAAAATAAATGCTAATGTAATAATCAAAGGACTTCGTGCAATTTCTGATTTTGAATACGAATTTCAGATGGCACTTATGAATCATAAATTAAACCGAAATATTGAAACAATGTTTCTTATGACAAGTGCGAAATATTCCTATTTAAGTTCAAGCATTGTTAAAGAGGTAGCAAAATATAACGGCTCTCTTGACGGACTTGTTGATGAAAGAATTGTAGATGATATTATAAACAGAGCTTATAAAGCGTAATATGAGGAGGATAAAATGGATATTTTAGAACTAATCAGCGAATTGGAAGAAAAAATTGACTCAAGTTTGGAAATCCCTTTTATAAAAAAAGCATTCGTTAACAAAGAAGAACTTATGAATTTAATAGGGGATATCAGCCTTCAGCTTCCTGATGAAGTAAGAATGGCAAAACAGATTGCAGAAGACAGAACAAGAATTTTGGCTGATGCACAAAAACAGGCAGATTTAATTATTAAAAATGCAGAACAGAAAATAATTTCTATGGTTGATGAACACGAAATTACAAAGCGTGCAACAGAGCAGGCTGACGAAATTATTGCAAAAGCTCAGAAAAATGCAAGAGATATCAGAATCGGTACCTTGGAATATTCTGATAGTATGCTTGCACAGCTTGACAATTCACTTAAAGCGATGAGTGATTCTATTAAGCAGTCAAGAACAGATTTAAGAAAATAATAACTTTAAATTTTACACTAATAAGGGTTTTAAAGGGTTTTATGTACCCTTTAAAACCTTTTAATTTTTATCTACGGAAGAAGGTTTAGTGCATGGATTTTTTTAATAAAGCAAAAAGAGTGGTTGTTAAGGTTGGCACATCAACACTTACTTATGAATCGGGAAGTCTTAATATACGCACAATTGAAAAGCTTGTAAAAGTTTTGTCAGATTTAAAAAACAGCGGAAAAGAAATTGTTCTTGTAACAAGCGGTGCAGTTGGCGTTGGAATGGGAAAAGCCGGTTATTCAAAGAAACCTGATGAGCTTGCAAAAAAACAGGCACTTGCAGCAATTGGTCAGTGTGAGCTTATGAATTTTTATGATGAGCTTTTTTCTCACTACGGTCATACAATAGCACAGATTCTTTTAACAAAAGATGTTATAGATGATAAAATCCGATATGAAAATGCTAAAAATACATTTGAGAACCTGTTTGAGCTTTCTGCTCTTCCAATTGTAAATGAAAACGATACAATTTCAACAGAGCAGCTTGAATTTGGCGACAACGATACTTTATCTGCTTATGTATCTGCTCTTACAGGAGCAGACCTTCTTATAATTTTATCCGACATTGACGGTCTTTACAACAAAGACCCAAAAAAATATTTTGATGCAAAAATTATTGGTACAGTCGAAAAAATTGATGAAAATATTGAAGCGTGTGCAGGAGTTGCAACCTCTAACAGAGGAACAGGTGGTATGATAACAAAAATAACCGCCGCAAAAATTGCAACAAAGGCAGGATGTGATATGATTATTGCAAATGGAAAAGACCCGTATATTTTGTATAAAATATTTGATGGTGAAAAAATTGGTACAACATTTGTTGCAAATAAATAATTATGGAGGTTTTTTCGTTGAGTATTAAGGCACTTGGAATAAAAGCAAAAAAAGCTGCAAAGTTTTTAGCATTGGCAGACACAAATCTTAAAAATAAAGCACTTTTTTTGATGGCAGATGCACTTTGTAATAATGCGGATGCCATTATAGAAAAAAACAAAATTGATATAGAAAACGCAATAAAAAATAATACATCAAATGCAATGCTGGACCGTCTTACACTTACCAAAGAAAGAATTGAAAAAATTGCAGATGACATTAAAGATATTGCAAAATTAGATGACCCAATTGGCGAAATTTACGAAAAAATTATTCGTCCTAACGGTCTTGAAATAAACAAAATAAGAGTGCCTTTAGGAGTAGTAGGTGTAATTTATGAGGCGCGCCCTAATGTAACTTGCGATACTGCTGCACTTTGTTTAAAATCATCTAATGCGGTAATTTTAAGAGGTGGCAGCGATGCAATTAATTCTAATCTTGAAATTGCAAAAATTATGCAAAATGCAATCGCACCTTTGGGATTTTTAGAAGGCACAATATGTATTGTTGAAGATACTTCAAGAGAGAGTGCAACTAAAATGATGAAGGCAAACGAATATATTGATGTTTTAATTCCAAGAGGCGGAGCATCACTTATAAATTCGGTCGTTAAAAATGCAACTGTTCCTGTTATTCAGACAGGAGTAGGAAACTGCCACTTATATGTAGATAAAGAATGTAATATTGATATGGCAGTTGATATTATAATCAACGCAAAAACATCAAGACCTTCGGTATGCAATGCACTTGAAACACTTCTTGTAAATAAAAACATTGATAATAAGTTTTTTGAAAAACTAAAAAAAGCTCTTGATGAAAAAAATGTTGAAATAAGAGGCTGCGAAAATACACTTAAAATATTCGAAAATGCAAAGAAAGCAACGGAAGATGATTATAAATATGAATTTTTAGATTATATTCTTGCTGTTAAAATTGTGGATGATTTGGACGAAGCAATAGATCATATTGATAAGTACGGCACAAAACATTCAGAAGCAATAATAACAAAAAACAAAGATAATGCTCAAAGATTTTTAAATGAGGTAGATGCAGCGGCGGTTTATGTAAATGCTTCTACCCGTTTTACCGATGGCGGTGAATTTGGCTTTGGTGCAGAAATAGGTATAAGTACTCAAAAAATGCACGCAAGAGGACCAATGGGACTTAAAGAATTAACAAGTTATAAATATATTATTTCGGGCGATGGACAGATAAGATAACAAAGGGAGTTTTATTAATATGACAAAAGAAAAAAGTGCTATGCTTCAAATGATAATCTGTTCTTTTTTGTGGAGTATTGCAGGAATAATTATAAAGCTTATTGATGCGAATCCGTTTGTAATATCGGGCTTTCGAAGCCTTTTTTCGGCATTTACTGTTTTTTTGTTTATGATTATAGCAAAAATTAAGTTCGTTATTAATAAAAAAGCAGTTATAATGGCATGTTGTATGTCACTTGTGTTTTTGCTGTTTGTTTCAGCAAACAAGCTTACAACAGCGGCAAATGCAATTGTGCTTCAGTTTACAGCGCCTGTGTTTGTGCTTATTGTTTCATCTGTTTTTCTAAAACAAAAACTAAAAAAGATAGATGTTATTGCAACTGTTATAACTCTTTTGGGAATTGCGCTTTTCTTTTTTGATGAGCTTGATACAGGGCATCTTTTAGGAAATATAATAGCAATTGCAGCAGGATTTTTTCTTGGTGTAATGTTTGTGTGTGCGTCAAATATAGATATGAACGAAAAAATGACAGGAACACTTTTGGCGCATATAATAACAGCATCAATTGGAATACCGGTTATGTTTTTCACCAAAAATACAATAAATGCTGACGCAATGTGGCTTTTTGTACTTCTTGGTGTAGTTCAGCTTGGTATTCCTTACATACTGCTTTGTTATGCATCAAGATATATTTCACCAGTTGCATCATCACTTTTATCAGTAATAGAACCACTTTTAAATCCTGTGTGGGTTGCCGTTTTTTATAATGAAATCCCTGGTATTATGGCATTTGTTGGTGGCGTGATTATAATTGTTACAATAACAATATGGTGTATAAAAGCTGATACAAAAAAATAAAATCATAAAAAGTTCTGTAATACGGAACTTTTTTGTTTTGTATGAGTCTAATTTTATAAAAGTATTACTAAAGGAGGCTTTATAATGAAAAAAATAAAATCGTTTGTTTGTGTGGTATTGTTATTTTTGATTTTTTTAAATTCTTTTTCGTCCTTTGCAATTGGCGAAATTGCAGGTAATTATTATGCAACTGATATAATTGCATATGTAAAAGGCGCACCTGTAACTTCGTATAATATAGGTGGAAAAACAGTTATTGATGCAGAAATTTTAAATTGGCACTATGGCTTTGATGTGTATTGGTATGAAGATTTAAGAAAACTTGATATAACAGATAAGGGTTCTGACTTTGTTTCGCTTCAGGCAGCTGCAGGAGATACAGTTGACAAACAAGAAAATGCAAAACCTGGCGATGTAATCGGATCATATTACACAACCGATATAAAAACTTATCTTAATGGTAAGGAAATAGAAAGCTATAATATAGGCGGAAGAACTGTTATTGTGGCAGAAGAAATGAAAAATCACGGTTATGATGTTATCTGGAATGAAGAAGAAAGAGAAATAAAAGTTGAATTTACCGAAACTACATATTCTACCGACTCAGATTTGGGATTGGTTTCATCAACCGAATCGGGTACTCTTAAAAAAGAGCATTTTTCATTCGGAATGATGACTTCGGTGGCAAATGGTTCGTTTAATATTGAAAATATGTCGCTTGATGTGCCTGATGCTAAAATTTTTCTAACAGGCTGGGGTAATACAAGATTTGTACCGCTTGTAAAAACACTTGATGCGATTGGTGCAGAGTATGAATGGAATAATTCACAAAAGGTTTTAACTGTAAATTACGATAAAACAAAACAGCTTCCGTTAATAGAAAAACAAGAACCTTTATATGAAACTATGTATGAAATTGACAATGATTTTTTAAAAAATTCTGAAAGTTGGACATTTCCTATAAAGCTTGTTGTAAATGGTGAAGAATTTTATAATAAAACAGGGCTTCATCAGTACCGTTTTTCTGAATCAAGACAAACCATTGATGCAATTATTTACGAAGGAATAGTTTATATTACTTCAAACACATTTGCTGATTTTATGGGATATGCGTGCGATAACGGTGTGGATTTTTATACCAAAATGGCAGATGACTTTGTTGATGCTTTAAACTTAAATATGCCAAAGTATACAAACTATATGTTTTCGCCACTTAGTATAAAATATGCACTGGGACTATTGCTAAATGGAGCAGACGGGGAAACAAAACAGGAAATATTAAATACTCTTGGTATTACAGAAATTGAAAGCTTTAATAAGGCAAATAAACAGCTTATTGAAAGACTAAGCTCAGGTTCAGGATATAATCTTGATATTGCAAATTCAATATGGCTTAATACTGATAATGCACATTCAACTTTCAAACAGAATTATTTAAATGTGCTTAAAGAATACTATATGGCAGACGCAAAAGAAGTAAATAACAAAAATGCAGTATCTGATGTAAATAACTGGGTGAGCGAAAAAACCAACAATAAAATAAATTCTCTTATAGCAAATGCTGACTTTACTGCTCTTTTGACAAATGCGGTATATTTTAAAGCACAATGGATTAATACTTTTAGTGATTTGGCAACACAAAAAGGTATTTTTACCGATATTAAAAACAGAAAAATTGAACTTGATTTTATGAATAAAATTTCACATCTTAGATATTTTGATGAAAATGGTGTTAAAGCAACAGTTTTGGAATATCAGAATTCAAATTACGAAGATACATTCCACACAATAGATTATGGCAGACAAATGAGTATGGTTATTATGATGGGTGATGAAAAAATCGAAAATGTAACCGAAATTGTAAATAAAGCTATTAATGCGCCATATTCAAGACTTAATTTAAAGCTTCCTAAATTTGAAGAAGAGTTTTCAACCTCTCTTATTGATATTTTAAAAAATATGGGTATTAAAACTGCGTTTACCAAAAATGCCGATTTGTCAAAAATGCTTGACGATAATGTTATTCTTACCGATGCAATTCACAAAACATACATAAAGGTTGATGAAAAAGGAACAGAAGCAGCTGCAGTTACCGGTATGATGGCGGGCGCAACAAGTGTTATCGAAGAAAAACCGATAAATCTTTTCTTTGATAAACCATTTACATACGCTATTGTAGAAGAAAAAAAGGGTGAAATAATCTTTGTAGGACAGTTTTGTATTGCAGAATAAAAATTATAAAAACACACAAGACGAATACTTGTGTGTTTTTAATTTAATTTAACTTGTATTTTAAGGCAAACCGTGGTAAAATATAATAGTATGTGTTTAAAAAACGGAGGTAATAAAAATGCAAAAACTTTCACAGCTAAAACCCGAAAGTGTGTTTAAATATTTTGAAGAAATAACCTCTATTCCAAGAGGTTCTGGTGATATGGAAAAAATAAGCAGTTATTGCGAAGAATTTGCAAAGAAGAATTCTTTAAAATATATTCGTGATGTTGCAAATAATATTATAATTTTTAAAGACGGAACAAAAGGTTATGAAAACAGCGAACCAGTAATACTTCAGGGACATCTTGATATGGTGTGCCAGAAAGAAGAAGGTGTAGATATCGACTTTGAAAAAGAAGGTCTTGATATTTATGTTGATGGAAATTTTATAAAGGCAAGAGGCACAACTCTTGGTGCCGATAACGGAATTGCAGTAGCTATGATTTTGTCGGTTTTAGAAAGAAATGATATTTCACACCCGCCAATTGAAGCAGTTTTTACAACAGATGAAGAAACAGGTATGTTTGGTGCAAAAGGATTGTCTTTTGATAAGCTTAAAAGCAAAAAAATGATAAACATAGATTCAGAAGACGACAAGGTTTTAACAGTTTCTTGCGCAGGTGGAAGCGATTTTGTTATGACATTTGATTTTGTAAGAAAAAGTGTTGTTAACGAAAAAATCACAATCAGTATAGAAGGTTTAAAAGGCGGACATTCTGGTGTTGAAATAAACAGTCACAGACAGAATGCGAACTTTCTTGCAGGAAGAATATTAAATTTTGCAAAAGAAAAATGTGACTTTGATATCATCTCTATTGATGGCGGTGAAAAGGGAAATGCAATTCCAGATTTCTGCAAAATTAATCTTTTGACAAATGATGCAGAAAAAATTGTAAATATAATTAATGATTATGTAAAAATTATAAAAAGTGAAATAATAAATTCTGAGCCTGATTTTAAAGTTAATATAACAAAAGAAGGTAAAAATACATTTGATGTTTTAGATGACAAAACAAAAGAAAATCTTTTGTTTTTGCTTTTCCTTGCTCCAAATGGTGTTGTAAGTATGAGCGACAAAATAGAAGGATTAGTTGAAACATCGTTAAATCTTGGTATTTTGAAAACAGAAGATGAAAAAATTATAGCTCATTTTACATTAAGAAGCAATAAAGAAAGTGCGATGGCATTTTTAGAGCAGAAGCTTTTTACACTTTCAAAAAAGATAAATGCAAAATGCGAAAGCTTTGGGCACTATCCTGCATGGGAATTTAAAGAAAATTCATCTCTTCAAAATCTTTATCAAAATCTTTATAAAGAAAAATTCAATAAAGATATAAAGGTTGAAGCAATTCATGCAGGGCTTGAATGTGGAATATTTGCATCAAAAATCAAAAATTTTGACTGTATTTCAATAGGTCCTGAAATGTATGATATTCACACACCAAAGGAAAGGGTATCAATTTCATCAACTAAAGAAATATATGAGCTTGTGTTAAAAGTTTTAGAAGAATTAAAATAAGGTATTTGTATTGATTTTTATGTAAAATTATGGTATAATAGACGCACAATTTAGATGCCATCCGATTTCCCCAGTGTTTAAGCGAGTTTAAGGGGTTCCTTTAAAAATAGAAGTAAAAAGAAAATAGTAGATGCCAAAAACCATCTTCACAAAAATGACA
>SVJU01000038.1 GCA_015068825.1 Oscillospiraceae bacterium | reverse complement strand
CAATATATTAAATATAATATACCTTTTTCGACTTTTTTGCAAGTTATTTTTTATAAATTTCACCAAATTGTAATATTTTTACCTTGATTTATATATTAAATTTGGAGAAATACTATAAATAAAAATTAAAAGGTGATTTCATGAAAAATAAAAAAAGATATATGTTATATATTACAGGCGGAATCTTATCAGGTTTTCTTAACGGTTTATTCGGGAGCGGAGGAGGGACACTTTTAGTCCCTTTTATGACCGAATGTTTAAATATTGAAGAACACAAGGCACATGCAACTGCTATCATGATTATTTTATCATTTACGATTGTAAGTCTGTTTTTTTACGGTATGAATTCCTTTCTTAATTTAAAACTCACACTGTGGGTTTCCGCAGGAGGAATAACGGGAGGATTTGTAGGGGCAAAACTTTTATCTAAATTATCTGCAAACGTAATCAGAAAAATTTTTGGTATATTTATGATTATTGCAGCTGTCAGGATGGTGATGAAATGATTATAGCCGCATTAATCGGGGCTTTTAGCGGTATTGTAAGCGGAATGGGTATAGGCGGAGGTACAATTTTAATTCCTGCGCTGTCAATATTTTTAAACATAAATCAGCATAATGCCCAGGGTGTAAATTTATTATATTTTATTCCGACTGCAGTTGTGGCGCTTTTTGTTCATTTTAAAAACAAATCACTTGATTTTAAAACTGCACTTCCCATCATACTTTCAGGTGTAGCAGGAGCTGCGGGCGGAGCGATTGTAGCAGGTGTAATGTCTGCTGATATTCTCAGAAAATTTTTTGCGATTTTTCTTTTTGCTATGGGGTTATACGAAATATTTAAAAAAAAGAAGCAAGAAAAGAGTTAACTCTAATCTTGCTCACATTTTTAATTTTAATCAGCTAACGTGTTGCTTGATGAAATATAATTTTTTGCCTTTTTTTGTTTTCGTAAAACTAAGACTAATACCATAAACATTACTGTTGTAAGAGAAATTCCAATACCTATGTAAAAAGATGTTTGCGTATATGTAAATGTAATTTCATGTTGACCCGATGGAACAAAAACTCCGATATAGTTATTTAACAGTTTGACGGGTGTGACTTCTTTGCCATCAATTTTAATTGTCCAGTTTTTATCATAATTAATGCTGGTAAAGAACAATTTGTCAGAATCTGCCGTAAAATTTCCTTCGAGTTTCGTATCAGAATGGCTTGTAATATTTAATATATTTGAGTTTAACTTTTCATGCATTTTTTTAAACTCTTTCATATTAAATGAATATAAGTAAACTTTATCAGACAGTTTATTTTTAAAGCTAACAGTAATTTTATCACCTTCAGAGAAACTTCCAAGCGAGCAAAGCCTGCTTTTTCCGTATGATGATTTGGGGAGAACCTCGCCGTTTACTTTTATATTGTCTATTGTGTTTTTATAATCATCTATTGATATATATAGCGGTGAATTATTTGTTGCAGTAATTTCTAGGACATTAGAATTTTGCTCAAACGTCATTTTTTCAAAGCACTCAATACCGCAAATAGCCTCTGTAAGTAAATTCTGATTTGAAATATAATCCTTTGAGAATTTACCAATTTCCAATATATCCTCATTTACTGCATATCCAATCGGTAGGAAATATTCATTTTGTAATACGGTGAAATTTTTTTCTGAAACCATTTCTTTATATCCTTCATAAAGCTTTGGTTTTTTAGCGAAGAAATATTTCACTCCAAGCAGAGAGCTTGTAACAGGTGTCGCTCCTTTATATTCGAGTGAAATGTTTGTTTGTAATATTCCAAGACTTCTTAAGATATTATTATAGCTCTGACTATATGATGAGCTATAATGTGCAATTCCGTTGTAGCCCAGTGTCATTGAGTCATTATTGCTGCGTGAAAAGTCTTTTTCTATACGGTAAAAACCATCATCATATTTCTGTATTTTATCAATATATTCTGAAACCGATGATATAAACTCTTCAAACTCAGATGTTTGTTTATACTTAAAGACCTTGTGAAGACGTTCTACAGTATATAACGAGTTATAAACAATTTCAAACGTCATTATTATTGCAATCAAAACAAAAAACACTCGTCTTTTTTTTGCTTTTTCCAATGTTAATAAAACGCCATAAAGAATAATAAGAATAAATGAAACGATTATTCCTTGTGTGTTAGGAATTTTATCCTTTGCAAGCACAAAAATCAGAACATAAAAAAACAATACACAAGCTGAAGTTAATATAATTCTCTTTATACTCATGTGTTTCATAAAAAGTAATGATTTTGATGAAATAAACAATACAAAAAAAACAAACACAAAAGCATATCTGCAAGGAAACCATGTAGGAGCCTGGAACATGTGCCAAAAAACGTCAATTGCATTTATGTAAAAACTCAGCAGCAAGAAAAAAATAACTGCACCTGAAGAAATTTTTTCTTTAACTTTTATTTTAGGATTTACCATATATAACGAAATAAAAATTGTAACTATAACACTTGAAAAGACACTTGGTCCGCCTTGATTTGTTATCTTGTTGCATTGTGCAGGAAATATCATTTTAATAAATGTATCAGCACTGACCGTAAAAAAGGATTTGGAGTCTGTCACTCCTTTTAATAGTTTTCCCGCAGCCATATTTTCAATTGAAGGGAGAAGCTGCCATGAAAGGATAAGAACCGAAACTATTCCTGCAAAACAGAGCAGGAGTCCTTTTTTGATAAACTGTTTCTCATCAGTTATAATACACATATATATAAAATAAATAGCTACAAATATAGTTATCATATAACATGTATAAAAATTTGAAAAAAACATCAAAGTATACGAACAAATAAACAATATGCATTTGTTTTCTTTTAATATTTTTTCAACTCCAATTAAAATTATTGGTAAAAGAATTAATGCATCAAGCCACATAAGGCACATTGAATATGCGACATTGTATGTACAAAGAGAATAAAGACAAGCTAAAAAAACATAATTTAATGACCAGTTTCTGTTTTTGTAATACAGAAATATTGAAAAAGAAACTCCGCACATTCCAATTTTTAAAAGATTTAAAAGTAAAACAGCATTGTACATTTTGTCATCTTCAAAAAATAACAAAATAAGGTTTAAAGGTGAAGCAGTATAATAGAAAAATAAATCAAGAAGGGGAGCGCCCCCGGCCTTTGTCCATGAGTAAATTAAACTGCTTCCATCAGTTATTGCGTGTTTTAGGTATATCATGAAATCAATATACTGTGCATCTAAATCCATAATTAACAATGAAAATTTACCAAAGGGATAAATGTTTGCATATTTATAAACTAATAATAATAAAAAAACAGGAACAAAAAAAGATGCTATCAGTATAATTGTTTTTTTATACCTGTTAATTATATTCAAAATAGCAGACATATGATACCCCCTACAATATAAACACTTTGAAATGATTATATATTAATGCCAAGAATTTGTCAATAAAAAGCAGATACCCATTAGATGCGAGGTGCATCTTAGATATCTGTTTTTTATTTATTGTTCCATATGTCTTCCTAAAAAGCCGGCCGCCGACTGCGCAAGCTTTTCTTCAACTTCGCCCATTTTAGGAGGAGCATCATTAGAAAAGAATACGACGGAGCCTATTGTGTCCCCTTCTGATATAATTGGCACAACCACACCGGCAGTATATTTTTCACTTCCGTCAATAACATTTATTTTTTCACTTTGCGGACCGCTTGAAATAAACGTTACTTTATCTTCCATAAACTTTTCAAGTTCAGGGCTGATTTTTTTATCAGAAAGCTCTCTTTTTGGTACTCCTGAAACAGCAATAACATTATCTTTGTCCGTTATGCATGTAGGATGTCCGCTTGTTCTCGATAAACTTTCTGCATATTGCAGTGCAAAGTCGCCAATCTCGCCGATGGGAGAATATTTTTTGAAAATAACTTCGCCGTCTCTATCGGTGTAAATTTCAAGTGGGTCACCCTCGCGGATACGCATTGTTCTGCGGATTTCTTTTGGTATAACTACTCGTCCAAGGTCATCTATTCTTCTGACAATTCCGGTTGCTTTCATATATGAAATTGCTCCTTTTGCTTTAATTTACAATCTTATTGTGTGCAAGCAAGGAATTTTTATGTAAAGAAAAAATTGGGAAGAAAAAAACGATTTCAAATAAGAAATCGTTTTTTTAGGTATTAATGTTTTAAAATCAGTTTATCAATATATGAAAAATTTCCGTTTCTTATTGATTCAGCTGAAATAGAGAGACTGGCACCGCAAAGACAACATTTTAAAACAAGATTATCTTCGTGAATTTCAACATCTATAAGATTTGAACCGCATTCGCAGTAAAGCCTTTCATCATCAGACAATTCCTGAATTTTATCAAGAGCCTTCAGCATTGTTACACCATTTTTTCCTGTATAGTCAAGACCACATGCGCTGACAACTTCATTAATATATTCTTCGTTTGATATAACACTTTTTCTAACAGCGGCATCGTGGCCAATGAACAGGAGTCCCACAACGACATTAGGGCACATAAAGGTTGTACAGTCTTTTTTTGCAAGTGTCTGAAACGGGAGATTGAATTTGTGAAATTCATCGCATATTAGACATTTTATTTTAATACTGTAATTTGATTTATTTTCAGGTAAAATATTTACCTTTGATTTTCCGCAGGAACATTGAACTGACAAGCCTTTTCCGCCTGAAAGCTCAAAAATTGAAAATGAGGCAAAAGTAATTTCGCCGCAACATGAACACCTGTACGCTATTGTTCTGTTAAAATCTATAATCATAAAGAAACGCCTTTCCTCTTTTAATCCTTTATATATAATACAACAATTTATTATAAAAGTCAAAGGATAAATTTATATTTAATATTGATTTTAAAATTTTGTTGTGATATAATTTTTTATGTCTTGAAATATAAATCAGATTATACAGGAGGTTAATTATGAGTAATTTAAAAGGAACAAAAACAGAGGCTAATTTATGGGCGGCTTTTGCGGGTGAGTCACAGGCACGAAATAAGTATACATATTTTGCATCTAAAGCAAAAAAAGACGGTTACGTTCAAATTGCTAACATCTTTGAAGAAACGGCTGCTAATGAGAAAGAGCATGCTAAAATCTGGTACAAACTACTTCATGACGGCGTTGGTGACACTCTCTCAAATTTAAAAGATGCCGCAGCGGGTGAAAGATATGAGTGGACAGATATGTATGCTACTTTTGCAAAAGAAGCAAAAGAAGAAGGTTTTGATAAGATTGCAGCGCTTTTTGAGATGGTTGGTGCTATCGAAAAAGAGCACGAAGAAAGATATAATGCTCTTGCTGAAAATATAGAAAATGATACTGTATTTAAAAAAGATAGTGAAAAAATCTGGCAGTGCGGAAACTGCGGACATCTCCACATTGGAGAAAATGCTCCTGAGGTATGTCCTGTTTGCGACCATCCTAAAGCATATTTCTTTGTAAGAGCTGAAAATTATTAATATGACATGAATTTTCCAACCGCCTTTGCGGTTGGAAAATTTTTATAATAAAGACAGTAAAAATAATTAATAATAAAATATAAACGAAAGGTAGAAATCATGCTTAAAATAGGTTGCCATTTATCTGCATCAAAAGGTTTTACTCATATGATTGAGGAAGCTATCAGCATTGATGCAAATGTCTTTCAGTTCTTTACGAGAAATCCTAGAGGAGGAAAAGCTAAAGAAATAAATAAGGTTGATGTCGAAAAATTTTTGGAGATAAAGAAAAACGTAAATTTTGGACCAATATTAGCTCATGCTCCCTATACATTAAATGCTTGTTCCGCCGACGAAAGAACAAGAAATTTTGCACATGAAGTTATGGCTGATGACTTAAGAAGAATGAACCTTGTTCCTGGAAATATGTATAATTTTCACCCTGGAAGCCATGTGGGGCAGGGAATTGATAAGGGGATAGAATTGATTTGCCAGACTTTAAATGATATCCTAAAGCCTGAGCATCAAACAAAAGTTCTTCTTGAAACTATGGCAGGCAAGGGGAGTGAGGTTGGCTCAACATTTGAAGAATTAAAACGTATCATTGACGGTGTGCAATTAAATGAGAAAATTGGTGTTTGCCTTGATACATGTCATGTTTTTGATGCAGGATATGATATTGTTAATAATTTAGACGAGGTTTTAGATGAATTTGATAAAGTAATTGGTCTTGACAGGCTTTGTGCTATTCACTTAAACGATACGAAAAATCCTTTTGAAAGCCACAAAGACAGACATGAAAAAATTGGAGAGGGAAGTTTGGGATTAGATGCAATATCAAAAATAATAAATAATGAGAGACTGAAACATCTTCCGTATTATCTTGAAACTCCAAACGAGATTTCGGGCTACAGAGATGAAATTGCGTTAATCCGAAGTGTTGCTAATTAACTGTAAAGCGAATAAACTTTACAGATTTTTTGGAGGAAAAATGAAAATAGCAGTTATTTTTACAGGCGGAACAATAGGGAGTGCTTTAAGCGGCGGCTGGGTTTGTCTTGAAGACTCATTAAAGCACACGCTCATAAATAATTACGTGAACAAATATGGAAATGATATTAAATTTGACATAATAAGTCCATATTCTATTGCAAGTGAAAACTTGTCTGGCAAGGAATTGACAATACTTATAAAATGCGCCAATGAGTGTTTGAAAGAAGATTATGACGGTATCATTGTTACTCATGGAACAGATACAATTCAATATACAGCAGCAGCTCTCAGTTATACACTTGAGATAACAGATATCCCCGTTATTATTGTATCTGCCAATTACCCATTAAACTCTGAAAAATCAAATGGAAATATTAATTTTGAGGCGGCAGTTTCATTTATTAGATTGAAAGCGGGAAGCGGCGTCTTTGTAAGTTATAAAAATACACTTAAAGATGCAACATCATTTCATTATGGGACAAGACTGCTTGCTCATGTTGAAACATTTGATGATTTATATAGTATTGACAGTGAGCCGTATGCATATTATGAAGATAATAAAGTTATTATAAACGACGAGTTCAAACCTGTAAAAAACAAGAAAGTATGCAAAAATATTAAATTTAAAAACGAATCGGACATTCTTGTTATCAGCAGTCATCCCGGAGATTCTTTTAATTATAATCTTGAAAAATTCAAGGCTGTTATATTAGCACCGTATCATTCTGCTACACTCAATACCGATAATATAAATTTGATTAATTTTTGTAAAAGAGCCAAAGATTTACAGATTCCTATTTTTCTTGTTAATTTAAGAGCGCAATATATATATGAAAGTTCAAAAATTTTTGATGAATTAAATTTAATTAAGCTTCCACTTTGTTGCTTTGCGGCTATATATACTAAATTGTGGTTAGCATTGAGTTGTTCGTATGATATTGTGAGTTTTATGAAAGAAGAAATTTGCGGAGAATTTCTCGAAAGCTGATTTAAGAGAGATATTTTAGGAGCATCATGCAGTGATGCTCCTTTTTATTTGCCGCTATTTACAGATAACTTATTTAACGGATAATATTTTATATATTTCTATTGCTAATATGAAATTTCTGTGATATAATAAAAAAAGAACATTTGTTCTGTTTTGTTGGAGGATGACTATGGAAAAAGTATATTTATGTATAGATTTGAAAAGTTTCTATGCGTCAGTAGAATGTGTAGAAAGGGGACTTGATCCGTTTACGGCAAATCTTGTTGTATCCGACCCGTCGCGCGGCAGAGGAGCGATATGTCTTGCTATTAGCCCTGCTATGAAAAATCTTGGGATAAAAAACAGATGCAGAATTTTTGAGATTCCTGATAAACTATCCTATATAACTGCGAAACCGCGAATGAAGCTTTATATGAAATATTCTGCCGATATCTATGGTATATATTTAAAATATGTCGCAAAAGAGGATATATATGTATATTCTGTAGATGAATGTTTCTTTGATGTGACGTCTTATCTTAAGTTATATAATAAAACACCTGTAGAAATGGCGAAAATGCTTATTGATTCAGTGTATAATGAAACGGGTATCTGTGCAACATCGGGCATAGGTACAAACTTGTTTTTAGCTAAAGTAGCTTTAGATATTTCAGCAAAACACTCAAAAGATAATATAGGATTTTTAGATATAGAAAAATTTAAGAAAACTATTTGGCATCATAAGCCTATAACTGATATATGGAATGTTGGAAAAGGAATTGCAAACAGGCTTGGAAAGTATGGGATTGATGATTTATATGGAGTAGCACACGTAGATAAAAAAATACTTTATAAGGAATTTGGAGTCAATGCCCAATTTCTTATTGACCATGCAAACGGTATAGAAACCTGCACAATTTCCGATATTCATAATTACGTTCCTCAGAGTGCGTCTGTATCAAATGGTCAAATATTATTTGAAGATTATTCTTATGATGATGCACTGATAGTTTTAAAGGAAATGATTGAGTCTTTAGTTCTTGAAATAGTCGAGAGAAATCTTGTAACAAATTCTATTTCGCTGTATGTTGGATATTCGAAAAATATAATAAAATCAACCGGCGGAACTGTAAAGCTAGAGGGCTTTACATTATCACTTAAGAAAATAACTGATGCATTTATCGGTTTTTATATAAAGACAACTCAAAAAGGATATCCAATAAGGAAACTCAATATCGGACTTAACAATTTAACGGGGGAAGAATTTACTGAGTTTGATTTGTTTTATGATTATGCACTCGAAGAAAAAGAAAAAGAGAGACTAAAGGTTTTAATAGATATAAAGGAGAGATTCGGAAAAAATGCAGTGTTAAAAGCGACGAGTCTCAATAGTAAAGCTACGGCAAGAGTGCGTAATAAAATGGTAGGAGGTCATAATGGTTAATGAAAGAGCAAAACAGTTTTCGTCATTTTCTCCTTTAAGAGGTTACAGCGATTTACTTAAAGCCAAAGAAAAGATAATTGTACAAAAACGCGAACTCACTGAAGAGAGTATGCAGGAACTGTCTAAAAAGCTCGGGCAGATTAATAGGGGAATGATGATAAAGGTTGTATATTATTGCGAGGGAGAATATATTGAAGCCGAAGGGATGGTTTCCGCACTTGATTTATGTTACAAAAAGCTTACCCTTGTAAAAAGAAGGATAAGCTTTGAGGATATCTATGATTTAAAAATAATCAGTTATTCGACTTAATCTTAATTATTTTTATTGACGCATTTTTTGCTCTGAATGTAGAAAACGGCCTTTGAAAGAAGCTTATCTGGCAGAATACGATGCATTAATACAGCAGTACGCATTATAAATCCCGGAATAATAATCATTTTCCCTTTAAAGAGATTTTTAACAGCATATTCAGCAACACGCCTGCTTGAAAGAATAACATTTTTGCCTGTCCTTTCTGTACCTTTACCAAAAGAGACCTTTGCAACATTCTCAAATTCAGTTCTGACCGGACCGGGACATAACACACTGATTTTTATATTGCTTTTCGCTTGCCTTAATTCTTCGGCAATACTTTGTGTTATACGAAGAACATAGGCTTTTGATGCGTAATATGCCCCAAAAAGAGGACCCGGAAAGAAAGCTGCAAGTGATGCAACATTAAGTATATATCCAGAATCTCTCTTTTTAAATTCCTTGAGAAATAATTTTAAAAGAATATGCATACCGTAAATATTTGTATCAAGCATTTTAAGTTCTGCATCAAGGTCCGTTAGGGAAAAATCACCAAAGACACCAAAGCCTGCGTTGTTAATAAAAACATCAATTTCAGAAGCCCTAAGCGCTAATTTTTTGCATTGTTCTGCATCGGTAACATCAAGAATTACAATCTCAACATCAGTTTTTAGTTCTTTTTTTAATTCCTCTAAGCGTTCAGCTCTTCTGGCAACAGCAATTATATCGTATCCCTTTTCAGATAAAACCCGTGCTATATCACGACCGATTCCAGAGCTTGCTCCTGTAATAAGTGCTTTCATACACCTTGTTCCTCCTTGTTAAAGTAAAGTATTCTTATATAATTTTATAATTTTTATTATATCATTATAATTACAAAATGTCTATATAATAAGGGGGTGCAGCAAAATTATTTCATTTTGCTGCACCCCCTTAAGATATAATTGTTACAGGAAAATACTAATTATTTTTTATACCCATGTAATATTTTTGATTCGGTATACAATTCTGAATTTTGTCAAGTGCTTCGCCGAATCTTTGGAAATGAACGACCTCTCGTTCTCGCAGATATGCAATAACGCAGTTAACATCAGGGTCATTTGATAATTTTAAAATATTATCATATGTTGCACGTGCTTTTTGCTCTGCTGCTAAATCCTCAACTAAGTCTGCAATAGGGTCGCCTTTAACTGCAAAGCTCATTGATGTATAGTCCTGACCGCCTGCTGAAACTGGCCATACACCTTTAGCATGGTCAACATAATACAGTGCAAGAGGACTGTTTTCTATCTGAGACGTCGTCGCATTTTTCGTAAGTTGATGCACGAGTGTTCCTACCATTTCAAGATGTGCAAGTTCCTCGGTACCGATATCGGTCAATATAGCTTTTACGGTGTCATCTTTCATAGAGAAACGTTGAGACAAATATCTCATGGATGCTCCGAGCTCTCCGTCGGGACCGCCATACTGGCTGATGATATAGTTTGCAAGTGTTGGGTTAGGGTTTTTGATATTAATCGGAAACTGTAACTTTTTATCATATTGCCACATAAAATAACCTCCTTAATTTTCCCACGGCCATGGTGACTTTACCCATGTCCATTCTTCTTCAGATTTCACTGATGATGTAGTTAACGGACCAAACTTTTTTTCATACATTTCGCGAAGTTCAGCCGCTTTTTTGTTAACATGGTGAAACTCTTTTAATGCCCGTTGATTATTCGGATGTGTATCTAAAAATAAATTTAGCTCAAGCTGTACGAAATCGTAGGCCATAAGTTGTCTGAGAGCACATTCTCGCTCTCTGCTTTGCATATTATTCATCATTTTTCCTGCTCCTCCTAATTTGGTTTTGGTCCATAGACCGACATTGGCAGATTTAGTTCAGGGAATGCTGTTCCGTTTGACAGTGCTTCCTCCGGTGGATACATTTTTTCAAAAGACTGCACTGGAACAAAAGCGTAACCAACTCTTGTATACATTTCTTCATGAATATTTTCCATAATTTATTCCTCCTTAAATACGTGGTATACTACAATATATGACATTTTATGCATATTTGTTCTTAACTTTTAAACAAAATGGTACATATTAGCCATTTTTTTATTTTTTTATTAATATTTATTGTATTTTTTAAAATTTTACTGTACATGACATTAATTTTGTGTTATAATTAAATGAACATAGCTATAAAATCATTTTTGGGAGATAAGTTATGGACAATAAAAGAATAAACGTTATTGTTGGACACTACGGAAGCGGGAAAACAGAATTTGCCGTTAATTTTGCGATAGAATTAAAAAAGAAATTTAAAAAAGTATATATCGTGGATTTAGATATTGTTAATCCATATTTCAGAACGAATGATGTAAAAAAACAGCTTGGAGAAATGGGTATTGATGTTATAGCTTCTGAATTTGCAAGCAGTAATGTTGATGTTCCTGCTTTGCCATCAGAAATTTTTCGTGTTTTCTGTGACAACGACGCTGCTTGTGTTTTTGATGTAGGCGGAGATGATGATGGCGCAGTAGCACTTGGAAGATATAAGCAGTTTTTTGAAAAAGACGAATATGATATGTTTTTTGTTATAAATACATTTAGACCTCTTTCTTCAACTGAAGAAGATATTTTGAGTCTGATTTATGATATTGAGGCTTCATCAAGATTAAAGGTTTCGGGATTAATCAACAATTCCAACATTGCACATCTTACAACGGATGCCGATATTTTAAAAGGACAGGAAATTATAAGGAAAGTATCACAAAAAGTCGGAATTGACATAGTTTATACATCAGGACTTGAGAAAATTATTGAAAAAATTCCGCGCGAATGCATTAGTGAACCATTTTATATTAATAGATATTTAATGCTTGATTTTTAGTATGGAGGTGCAATAAATGGGCAAGGTCATAATCAATGAGGAACGCTGTAAGGGCTGTTATCTTTGTATTACTGCTTGTCCCCGCAAAATTATCAGT
>SVJU01000037.1 GCA_015068825.1 Oscillospiraceae bacterium | reverse complement strand
CGACCGAATCATTGACAAAAACGAAGATTTAGTGTATACTATAAAGGAAGTAGCAGGACTACTTAAAGTAAATAAGAATTATGTCTATGCTTTGATTAATAAGGGCTTACTTCGTTCTACAAAGCTCGGATGCAGAAAAGTTACAAGAAAAGCACTGATAGAATTCTTAGAGAAAAATGACGGTTTGGATTTCGATGAGATATTAGCCACGAAACCCGATGAAGGTGTTCAAAAATAACCTCCGTGGGAAACAAAATTTACGTGGGAAATCCGTGGGAAATGCTAAAATCGTCAGGGGCAAAAAGTCCCACAAACGCAGTAAATACGAGGTGATCGCAAATGCAGTTTCAAGACGAAGCCCGTCACGGTAAAGGTCTTGAAGGACTTTTAAAGAGATACTTCAAATAAGAATTAAAAATTGGTACAATTCTGTGTGGGGTTGAATGTGTTTCAACCCCACTTTTATAAAAAGGAGAAATTAAAATGTTGGATAATAAAGTTAAGAAATTACTTAATGAACAGATTAACAAAGAATTATATTCAGCTTACTTATATCTTGATTTTTCTGTGTTTTATGAAGCAGAAGGTCTTGACGGTTTTGCAAACTGGTATATGATTCAGGCACAAGAGGAAAGAGATCATGCGATGCTGATGTTGCAATATTTGCAAATGTGTGGCGAAAAAGTTACTTTAGATGCAGTTGCAAAGCCTGATAAGAAACTAACAAATCTTATGGATCCATTAAAAGCCGGATTTGAGCATGAACAGTATGTAACAAGTTTGATTAATGACATTTATGCTGCTGCGTATGATGTGAAGGATTTTAGAACAATGCAGTTTTTGGATTGGTTTGTTAAAGAACAACTTGAAGAAGAGAAGAATGCAGATGATATGATTAAAAAAATGGAGCTTTTTGGTAATGATTCAAAAGGACTTTATTCCCTTGATGCAGAATATGCCGCAAGAGTTTATACTGCGCCTTCTTTAGTATTATAAAATAAAAATTCCTGCTTTTGTAAGGTCGAGGGTAATAAGGTAGCATTGGTTTTGAAACTATATTTTTAATTTATACTGCATAAAAAATCCCGAAATGCGTCAGCATTACGGGATTTTTGTTTTTTGCCTAAATATAAAAATCTAATCTTCAAAACTGCTATGCATCCTAAAATCAAAATTTTTGAATGAAGTTCAAGGCTAAAAAATGTTCGTAATCCTGTCGGATATGGGCATTTTTTAACGCAGAAATTCGTCAAAAAGATGATTTTTAGGACAATACTTCCTTGTTACCCTCGACCTTACAGCAGAAATTTTTTTATTGATAAGTTGTGATTATAAAACATGTTGATAAAATCATTCTATAATAACACCGTCGGTAGAAATTGTAACAACCCTCCACGGAATAAATTTTCCACTCTCTTTTAGTGCGTTTTTTACGGCATTTTCAATTCCGCCGCAGCATGGCACTTCCATGCGAACAACGGTAACGCTTTTTATATTGTTATTTTTTAGTATTGCAGTGAGTTTATCGGTATAATCGACTTCATCAAGTTTTGGACAACCTATAAGAGTAATGTGTTTGCGAATAAATTCATTATGAAAATTTCCATATGCATAAGCTGTACAGTCTGCTGCTACCAAAAGATTTGCATTTTCAAAATATGGTGCATTTACAGGAACAAGTTTAATCTGCACAGGCCACTGTGAAAGATGACTTTCATTGTGGGGCAAATTTGATAAAGTACAAGGTGAGCGGTTTATAGATTTGGAATTTGTTCCGGGGCATCCACAAGGAAGTGGTGTCTTTCGTTGTTTAGCTGCTAATACTGCAGCTTCATTGTATGCGGGTGCTTCGCGTTCTTCAAATGTGATAGCGTTCATTGGACATAAAGGTAAACAATCACCGAGTCCATCACAATAATCCTCGCGGGCAAGCTTTGCTTTTCCATTTATCATTTCAATTGCACCTTCATGACAGGCATTAACACATAAGCCACATCCGTTGCATTTTTCTTCATCAATTTTAATAATTTTTCTGATCATATTTTTTACCTCCTTGACTTAGTAATTACATTATAGTACAATAATTTTGAAAAATCGGTTGTATTTACAACAGAAAGAGGATAAAATGAAAAAATATATCCCTATATTAAAAAATACACGAATGTTTTATGGTATTGATGCAGAAGAAATTGAATCAATGCTTTCTTGCCTTAATGCGAGACTTGTGCGATTTAAAAAGGGCGAATATGTATTAAGACAAGGAGAGAACATAAAAGATATTTTTGTTTTGGTTGAGGGTACTTTGCATATTCAAAAAGATGATTATTGGGGTAATCGCAGTATTCTGGGCGAAATATCTATAGGCGATATGTTTGGCGAAGCATATGTTGCGCCTGCAAATTGCAGGGTTCTTAATGATGTTGTTGCGTTGGAAGATGGCGCTGTTATTTTGTTTGATGTTAAAAGAGTCATCACAACTTGTCCGTCAGCTTGCCGTTTTCATTCTATGGTGGTACAAAACATGTTTTTTGCAATTTCTGAAAAAAACAGGAAACTTGTTCAAAAACTTGATCATATGTCAAAGCGTTCTACACGCGAAAAACTAATATCATATTTATCAGAAGAGGCAAAAAGGCAGAATGATTCAAAGTTTGTAATTCCCTTTAATCGTCAGCAACTTGCAGATTTTTTATCAGTTGACAGAAGTGCTATGTCAAACGAACTTTGTAAATTACGTGATGAAGGTTTTTTAAAGTTTGAAAGAAGTTATTTTGAATTATTGCAGTAATTTTTTTAAAAATCCACATACACTTTTTGTGTGCGTGGATTTTCGTATATTCTTTGTGTGCTTTATAATCACGATAGAAAATGCGATTTTTTTGTGATATTATTTAAAAAAATATTGTAAATGTTAAAAAATATGATATAATTAAGAAAATCAATGCAAAATATTATGTGTTGTATCGTAAAGTGATTTAAATAGTGTAGAAAACATTTTTTGTGGGGTGATTTCATGCAGATAGTATTACTTACGGCTTTAGGGGTTGGCGGTGCTACAGTTATCGGCGCTTTGATTGGTTTTTTGTTTAAAGAAATGTCACATAAATTTTCTGATATTGTTTTATCTTTTGCGGCTGGTGTAATGCTTGCAGCTGCTATTTTGGGGCTCATTATACCATCTTTGGAATATGGTGGAAAATATGCAGTTATAATAACAGTTTTTGGTATATTTACAGGCGCAATTTGTTTAAATCTTATTGATAAGTTAGTTCCGCATCTTCATAAAATTGTAGGTGCAGATATAGAAGAACATAATAATTCTAATCTTAGCAAAGTACTTCTTTTTGTAACTGCTATCGCAATTCATAATCTTCCTGAAGGTATTGCTGCCGGTGTTGGATTTGGCTCAGGAAATACGTCAGAAGCACTTATGATAGCAGGTGGTATAGCACTTCAAAATATCCCTGAAGGTATGGTTATCATTGGTCCTATGCTTGCAATAGGTGTATCCACAAGAAAAACTTTTATTTGTGCTATGATAACAGGACTTGTTGAAGTAATAGGAACTTTTTTGGGATATTTTGCTGTAAGTGTTGCAACATTTATTCTTCCGTTTGCACTTGCGTTTGCAGGAGGTACAATGCTTTATGTAATAAGTGATGAAATGATACCTGAAACACATTCACACGGAAGTGAAAGAGGAGCTACTTATGCACTTTTAATTGGATTTTGTGTAATGCTGGTTTGTGATTTCTTTTTGGGATAAATTCAATGTTTTAATTTGAAAGGAGAGGGAGAAAGATATGAAAACGAAAAAAATGGTTATATCGGCTATGTTTTTAGCATTAGTGTGCATTTCTACTATTATTGTAAAAGTACCATCTCCATTAAAAGGATATTTTAATCTTGGTGATTGTATGGTTTTGCTATCTGGCTGGATGTTATCGCCATTTTATGGTTTTGTTTCAGCTGGCATTGGCTCTTTGATTGCAGATGTTATTAGCGGATATGTTGTATATGCACCAGCAACATTTATTATAAAAGGTGCAATGGCTATTATAGCACATTATATTTTTAAAATAGCATCTTCTAAAATTGATGGGGGTGTTTCAAGAATAATAAGCGGATTTGTTGCGGAAATAGCAATGGTTTTGGGATATTACATATTTGAAGGGTTTTTGTATGGATTTTTACCGTCGATTGCAAATATACCTGCAAACGCTATGCAAGGTTTGCTGGGATTGATTGTTGGTGTTATTCTTGTGAAAATACTTAAAAACATATCTTATTTTAAGTTATAAAATTTGAAATGGTATAAGGAGATTTAATGTATGAAAAAAGTTATATTGTTTCTGTTAATAATTTGTATGATATTATCAGTGTCGAGTTGTTCGTTTGCTCAAAATGAACCTGAGGAATTAGAAAAAACATTTGCTATTTTAAAAATTCCGTTTCCTGATGATATAAAAGATAATGATTCGTGGCGTACTGTTGCAAGATATAAAGATTCCAAACAGGCAATTACGTTGTCAAGTTATTATAATGGATACATATATGCGACTGTTCCTATAGAGTATAAGGATAGGGAAATTGAAGCTTTTGTACCTGATGAAATCAAATTTACTGATTATGATGCTTCGCAGTATGAATTTCATGTTATGGAAAGATTATCAAAAACAGGAGTAATACTTGGAAATGAAAAAGGCGAAGCAAAACCTTTTGAAAATGTAACCAGGGCAGAGGCAACTGCTATGATAATGAGATTTTTGGGCTTGCATACGCTAACATCATACGAATTGAATTTTGATGATGTGGGCAAAAACGATTGGTTTTATGGTTATGTAGCAACCGCTCATAAAAACAATATTGTTGTGGGCGATTCAGAAAATATATTTTCACCTTATCGCAATGTAACAAGAGAAGAAATAACTGTTATGGTTGCAAGAGCACTTGAATATGCCAAATTACAATGTCCAAAAAGAAGAGAGGAAAACATTTCGGATATTGATAGTGTATCAGATTGGGCTAAAGAAGCATATGAGCTAATTGGTGCAAGCTACATTTCGGATTATGATGATATAAATCCAGATAGACCTGTTCGTGTTTTAAATCCCCAAAAAGATGCAACAAGATTTGATATTGCAAGCTTTTTAGATAATGTGGCACTTACTTGTCAGCTTTATTCATCGGATTTAGCTGAAAAATATGGTTTTGATAAAGAAATGCCAATAATAGATGGTTCTACATCTACATATCCATTTACTGAAGCGGTTTACTCTCAGCTTTTTTATAATGGTCGCTCACATAAACAATACCCACAAAAACACAGTAAAAGCCATGCATCATATAAACGCCTTATAAATGGTGAGGTTGATATGCTTTTTGCCTCTGTATATCCTGCAAGTGATATACTTGAATTTGCAAAAGAAAAGAATGTAGAATTAGAGCTTATACCAATAGCATATGATGCAATGATTTTCTTTACCAATGCAGATAATCCTTCGACTGGCCTTACAAAAGAAAACATAACTAATATTTATGTTAATGATGCGTATGAAAACTGGAATGAAGTAGGGGGTAGTGATGCGCTTCTTTACCCATATTGCCGAAATAATGACAGTGGAAGTCATGCCCAAATGGAAAAACATTTTTTAAATGGAAATGAAATTCATCCTGAAGTAAAAAAAGAAACTTCAATGACAATGTCAAATGTTTTAACTGATGTTATTGATTCTAAAACAGATAATCCAAGAGGATATGGATTGGGATACAGCATTTATTATTATTATCATAATGTTGATGCAGTTCTTGGAACAAAAGCTCATTTAAAGCTTCTTGCTATTGATGGTGTAATGCCAACAGATGAAACTATTGCAAATGGCACATATCCGCTTTCTAACAATACTTATGTTGTAATAAGAAAAGATACTCCAAAAGATTCGCCTGCAAGAAAAATGGCGGAATTTATGCTTACTAAAGAGGGGCAGGAATGCGTTGCTCTTGCAGGATATGGAAAGTTAAAATAAATATTTTCGCTTGAGGAGAATAATATGTCTAAGAAAAATGACAGAAATACCAAAGGTAAAATTATTAACGCGGCATGGGATTTGTTTTATGAACAGGGATATGAGAATACTACGGTTGAAGAAATAATTGAAAAATCAAAAACATCCAAAGGTTCGTTTTATCATTATTTTGAAGGTAAGGATGCACTTTTGGGGTCTTTGTCATATATTTTTGACGAAGAATATGAAAAATTACAAAATGATTTTCCGTGTGATATGTCAAGTTTTGATAAACTTTTATATTTAAATTGTAAGCTTTTTTCTATGATTGAAGACAGAATAGATATTGACCTTCTTACAAGGCTTTATTCTACTCAGCTTATTACAAAGGGAGAAAAACATCTTCTTGATAATAAAAGACTTTATTACAAACTTCTTCGTCAGATTGTTTTGACAGGGCAGAAGGACGGCGAAATTACAGACTCAATGACTGTAAATGAAATAGTTAAAATGTATGCAATGTGCGAAAGAGCACTTATTTATGATTGGTGCTTATGTAATGGTGAATATTCTCTTTGTAGCTATGCAAAGAAAATGATGCCTATGTTTTTATCTAAAATTCGTCTTTAATATAGTATTTTTTGATTTTTCCTTTTTAAAAGTAAATACAACTTTTAATAGAGAACTAAGTACAGAATTTAGTCTATACTTAGTTCTCTATTGATTTTTTGAAAATTATGTGTTACAATAACGAAAGTGCAATAAAATATAATAAAAGGAGTTACATAATCATGGATATTTTTGCATTTGTACTTTATTTTGTAGCTATGATAGCTATTGGTATTTTCTTTTTCGTGAAATCGAAAAATACTACAGAAAAAGATTACTTTCTGGGTGGCCGTGCAATGGGGCCATGGGTTACTGCAATGAGTGCTCAGGCATCTGATATGAGCGCATGGTTACTTATGGGACTTCCAGGAAGTATACTTGCTTTCGGTTTTGGTCAGGCGTGGATTGGTATCGGTCTTGCAATTGGTACTGCGGCAAACTGGATTTTGGTTGCTAAAAGACTTCGTAAGTTTTCCAAAGCATCTGGTGATGCCATAACACTTCCTCAGTATCTTTCTAATCGTTTTGCAACAAAAAGCCATACTGTAAGTATTATTTGTGCAGTAGTTTTTCTTGTTTGTTTTACAATTTATGTTGCTTCTGCGTTTGTTGCTGGGGCAGATGTGTTCACAACATTAGTTCCGTCGCTTTCAAGAACAACTGCTATGATTATATTTGCAGCAATTGTTGTTGTTTATACTTTCCTTGGTGGATTTAACGCTGTTTGCTGGACAGACTTTTTCCAGGGACTTTTGATGATAGCGGCTCTTTTAATTGTGCCTATTGTTGTTGGTTTTACAAGAACTCTTGAGCCAGCGGCGTTAACAACCATATATCAGGGACCAAATGGAGAACAGTTTGCCTTTGTTGCTAATTTCTTTAATGCAAGCTGGCAGGATGTTTTGTCAGGACTTGGTTGGGGACTTGGATATTTTGGTATGCCACATATTATTGTAAGATTTATGGCAATTGAAAAACCATCTATGGTTAAAAAGAGTGCTACTGTTGCAATTATATGGGTTGTTCTTTCGCTTGCAGCAGCAATCATGATTGCATATCTTGGCAGAATGTTTGTTTACTCAAATGGCACAGATCTTTCTGAAGTTTTGCTTGCGCAAGGTAAACAGTCTTTAATATTTGTTGAACTTGCCCGTGATGTATTCCCAGCATTTATTGCCGGCCTTCTTCTTGCGGCTATTATTGCGGCTTCAATGTCAACAGCCGATTCACAGCTTTTAGTTGCGGCTTCATCTTTTGCAAGTGACCTTTATAAACCAATTATAAGAAAAAAAGCATCTAATAAAGAAATGCTTTGGGTAAGCCGTATTATAGTAATGGTTATTGCATTTGTTGCGTTCTTTATTGCAAGCAGTAAGGGAAAAGCTGCACAGGCAATCATGGATCTTGTATCTAATGCTTGGGGTATTTTCGGTGCCGCTTTTGGTCCTGCGGTATTGTTCTCACTTTTCTGGAAACGATTTACTTATAAAGGTGCAGTTGCTGGTATTATAGTTGGTGCACTGGTTGATATGCTTTGGTTATGGCTTCCTGTGTCAGGTGAATTGGCATTAACAGCCGTTACTGGTATTTACGAAATCATTCCTGGATTTATCGTAGGCGCGATTGCAGCACTTGTTGTTACACTTTTGGATAAAGCTCCTTCAAAAGAAGTTGAAGCAATATTTGAAAAAGCAACAGATAATAGTATTGATGACTAATAAAAATAAAATCTTTGTTTAACAATGTTTTATAAGTATGTTTTGTTATAAAAATTGTTTGCTTTGTTACTTGATTTGTGTTTAGTTTTATGATATAATTTGTTGTATGATATATAATCTTTTAAAAAGAAAATATATTATATTAATTTAATACATTCACACAAAGTGTCAGGTATACTGTAAAAGATATTTTCATATCCAGGTATATCCGGTGAAAAGGGAATGGGGTGCGAATCCCCTGCGTTTAAACTGTCGGTGTGTGTATCTAATGTTTTTGTGTCCGTCGGCAAAAGCCGGTCATTGGGAAACTGAGAAGGCAGGATGTAAAAACGATGGCTTTAATATTAAAGTCTATATGATATAAGTCACAAGACCTGCTTTGGTGCTGTCATATAAATTAATATTTATAAGGATGGTATTTTTGTGTATGAATGGTAAAACACATTATATGCAATTTGTGATTAAACACAGAAAAACTCAGCTGTGATAATTTTTTTTAAAAATTATTGCAGCTTTTTATTATGCAAAAATTTTGAGTTATCTTATATTATTTAAAAAACAGGAGATTTATATGAAGGAATTTAAAACATATCATCCATTTGTAAATTTAATATATTTTGTATTTACAATCGGATTTTCTATGTTTTTTATGCATCCGTTATGTCTTATAATTTCACTTTTATGTGGATTTGTATATTCGGTAATGCTAAAAGGAAGAAAAGCTATAAAAACAAATTTAATATATATGCTGCCAATGCTGATTACAATGGCTGTTATTAATCCGTTTTTTAATCACGAAGGAGTAACGATACTTGGCTATTTTCCAAGTGGCAATCCTCTTACTCTGGAGTCGGTAGTTTATGGCTTTGCGGCAGCAATAATGCTTGTAAGTGTTATATGCTGGTTTTCATGCTACAATGAAATTATGACGAGTGATAAATTTATATATCTTTTTGGCAGAATTATTCCTTCAATGTCGTTGGTTATTTCTATGGTGTTCAGATTTGTTCCAAAATTTGCGACTCAATTAAAGGTTGTAGGCAATGCACAAAAATGTATGGGGCGCGATGTATCAGATGGCAGCATAATAAAACGCATCAGAGCCGGACTTAATATATTATCTATTATGGTAACATGGTCTTTGGAAAACGCTATTGAAACTGCAGACAGCATGAAATCGCGAGGGTATGGAATGGGTGTCAGAACATCTTTTTCTATATTTACATTTGGTAAAAGAGATGCTAAAGTGCTTTTGTATTTATTTTTTTTAGGAATTTATATATTGATTGGTAGTATTGATGGCAAAATGCGTTTTAGTTATTTCCCAATGATTAAAGGCGCCAATTTTTCGTTTTTTGAAATGAGTGTATTTATTTCATATTTACTTCTTTGTATGTGTCCTGTGATTATTGAAATTTGGGAGGTGAAAAAGTGGAAAGCTTTAAGATCGAAAGTTTGAGTTTTACATATCCAAATAAAGAAAATAAAACTCTTGATAACATAAATTTTGTAGTACAACAAGGTGAATTCATAACGATATGCGGTAAATCAGGTTGCGGAAAAACTACACTTTTAAGACTCTTGAAAACACCACTCGCACCATTTGGTAAAACAGAGGGAAATATATACTTTGAAGGCAATGCTTTAGCAAATTATGATGTAAAAGAACAAGCGGCAAAAATAGGATTTGTAATGCAAAATCCTGACAACCAAATAGTAACAGATAAAGTGTGGCATGAACTTGCTTTTGGATTAGAAAGTCTTGGTTATAATAATAGCGAAATAAGAACGAGAGTTTCGGAAATGGCATCGTTTTTTGGTATCCAGAACTGGTTTCATAAAAAAGTTGCTGAACTGTCCGGAGGACAAAAACAGCTTCTTAATCTTGCTTCGGTTATGGTTATGCAACCATCTGTTATTATTTTAGATGAGCCTACAAGTCAGCTCGATCCGATTGCGGCTCAGGATTTTTTAAACACATTACAAAAAATAAATCGTGAACTTGGTGTTACAGTAATTATGACAGAACATCGTCTGGAAGATGCATTTACAATGTCAGATAGAATTGTCGTTATGGACAGTGGTAAAGTCATTATCGATGATGAACCGAGGAAAGTAGGAGAAAAGTTAAAAAGTATCGGTCATGATATGTACCTGGCATTACCTGCACCGGCAAGAATTTATGGTGAGATAGAAAATACTTTTGAATGTCCTTTGACTGTAAGAGAAGGCAGAATATGGCTTGAAAGATATTCATGCGATAACAAAATCAATCCTGATTTAATCCCGGGTGATAAATATCTTTTTGAAAACAAAAATACAATAATTGAAATAAAAGATGCATGGTACCGATATGATAAGAATTTGCCTGATGTAATTAAAGGATTAAATTTAAAAATAAATGAAGGCGAATTTTTTGCTGTTGTAGGTGGTAATGGCACAGGAAAAACAACAGCTTTATCATTGATTTCGGGCCTTAATACTCCATACCGAGGTAAGATACTTATAAACGGAAAAAATATTTCTGAAATTCATAATCTATACAACGGTATTTTAGGTGTCCTTCCACAAAATCCTCAAAGTGTATTTGTAAAAAAGACAGTATATCTTGATTTAATGGAAATACTTTCTGAAGAAAAAATGACGAAAGAAGAAAAAAATAAAAGAGTGCAAAGGGTATCTTCATTGTGTAATATTGATAATTTGCTTGAAAACCACCCTTATGATTTGTCTGGTGGCGAGCAGCAAAGAGCTGCACTTGCAAAAATATTACTTCAGGAGCCAAAAATTCTTCTTCTTGATGAACCAACAAAAGGGATGGATGCATATTTTAAAGAGGAGTTTGCATATATTTTACGCGATCTTAAAGAAAGTGGAGTTACCATTATTATGGTTTCGCATGATATCGAATTCTGCGCCGAATATTCTGACAGATGCGCTATGTTTTTTGATGGCAGTATAACATCAATCGGCTATCCAAGAGAATTTTTTACTGGCAAGAATTTTTATACTACATCGGTAAACCGTATGGCAAGAACATTACTTCCCAAAGCGGTTATCAGCAATGATGTAATACTTGCGTGTGGCGGTACAATTAGTAAAAAGAGACGTAAGATTCAACATGCTGATATTCAAATAAAAGAGTGTGAAAAGAAAATTGATAAAGATAAAATTAAAAGAATATCTCCGATAAGATTTTTTATAGGCAGCATATTTGCATTGCTCTTTATTCTTACTACAATATCTTTTGCTACGGATTTTGATATTTTACATTTATCAAATTTTGGATGGATTGATTTAAATGTTTTTTACATAATAAATATAGCTGAAGCAGCAATTTCACTTTTGTGTTTCTTTCCACAAAAAGAAATTGGAATAAAAATAGTTCACCAGCCAAAAACTGACCGCAAACTTACAAAAAGAACACTTGTATCAGTATTGTTAATACTTTTTATAATACCACTTACAATATATACCGGCGTTTATGTTTTTGGTGACAGAAAGTATTATTTTATATCACTTTTAATTATTTTTGAAATAATAATTCCATTTTGTATGGTATTTGAAAAAAGAAATCCTCAAGCGAGGGAACTTGTTGTAATCAGTGTTATTTGTGCTATTGCTGTTGCCGGCAGAACAGCTTTTTCTATGTTTCCGCAGTTTAAACCAGTTGTTGCACTTGTTATTATTGCCGGTGTTTGCTTTGGTGGAGAAACGGGATTTTTGGTTGGTGCAGTAACGGGATTTGTATCAAATTTTTTCTTTAGTCAAGGCCCATGGACTCCGTGGCAGATGTTTGCGTTTGGTATAATTGGGTTTATTGCCGGGATACTTTTTAAAAAAGGTTTTTTAAGAAAAACAAAAACTTCACTTTGTATTTTTGGTTTTGTTACAACATTCTTTGTTTATGGTGGAATTGTAAATTTATCAAATGTAATTCAAATCCAGTCAAAACCAACTTTTGAAATGATTTTAGCATCATATATAAGTGGTATGCCACTTGATTTGGTACATGCTGTGTCAACAATCTTTTTTCTTTGGTTTATATCGGAAGAAATGATAGATAAAATAGAAAGAATTAAATTAAAGTATGGATTAATCGAAAGATAATATTCCATAAAAAAACCGAGCCCTTTACCATTTGGTATAAGGTTCGGTTTTTTGCTGTTTGGTGCGGATAACAGGGGTTGAACCTGCACTGAGAAATCTCAACTGGCACCTGATGGTAACGACACTTTGGTGATAAAACGAAAAACCGCATAAAATCAAAGCTTTTAAGCCTTATGTGGTTTGAAAAATTCAATAAAATGAGCAATTTTCAATTCTCGTGAATTGGAGCAGAATTGCTTAAATGAATTTTAGTCGTATCAAAATGATACGGCTTTTTTTATTACCAAAGGAGGACTTTATTTATGAAATTGTATACTGAAAACTTTACGATTATACTGAACAAGCATATAACAAATACAGAGATTGATACATATGAATTCAGGGTGCTCTGCTATCTCTTAATGCTTGCAGATGACGAGGGCGTT
>SVJU01000004.1 GCA_015068825.1 Oscillospiraceae bacterium | reverse complement strand
TTAGATTTTTATATTTAGGCAAAGAACAAAAATCCCGTAATGCTGACGCATTTCGGGATTTTTTTATGCAGTATAAATTAAAAATATAGTTTCAAAACCAATGCTACCTTATTACCCTCGACCTTAAGGTCAGCTTTTTGTTTTAATATGTTATTTTATAATATTAACAATTTTAGCATCTTTGTAGAATAGAACTAAATCGCCAAGCGGAAGAAGTATTTTTAAATCCATATATATTTCGTCACCTGTGTTTAAAATAACATCATCGCACTCAAGCTTATCATCGCAAAGTGATTTAAGACTAACATTTGTTGCTTCGTTGACTGTCATTTTAACTCTGTAAACAAAATACGAATCAGGATTTGTTACAAGAGCAGGATAGAATGTAAAATCAACTTTGGCGTTATTTTTTTCAAAAGCAGTTTCCATTTCTTTTAGTGGATTTAAAAACATTGATTTCATAACAGTTGCAAATGTATACATATCTTTTGCTTTTGCATCAGAAATTTTGTTCGCATAAATGTAAGTTGGGATAGATTTTATAATTGCTGTATAATCTTCAAAGTTTTCAGGATAGGTTGCAACACTTAAATTAAGGTTCTCGTTTGTTCCCTGACCTTTTGAATTGTAAGAAACCTGTGTTCCCAAACAAGCATCTAACTGAATAAGAAGTGCTGCAAATTCCTTCATTGTAATTTCTTTTTCGGGATTGATAATGTTATCTGCATATAGATAAATACCATTAGCAGCAGCATAATCAAGATATTTTTTCTGTGCATCACTTGTGAATTTTAAATCATCGTAAGATTTATCAGCTTTAAAGCTTGCTGTTGATGTAACAAGTTTAATTAAGTTGTAGCAAAGTTGTGAAAGTGTATCGCCTGTTTTTGCATTTGCGTTTACAAATTCAACAGTATTTGGCACGCCACCAAGTGTTTCGTTTCTTGCAACATAAAAATCTTTGCCGTAGTCGCATCCAAGTTCGTTCTTTGCGGTAATATTACCATAAGTAAGATTGTATTGTCTTGCACCAAAACGAAGAGAGGCTTTTGCCATTTCACCGTTTGTAAAAGTAGCATCGGGAGTATATTCTTTGTCAAAAAGAATCTGACTGTTGAAAGCTGCTTTTAAAATATCTTCTGAAACTGTGTCAACAAAATTCTTTTTAGGTGTAGCATCATTAATTTGTCTTGAACGAACAATAAGAGCAGCACCTTCAGCTCTTGTAAGGGTGTCGTCAAGTCTTAAATTAAGTCCGTCATCACCAGACATAATTCCATAGGTATATCCCCATGCAATTGCATCTTTGTTTTTGCCCTGATTTGTTATGATCGCTGGAGCAATTACACCAGTTTTTGAACCTGCTCTTTTCCAAATGAGGTTTAAAACCTCACCTCTTGTAATAGCTTTATTTGGCAAAAATGCAGATCCTTTAACTTCAAGACCAGAATACATTATATATTCATAACCCCAGTGGTCAGCAGGTACATCAATATATTCAATATTAGATTTTTCGCTGCCTTTTCCAATCATTTTAACAAATTCAGCACGTGAAACTGTGTTGTTTGGACGAAATGTTCCGTCTTCGTATCCGTTAATTGTTCCGTCATTTACAAGGGTGTTAATGTATTCCAAAC
Organism: Oscillospiraceae bacterium; assembly: GCA_015068825.1. Classification (GTDB taxonomy): domain Bacteria; phylum Bacillota; class Clostridia; order UMGS1810; family UMGS1810; genus Qingrenia. The sequence continues at coordinate 76,381 of SVJU01000004.1, read as the reverse complement.
CCCAGTGACCGTTAAGGTCAGAAAATTCTTTTGCCGATACAGGCAAAACTGTTATTAAAGAAAAAAGCATTGTAAATATTAAAAGTGAACTAACTATTTTTTTCATTTTATTTTTCCCTCCGTGTGTTTTATATTCCAATTGTGTTCTTCACCAATTCAACCGCTTCAAATTCGGGTGTGCAGGATAGAAGATACACAGGAACGGTTTTTAGAAGATGTTCTGTTAATTCCAAGCATAAATCAAGGAAATCGGGTACAATTGGTTTTTTTATTTCATCAAGAAAATAAGAGATTGCCTTAATTCCTGATAGCTTTTCGATTTTGTTTTCATCTGCCTGCTGCAAAAATACTATTGCTTTAAGCGGAGCAGATGTATTTTGGTTAATCCCGCTTGTTCCTGCAAATGGTGAGCCAAAAAGGTAGGGGATATCATTGTTAAAGCGGATAACAGGTGTATCATCATTTAATATAATGCAATCATCAAAGTTATCCTTCCACATTTTTGTGTGGGTAGATTTTCCCGTTCCCGATTTTGCCGAAAACGCAATAGCATTGCCATCTATTATAATTGACGAAGAATGTAAAACTGCCATTTTATTTTTTAAAAGTGAGTAAGAGAAGGCTTCGCCAATTGTAAAAAATGCCGCAAAATATGCTTTTTCTTGGGGATAATCTTTTTCCCTGTTCCATATTTTTATATCAGCCTTATTTCCCTCTTTGTTTAAATCAATCCGTACAATTCCTTTTTTTAATATTTCGTCTTGGCGCATTGTGCAAGCACTTCCATCATCATTTAAAAGGTGATACCATCTTTTATAAGGACCAGCCATTTTTTTGTCAGGAATGGGAATGTTATCATCTTCGGATAGATTAATTTCAAGATTAAAGCTGTTTGCATTTTCGATTATATAATTTTTAAATCTGTCATAAAACTCGGGATAAATTTTGCCCGATATCTTAATAATAAAATCTGCAATTTTTAAATACATATTCTCTATCTCCATTGGTATTTAAAAAAGAAATTTAATTTTAAAATAGGCGGGTTATATAACCCGCCTACTTAAATTAAAATTTTTAAAAATTAGAAGCTGTATGTGTTGCTGTCTGTAGAAGCAGAAATGTTGCTTTCGTTATCTAAAAGACTAATTGATGCAGCGCCTCTTTTATAGAATGTTGTGGGAGCAGTAATTTTATCTTCAACTCTCAAATCAACAATTTCCATAGATGGTTTTGTATATTTTTTCATCTCAAATTACCTCCCTTTAATTATTTTAAAACATTGATAGTGATTATATCGTCTGAATATTCAACTGAATATACGCCATATTGGTCAGGGTTTGGAACCTTATAATATGTTCTTGCATAAACTACAGAAGGAACTTCGTTGCCAGCTTCAACAATAGCTACAGCAAAATCACCATTTTCTGCTTTAGCCTGTGCAGGATAATAATTGTCACTTCCACCCCAACTTCTTCCGTCTTCAGAAAGTAGAACACCATATTCATATACATTTGCAGGAAGTTTAGATGCATTAGCAAAAATAGCATACATAGGACCTTTAACAACATCATTGTTAGAAGCAGTAAACTCGTATTCAGCTACTTTGTAACCACCTTTATAAGCGGGTGATTCGTAAACTACTTCTTCTTGTTCAACATCTTTTAGTGTGATGATAATTTCAGCAGATGTGTTACCGTTAGCATCTTCAAATGTATTATCATCTGCAACAGTAACAACAACACCATGAGTTATAAGATAACCATCTGTAGTTGGTGTGTACTTAACTGGGGCACCATTTACAGTAACTGAATCGATTTCTTTTTCAGCAGGTAGTGTGTAAGTAACACTTACTTCTGTTCCAACACTGTTAGGATTAACTGAAATTGGAGCTAATGTTTCGCCATTAGCTGTCACATTGAATGTGTACATATTAGCATCAGGAATTGTTGATGCTGCTGAAACATCAATTGCTTCACCATTGTTAAAGCTTGAGTCTGCTTTAGCCATTTTAACTGTTGTGCCAGCAAAATTGGTTTTTGTTGTTTTGTAAGTAAATATCTCTGTTGTTTCATCTGCTGTATACTGATTGATGTATACAGGATCAGATGCATCTCCGGCTAAGTATGTAACTTCATCGCCAATTTCCAAACCAGATACTACTGTTTTTACTTCAACAGTATCTGTAGAACCCTTAACATAAAGGGTAGTGGCAGAGTCAATTGTCGCTGCGAATGCAGTCGAGAAAAGCATTGTTGTTGCAGCCGATACAGCAATAATGCCTTTTAGCAAAGTTTTTTTGCTCATTTTGTTTTTTCCTCCCTCTTTTTTAACCTTTCAGGTTATTAAGCCTTTCGGCAATTTTAACTTTTTTGATGCGTTTAACATCATTGTATTTATTAAAAGCGCAAATTATTTTACGCTGATAATACGATCACAAAAATCCATAACTTCACTTCGGTGGGTAACAATGATGAGAGTTTTTGAATTTAATTCTTTAAGACTTTTTAAAAGATTTAATTCGGTTTCTTTATCAAGTGCGCTTGTAGCTTCATCAAGAAGTATTATATCAGCATCGTGATAAAGTGCTCTTGCAATTGCAAGACGCTGAATTTGTCCTTCCGAAAGTCCCGAGCCGCCTTCACCCAAAAGAGTATCAAAGCCATGCTCTAAATTAACAATTACATCATATATCTGTGCAATTTTTGCACATTCAATCACTTTTTCAAGGTTTATTTCTTTGTCAGAAAATGCTATGTTATCTTTTATTGTTCCTGCTAAAATCATATTACCCTGCGGAACATACGAAAACATTTTTCTTAGTGATTTATCAACTATGTATTTGTCATCTATGGTAATTAACCCTGACTTAGGTTTAATAATACCCAAAATAAGTTTTAAAAATGTGCTTTTTCCCATTCCGGATGTACCGCTTACAGCAACAAATTCATTCTTTTTAACAGATAAGGTTAAGTTTTTAATAACTTCTTTGTCATTGTTATAAGAAAAGCTTACATTTTCAAATTTAATTTCTTTCATTTCGGAATAGATTTGGTCTGTATCTAATGAAATATTTCTTTCATCATCATTTTTGATGTTTTCAATTTCAATTATTCTTTCTGCCGAAGCTAAAGTTTGATAAAACTTTGGTAATAGTGATGAAACCGATTTAAATGGAGAAATCGAATCACCAACAAGCTGGAGCAGGGCAGTAAGAGTACCAAAACTCATAAGTCCGATTGAAAGTTTATATGCACCATAGGCAAGTGCAAAATAATATCCTGCGGTCATTGTTATAAAAAACAATATATTTGCTGCAATGCTGATGTTGTTTCGTTTAATAGAAATACGAAAATTTTTATCCTGCAATTTTTTCAGGTAAGATAAAATTTTGTTTTCATTACCGAAGGATTTTATTACAAGAGTGTTCTGGAGAGCATCCTGCATAAATGAAGATGTTTTGCCATCCGACTCCTGATAAAGCTTGTGTAAGGTTTTAAACTGCTTTCTGTAAAGGTGTGCTGTTATGAGGATAACAGGCCCTAAACAAACACAAAACAGAGCAAACATCATATCGAGCTTAAAAAGCACATATAAGCTTAAAAATATTCTTGAAAAAAGTGATGCTGCACTTGGTACAATATCTACAACTGAAGTAGAAATAAGGCTTATATCACTATTAAGTCTTGTTAAAAGCTCGCCTGTGTGATAATTATTTATTGATAGCCAATCTTTTTTTAAGATTGTGTTAAAAAGCTTTGTTTTTAAATTTATTTTGATGTTACCCAAAATTCTGACATGAATAAATGAAAATGAAGAATCTAAAACAAGCTGGAGAACAAGAAGTATGATGAGGTTGAAAATTTCGGGTTTTAAATTTTCTTTTGCAATTGTGCCTGTTGCAGCATCAATCACATTTTTTGAGGAAAGTGCAAATAGTACCGAAACAACAGAAATTATGATGCCAAGTAATGTTAAAATGGTAAGAGACAAAATATGTGGCTTTGAATTTTTTAAAAGCCATATAAGAGCTTTTGATTTGTTTTTTTCGGCAAATTTTTTACCATTCATTTTAAAATTAGTCCTCAATTAAGTCTGCTTTTTTTAAATTATCTATAAAATCGGCAACATCATCTTTTACTTCATCGGCACTTATTTCATATTCTTTTGCCAAAGATTCACAAAGAAAATCAAATGTTACATCATTTTCAAGACACTTCCACAAAAAGCAACCTGTTTCGTTAAGATTGATAACGGAGGAGAACTCCATAAATTTATCATTTACTGGTACAACAACGAAATCATCGACAACTTTTTTTACTATAAAACCGTCTTTTATCTTCATTATATGTACCTCCAAATTGCATGCTGAAAAACAAAATACCTACAATTATACAATCTTACGTTACAATTATAATACAACAAACGAAAAAAGTCAACGACATAAAGTATTTTTTTAAATATTTATAAGTTTTGCACAGAAAAAATATAAAAATTGGGTCAAAATAACAAATGATTAAAAATTGAAAGCGTTTTTTATGTCGAAACTTTACTTAATTTATGTCATAATGTAACTAAATTTATAGCGTGCAGGCAATAGAAATCCATTCGCCGCTTTGCATAACTTTTTGAATTTTAAAATACTTTTTGAGTGCTTCTTCAACTTCGTCGCTGCGATTTAAAATTATGCCTGAACAAAGGAATGTTCCGCCTTTTTTTACAAGGTTTGCAGCAAGCGGAGCTAAAGCGATTATTACATCTGCAATTATGTTTGCTTCAACAACATCATATTTTTTTTGTGATATTTTTTCAACTAAATTTTTGTCAGATAATATATTGCCTGAATAAACTGTGTATTTATCTTCAAAAATGCCATTAAGTGCCGCATTTTCATAGGCAATATGTTCGCAATTTGGGTCTATATCAAGTGCAACTGCACTTTTTGCTCCAAGCATAAGAGAAATTATGGAAAGGATACCGCTTCCACAGCCTATATCCAAAATTTCGTCTCCTTCCTTTATAATTTTTTGAAGATATTCAATACACATTCTTGTACTGTGGTGAGTACCTGTTCCAAAGCTCATTCCGGGGTTGATTTTAAATACCGTTCTGTCTTTTTCGTCTACATTTTCCCAAACAGGACAAACGGTTATTTTGTCACCAATGTTTATGGGCTTAAAGTATTTTTTCCAGTTGTTTGCCCAGTCCTCTTCGTTGGTAACTGAGGTTTCTATATTAAGTCTGCCAAAATTTTTTTCTGTGTCAAAATCTGATAAGAAATTCATTGCATTTTTTACATTTGCAAGATTTTCAGGTAAGTATTCATTTTCGGCAAGATAAAAAATAACTTTGGATTCACCTTTTTTTGATTCAATTAAATCATCGTCAACCAAATCCCAATAAGCCTTGTTATTTTCTAAAAAATCATTAAAATCATCTTCGTCTTCTATCTGAGTTCCGTTTATTCCGACATTCAAAAGCTGGCCACAAACAGGCTCTATTCCCTCTTTTGTAGTGTAAATAACAGTTTTAATCCAATTCATTTTTATCCTCCAAAAGCATAAATTATATCTTTAAAAATTATAGATAAGCTTTAAGGATTTGTCAAGTAGCTGAATACTAAAAAAATAGTCGGGAATAATAAATTTTGTTACAGTAATTTTTTTACACAAAATTGTTACAGGAGGTCTTTTTATTGTTAATCAATAAAGTAGAAATCTGCGGTGTGAATACATCAAAGCTTCCGGTTTTAAGTGACACAGAAAAGACAAAATTACTTGACAGAATAAAAAAAGGCGACATGGCGGCAAGAGAGGAGTTTGTAAGAGGAAATTTAAGGCTTGTTTTATCAGTAATACAAAGGTTTAACAATCGTGGCGAAAATGTTGATGATTTGTTTCAGGTTGGGTGCATAGGTTTAATTAAAGCACTTGATAATTTTGATACTTCGCTTATGGTTAAGTTTTCTACCTACGCAGTTCCTATGATCATAGGGGAACTTAGAAGATATTTAAGAGATTATCAGCCTGTAAGGGTATCGAGGTCTTTAAGAGATACTGCATACAGGGCTTTGCAGGTAAAAGAAAGTTTTTTGAAAAAGCATGAAAGAGAGCCAACTATTTTGGAAATTGCAAAAGAGCTTGATATGAAAAAAGAAGATGTATCGTTTGCGTTAGATGCTATATTGGATCCGGTTTCGCTTTTTGAACCTGTTTATAATGAGAGCGGTGATGCAATTTTTGTTATGGATCAGGTGTCGGACGATAAAAATTCGGATGAAAACTGGATTGAAGAAATTTCTCTTAAAGAGGCTATGAAAAAATTAAACGATAGAGAAAGACATATTCTCAATTTAAGATTTTTCAGGGGAAGAACACAAATGGAGGTTGCCGAAGAAATAGGTATTTCTCAGGCACAGGTATCAAGGCTTGAAAAAAGCGCAATTGATCATATGAAAAAATATATATAGAGAAAAAAGCGGATTTTTCAATCCGCTTTTTGTATTTTTAAATTAAGTCCTGTCAAGGTGTTATCAGTTACATATTTAGTTTTTATTTTATATTTCTGATAAAAATATCTTGAATTTTTTTTGTTTTGTCCTGATATTTTAGAGATGTTTCTGGAGGAGGCAAAAATTATAATTTTTGTGTTTTTTAAATTGTTTTCCAATATGAATTTTTCGATTTTATTTTTAAAAATCTCGCCTTCTGCAAGTTCTCTTATTGCAGGATGATACGGTCCTGTTACGGTTTTTTCGTTAACTTCATCGGTTGTCTGAAGTCCCACACGGATAACATTTATTTTTTCTTTATAAAACATATCAAGAATTTCAGCAAGAATTTTAACGGTATAATCCAGAGTAATTGGAGTATATGTGCCGTTTTGCATCATATCATAAAGATGCGTATCTTTTATTACGAGTGTCGGATAAACTCTTACGCAATCGGGTTTTAAGGATATAATATCTTTTGCAGTTTTTATACTTTTTTCGTATGTATCGCCCAAAAGACCAATCATCATTTGAAGACCGAGTGAAAAACCATATTCTTTGATAAGCTTCGATGCGTAAAATGTAGCTTTGCTGTTATGACCTCTTCCGCTTTTTAAAAGAACTTCATCATCAGTTGACTGAACACCAAGTTCAATTGCAGTAAATCCATACTCTTTAAGTTCTTTTAAAATTTCATCATCAATACAGTCGGGGCGCGTTGAACACCTTATTCCGTTTATACGGCCTTCTTTTAAATATGTGTGAGCGATTTTGCAAAGACTTTGCCTTAACGATTTTTCAATCGCTGTAAAGCTTCCGCCGAAAAATGCAATTTCAATATATTTTTTGCCTTCAATACTGTTTATTGATGCTAAATTTTCTTCTATTGTATTTATAACATCCTGTGCAGTAATATCCAAAATTTGTCCTGTAATTCTTTTTTGATTGCAAAATATACAATCGTGTGGACAACCTTTGTGTGGTACAAAAATAGGAATGTTGAAAGTTTTCACTATTTCACCAGCTTTTCACAAGCAATTTTTGCGGCGGCCTGTTCTGCTTTTTTCTTGCTTGTTCCTTCACCGTCGCCATAAGGAATATCGTCTATTAAAACTCTGAAAACAAAGTGCTTGTCGTGGTCAGGACCTGATTCACTCAAAGGCTCATATCGTACTTCTTTTCCTTCGTTCTGGACAAATTCCTGAAGTTTTGTTTTGTAGTCAAATTCTTTTGGATTTTTGCCGGAATATTCATTTATATACTTAATTGTAAATTTGAGTATAACTTTTTTTGCTTCTTCGATTCCGCCATCAAGAAAAATTGCTGCAAAAACTGCCTCTGTTGCATCTGAAAGAATGGATTTTCTTTTTCTGCCGCCATTTAAATCTTCACCACGGCTTAAATAAAGATATTCCCCTAAAGAAAGCTCATTGGCAATTTTTACAAGGCCATCTTCACAAACAACACTTGCTCTTATTTTTGATAAGTCACCTTCGTCAGAATTCTTTAAATGATTGTAAATGTATTCAGATACAACAACCGAAAGAACAGAATCGCCTAAAAATTCCATTCTCTCATTGCATTTGGCATTTTTAAATTCATTTATATATGAACTGTGAGTAAGTGCATTTTTTAAAAATGTAATGTTTTTAAAGTTATAATCAAGTTTTTTTTGAAGTAATGTTAGTTTATCTGCCAATTTAACCACCTAAAATTTTAGGGCAACATATTTATTAGTTGCCCTTTATAAATTTTCTACTCGTTAATTTTTGATTTAATATAGTTTATGGCATCGCCTACTGTAACAATGTTTTCAGCTTCTTCTTCGGGAACTTCAAATTCAAATTCCTCTTCGATAGCCATAATAAGTTCAACCATATCAAGTGAGTCTGCACCTAAGTCGTCAATAAATGAAGCTTCAAGTGTAACTTTTTCTTCGTCAATATTAAGCTGCTGAGCTATTGATGGTCTTATTCTGTCAAGCATTTTGTCACCTCCAAAAAGTATGCTAAATGTTATTTACCCAAAAAATAACAGTTTAAACATATTTTTTAAAAAATTTTCAGTCAGGTTTTTTTGCGCTCATTACAGATACATTTTTAATGTTTTCCAGAAAGATGCCTCTTTTGTTGTTGAAACAAATGTCAATAACTTCAAAAATTGACGATACACCAATTATTTCAATTCCAAAATCCTCAAAGCATTGCTGATAATTTTCCTTTGGAATGATAACCTTTTTAATTCCTGCATCCTTTGCAGCTATAATTTTGTTTACCACACCGCCAACAGCTTTAACATTGCCCAGAATAGATATTTCGCCTGTAAGTGCAATGCCTTTTTCAATTTCGGTTTTATTTATTGCAGAATACATTGCACATATAAGTGCAATTCCGGCAGATGGCCCGTCAACAGGAATTCCACCCGGAAAATTAATGTGAATATCGTATTTATCGGTATTAATTCCGATAATATTTTTCATAACGGTGATTGCATTGTCGAGCGATTCTTTTGCACTGCTTTTCTTGATAAGTTTTTGTCTTCGTGTGTCTATCTGCTCCTGGTCTACCATTCCGCTAACATTTATTTTTCCTTTTTTATCACACTTTTTTGCACTTGCCTCAATTTCCATAAGATAACCGTGTGAAAAATCGGTTACCGATAGTCCGTATGCAATTCCTGTTTGCGGTTTATCAGAGCATTTTTTTACAAATCTTGGCTGATATTTCCCAACTTCGAGTACCCATTCAGCATCTTTTATGTGAATTTTTGTTCTTTTATCAGATGTTGCAACGCTTATAGCGGTCTGAATAATATTTACTGCATCACGGCCATTGTCAGCATATTTTGCTATAAGATTACAAACGCCTTCTTCAAGTTCAAATCCACCATTTTTTGCGGCATTTTTTGCAATAATTTCAATGTCTTTTTCATTTAGCGGATTAAAATATATTTCCACACATCTTGTTCTTATTGCGGGCGGAATTTCATCAGGCGATTTTGTTGTTGCACCAACAAGCCGAAAGTCTGCAGGCATACCGTCACGAAAAATTTTATGAATATGTGCTGGAATGTTTTTGTCGCCTCTTGCATAATATGCACTCTCAAATTTAACTTTTCTGTCCTCTAAAACCTTTAAAAGACGGTTAATCTGAATAGGGTGCAGTTCGCCGATTTCGTCTATGAATAATACCCCGCCATGTGCATTTGATACTGCTCCTTTTTTTGGCTGAGGTATTCCAGCATTTCCATAAGCACCTGATCCCTGATAAATCGGGTCGTGCACTGAACCTATAAGCGGGTCTGCAATGCTTCGTTCGTCAAACTGAAGTGTTGTTGCATCGGTTTCTATAAATTTGGCATCTTGTTTAAATGGGGAGCCATCGGTTATTTTTGCTCTTTCAAGAATAAGGCGTGCTGCTGCTGTTTTTCCAACTCCCGGAGGACCATAGATTATAACATGCTGCGGATTCGGTCCGCAAAGGGCAGCAATAAGCGCTTTTACAGGCTCTTTCTGGCCTATTATGTCGTTTAAATTTTTTGGTCTTGTTTTCTCACAAAGTGGCTCGGTAAGTGATATTTTTTCAAGCTTGTTCAATTTTTCAAGTTCTATTCTGGATTCGTCTTCAATTGCTTTTTGTGAGTTTTTTTGTGATAAAATGAGCGATAAAAAATATGTTGCTATAATTGCACTGATAAAAAACTGCAAAATTACAAAGATTGTATTTATCAAAATTTCCCCTTCTTTCATATACTTAATTTTAGCTTTAATGTAAAATATTACACAAGGAAATTAATTCCTCAAAACAATTTTTATATTGAATTTTATTTTTGCTTGTAGTATAATGTTAATATCTATAAATATTTGCTTTTGAAGAGGGGTTTGATTATGAAGAAAATTTTTGGAAATAAAAAGAACATTCTGGCTATAATTGTTGTTTTAATAATATTGATCGTTTTAGTTTCAATAGCACTTTTTAATATGAATAACAAAGCTGATGAAAATACGCCTGACGAAAATAAAACAACAGTTTCACAAACACAAAAAGAAGAACCAAAAGAAGAAAAAGTTACAGAAAATAAGGCTGAAAAAGAAGAACAGCCTAATCAGATTCCGTATCTTGAAGAAGATGAAACTTTAGAAGATGTTATAAACGATTTTAATACACTTCCTGAAGGTGAAGATAAAGAAAAGGCAAGAGAAAAGTTAGAGAAAATTTTTGAATTTGCAGAACAAAGTTCACCTGCAAAAAATTGAGAAAAAGGGGGTAATTTTTTTGTCAGATAAAGAAAAAAGCTGTGCTGTTCATAAAACAAGTATAGGCGGACAGGCAGTTATGGAAGGCGTTATGATGCGCGGACCAAAAGAAATTGCTACTGCTGTAAGAAAATCCAACGGTGAAATTATTGTTGATAAAAGAAATGTAAGCTCAATACTTACAAAATATAAATTTTTAAAACTACCTGTTTTAAGAGGTGTAATATCATTTTTTGAATCTATGATTGTTGGCGTAAAATGCCTTATGTTTTCTGCCGAACAGGTAGATTTGGAAGATGGTGAGGAATATAAACCTTCTAAAATAGAAAAATGGCTTGATGACAAATTTGGCGATAAAATAAAGGATATTGTAATCTATTTTTCGGTTTGTGTATCACTTGTTTTCAGTGTGGGGCTTTTTATACTTCTTCCTACTTTTCTGGTAGGCTGGATTAAGCATTTTACGCAAAACAGTGTAATGTTAAGTCTTTGCGAAGGCGTTGTAAGAATTTTAATTTTTCTTGTGTATCTTACTTTGGTTTCAAGAATGAAAGATATTCAAAGAGTATTTGAGTATCACGGTGCAGAGCATAAAACTATTGCGGCGTATGAACACGGTGAGGAATTAACACCCGAAAATGCAAGAAAGTATTCCCGTCTTCATCCAAGATGCGGAACAAGCTTTCTTTTGATTGTAATGGTTATAAGCATTATATTTTTCTCGTTTTTAAAATGGGAAACTTTGTGGCAGAGAATTTTGTACAGATTACTTCTTTTACCTGTTGTTGCAGGACTTTCTTATGAAATTATTAAATTTGCGGGAAGAAGTACAAATAAATGTGTAAAATGGCTTACTGCTCCTGGTCTTGCACTTCAGTATCTTACAACAAGAGAGCCTGATGATTCTCAGCTTGAGGTTGCAATAGAGGCGCTTAAAAATGTTTTGACAGGAAACAAAGAAGATGACAAATGGTAATATTGATACCATCATTAAAGCAAAGCTTTATGCTCAAAACGAATTAAAAAGCGCTGGTATTGAAAATTTTAATATTGACATAAATGCTGCATTAAAACACTTTTTAAAAAAAGATGATATTTTTATTGCTACAAACAGAGATTTTGCTTTAAGTGATGAAATAAAAGAAAAATTTATAAATTTTGTAAATTTAAGAAAAACAGATACACCGCTTGCGTATATTATAGGCGAAAAAGAATTTATGTCGCTTACATTTTTTGTTGATAAGTCTACCTTAATTCCGCGTCCTGATACAGAAATACTTGTTGAAGAGGTAATTAAAAGATGCGAGGGTAAAACTAATATAAAAATTCTTGACCTTTGTACAGGTAGCGGTGCAATAGGAATATCACTTGCAAATTATATAAAAAGCTCTTATGTTGTTTGTGTTGATAAGTTTTGCGATACTTTATCAGTTGCAAAAAAGAATGCAGAGCATAACATGGTGGCTGACAGGTGCAAATTTGTAGAATGTGATGTTTTAAAAGAATTAAATTCTATTAACGAAAAATTTGATGTAGTTGTGTCAAATCCGCCTTATATAAAGACAAAAACAGTTTCAACACTTGATAAAACAGTAAAGAATTTTGAGTCCAAAAGCGCTCTTGACGGCGGTGAAGATGGTCTTACATTTTATAGAAAAATAACAGAAGATGTAGATTTTATTCTTAAAAAAGACGGTCTTTTGGCATTTGAAATTGGTTATGACCAAAAGACTGATGTAATAAATTTATTAAAAAATAGCTTTGATAATATATATGCAAAAACCGATTTATCAGGCAATGACAGGGCAGTTTTTGCTACTTTAAGGTGAAGATATGATTAAAATTATGCATATTGCCGATATTCACTTTGAAACAAAATCGGGTGAGCTTTCGCCTGATAAAAGTGAAATAAGACGCAGAGAAATTAAAGAAACTTTTTCAAAATCGATAGATATTGCAATAAAAGAAGATGTAAAAATCATTCTTATTGCAGGCGATGTTTTTGACAGCGATTATATTGGAACTGACACGATAGAGTTTTTAAAGCGTGAATTTGAAAGAATAAAAGATATTTATGTTTTCATTTCACCGGGTAATCACGACCCATATACCATGAAAGCATATTCTGCTTTAAAAGAAAATTTAAGTGGTAATGTGAAAATCTTTGAAAACCGTCTGGAAGGTATTGAAATAAAAGAATTAAACACCAGAGTTTTTGGATATGGTTTTGAAGATATTTATGTTAAAGAGTCGGTGCTGTCGTCGTTTAAAGCACCTTGCGATGATATGATAAATCTTTGTGTAATCCATGCAGATTTATCAAAAGAAAGTGATTACAATCCTTTAACAAATCAGGATATTTTAAACAGCAATCTTAATTATATTGCATTAGGCCATACACATACTTTTTCAGGGGTTTTAAAATCGGGCAACACTTATTATGCATATCCCGGTACAATGGAGCCTCATGGATTTGACGAAACGGGCTCAAAAGGTGTGATTATAGGAAATATTGGTAAAAATGAATGCCTACTGGAATTTTTGCCTGTTTCCAAAAGACAGTATAATGTAATAGATATTGATATATCCGACTGCGAAATATTTGAAGATGTTTCAAATAAAATAAAACAAGCTTTAACTGCGCAAGAAAATTTATATAAAATTACTTTTGTCGGAGAAAAAAGCGAAAACTTGTCTTTAAATTTAAAAATGATAACCGAGCTTTTTGAAAACGATGTATTCTTTGTAAAGTTTAAAGATGATACAGTTTCAAAGGTGGATATAAATGAGATTGCAAAGGAATTTACCTTAAAGGGAATTTGTGCAAAAAAAATCATAGAAAACACAAATGAAGAAAACAAAGAATTTTATCAGAAGGTGTTTAAATACCTTTTAGAGCTTTTTTAGGTGTTTGGGCGGTGATTAATTGTATATAAACAAACTTAATATAATAAGCTTTGGTGCTTTTTGTGATAAAGAAATCACCTTCGAAAACGGACTTAATGTTTTATACGGTGAAAATGAGTCGGGGAAATCTACAATTCTGGCATTTATAAAATTTATATTTTACGGAATTGCAAACAGAAAAAATGATTTTAAAAAATATATCCCTTTGTCAGGTGAGCCTATGAATGGAAGTATTACAGTTACAGACGGAGATGTCCAGTACGAAATTTCAAGAAATTCAAAGCTTACAAAGGCAAAACAGGTTCAGGTTTTCAATAAAACAACAGGCGAGAGAATGAGTCCTGAATTTGAACAGAATATAGGTCAGAATCTTTTTCTGATGAGTGAAACAACCTTTTTAAATACATTGTTTTTATATGATGCTCATGTTAAGGTTTCGGGTGATGACGGAGAGATAACCACAAAGCTTTCAAACATGACACTTAGCGGTGATGAAAATGTATCGCAAAAAGATATTTTGAAAAAAATAGAGGATGATATTGCAAATTATACTTCAGCAAGAAGAAAAAATGCATTTATCCCAAATCTTGAAGAAAAAATTTCAGATTTGAACAACAAATTATTTTTTGCCAGAGAAAACAGCGAAAAATTATTGCTTATCGAAAATAGAAAAGATGAGATTAAAAAACAAATAACCATAAAACAAGATGAATACAATTCTCTTTTAAATAAAAAAATACTTGCAAAGAAAAATGAGCATAGAATAAAGCTTTTGGATTGTGAACAAAGGCTTGAAAGAGCGCAAAACAATCTTTTGAATTGCCAGAATCAAATTTTGGCTCTTGATGGCGAAAAATTTGAAAACATTAAAAATGTAACCATTGATGAAGAAAAAGATTTTCTGGCGGGTGAGGATTTTTCTAAATTTGATACAAAGCTTATTGTTATTGAAGAAAGAGAAAAAAATCTTTTCTCAAAGAAAAAAATGTCGGTTGCACTTTTAATGGCTTTTGCATTAGCTACTGCTGTTTTGCTTTTTGTTAGTCCGTATTTATCTTTGATTGGTATTTCAGGTGTTATATTTTCGTTTTTGTTTTTTTATTTTGTGAATAAAAAAATAGCATTAACAAAAACTGAAAAAGATGACATTATCAGGCAAAAAGAGGAAAACAGTTCGTTAATATCGAAATTTTTATCTGAAGTTAAGCTTTCGGGTAAAGAAGAATATATTTCACTAAAAAATGAATATACACAGTATCTTGCAAATATCAGTGCCTTAAATTCAAAGGTGGATGTGATAAACAGTGAAGTTTGCACATGCAAAAAAGAACTGGAAAAAGTAACAAAAGAAATAGTTGATGAATTTAAGGAAGAGAAAAAAAGTGGAGATGAAATTATTGAAGATATAAAAAATTCAATAAGCAATTTGCCGCTTTATGAAATTGAAAAAAATCTTTTAAATGCTTCAAAAGAGCTTTCTGAACTTAAAATGGCATTTTCAAATTTAGAGCTTGAGCTTAAAATGAAAAAAGATGCGGCATCGGATATAGTAAAAATATCGGATGAACTTGAAAATGCCCGCATTTTGTTGAAAGAAAGAAAAGAAGAACTTGAAGTTTTAAATGAAGCAAAAAATATATTTGATCTTGCGTTAAATGAGCAAAGAAATAATTTTGCTCCGCTTCTTACAAAAAAAGTAGGAAAGATTTTTTCGTCTTTAACGGGCGGAAAGTATGAAGATTTGCTTCTCGATGAAGACTTTTTTGCGCACATTAAAAAAGATGCTGGTTACACTAATCAGGAAATTTTATCGGAAGGTACACTTGACCAGTTGTATTTTTCTGTAAGATTTGGTATAATAGAACTTGTAGGCGAAAAAAATCTTCCTGTATTCTTGGATGATGCGTTTATTCGCTATGACGAAAAGCGCCTTTTAAAGGTTCTTTCGTTCCTTGATGATTATTCACATAAAAATCAGGTTATTATATCTACCTGTCAGGTAAGAGAAAAAGAGGTTTTAAATAAAAAAGCAAACATTATTAATATTTAGGAGGTGCTTTTGTGGAAATAATTTGCACAAAGCTTGCAAAAGGTGATGTACTTATAAGTCTTGATGTTATAGCAAAGGCTGCAGGAATTGTTGCCAGTGGCTGCTATGGTGTTGTTGGTATGGCATACCGCTCTAAAAAAGACGAAATTGCAAACTTACTTAAAAAAGACAGTTTAACAAAGGGAATTAAAGTTTATTGTGAAGAAGATAAATTGGCAATTGATATGCACATTATTGTGGATTACGGTGTGAATATTAATGCTGTAAGCACAAATGTTATGAGTAATGTAAAATATCACATAACAAACATAACAGGTATGGAAGTATCTAAAGTTGATGTGTTTGTTGAAGGCTTCAGATTGCAAAATAAGGAGTAATAAAATGATAAAACAAATTAACGGCAAAAAGTTTGCCGATATGATTATATCAGGTGCCAACAATCTTTGCAATCAGAAAAGCATTGTTGATAACCTTAATGTTTTCCCTGTTCCCGATGGTGATACAGGCACAAATATGTCGCTTACTATATCTGCGGCTAAAAAAGAGATATCGGCTAATAGCGATAAGAATATTTATGAACTTTCAAAAATTCTGGCAAATGCAACTTTAAGGGGTGCAAGAGGTAACTCGGGTGTTATTTTGTCACAACTTATAAGAGGTGTCAATAAAGGTATAAAAAACAAACAGGAAATTGATGCTTTTGATTTGGCAAATGCTTTAAAATCAGCTTCGGATACTGCTTACGGTGCAGTTATGAAGCCAACCGAAGGTACTATTTTAACTGTTGCAAGAGAAACAGCGGAATTTGCACTAAAAAATGCGTCTGCCGATATTGATATTATAGAGTTTTTTGAAAAAATTGTTGAAGAAGCAAATAATTCTCTTGCAAAAACACAGTTTATATTACCACAGCTTAAGCAGGCTGGTGTTGTAGATGCAGGCGGAAAAGGTTTGGTGTGCATTTTAGAAGGTGCTTTATATGCACTTAAAGAAGATAGCATAATTGAGCTTTCAGATGATGAAGTTCCGCTTACAACCGCTGTTCAGACCACAGAAGTTGAAGCTGATATTAAGTTTAAATACTGCACAGAGTTTTTAATTAATAAAAAAGCAAAAAATGTGGATGTATTCAAATTTAAATCAACTATTGAATACTATGGCGACTGTATGCTTGTTATAGATGATGACGATGTTGTTAAAGTTCATATTCACACAAACACACCTAACCTTGTTCTTGGCGAGGCATTAAGACTTGGTGAGCTTATAAACATCAAAATAGATAATATGAAATATCAGCACGATGAAAAAGTTATTTCACAGGCTGATAAAAAACAGGCAGAAAAAGAAAATGCAATGATTTGCGTGTCTGTGGGTGAAGGAATTAAAAAGACATTTCTGGATTTGGGGGTTGACCATATCATCGAAGGCGGTCAGACAATGAACCCGAGTACCGATGATATTTTAGCGGCAATTGAAAGCGTAAATGCAAGAAATGTTTATGTTTTTCCGAATAATAAAAACATTATTCTTGCTGCAGAGCAGGCGCAAAAATTATCAGACAGAAATGTTGTGGTAATTCCTACAAAGAGTATTCCACAGGCAATAAGTGCAATTCTGGTTTACGATGAAGATGCATCTGTTGAAGAAAACAAAGAAGAAATGTGCGATGTTATAAGCGGTGTAAAATGTGTTCAGGTTACAACCGCTGTGCGCGATACAAATCTTGATGGTCTTGAAATTAAAACAGGCGATATTTTATCTATTATAGACGGTAAAATTTCTTTTACAGGTCAAAAACCTTATGATGTGCTTTTATCTTCAATTGAAAAAATTGCTGATGACGATACAGCCGTTATTACAGTTTTTTGCGGAGAAGAAGTAACAAAAGAAGAAGAAAGTAAGCTTAAAAATGCTCTTTTGGAAGAATATGAGGACTGCGACATTACTGTAACACATGGCGGTCAGCCTGTTTATCAGTATATAGCTTCGGCAGAATAAGGGAGTGTATGTTTTGGATTTTAAAAACTACATAAACACCTTAAACACCGAAGTTGCCTATGTAAAAGGCGTTGGCGAAAAGAGAAAAATTATGCTTAATAAGCTGTCGCTTTATAATATCTGGGACCTTGCTTACAACTTCCCAAAGGATTATGAGGACAGACGCCTTATTTTTAAAATCTGTGATATTAAAGAAGGGGAAAAGTGTTGTTTTAAGGCTTCTCCCCTTAATAAGCTTATGCAAAAACGAATAAAGTCTAATATTGCCCTGTGCTCTCTTTTAGTTAATGATGGCACAGGCGTAATTTTTGTTAAATGGTTTGCAAATCCAAAGTATCCTGTTAAAATTGATTATGGCGAGGAATATGTTTTTTACGGAAAGGCAGAAAGAAATTTTGGCAGGCTGGAATTTGAGCTTATATTAATGGAAAAGGCGGATAATACTAAATCAACGCTAAAAATTGCACCTGTGTATCATCTTACAAAAGGCATCACACAAAAGTTTTTGTCGGATACTATTGAGAATGCACTTGCAAAGATTGATGTTTTCCGCGATATTTTTGATGACGAAACAAGAGAGCGATATTTTTTGCCTTCGCTTGATTATTCAATAAGGCAAATGCACTCTCCAACCGATATGCAGGAACTTAAAAAAGCTAAAAATCGTCTTATTTTCGAAGAGCTTTTTATACTTCAAATGTCGCTTTTGTATTTGCGAAGAAACAGAGAAGAAAAGGTTTGTCCGGTAATAGACGATATTTCATATAAAGATGAGTTTGAAAGTAAGCTTCCTTTTGCATTAACAGATGCACAAAAAAGAACAATAGACGAGGTAATGTTTGATCTAAAAAAGAAAAAGCCGGGAAACAGGCTTGTTCAGGGCGATGTTGGAAGCGGAAAAACGGTAATTGCCGCATCAGCAATTTATGTGTGTGCAAAAAACAACTATCAGTCGGCATTTATGGCACCAACCGAAATACTTGCAAATCAGCATTATGAGAATTTAAAACATATGTTTGGCGATGAAGTTAAAATTTGTCTTTTAACAAGTGCAACAAAAGGCAAAAACAAGCTTTATGAAAAAATAGAAAACGGTGAATTTGATGTTGTTATAGGTACGCACGCAATAATTCGTGATAATGTTAAGTTTAAAAATTTAATTTTAGCGGTTACAGATGAACAACATCGTTTTGGTGTAAATCAAAGAGCAAAGCTTTCATCAAAGGCGGATGCGTGTAATGTGCTTGTTATGAGTGCAACACCAATTCCAAGAACACTTGCGCTTATTCTTTATGGCGACCTTGATATTTCAATAGTAAATGCAATGCCAAAGGGCAGGCAAAAAATAGATACTTTTTGTGTAAACGATTCTTACAGACAACGGGCATATTCTTTTGTGGAAAAAGAAATAGCAAGCGGAAGGCAGGCATATATTGTTTGCCCTCTTGTTGAAGACAGCGAAAGCCTTGATGTAATGTCAAGCGAAAAAATGTTTGAAAACCTTAAGAATAGGGTTTTTCCAAACAGAAAGGTTGCTCTTTTGCACGGTAAGATGAAGGCAAATCAAAAAGATGAAATTATGCAAAGCTTCAAAAATGGCGATGTTGATATTTTAGTTTCTACAACCGTTATTGAGGTTGGAGTTGATGTGCCGAATGCAACCGTTATGGTTATAGAAAATGCCGAGCGTTTTGGCCTTTCTCAGCTTCATCAGCTTAGAGGAAGAGTAGGAAGAGGAGATTATAAATCATATTGCATTTTGTTTTGTAATGTCAAAGGTGACGAAACAAGGCAAAGAATGGATATTATGACAAAATCATCCGATGGCTTTGAAATTGCAAAAAAAGATTTGGAATTAAGAGGATTTGGAGAATTTTTTGGTACAAAGCAACACGGACTTCCTGAACTTAAAATTGCAAACCTGTTTACAGATATAGAAATTTTAAAAGATGCGCAAGGCTTATGTATGGAAATATTAAAAGATGATCCAAACTTAAAAAAAGAAAAAAACAGGCTTATTTATATGAGGATAAAAGCTTTGTTTGAAAAGTTTGACGGAAATGATATATTCAATTAAAAAGACGGTCATATTGACCGTCTTTTTTGTAATTATTCTTCTTTTAATTTTATGCCGCATTTTGCGCAGAATTTTGCATCAGGGGAGTTTTTATATCCACATTCACATTCGGTGTAAGTTTCATCGGGTGTAATAAACTTACTTTGATTATCGCCATTTATTTCATCAAGTTTTTTGTGAAGTGCTTTTATCTGAGCAATTTTTTTTGTAACAGCCTCGCAGTATTCATTAATTTCGTCGGCAAAATCGGTTTCTTTTGACATATACATATTATAAATTTTAATTCCGAGGCTTTGATAAAGCTTTAGCTTTTCGTCTTCGCTTTCTTTAATATCAGCATTAATTCTTGCTTTTTTCATAAGTGTTTCAGAAGTGCCTTTAACTGACGACACACCTTTGTTTATTCCTGTTAATACTTTGTCTAAAAAATCTGACATTTAAATCAACTCCATTATATATAATTAAAATTTTGCTTCGCACCTGTAAATTGGCTGACCTTTTTTTGAAAAAAGCTCTTCGTATTCAGTCATAACATTGCCCTCAAAATCACTTTGATGAAGATTAAGTGTAATGTTTTTAAGCCGCAAACCATAATCTGAAAAAGAGTTAAGCGAAAATTCAAATAAATCTACATTGTCGGTTTTAAAATGAATTTCACCATTTTCGCTTAATATATTTTTGTAAATGCTTAAAAACCTTTCATGTGTAAGTCTTCTTTTTGCCTGACGCTTTTTCTTCCATGGATCGCAAAAATTAATATAAATTCTGTCAAATTTGGTTTTTGTGTTAAATTCTTCAAAAATGGTTGCATCAATGGCTATAAACTTAACATTTTTAAGATTTGCATTTTTTACTTTTTCGGCAGCAAGAACAAGAACATCAAGGTTTTTTTCTGCTGCAATAAAATTAATATCAGGGTTAAGGGATGCTGTTTCGGTTATAAATCTTCCTTTTCCGCATCCTATTTCAAGATATATAGGATTATTGTTGTCAAATACATTTTTAATATCATCTTTAATAAGCGAAAAATCGTCTATAAAATAAGCACTGCACTCTGAAAGTCTTTCTTCTCTGTGCTTCTTTTTTCTCATTCTCATTGTTAAAAGTCCTTTCTTTGAAGCTTAAAAAAAGTATATCATCAGTCTTAAAAAAAGTCAATATTGTTGACTTTGTACCATAAAAAAGTTATAATTTTAAATAAGATTGTTTTAAGGATTTGATAAAATGACAAGCGGACCTAATCTGGAAGAGTATGTTGGTGAAGTTGTAGAAATAATTTATAATAACGAAGACAATAGCTACAAGGTTTTGGAATTTGAAACCGAAGATATTATGTTTACTGCTGTTGGATACATTCCGTCTGTTTCAAAAGGTGAAAAAATAAAAATATCAGGCAAATGGGTAAATCATTCTGTTTACGGTGAGCAGTTTAAAATTGAAATGTATGAAAAATGTATTCCTCAAAGCAAAGATTCTATTTTAAAATATTTATCAAGCGGTATAATTAAGGGAATAAGAGAAGCAACTGCTAAAAAAATAGTAGAAAAATTTGGTGAAAAATCACTCGAAATTATAGAAAACCACCCGTTAAAGCTTGCTGAGATAAAGGGTATCAGTGCATCAAAAGCGGTAACAATAAATCAAAGCTATGTTGAGCAAATGGGTGCATCAATGCTCATAATGTTTTTGCAAAAATATTCGGTATCGGTTAATCTTGCAGTTAAAATATATAAAAAGCTTGGATCGGATGCAGTTGATTTTATAAAACAAAATCCGTATGTTTTATGCGACGAAATCGACGGAATAGGGTTTAAAACTGCCGATAAAATTGCTCTTACCATGGGATTTGATTTTAAAAATAAAAACAGAATAAAATCAGGCACGCTTTATGTTTTAAGAGAAAACACACTTTTTGGACATACCTATATTCCAAAAGATATGCTTTGCAAAATGGCATCAGAGCTTTTGGGCGTAGATATGATAGATATTGTGTTTGCAGTAGAATCACTTATATATCAGGGAGCTTTTATAAGTGAAACGATTGATAATGAAGAAAGAATTTATTACTTTTTATATTATAATGCAGAAAGATATGTAGCAAAAAAGCTAAAACTTATCTCTCATATAACTTTTGAAGAAAATATATCTGAACTTAATAAACAGATTGAAAGGGTAGAAAAATCAGAAAATATAAGTCTTGCCGAAAACCAGAAAAATGCTGTTATTAATGCAATAAAAAACGGTGTCAGTGTTATAACAGGTGGTCCCGGAACAGGAAAAACCACTATTATAAACACCATTATAGAAATTTTTAAAATGCGTGGGTTAAAGGTTGTATTAACTGCTCCTACAGGGCGCGCTGCCAAAAGAATGTCACAAATTTGCAATATGGAAGCAAAAACTATTCACAGGCTTTTAGGAGCAGGTTATGAGGGCGGCGAAGAGGTTTTAACTTTTTGCGTTGATGAAGAAAATCCGCTTTCGGAGGATGTTATTATTGTAGATGAAATGTCAATGGTTGACATTATGCTTATGCAAAATCTTTTAAAAGCGGTTGATTCGGGAAAAAGGCTGATACTTGTAGGCGATGTTAATCAGCTTCCGTCTGTTGGTGCAGGCAATGTTTTATCCGATATAATTAAAAGCGAAAGGATAAATGTAACATATCTTACCGAGATTTTCCGTCAGGCAAAAAAGAGTATGATTGTTGTAAATGCCCATAAAATCAATAGTGGTGTAATGCCTGTTTCAAACGGAAAGGATACTGACTTCTTTTTTGCAAATCTGCCAGATGCAAAAAAAGGTGCGGATTATATAATTTCGCTTTGTGCGCAAAAGCTTCCCGAAAAATACGGTGTGGACAAGTTTGATATTCAGGTGCTCTCGCCTTGCAAAAAGGGAATTGCAGGAATATTTAATCTTAATAATATTTTGCAGGAGGCAATAAATCCGTTTGATGAGAAAAAAGCCCAGAAAGAATATGGTGACATAATTTTTCGCGAAGGCGACAAAGTTATGCAGAATAAAAACAATTACGATATAAAATGGGTTGATATAAATACATCCGAAGAAGGAACCGGAGTTTTTAACGGGGATGTGGGGTATATTCTGTCTATAAATCATACTTTTAAAACAGTTAGCGTTATGATGGATGACAGATGTGTAAAATATGATTTTAAAGACCTTGAGGAGCTTGACCTTGCGTATGCAATAACTGTTCATAAAAGTCAGGGAAGTGAATTTAAAATAGTTATTATTCCTGTTTATGATGGTCCGTATATGCTTGTAAACCGAAATCTTTTTTATACGGCTGTAACAAGAGCAAAGGATGTTGTTGTGCTTGTAGGAAGTGAAAACATCATAAAGAAGATGGTTGATAATAACAAAAAAATGCAAAGATTTTCGGGCCTATACGAAAAACTGATTGGTAAAAGTTGAAATGCTTAAAAAGATAAAAGAATTTATCATAAATATTTTTCTTCCTAAAAGATGTATTTATTGCGGTAAAATTCTTGATTATAATGCACTTCTTTCGATATGCAAAAAATGCGTTATACCTGCACTCGCCAAAGAAAAACCAAGACGGGATTTTATAGAAAAATATTTTGACGCAGTGCTTTGCGCTACATATTACGAAAAGCATATACGATATGCTATGATAAAATTTAAATTCAAAAGCATAACTTCTCTTGCGGATACATTTTCGCATATGATGCTTATAAAAGTGAAAGAAGATTGGCGTTTTCTTACTTCGGATATTATAACAAGTGTTCCTCTTAGCGATAAAAGGCTAAAGGAGCGCGGATACAATCAGTCGCATCTTCTCGCAAAAAATCTTGCACCAAAACTTGATATGCCGTATAATGAAAAGCTTCTTGTAAAGGTTAAGGATATCCCGCGTATAAGTAAGCTTACCCTTTCGCAAAGACGAAAAATTGTGCGTGGCGTTTATAAATTTGATAATAATTTTGATATAAGAGGTAAAAAGATTATTTTGATTGATGATATTTTTACAACTGGTTCAACTGCGAATGAGTGTGCAAGGATACTTAAGAAAAACGGCGCTCAGAGCGTATTTGTTTTAACTGCGTGTGAAACAAGACAAAAAACTGATATAATTGAGGAAAAATCAAAAGAAGATTTTTATATAAAAGATTTATAATAAAAGGATGATTTTAATTGAAAGAAAAAATTTATACAATACCAATTAACGATGCGTTTGATAAAAAATGCGAATGCAGTATATGCGAATTTTTAAAAGAAGAAGAAAAAAAGCTCATTGAATATACTGTGGGTGCAAGTATGATGGAGCCTGACATAAGAGAAATTACAAATGAAAAAGGTTTTTGTAATGAGCACTATAATGCAATTTACAATACTGACAAAAAATTAAGCTGTGCTCTTATTACCGAAACTCATCTTGGAGAAATAATTAAAAAACTTGAAGAAGGAAAAAATACATTTGTAAAAAAAGAAAAAAAGTTTCTTAAAAAAGATGATGTTTTTTTAAATGCATTGGATACGCAGAAGGAACTGATAAAAAAAGTTAATTCATCTTGCACAATATGCGAAAGACTTGATGATATACTGGAAAAGTTTTTGAAAAACCTTATATATCTTTATGAAACTGAGCCTGAATTTAAAGAAAAGTTTTTAAACTCAAAGGGATTTTGCATAGTGCATTTCGAAAAGCTTCTTGATATTGCACGCAAAAATTTAAAGGGAGATAAGCTTTTTGATTTTGTAAAAACTGTTTATGAAATTGAAATAGAGCATTTAAACCGAAATCTTGGCGATTTGAAAAACTTTATAAAGAAATTTGACCACAGATTTATTAATGTTGAATTTGAAAATTCAAAAGATGCTCTTATAAGATGTACACAAAAAGCGGCAGCTTATTTTAAAGAATAAAAAACGGTGCTATGCACCGTTTTTATTTTCAGTCATGATTTACTTTTGTTCTTATAATTGAATAATCTTCCACATCAAAATCAACATATATTTTTACAAGCATCTGGGGATGTGGAGCAACTAAAATTTCGTTTCCGTCAATATCATACATCTTATCAATAACGAATTTTCGATTTTCGCTCTTTGGCATTAAAAATTCTATTTCGTCACCTGTAAAAAATCTGTTTCTCTGTTCTAAAATAACATATTTTTCTTCTCTATTATATTCTTTTACAACTGCGGTTGTCTGATAGTCCTGAATATATGTGCTTCGGTCATAAACCTGTTCGGTCCCTTTTGGCTTATCGTTAAAAAATCCTGTTGTGTATCCGCGATAGCTTATTTTTTCAAGTTCGGCTAAATTTTCGGGATTGATTTTGTAGTTTTCTTTATTATTATAGTAAGCATCAATTTCTTTTCTGTATGCTTTTATAACAGTTGCTACATAAAGCTCATTTTTAACTCTGCCTTCAACTTTAAGACTTGTAATTCCGCTTTCAATAATTTGCGGAATATATTCTATCATACATAAATCTTTTGAGTTATAAATATATGTGCCTCTTTCATTTTCAAAAACCGGCATATATTCGCCTGGACGTTTTTCTTCCATAAGAGAGTATTTCCAACGGCAAGGATGTGCACAAGCGCCCATATTTGCATCACGCTGAGCCATGTAGTTTGACAAAAGACATCTTCCCGAATATGAAATACACATTGCACCGTGAACAAAACATTCAATTTCAAGGTCGGATGGAATGTTATCTCTTATTTCTTTTATTTCGTCAAATGAAAGCTCTCTTGCAAGAATTACTCTTTTAGCACCGAGCGAATGCCAGAAAGCTGCGCTCTGGTAGTTTGTATTGTTTGCCTGTGTGCTTATGTGAACATCAAGTTCTGGTGCTACTTCACGTGCAATTTTAAACATGCCGGGGTCGGATATGATTATTGCATCAGCACCCATTTCGTAAACCTCTTTAACAAAATCAGGAAATTCTTTTATGTCTTTGTTGTGAGGTATAATGTTTGCTGTAATGTATACTTTTTTGCCCATATCGTGAGCAAATTTAATTCCTTCTTTTATTTCTTCGGTTGTAAAGTTTTTTGCAGCAACTCTTAATGAAAATTCTTCGCCGCCTATATAAACTGCATCTGCACCGTAAATAAGGGCATATTTTAATTTTGCAAGTGAGCCTGCAGGTGCAAGAAGTTCTACTTTCTGCATTGTTTTTCTCCTTTATATATAATAGTAGTTATTCTTTTCTGTATGAAATTGATATTCCATCTCCAATAGGAAGAATTGATGTTGTAAATTCATCGTTGTGAGCAATTTCATATAAAAAGTCCCTTAAATTTTTAACAAGCGTTCTTTTTCGGTAGGTTTCAAGTTCATCTGATGCAACCATACCTTTATATAATACATTATCTGCTATAAGTATTCCGCCTTTGTTGAGTATTCGCATAATATCAGGAAGGCTTCTTAAATAAAGAGACTTATTTGCATCAAGAAAAATAACATCAAATTTTTCGTTTGTGTTTGAAAGAACATCTTCACCGTCACCAATTATAAGCTTAATGGAAGTGTTGCCTGCCTTTTTAAAATTTTCTTTTGCAATTTTTGCTGTATCTTCATCAAGCTCAACGGTTATAATTTTTCCGCCTTCTTTTAAATACTGCGAAAAAACAAGGGAAGAATATCCGATTGCAGTTCCTATTTCAAGAATTTTTTCCGGTTTTTTAATTGAAAGCAGTGTTCTTAAAAACCACATTGTTTCTTTTTGTATAATAGGAACATAGTGTTTGTGAGCATAATCTTCCATTTCTTTTAAAAGTCCTTCACTTTCAGGAAGGGTTTCATTTATATAATTTGTTATAAAATCATAACTTATGTTCATAATTAAATCAAATCCTTGCATTTTTTCAAAAAATATTGTATAATCTTCTTAATATATTATAACATAATGGAAGAAAAGTCAATTTTATGTTCAAAAATTTATAAAAATACTTGACAAGCTTTGATTACTGTGATATATTTTTTATGATGGCAATTAAGATGTCTTTTTTTTATGCTTAAAATTAAGAAGTCACTTAAATTAAGCCTCATTAGTATAAGGAGGTGTTTTCGTAATGAGAACAAGAATTACATTAGCGTGCAGTGAATGCAAACAGAGAAACTACAATACAATGAAAAATAAGAAAAATGATCCTGACAGATTGGAAATGAGAAAGTATTGCCGTTTCTGCAGAAAACACACTGTTCATAAAGAAACAAAATAGTAGTTTTACTTAAAGCAAAATATTAGATTTGAGGTGAATATTAATGTCTGAAGCAGCTAAAGAAAAGAAGGTTTCTAAAATAAGACCGGGCAAATTCTTTAAAGAAGTTAAATCCGAGCTTAAAAAAGTAGTATGGCCTTCAAGAAAACAGGTTGTTAATAACACACTTATAGTTCTTGCATTGGTAATTTTAATTGGTTTGTTTATTTTTGGTTTGGATACTTTGTTCAACTGGGGATTACTTAAATTTGTAAAATAAACAATTGCAAAAAGGAGGGCCTTATTTTTAAGGCTTTTGTATGATATGATTAATAATGCAAAATGGTATGTTGTTCATACCTATTCCGGTTATGAGAATAAGGTAAAAACAAATTTGGAAAAAATAATAGAAAACAGAGGTCTTGAGGAGCTTATTTCAGAGGTTGTAGTGCCTTTGGAGGAGGTTGTCGAAAAAAAAGACGACGTTGAAAAAACCGTTACAAGAAAGGTTTTTCCGGGCTATGTTTTAATTAAAATGGTTATGACCGATGACACATGGTATGTTATAAGAAATACTACTGGTGTAACAGGCTTTGTAGGTCCCGGGTCAAAACCTGTTCCTCTTTCTGAAGAAGAGGTTGAGGCACTTGGCGTTGATGTTAAAGAAATTATTATTAACTTTAATGTTGATGACAGTGTTAAAATTGTAAAAGGTCCGTTTGAAAATCAGATTGGCGTTGTTGAAGAAATCGACAGATCTACCGGAAAGATTAAAGTAAGCGTAGTTATGTTCGGAAGAAAAACTTCTTTGGAACTTGACGCAGACCAGGTTGCAGAGCTTTAATATTCTCTTTGTTTTATAGATAATATTCGGTTTTTCCGATTATTATAGAGTGGGAGGAAATTTTAGTTTCCGCCATATACCACATTTTTGTAAGGAGGTGTTCTTAAATGGCACAGAAAGTTACAGGTTATATTAAATTACAAATTGGTGCAGGTAAGGCTACACCGGCTCCCCCGGTTGGTCCTGCATTAGGTCAGCATGGTGTTAACATTATGCAATTCTGTAAAGAGTTTAATGAGAAAACAGCTAAAGATGCAGGTCTTATTATTCCTGTTGTTATAACAGTATATCAAGACAGATCTTTCTCGTTTATCACAAAAACTCCCCCCGCAGCAGTTCTTCTTAAAAAAGCTTGTAAGATTGAAAGCGGTAGTGGAGTTCCTAACAAAACAAAAGTTGCTAAAATCAGCAAAGACGCTCTAAAAGAAATTGCAGAGAAGAAAATGCCTGATTTAAATGCTGCTTCTGTTGAAGCTGCTATGAGCATGATTGCCGGTACTGCAAGAAGTATGGGTATCACTGTTGAAGAATAAGGCGAACTGATGTTTTAATTTAGTGGGAGGAATTAAGTTTCCGATTAACCACAGAAGGAGGAAGTAAAGTGCATAAAGGCAAAAAATATGTAGAAAGTTCAAAACTAATTGAAAAATTAAAATTGTACGATACAGAAGAAGCTTTAGATGTTGTTGTTAAAACAGCAAAAGCAAAATTTGATGAAACTGTTGAAGTACATGTAAGACTTGGCGTTGACTCTCGTCACGCAGATCAGCAGGTTAGAGGTGCTGTTGTTCTTCCACACGGAACAGGTAAAAAAATCAGAGTATTGGTGTTCTGTAAAGAAGAAAATGTTAAAATTGCTCAGGAAGCTGGCGCAGATTTTGCAGGCGGCGAAGAATTGGTTCAGAAAATTCAGTCTGAAAACTGGTTTGACTTTGACGTTGTTGTTGCAACACCTGATATGATGGGTCTTGTTGGTCGTATCGGTAGAGTTTTAGGTCCTAAGGGTTTAATGCCTAACCCAAAAGCTGGTACTGTTACACCTGATGTTGCAAAAGCTGTTAAAGAAATCAAAGCTGGTAAAATTGAATACCGTCTTGATAAAACCAACATCATTCACTGCCCAATCGGAAAAGCTTCTTTTGGCGCACAGAAACTTACAGAGAACTTTGATACACTTATGGGTGCTATTATTAAAGCAAAACCTGCAGCAGCTAAAGGTCAGTATATTAAATCAGTAGCAGTTGCATCTACAATGGGCCCTGGTGTTAAAATCAACCCAGCTAAATTAGGTTAATTTTAGTTTAGTGTAAAAAAAGGCTTGACAAAAGTTTCAAACTATGGTATAAAATATAAGGTATCCAAAGACAGCAGGTGCTTTTTGCTTAAATATCCTGCCGAGGACTTACATTAATAATGTTTATTAATAAGGTTTCTCGCATTATGTCTTTGTGAGAAACCTTTATTGTTTGTCACAAATTTTCAGGAGGTGAAAGTTATGCCAAGTACAAAAGCTTTAGAATCAAAAAAACAAATCGTAGCACAGATGATTGAAACACTTAAAAATGCTCAGGCAGGTGTTTTGGTTGACTATTGCGGTTTAACAGTTGAAGAAGATACAGATCTTAGAAATAAACTTCGTGCAGCAGGTGTTGAATATAAAGTTATTAAAAACACTTTAACAAGATTTGCAGCTAAAGAAGTTGGATTTGATGAGCTTGATCCAGTTTTAAACGGACCTACATCTTTAGCAGTTAGCTATGATGATCCGGTTGCTCCTGCAAAAGTTATTGCAGATTTTGCAAAAGAAAACGAAAAGCTTGAAATCAAATCAGGATTTTTAGATGGTAAAGTAATTTCTTTGGACGAAATTAAACAGCTTGCAAGCACACCTAGCAAAGATGTTCTTATCGCTAAAATTATGGGTAGCCTAAATTCGCCAATTTCTGCATTGGTTAGAACATTGCAGGCAATCGTTGATAACGGTGTTGAATTAAGTGAAATTGAAGCTCCTAAAAAAGAGGAAGAAGCAGCTCCAGCTGAAGAAGTAAAAGCTGAAGAAGTTGCAGCTCCAGCTGAAGAAGCACCAGTTGCTGAAGAAGCGCCAGTTGTAGAAGAAACTGTTGCAGAAGAAGCTCCTGCTGCTGAATAATTATTAAAAACAAAAAATAAAAAAATAAAATTGAATTTTTTCAAGGAGGTACATTACTATGAGTAAAGTAGAACAGATCATTGCTGATATTAAAGAATTAAAATTACTTGAAGTTGCAGAATTAGTTAAAATGATGGAAGAAGAATTTGGCGTTAGCGCTGCTGCTCCTGTTGCTGTTGCTGTTGCAGGTGCTGAAGGTGGTGCAGCTGCTGCTGAAAAAACAGATTTCGATGTTGTTTTAGCTGATGCAGGTGCTGCTAAACTTAAAGTTGTTAAAGTTGTAAGAGAAATCACAGGTCTTGGCTTAAAAGAAGCTAAAGATATGGTTGATGGCGCTCCAAAAACAATCAAAGAAGGCGTAGCTAAAGAAGAAGCTGAAAAAATGAAAGCTGAACTTGAAGAAGCTGGCGCTAAAGTTGAATTGAAATAATTTAACTTTCACCTTAAAATTAAGAGCATACCTTTTGGGTATGCTCTTTTTTGCGTTTAAGTAGAGTTAATAAGAAATTAAAAAGCCCTCCTTGTGTAAAGGAGGGTGGCAGCCGTAGGCTGACGGGAGGATTGTAATGTAGATAGCATTTTAAAGCAATCCCTCAGTCTCACTTGCGTTCGACAGCTCCCTTTACACAAGGGAGCCTTTATTTTTCTTCGTTTAAATTATCTAATGCAACCTTTACAGCTTCAATTACAAACGCAGAGAAGGTACAAGGCTTTCCCTTTATTTTGTTTTCGACTTCGTCGATAATGTCGTTAGGGAATCTGATGCATTTATTTGTTGTTGGTGGAACACTTGGAATTTTAAATTTTTTCATACTTTTCCTCCATCTTATTTTGTAATACTATTGTATTGCATAATTAATGTTTTGTATGCATAACAAATGTATTGCAAATTAAATAAGCATGTGTTATAATTTTATTAAACAATTGTAGAAGGTGAACTTATGGGAATTAAATCACATATAAAAATTAATCTTATAGATGACAGTGTGCTTGATTATTTATTGGAGTGTATATTTATCAACAACAAAAAATTTGAACAGATGGCGGAAGAATATATGGAAATTATAGTTGAAAATGTTAAAAAGATTATAATTGATAAAAGCTTGACGAGTGATGAAAAAATAGAAAGAATTAAAGAAGTTTTGATGCAAAACGGTGTTGATTTGGAGTGTTAACATTAGCTTGACACGACTAAATTGTGTATGATATACTACTAATGCCAAACAAATCTTAATAATTTAAACTCACATAAGTATGTGTATTTTTGTATATGATAAAAATACATATGCTCTGTTTTGCATATACTTTTGTGGGTTATGTGTGATTTGTTTGGCGACAAAAAGGAGCTATGTGTTTTTTGTGCATAGCTTTGGCTATGCACTTTTTTATTGGGGGAATTTATATGCATGATAAGGCTTTAGCGTATATTAAGGCAAAAAAAGAAGAAAGAATTGCGGCGTTTTACAAAGAAAAAGATGAAACACTTATAAGACTTGGATTATTCGAAAAGGTATATGCACCCGAAGGAATATATGATACATACCCTTATACAGAGTGGGATAGTAAAGAGAAGAGATACTATAAGAAAAAAGCCATAGATGTTACTTACGAGGAATATGAGGAAATATTAAAATATTCTGACACAGAGTGGGAGATAGCTTTTATAAATGGTGACGAGTGTTTTAGTCTTAAAGAAATATTAAAGCTTATCAAAAGGTGATGTGAGCTTGTCACATAATTTTTATCTTTGGCATAGTATAAAGTGTAACAAAAAAACACTATGAAAAAGGAGGTAAAATTTATGTGTCAGAATGTATCTCGTTGTGTGCTTAATGTTGTTATAGCCCTTATTATCGGAGCCGTTACAGGTGTGCTTTTCGGTTTTGGTTTTTTAACAGGGGTTGTTGCTTTATGGGGCACTTTTGTATTAGGTATTTTTGGATTAGCTATTGCAACGGGTATTGCGATTTTATCAAATTGCACCGGGTGTTGTGTGAGGCGTTGCTCTGATGAAATAATATGTATTGTAATTGGCTCAATAGGAGCAGTTGCAGCTTCGCTTCTTTCTATTTCAATAGCTGGGATAGGCACAGTTTTAAGCGCTGTTATTGCAGGCCTTGTAGGATTTTTTGCTGCTTTAGTTCTTCTTAGCCTTATAAGTATTGCATCAGATGCAAATCAGTGCAGGTAAAGATCAGGATATTAATTTAAAAAGACGGATTTTAATAATCCGTCTTTTTTATGTGTTTAAACAACAAAAAAACTTTAAAAAAAGTTGTTTTTTTGGTTTACATATTGTTTAATTTGTGATATAATTGTATGGATTATAAATAATATTTTTAATGTTGGTTTTTTGGAGGATAAAAATGGCCTCAAGAGAAGAAGTTATAATAAAAAAAGAAGAAATTGAAAACCAGAAACAAATTATGCAACTGGTTAAAAATATAAATTCAGGTTATGAAAAATATGCCTTTGTTGAAACCTATGGCTGTGCGCAGAATGTAAATGATTCTGAACGCCTTTTGGGTATGCTTGATACAATGGGATACAAAAAAACATTGGACAAGGAAAAGGCAGATGTTATTCTTTATAACACCTGTGCAGTAAGAGAAAATGCTGAGCTTAAAGTTTTTGGAAATATAGGTGCACTGAAAGCTATAAAAAGAGCAAAGCCTCATGTTGTTATTGGTGTTTGCGGATGTATGATGCAGCAGGAATATATTGCTGAAAAAATTAAAAAAAGATATAAGCATGTTGATATTGTTTTTGGCACACATTCGCTTTATCGTTTTCCTGAAATTTTATACAATGTTTTAAACGAAAACAAAAGAATTATAGAGTTTAAAAACTGCGATGGTTTTATTGCCGAGGATTTGCCAATTAAACGAAACAGCGATATTTCGGCAGGCATTTCTGTTATGTACGGATGCAACAATTTTTGTACCTACTGTATTGTTCCATATGTAAGAGGAAGAGAGCGAAGCAGAGAAATTGAAGAAGTTATTAAAGAAGCTACGCATCTTGCAAAAAGCGGTATAAAAGAAGTAACACTTTTAGGTCAGAATGTAAATTCATACGGTAAGGATTTAGAAAATTATTATGATTTTGCCGACCTTATAGATGCGGTTTCGAAGATTGATGGAATTGAAAGAATCCGCTTTATGACAAGTCATCCTAAAGATTTAAGTGATAAGCTTATAGATACGATTGCCAACAATAAAAAGGTTTGCAAACAGCTTCACCTTCCCATTCAATGCGGAAGTAACAAAATTTTAAAGATAATGAACAGAAAATATACAAAAGAAGAGTATCTTGAAAAAATTATGAAGGTGAAAGAAAAAATTCCTGGTATTACTCTTACAACCGATATAATTGTTGGTTTCCCGGGTGAAGATAATGAGGATTTTGAACATACACTTGATGTTTTAAAAAAGGTAAGGTACGACAGCGTATTTTCGTTTATATATTCAAAAAGGCCGGGCACACCTGCGGCTGTTATGGATGATGTGTTATCGCCTGAAGAAAAAAAGGCAAACTTTGACAGGATGCTTGAAGTTCAGAATGTTATTTCTGCCGAGATTAATCAGACTTATGACGGCAAAGAATACGAGATTTTGGTTGAGGGCGAGAGCAAAACAAATAAAGAATTTTTAACCGGCAGAACTGACGGTGGAAAAATTGTAAACTTTAAAGGCGAAAAAGAGCTAATAGGAAAAATTGTTAAGGTTAAAATAATAAAAGCACATACTTGGTCACTTTCGGGTGAATTGGTATAAATAAATTTTAAATTAAATAAACGGAGGATTATTAAAATGGCAGACATTATGGAAAAAGCAAAAGAACTTGGAATTATGATTGTAGAAAGCGATGAATTTAAAGCTTTAAAACAGACAGAGGCAGCACAGCTTGACGATAAAGAAGCAGTTGAGCTTATGATGGAATATCACAACAAAAGAGAAGAACTTACAAAAAAAGCTTCTGACGAAAATATAACAAAAGAAGATTTTGAAAAAATTCAGGAAGAAGCAAAAGCTGCATTTGAAAAAATTATGTCTAACAAAAACATTGCAGCTTATGTTGATGCACAGCAGGGCTTTACAAATCTTATGAATCAGATTAACAGTATTTTATCTTATTATGTTTCTGGAAAAGAATCTGACGGCGGATGCACTGGTAGCTGTTCTTCTTGTTCAGGCTGTCACTAATTTTTAACTTTTAGTTATGGGGGAAAATGAAAAATGCAAAATCCTGTAACACCTATGATGCAACAGTATCTTAAAATAAAAGAACAGTATAAAGACTGTATTTTGTTTTTCAGACTTGGCGATTTTTATGAAATGTTCTTTGAAGATGCAAAAATTGCATCCCGTGAACTTGAACTAACACTAACAGGAAGAAACTGCGGTCAGGAGGAGAGAGCACCAATGTGCGGTGTTCCTTTCCATAGCGTGCAGTCGTATCTTGCAAAGCTTGTAAACAAAGGGTATAAGGTTGCAATTTGTGAGCAGATGGAAGATCCATCTCTGGCAAAGGATATTGTAAAAAGAGATGTTATAAGAGTTATAACACCTGGTACTGCAAATCTTGATATGGCACTTTCTGAAGGTTCAAACAACTTTTTGGCGTGTATTTATTTAACCGACAAAAACTTTGGTATAAGCTTTGCCGATGTTTCAACAGGTGAGTTTTTTGTAACCTATGGTGATAATAACATTGCAGAAGGAAAGCTTGCAAATGTTATTGCTTGCTATAAGCCTGCTGAAATTGTTATAAATCAGGGAAGCTTAAAATATCAGAAGCTTTTTGATAATTTAAAGAAAAGATACGAATTTTATTTAAGTTATCTTCCTGAAGAAGATTTTGAAATTGACAGATGCACAATGTATGTCAACAAAAAATTCGGGTTTGCGTCAGATTCGGCAATGAGTCTTTCGGATAACGAATTTGCACTAAAATCTGCAGGAGCGGCTCTTAAATATTTAAAAGACACACAAAAAGTCGATTTATCAAACATTTCAAAGGCAAGCGTATTTTCGTCATCATCTTATGTAGATATTGATTTATCTTCAAGACGAAATTTAGAGCTTACCGAAACAATGCGTGATAAAAGTAAAAAAGGCTCGCTTTTGGGTATTCTGGACAAAACAAAAACCAGTATGGGTGCCAGACTTTTAAGAAAGTGGATTGAACAGCCTCTTATAAATTCATCTGAAATAAATTTAAGGCTCGATGCGGTTGAATTTCTTTGTGAAAACAAAATTTTGAAAAATGATTTGACTGACGCTTTAAAAGGTATTGGTGACATTGAAAGAATTATGTCAAAGGTTGTTTATGGCACGGTTAATGCAAGAGAGCTGGTTGCTCTTAAAGTAAGCTTTTTAAATCTTAAAAATCTTACAGATATAGCCCGTGGTTTTACAAAAGGTTATTTAAACGATATTTTAAAAAATCTTGATTCTTTATCTGACCTTTCTTCTTTAATAGACTCGGCATTTGTGGACGAGCCTCCTTTAACAATAAGGGAAGGCGGAATGATTAAAGAAGGTTTTGATGACGAACTTGACAGGGCAAAAGACATTGTTAAAAATGCATCTAATGTTATAGCTAACATTGAAGCAAGAGAAAGAGAAGCAACAGATATCAAAAACCTTAAAGTGTCTTATAATAAGGTTTTTGGATATTATATAGAAATTACAAAATCAAATATTGACAGAGCACCTGACCATTATATAAGAAAGCAGACTCTTACAAACTGCGAAAGGTATATAACTCAGGAGCTTAAAGAAATTGAAGGCACAATACTTGGTGCAACAGAAAAAATCAATGGTCTTGAATATAACGATTTTTGTGCAGTAAGAGATGAGATTGCAAATAATATTGACAGAATACTTTTACAGGCAAAGCTTGTTGCGGTAATTGATGTTTTGTGTTCATTCTCATCTTGTGCAGAAGAAAATGGATATGTTAAACCGGTTGTGGATGATAGTGATATTATTGATATAAAAGACGGAAGACATCCTATTGTTGAAAGATTTTTAACCGATTCACTTTTTGTGCCAAATGACACATATCTTGATACCGATAAAAACCGTTTTTCAATTATAACAGGGCCTAATATGGCGGGTAAATCAACTTATATGAGGCAAACTGCTATAATTACCATAATGGCACAGATAGGAAGCTTTGTTCCTGCTACATATTGCCACATAGGTGTGGTTGATAAAATCTTTACCCGTGTAGGTGCATCAGATGATTTATCTGCAGGACAGAGTACCTTTATGGTTGAAATGAATGAGGTTGCAAATATTCTTAAAAATGCAACCAATAAAAGTCTTCTTATTCTTGATGAAATCGGAAGAGGTACAAGCACTTTTGACGGGCTTTCTATTGCGTGGGCAGTTGTTGAATATTTAAGCGATAAAAACATTATCGGTGCAAAATCACTTTTTGCAACACACTATCATGAGCTTATTGCACTTGAAGACGAAATTGATGGTGTAAACAACTATTCTATTGCGGTTAAAAAGCATGGTGATGATATAACCTTCCTTAGAAAAATTGTAAAAGGCGGTACTGACGACAGCTTTGGTATTGAGGTTGCACATCTTGCGGGAGTTCCCCAAGAAGTTGTAAAAAGAGCAAAAGAAATTCTTAAAAACATTGAAAAAGGCGATTTTAATAAAGAGCATAAGGCAATAAGTTTTGATGAAACAAAAAAATGCGATGATGAAATTACTAATATGTTAAAATCGTATGATATTTCAACACTTACTCCTATTGAAGCACTTAACGAAATTTATAAAATGCAGAAAATTGTTTTAAGCAAAGAAAATTAAAAAATAAGGTGGTGGCATTTGGAATGGGAAAAATTAATGTACTTTCAGAAGAAATTGCTAATATGATTTCGGCAGGTGAGGTTGTAGAAAGACCGGCATCTGTTGTAAAAGAGCTTGTTGAAAACTCCATAGATGCAGGTGCCACCTCCATCTGCGTTGAAATAAAAAATG
This sequence comes from Oscillospiraceae bacterium, assembly GCA_015068825.1. Classification (GTDB taxonomy): domain Bacteria; phylum Bacillota; class Clostridia; order UMGS1810; family UMGS1810; genus Qingrenia. Next base: position 39,404 of record SVJU01000004.1, on the reverse strand, counting down.
GCGGTATGACATACATAAGGGTTACCGATAACGGCTCAGGTATTGAAAAAGACGATTTAAAAACAGCCTTTTTACCACATGCAACGAGCAAAATCAAAACAAGTGAGGATTTGGCTAAAATCTTTACTTTGGGCTTCAGAGGCGAGGCTCTTGCAAGTATTGCTGCGGTTTCTAAAGTTGAAGTTTTTACAAAAACCAAAAATGATTCTTACGGAAGAATGATTACCGTAAAAGGCGGAAAAGTTTTGGAAGAAGGCGAAACAGGCTGCAGTAATGGCACAACCATTATTGTGAGAGATTTGTTTTACAACACCCCTGCAAGAATGAAGTTTTTGAAAAAAGATTCTGCTGAGGCAGGAAGTGTTACCGATGTATTAAATAAAATTATTCTTGGAAATCCCAATGTTTCAATAAAGTATATAAGCCAGTCAAAAAATATGACATCGCAGGGCGACGGAAAGCTTTTAAATTCAATTTTTACCGTTTATGGAAAAGATTTTGTTAAAAATGTTATTCCTGTTGATTTTGATGATGAAAATATAAAAGTTACAGGTTTTATTGGAAATTCACAGATTTCAAGAAATACAAGAGCGTATCAGACAATATTTATAAACGGCAGAAATATTGTGAGCAAAGTAATATCTGCCGCATTATCTGAAGGGTACAAAAATTCTATTATGGTTGGCAAATTTCCCTTTGCGGTAATTAATGTAGAAATTAACCCTGCTTTTGTTGATGTAAATGTGCATCCAACAAAAATGGAAGTAAGATTTTCTGATGACAAAAAGATTTTTGAAGCGGTTTACTGGGCAACCAAAAATGCCCTTGAAAAAAAGAGAGTTGTTCCTGAAATAAAAATGGAAACAAAAACCTTTACCGTACCTGAAGAAATAAAAAAATCAAAGCAGGTTGATATAAATTTACTTAAAGATTCATTTGTTAAAGAAAAAGAAGAATATAAAAAAGAAGTACCTTCTTACAAATCTAAAATAACAATAAACGATTTAAAGCCAAAAGAAAACAGCTTTGATATGCTAAGTGATAATTTAAAAAGCTTTAAAGAAGAAAAAATTACAGAAGAAAAAATTACAGAAGAAAAAGCAGCAGAAGAAAAGCTTGTTGAAAAAAACATTATTGAAGAAGCAAAAGAAGAAGTTATAATAGCAGAGATTAAAAAAGAAGAGCCAGCTAAATTAATCGAGAAAGAAAAAGAAGTTTATGAGGAAGAAAAAACATCTGAAATTAACTTAAAAACCGGAATTGATTTTAAGATTGTAGGTCAGATTTTTTCTACATACATAATTGTTGAAAAAGATGGCGAAATGTGTATTATAGATCAGCATGCAGCACACGAAAGAATTTATTTTGAAGAGTTTTATTTGGATTTTAAAAACCGAAGTATTGATTCGCAAATTCTTTTAATTCCTGCAATGGTAAGTCTTCCGCAAAAGCTTTATGACATTGCTATGGATAATATAAGCTTTTTTGAAGAGCTTGGTTTTGAAATTGATTCCTACGGCAATAATGTTATTGCTTTAAGAAAGGTTGCTGCAGCATGCGCTGAATGTAATCTTACAGATCTTGTAACAGAAATACTTGAAGATTTGGATAAAAAAGGAAGTGCCGATGTTTTAGACTCACAGCTTCACGCACTCTACACAATGGCGTGCAAGCGTGCTGTTAAGGGAAACAGAAATCTTTCGCTTAAAGAAATGGAAAGCATTGTTGAAAGAGCGTATGCACTTAAAAATATAAATACCTGTCCTCACGGCAGACCTATTGAAATTAAAATGACAAAAAAAGATCTGGAAAAAGAATTTAAAAGAATAGTTTAAGGATTTTTATCTTATTATGGAAATTAAAAAAAATACCGTTGTTGTAATAGTTGGGCCTACCGGAGTAGGAAAAACAAAAACTTCGGTTAATCTTGCAAAAAAAATAAATGCAAAAATTGTATCGGCAGATTCTATGCAGATATACAAAAAAATGGATATCGGCACTGCAAAGGTTACAAAAGAAGAAATGCAGAATATTGAGCATTATATGATTGATATTGTAAATCCTTACGAGGAATATAATGTTGCAGATTATGTTGCCGATGCAAAAATAAAAGTTGATAATATTTTAAATGACGGTTTCGTTCCTCTTGTTGTTGGAGGAACAGGACTTTATGTGGATTCGCTTATAAACGGCATTGATTTTTCGGTTGAAAATAACGATGAAGAATACAGAAATTATTTAAAAAATCTTGCTGATGAAAAGGGAAATGAATTTGTTCATAAAATGCTTGAGGAAAAAGATTATCAAAGTGCATTGGCAATTCACCCCAATAACATAAAAAGAGTTATAAGAGCTCTTGAAATTTATCATACAACAGGTAAAACAAAAACCGAGCTTGATAAAGAGGCAAGAAAAAACGGGCAAGGTTATGAGAGTATAAAAATAGGCCTTTTACAGCCAAGAGAAGTTTTGTATGAAAGAATTGACCTTCGTGTTGATAAAATGATAAAAGAAGGTTTAATAGACGAGGTTAAAGGTATACTTGAAAGCGAAAAAGGTTTTAGTAAAACAGCATCTATGGCAATAGGATACAGAGAAATTATAGCATATCTTAAAGGCGAAACATCTTTGGATGAAGCGATATTTTTATTAAAAAGAAATTCAAGAAGATATGCAAAGCGTCAGTTTACATGGTTTACAAAAGATGAAAACATTAAATGGATAAATACACTTAATTTATCCGATGATGATATTTTAAATGAATGCATAAAAATTATTGAAAAATCAAAATGATTTTAGAAAAAAGAAAGGAGAAAAATATGAAACAAATTAATTTTCAGGATGTGTTTTTAAATGCAGTAAGAAAAGAAAAGGTTGAAATCACAGTTTTTCTCACCAATGGTTTTCAGTTTAAAGGACAGGTTAAAAGCTTTGACAGCTTTACAATTTTGCTTGAGGTTGACGGCAAAGACCAGCTTGTTTTCAAACACGCAATTTCTACAATAATTCCACGCCGTCAGATTGATTTTTCGAAATACGACGGAAATAATTAGGTGGTGTAAGTTTTGAAAAAAAGCACTTTTACAAAGGTTTTGTTTGCTTTTTTTATTGTGTTTTTTCTTGTTTTTATTTATTTAAGAGTAAGTCCTAAAGGAAAAATAGAAATGGTGTTTTCTGGAAGTCTGGAAAACAGCAGTATGCATCATGGGATTGTTATACGAAATGAGTATGTTTTAGAAACCAATCTTTCTGGTTCTCTTCGTGCAAAGGTTGAAGAGGGGACATTAGTTCCTGCAGGTAAGCTTATTGCAACTGTTATAAATGAAAATGCCGACAAAGGTGTTCAGGATAATCTTGATAAAATAAACGAAAGAATAAGCGAGATAGAAAGTTCAAAAACAATAGGCGATAATTTTACAGATGATGTTTTTAAACTCGATAATTTAATTTCACAAAACATTGTTGAAATGATTTATTATATTAATCAGGGCGATTTGAAAAAATGGAATGAACTGCAAAAAGAAACTGTTGCATTATATGACAAAAAAAATAAGGTGAGTAATGATGGTGCAATGGTAGACACAAATCTTGATGAACTTAACGCCCAGAAAGTTAAGCTTGAAAACCAGCTTAAAGAATATGAGCAGAATGTTTTTTCGCCATTTCCCGGAGTGTTTTCTTTAAATACTGACGGATATGAAAAAATACTTACCACAGAAAATGCTAAGGAAATGAAATATTCTGATTTTAAGAATATATCGGATAAACTCAAAGAAAAAACAAGTGAAGAAATGGTAAACGATAAAATTAAGCTTATAGACAACTATGAGTGGTGTGTAGCAATTTTGCTTGATAAAGACAGAGCTTTGGATTTTGAAATAGGTGAACAGGTGTTTTTGCGTCTTAATAATGAAAAAAAGAACATAAATGCAAAGGTTGAAAGTGTTTCACAGGACAAAGGGAATAATAAGGTTATGATTGTAAGCACAACAAGCTATGATGCCAATTCATATATTCAAAGAAGTGTAGATGTTGAGCTTATAAAAAATATTTATACTGGCCTTAAGGTTCCAAGCAGTGCACTTATAAAAAAAGATGGTCAGGACGGTGTTTATGTTTCATCCGACGGACTTGCAAAGTTTAAAAAATGCGAAGTTGTTTACAAGGATGATAATTATGCAATTGTCAAAGAAAACAACTTGGATTCAAACTCACTGCTTCTTTATGATGAGGTTTTGACTAATACATCAAAAGTTTATGAGGGAAAGGTTGTAAGATGATTAATATGAATGAAAACCATATTTCAAAAAACATTGAAAAAATAAGACAGAATATTAATCTTGCCTGCAAAGAATCGGGACGAAAAGCTGATGACATAATAATTTTGGGTGTTACAAAAACAATCGATGCTGAAGATATAAAAAAAGCAGTTGATGAAGGAATTTATCATCTTGGCGAAAACAGAGTTCAGGAGTTTTTGGAAAAAGAAGACAAAATCGATAATGTTAAATGGCACATTATAGGTCATCTTCAGACTAATAAGGTGAAATACATTATCGGCAAAACATTTCTTATTCATTCGGTTGAAAGTATAAAACTTGCAAAAGAGATTGACAGATTATCATCGCAAAAAGGAATTACAACTGATGTGCTTATTGAGGTAAATGTTTCGGGCGAGGAATCAAAGTATGGAATAAGGTGCGAAGATATAGATTCTTTCCTTGATGAAATAGATAAATTTAATGCTGTTAAGGTTAAAGGATTTATGACAATGGCACCAAAAGATGCCGCTGATAACGAAATTCGGCAAATTTTTAGAAAATTATACAAAATTTATGTTGACATATCGCAAAAAAAATATAATAATATTAGTATGGAATATTTGTCTATGGGAATGAGTTCTGATTATGAGCTTGCCATTTTGGAAGGGGCAAATATAGTAAGAGTTGGTTCTGCTATGTTTAAACAATAGTTAATAATAAAAATTAAGATAAAAGTAAAGGGGATTTTTTATTATGTCAAACTTTATGGACAAGGTTACAAACTTTTTAGGTCTTGGTGGCGAAGAGGGAATTGAAGAAGAAGTTCCTGTAATGCCTGCTGAAAGGGAAGAAGCAAGAATGAGTTCTAAAAAGAACAAGGTTGTTAATATTCATACAACTACACAGCTTAAAGTTGTTATTATTCAGCCTACATCTTATGCAGATTCACAGGAAATTGCAGACCATTTAAAATCTAAAAAGCCTGTTGTTGTTAATCTTGAAAAACTTGATAAAGAAATTGCAATTAAAATTGTAAACTTTTTATCAGGTGCAGTTTATGCACTTGACGGAAGTATGCAGAAGGTTTCTAACGGAATTATTCTTCTTGCTCCTTACAATGTGGGCATAATGGGTGATTTTGGCGAAGAACTTAAAATGCACGGTTTGTTTGACAACGAATAATGGACAAGCTTAAGTTTTTGTCGCAGCTTTCTGATGGCGATGAAAAAATTCTTTTTTCAAATATATTTGATAAAATCAAAAAATCGGCTTATTCATCTTACCCCTTGTTTACTTCGTTTTTAACGCCATCCGAACAAAAAAGACTGGATGAGCGAAAAAGAATTGCCGAAAAGGTTAATTTTATTTCTTTTGGCGGATACAAAAATGCCGAAAGGAAAATGTATGCTTTTTCAACCGATGAAAATATAGATTTTAATGTATTTCCGGTTGATAAAATTAAAATTTCCACAAAAGATAAAAAGGTTTTTGACCATAGAGCATATCTTGGTTCGGTTTTATCTCTTGGCATAAAAAGAGAAAAAATTGGTGATATTGTTATTATGGACGAGTTTGCAATTATCTTTTGTGTGAACGATATTACCGAGTTTTTACTTTATAACTTAAATAAAATTTCTAATTCTTTTGTGGATTGTGAAATTTATTATGAAGAAGTTGAAATTGACGACGAAAAACGATTTAAAGAAGTTTTTAAAACCGTTTCGTCGCTTCGTCTTGATTGTGTGGTAAGTGCATTCTGCGACAAATCAAGGTCGGTATCCGATTCTTTTATAAACGAAGGATTGGTATCTTTAAATTATGAGGTTACAAAGAATAATTCTTTGAAAATTTCAAACGGTGATATTTTGTCGGTAAGAGGATTTGGAAAAGCTCAGATTCAAACCGATTTTCCTCTTTCGAAAAAAGGCAAAAACCGTATTTTAATAAAATATTATATATGAGGTGATTCCAATGCTTTCTCCGCTTGATATTGAAAACAAAAAATTTGTTAATTCCACAGTGGGTGGCTATAAAAAGCTTGATGTTGATAAATTTAAAGAACTTATTTTAGCAGATTATGAAAAGCTTTATCGTGAAAATATTTCGTTTAAGGATAAAATTAATGCCTTGACAAACGCACTTGACCATTATAAAGCAATGGAAGATACCATGCAAAGTACACTTTTAGTTGCACAGGCTGCAAGTGATGAGGTAAGAGAAACAGCTAATGAAAAGGCAAAAATTATTGTTGAAGAAGCTAATGCCAAAGCAGAAGAAATAATAAGAGCAGCCAACAGAGAACTTGAAAAAACAAATGAAAAGTTCGAACAAATTAAAAGAGAGTACATACTTTTTAAATCAAAGATGAAAGCTGAATATGAAGCGCAGGTTAAGCTTCTGTCAGAAGAATAAATTTAAGAAATCTAAACCATAAACAAATGGTTTTTCATAAAAGGAGTTGTTTATTAGAGTGGAAGAATTAGATTACGGCAAAACCCTTAATCTTCCTAAAACTGATTTTTCAATGAGGGCAAACCTTCCTCAGAAGGAACCTGAAATGGTGAAAAAGTGGGAAGAAGAAAAAATTTATGAAAAATTAATGGAGGAAAACAAAGGTAAACAGGAGTTTACTCTTCATGACGGTCCTCCGTTTGCAAACGGTGACATTCATTTAGGTCACAGTTTAAATAAGATTTTAAAAGATATTATCGTTCGTTTTAAAAATATGGACGGCTATCGTGCACAGTTTATTCCGGGTTGGGATACACACGGTCTTCCAATTGAAGTGCAGGCTATCAAAAAGCTTAAAATCAAAAAAGACGAAGTATCTACATCGGAATTTAGAAAAATTTGTGAGGAATTTGCGATTAAGTATATTAATAATCAGGCAGAACAGTTTAAACGCCTTGGAATTATAGGTGATTATGAGCATCCTTATTATACTCTTGAACCACAGTTTGAAGGCAGACAGATTGAAGTTTTTGGAAAAATGGCAAACAGTGGTGTAATTTACAAGGGTATGAAACCTGTTTACTGGTGTCCTGACTGTGAAACTGCGCTTGCAGAAGCAGAAATTGAATATGCAGAAGATAAAACAAATTCTATATATGTAAGATTTAAAGTAAATGATGACAAAGGCGTTTTTGAAGGTTACGACAAAGACAAAATCTACTTTGTTATCTGGACAACAACAACCTGGACACTTCCTGGTAACGTTGCAATCTGCTTAAATCCTGACTTTATCTATGCTCTTGTAGATGTTGGCGGCGATATTTATGTAATTGCGCGTGATTTGGTTGATACTTTTGCAAAAGCTGCAAATATTGCTGAATATAAAATTCTTGGCGAAATTGAAGGCAGCAAAATGGAATATGTAACTTGTAAGCATCCGTTTATTGACAGAGATTCGCTCGTTATTTTGGGCGACCATGTTACACTTGATGCAGGTACAGGTTGTGTTCATACTGCTCCCGGTCATGGTGCAGAAGACTTTGTTGCTTGCCAGAATTATGACCTTCCAATTATTGTTCCTGTTGATTCTAAAGGTGTTTTAAATGATGAAGCAGGTAAATTTGCCGGAATGTATTACGAAAAATCAAATGATGCAATCATTGAAGAACTAAAGAGCACAAATTCTTTGGTAGCAATAGAACCTATTATTCACCAGTATCCTCATTGCTGGAGATGTTCAAGCCCGATTGTTTTCAGAGCAACCGAGCAGTGGTTTGCGTCTGTTGATAAATTTAAAAAAGCAGCTGTTGAAGCAATTAAAACAGTTGACTGGCTACCAAAATGGGGCGAAGAAAGAATTACAAAAATGGTTGAAGACAGGAGCGACTGGTGTATTTCGCGTCAGAGAAAATGGGGTGTTCCAATCCCAATTTTCTATTGCGAAGAATGTGGCCATGAGCTTATAAATGAAGAAACCATTAAAATTATTTCAAAACTTTTTGAAGAAAAAGGTTGTGGCGTATGGTATGAAATGGATGCGTCCGAAATTCTTCCAAAAGGTACAAAATGTGCTAAATGCGGTTGCGAGCATTTTACAAAAGAAACAGACATTATGGATGTTTGGTTTGACTCAGGTTCAAGCCATTACGCAGTTTTAGCAGGAAGAGAAGGCTTATCATGGCCTGCTGACCTTTACCTTGAAGGAAACGACCAGTACAGAGGTTGGTTCCAGTCTTCACTTTTAACAAGTGTGGCTTTGGGACTTGGTGCACCTTATAAAAAGGTTATAACACATGGTATGGTTGTTGATGGTAATGGTAAGAAAATGTCTAAATCTCTTGGCAACGGTATGGATCCTCTTGAAGTTGCTAAAAAATACGGTGTAGATATTTTAAGACTCTGGGTTGTTTCTTCTGATTACAAAACTGATGTAAGATTAAGTGAAGATATTTTAAAACAGCTTTCAGAAAGTTACAGAAAAATAAGAAATACAGCCCGTTATATATTGGGTAATATTTCAGACTTTAATCCTGATACTGATATGGTATCTTATGAAAATATGCTTGAAATAGACAAATGGGCACTACTTAAAATGAATGCTCTTTGTGAAAAAGCACTTGAAGCATACAGAAGCTATGAATTCCATACTCTTCAGCATGCAATTCATCATTTCTGTGTTGTTGATATGAGTAACTTCTATCTTGATATTATAAAAGACAGATTATATACTCAGAAAGCAGACAGCACCGAAAGAAGAAGTGCACAGACAGCAATGTATAAAATTTTAGACTCTCTTGTAAAACTTCTTGCTCCTGTACTTTGCTTTACAACAGAAGAAATCTGGAACGCAATGCCACATGCAAAAGAAGATGGCAAAGAAAGTGTTATGTTTGCAGGTATGCCTTCTGTTTGCGATGCTTACAAAAATAAAGAAATAGAAGAAAAATACGATAAACTTATTGCGCTTAAAAATGATGTAAGTAAGGCACTTGAAATGGCAAGAAATGAAAAAATTATCGGTCATTCTCTTGGTGCTAAGGTTTCACTTTGTGCAAAAGGTGAAATGTATGAATTTTTAAAGAATAACGAAAACGACCTTGTAACAGTGTTTATTGTGTCTGATGTTTGTATTAACGAAGGTGAATGTGACGGTGTAAAAGGCGAAGAAACCGGTGTTTGCATCAAGGTTTCAAATGCTGAAGGCGAAAAATGCGACCGTTGCTGGATGATTTCTAAAACTGTTGGTGAGGACAGTGAACATCCAACACTTTGCAAACGCTGTGCAGCTGTTGTAAGAAGTTTATAAAATTAAAAGTGGGAGAATTTGTAAAACCTCCCACTTAAACTATATATTCTAAAACACAAAAATAAACTTTCAGGAGGAATAAAATATGAACGATAAATTCGTGATGGAAGGTCTTACATTTGACGATGTGCTTTTGATACCACAAAAATCCAATGTTTTACCTAACGAAATTGATCTTAAAACAAAATTAACAAATGAAATCACACTAAATATTCCGATTATGAGTGCGGCTATGGATACTGTTACCGAATCGGCACTTGCTATTGCTATGGCACGAGAAGGCGGTATTGGTATTATACATAAAAATATGCCTATAGAAGCACAGGCAACAGAGGTTGATAAGGTTAAAAGATCGGAGCATGGTGTTATTGTTGACCCATTCCATTTATCACCCGATCATACCATTGATGATGCTGATAAAATTATGGGTAAATATAAAATTTCTGGTGTTCCTATTACTGATGAAAAGGGTAAGCTTGTAGGTATTATTACAAATCGTGATTTAAGATTTGAAGCTGATTTTTCTAAAAAAATCAAATATGCCATGACAAAAGAAAAGCTTATTACCGCTCCTGAAGGTACTACAATGGACGAAGCTAAACAGATTCTTATGACACACAAAATCGAAAAGCTTCCTATTGTTGATAAAAATGGTATGCTAAAAGGTTTAATTACCATAAAAGATATTGAAAAAGCAGTAAAATATCCTAATTCTGCAAAAGATTCAAGCGGAAGACTTTTGGCAGGTGCTGCAATTGGTATTACAAACGATGTTTTAGACAGAGTTGAAGCTTTGGTTGCAGCTCATGTCGATGTTCTGGTACTTGATTCAGCTCATGGTCATACTGCAAGTATATTTAAATGCATTAAAAAGGTGAAAGATGCATTCCCGCATATTAATCTTATTGCTGGTAACATTGCAACTGCAGAAGCTGCAGAAGATTTGATAAATGCAGGTGTTGATGCAATTAAAGTTGGTATCGGACCTGGTTCAATTTGTACAACACGTGTTGTTGCAGGTATTGGTATGCCACAGATAAGCGCAATTTACAATGCTGCTCAGGTTGCACGAAAGAAAGGTATTCCTGTAATCGGTGACGGTGGTATTAAATATTCTGGTGATATCACAAAAGCTATTGCAGCAGGTGCAAATGTTATTATGCTTGGAAGTCTTCTTGCAGGCTGTGAAGAAAGCCCCGGCGAAATAGAAATTTATCAGGGCAGAAACTTTAAAGTTTACAGAGGTATGGGTTCACTTGCCGCTATGGAAAAAGGCAGTGGTGACAGATACTTCCAGAATGGAACAAAGAAACTTGTTCCTGAAGGTGTTGAAGGCCGTGTGCCTTACAAAGGACCTCTTTCTGAAACAGTTTATCAGCTTCTTGGCGGCCTTCGTTCAGGTATGGGTTACTGTGGTGCTAAAGATATTGAAACACTTATCGAAAACGGTAAATTTGTTAAAATCACAGGTGCAGGTCTTAAAGAGAGCCATCCTCACGATATTTATATTACAAAAGAAGCTCCAAACTACAGTGCACAGGTTTAATAATTTTATTATAAAAGGAACGGTATATACCGTTCCTTTATTTTATTAATGGCTGAATTTGCTCGCCCTCAAGAGCAAGATAAAGAGTGTCTGAAATTTTTGTCATATCGGCAACGAGCGAATTTGGTTTATTTTTTGCATCATCCTGCCCAAACGGAACAAAAAACACATTTTTTGTGTTAAGGAGTGTTGCAATGTTTTGTGCACTTAAGCCCAGTCCGTCATTTGTAGAAACTGCTATAATAAGAGGATTTTTATTTCTTAATGATGCTTTTGCTGCCATTGCTACACAAGTATCTGTCATGCCGAGTGCAATTTTAGAAAGAGTGTTCCCTGTGCAAGGGGCAATTATAAGTGCATCAAGTATATTTTTAGGACCAATCGGTTCGGCTTTTTTTATAGTATTTATAATTTCGTTTCCACATATGTTTTTAATTTCATTTATAAAATCTTCTGCTTTCCCAAAACGTGTATCGGTTGAGTAAGTAATTTCGCTCATGATTGGAATTATATTTGCTTTTGTTTTTGAAAGTTCTTTTAATGCTTCCATAGTTCTTTTTAATGTGCAAAAAGATCCGGTCAGAGCAAATCCTATGTTTAAATTTTCAAGTGTCATTTAGTACACCTGCCTTTCATAAATTATATCATTGATAGTATTTGCTATTAATTTTCCTGCAAAGTGCGGAGCAACTTTCCCGGGGAGTGAGCTTGCTATAATGTATTTGATTTTATTGTCACGACAAAAGTTTATATCTGCACCATACGGATATGAAGCAAGGTCGACAATAAGACAATCCTTTTTTAAGTTTGAAAGAATATCCTCGTTTAAAATTTTGTGTGGAATGGTGTTGAAAATTATGTCGAATTTATTTATTGAATTTTTAAGTTCATCAAGCTTTATTCCTTCATAGCCAAATGCTTTTATCCAGGCTAAATCAGAATTTTTTCTGGCTTCAACAAAGGTGTTTGCACCAAGGGAAGAAAGCGTTTTCGCAAGTATTTTTCCAACTCTTCCAAAACCCAAAACAAGGCAATTTGAACCAAAAATAGTAGATGCGGTATTTTCTATTGCTATGTTTATTGCACCTTCAGCGGTAGGTATACAATTTAAAATTGTAAGAGTTTCATCGGCAAAATAATCGATTACATCAATTGAATATTTTTTGACGCTGTTTTCAATACTTTCGTCAACTTTTCCGCAAAGAAGTGTGCAATCTTTTATATTTGAATATATATCATCAAGATATATTTCTGTATCCGAGAAAGGTGCAAAAACAGTTAATTTATCTTTTGTTGCAGGGAGAGGTAAAATTACATAGTCTGCATTCTCCATTTCAAATATTGAGTTTAAAAATCTTATGTTATTCTTGAAATTTTTGTTTTTTCTAAATGCGGTTACAAAGGTATTAAAACCGTAATCAGAAAGCGTGTTGGCGACTGTGATAAATCTTTCGTCTCCACCCACTAAAAGAAGGTTTTTATTCATAAAAATCAACCTTTCGTGTTTTTGATAGTTTATTCTATGAAAAATATGGTTTTTTTGTGAATATATTAATAAATTAGGGGTTGAAAAAAATGTAGGTTTGTGTTATACTGTGTAATGATGTGTAGGTGCATTTTTAAATTGTTAATAATTTAACAATCTGAAAATGTATAAATAATGTTTTATAAATTTTTATATACAAATTTAAGGAGGTAAATCAAATGAGTGAAAAAAAGACTCCGGCTTTTAATGGCACAAAAGAGCAGGAGAAGGAGCTTTTGAAGGTAATCGAAAAATACAAAGGCACAGAAGGTGCTCTTATTCCTGTACTTCATGAAGCTCAGGAAATTTACGGTTATTTGCCAATCGAAGTTCAGGAAATTATTTCTGAAGGTTTAGGTGTATCAATGGCAGAAATCTATGGTGTTGTTACATTCTATACTCAGTTTACAACTAATCCGAAAGGTAAATACAAAATTGCAGTTTGTCTTGGTACAGCTTGCTATGTTAAAGGTTCAGGCGAACTTGTAGAAAAAATCAAAGAAAAACTTAATATCGAAGTAGGCGAGTGTTCTGCAGACGGAAAGTATTCTTTGGATGCTACCCGTTGTATAGGTGCTTGCGGTCTTGCTCCTGTTTTAACTGTTAATGACGATGTTTACGGAAGATTGGTTCCTGAAGATATTGATGGAATTTTAGCAAAATATGTTGACTAATAAGGGGCTTTTTTAATGGTTGAAATTTCTCTGCATATTTTAGATGTAGTACAAAATTCAATTAAGGCTGAGGCAAGAGATATAGAAATCTATGTCGAAGAGAACATAAAAGAAAACTATCTTAAGGTTAGTGTAAAAGATAACGGCTGTGGTATGGATGAAGAATTTTTGAAAAAAGTCACCGACCCGTTTGTTACAAAACGAACCACCCGAAAGGTAGGTCTTGGATTATCGCTGTTAAAAGCGAATGCAGAAATAACAGGCGGAAGCATGGAAATTACTTCAAAACTTAATGAAGGCACTTTTGTTTGTGCTACATTTGGCTATGACAGTATCGACCGTCAACCGCTTGGTGATATGGCGTTTACAATGGTAACTCTTATATCTTGTAATCCTGATATTGATTTTGTGTATAAACACATTATTGATGGTAAAACATTTGAGTTTTCAACAAAGGTTGTAAAAGAAACTCTTGGTGATGTTTTTATAGGAGAACAAAATGTTCTTAACTGGATTAATGAGTGTATTGTTGAAGGGTTAAACGAAATTAGAAGATAATTATAAAGTAGAAGGGAAGGAAGAAAATGAAATCTTTAGAAGAATTAGCTGCAATCAGAAACAGAATTTTAAATGATGTAACTATCAGAAATGAAGGCAGTGACAAAATAAGAATCGTTGTTGGTATGGCTACCTGCGGTATTGCTGCCGGCGCTCGTCCCGTTATGAAAGCTATGATGGAAGAAATCGATAAAAGAAAACTTTCAAATGCTTATGTTACACAGACAGGCTGTATAGGTCTTTGCAGATTAGAACCTATTGTTGAAGTTTATATGCCTGAAGGCGAAAAAATCACCTATGTTAAGGTTGATGAAGAAAAAGCAGTAAGAATTATTAACGAAACTATTGTTAACGGCAAAGTTATTGACGAATATACCGTTGGCGCATACGAGAAATAATTTAAGGAGGAATTTCCAATGAAATTAGCAAGAGCTCACGTCTTGGTGTGCGGCGGTACAGGCTGTACTTCATCAGGAAGTGAAAAAATTATAGAAGCGCTAAATACCAATCTTGAAAAATACAATCTTACTGATGAAATCAGTGTTGTAAGAACAGGTTGTTTTGGTCTTTGTGCATTAGGTCCTGTTATGATTGTATATCCAGAAGGCTGTTTCTACAGCAGAGTAACACCTGAAGATATCGAAGAAATCGTATCAGAACATTTCTTAAAAGGTAGAATTGTTAAAAGACTTCTTTATCAGGAAACAGTTGAAGAAGATAACATTAAATCTTTAAATGAAGTAGATTTCTACAAAAAACAAAAAAGGGTAGCACTAAGAAACTGTGGTGTTATCAATCCTGAAAGTATTGAAGAATACATCGCTATGGATGGTTACAAAGCTTTAGGTAAAGTTTTGACTTCAATGAAACCTCAGGAAGTTATTGACGAAGTTTTAGCTTCAGGCCTAAGAGGAAGAGGCGGCGGCGGATTCCCAACAGGTTTAAAATGGAGCTTTGCTTCAAAATCAGTTGACGACCAGAAATATGTTGCATGTAATGCCGACGAAGGTGACCCTGGTGCATTCATGGACAGATCTATTCTTGAAGGTGACCCACACAGTATTATCGAAGCTATGACTATCGCAGGTTATGCTATCGGTGCTACTGAAGGTTATGTATATATCAGAGCTGAGTATCCTATAGCTGTATCTCGTTTGCAGATTGCAATTGATCAGGCTAAAGAATACGGTATGCTTGGTGAAAATATTTTCGATTCAGGTTTTAACTTTGATTTGCACATCCGTCTTGGCGCAGGTGCGTTCGTTTGTGGTGAGGAAACAGCTCTTATGACTTCTATTGAAGGTCACAGAGGTGAACCAAGACCTCGTCCTCCGTTCCCTGCTGTTAAAGGTCTTTTTGGCAAACCAACTGTTTTAAATAATGTTGAAACTTATGCAAATATCCCTGTTATTATTAACGGTGGTGCAGAAGAATTCAAAAAAATCGGTACAGAAAAAAGCACAGGTACAAAAGTATTTGCTGTTGGTGGTAAAATCAACAACACAGGTCTTGTTGAAATCCCAATGGGTACAACACTTAGAGAAATCGTTTACGAAATCGGTGGCGGTATTCCTAATGGCAAAAAATTCAAAGCTGCTCAGACAGGTGGACCTTCTGGCGGATGTATTCCTGCAGATTGTCTTGATGTTCCGATTGATTACGATTCACTAATCAGCATTGGTTCTATGATGGGTTCAGGCGGACTTATCGTAATGGACGAAGACACATGTATGGTTGACATTGCTAAATTCTTCCTTGAATTTACTGTTGATGAATCTTGTGGTAAATGTGCTCCTTGTCGTATCGGTACAAGAAGAATGTATGAGATTTTGGAAAAAATCACAAACGGTACCGGCACACTTGAAGATATTGCTAAACTTAAAGAATTGTGCTACAACATTAAAAACTCAGCACTTTGCGGACTTGGACAGACTGCTCCTAACCCGATTTTAAGCACATTAAGATATTTTGAAGATGAGTATATTGCTCACGTTGTTGACAAAAAATGTCCTGCAGGCGTATGTAAGGCTCTTGTTTCATACTCTATCGATCCTGATAAGTGTAAAGGTTGTAGCCTATGTGCTAAAAAATGTCCTGTTGGTGCTATTTCAGGCGAAATCAAAAAACCATTTGTTATTGATCCTAATAAATGTATCAAATGTGGTGTTTGTATGGAAACCTGTAAATTTGGCGCAATATCGAAATAAGGAAGGGAGAGTGTTTTAAATGATAAATATTAAAATCAACGATAAGCCTGTCAGTGTTAAAGAAGGCACAACTATACTTGAAGCTGCAAGAGAAAACAACATTCATATCCCAACCCTTTGTTACCTTAAAGGAATAAATGAAATTGGTGCTTGTAGAATGTGTCTTGTTGAAATCAAAGGCGCGAGAGCATTGCAGGCAGCTTGTGTATATCCTGTAAGCGAAGGCTTGGAAATTTATACAAACTCTGAAAAGGTAAGAGAAGCAAGAAAAGGTACTTTAGACCTTATTCTTTCTAACCATGAAAAGAAATGTTTAACTTGTGTAAGAAACAGAAACTGTGAATTACAGAATCTTGCAGATGAACTTGGAATGGATGAAATTAAATACGAAGGCGAAAATATCAAATATGAACTTGATAATACTACACCTTCTCTTGTTAGAGATAACAACAAATGTATCCTTTGCCGTCGTTGCGTAGCTGCTTGTAAAAATCAGGCAATCTCTGTTATCGACTGCGTTGAAAGAGGATTTAATACACATGTTGCTGCACACTTTGAAAAACCAATGTCAGAAGTTGCTTGTATATTCTGTGGTCAGTGTATAGTATCTTGTCCTGTTGGTGCTCTTTACGAGAATAGTGATATTCCAAAAGTTCTAAAAGCAATTGACGATACAGAAAAACATGTTGTTGTTCAGACAGCTCCTGCTGTAAGAGCAGCTCTTGGCGAAGAATTCGGTCTTCCAATCGGCACACCTGTAACAGGCAAAATGGTTGCTGCTTTAAAAAGACTTGGCTTCGATAAAGTATTTGATACAGATACAAGTGCCGACCTTACAATTATGGAAGAAGGCACAGAATTTATAGAAAGATTTACAAAACAGGAGAATCTTCCAATTATCACATCTTGTTCTCCTGGTTGGGTTAAATTCTGTGAACACAACTATCCTGAATTTATTCCAAATCTTTCATCTTGTAAATCTCCTATGGAAATGTTTGGCGCAGTTATTAAATCTTATTATGCTGAAAAAGCAAATATTGCAAAAGAAAACATCTATTCTGTTGCTATTATGCCTTGTACCTCAAAGAAATTTGAAGCAAGCAGAGAAGAGTTTAACAGAGATATTGATGCTTCACTTACAACAAGAGAACTTGCAAGAATGATTAAACAGGCAGGTATAGATTTTGTAAATCTTCCTGACGAAGAATTTGACCAGCCATTTGGCGAAGCTACCGGTGCTGGTGTAATCTTTGGTACAACAGGCGGTGTTATGGAAGCTGCTATCCGTACAGTTTACGAAATTCTTGAAAATAAACCTCTTGAAGACCTTAATATTACAGCTGTAAGAGGCCTTGAAGGTGTTAAAGAAGCAACACTTAAAATTGCCGGCAAAGATGTTAAAGTTGCAGTTGTTCATGGAACAAAGAATGCAAGAGAAATTCTTGAAAGAATTAAAAACGGCGAGAAATATGACTTCATTGAAGTTATGGCTTGTCCTGGCGGATGTATTAATGGTGGCGGTCAGCCTATTGTTGATGCTCGTACACAGGCTGGTGTTAATGTTAAAGAAAAAAGAGCTGCTGCTCTATATTCTGAAGACGAAAGATCAACACTCAGAAAATCTCATGACAACCCAAATATTCAGCTTCTTTACAAAGAGTATTTTGAAAAACCAGGTAGCCATAAGGCTCATGAACTTCTTCATACTCATTACACAGATAGAAGCAATATTAAAGCATAATATAAGCTTAAATAAAAAAAGTGCAGTTCATAGAACTGCACTTTTTGTGTATATAAAAATACGACCTTTTTAAAGGTCGTATTTTTTAACTATTTCTTATTCTTCAACTGTTACTTCTTCGATAACAGCTTCTTCAATATTAAGTGTACCATCTATATTTGTAAGTTTTTTACCAAGAACTTTTTCAAAGTATGATGCAGGTACATAAGTTTTGTCGTTGATAATCTGGGGAGCTACTTCAAGCTCGATTGGCATCATTCTTCCTAATATGTAAGAATTTTCGCCGATTTTAATTGTGTATCCAGGTCCATATATAACAGATTTGTCTTCTTCATTCCATGTTACATTAAATTCGTAAGCTTCTATAATTGCTCTGAATGGAAGAAGCATAAGATCATCTTTGTAAATAATTTCGCCTTCAATTTCTTTGGAATTCACTGCAAGTTTTTCTGCTTTGATTTCTTCTTTAATTTCTTCATTTACAGGTCTTGAAAGAACAACAATCTTTTCAGGAGTTGTCTGTGCAGGAATTGAGAATGTTGACATTGAGTAGAAAACTAAAAGATCGGTATCATCAAAATCTTTATTTTCAATTTTTTCGCCTTTTTCATCTACAACGACTGTTTCATCTGCAATGTTTAATGCAAGTGTATTTTGTGTGTTTACAAACTGACCAAGTGTTTCAGATTTTTTAAATGTATCTGCAAAAGCCATTGAGTTTTCTTCATTTATAATAATGATTTTAGGTGTGTATGTTTCAGGATACATTAAAACTCTTGGATTTGATGCGTAATCATAAGCTGTGAAAGATGTATCTTTTTTTATATCGCTTAATGTTTTAACTTCGCCTTTTGAGTTGAAAATAAGTGTGCTGTCGTTTACTGTTATCAGAAAGTCAGGACCTAAAGCATCTCTTGCAAAGATTGAGTTATCTTCGTTAATTTCGATGCAAACAAGATCGTCAGTTACAAAAAGAGGCATCTCAACTGGTGCAGTTATTTCTTCAACAATTGTATTCTCTTCTGAAATCAAGTCAACCTGTGTGTTTTCACCTTCTGCAAATGCTAAGGTAGATAGTGACATTACTGCAGCAAGTGATGCTGCTAAAATTCTTTTTTTCATAATTATGTACTCCTTTTTCTTTTTTTGTTTTATTTGTCTTACACATATTAGACGATGCTTTTTTAAAAAAGTTCCATAAATTTTAAAAAATTTTTAAAAAAATATATACATTTGTAAAATATTGTGTTATACTAAATTTCCGACTTAAATTATGTAAACTTGAGGTGATATGTATGATAAACAAAACTCTTGGATTTATAGGATGCGGAAATATGGGCAGTGCAATTATAAAAGGTGTTTTAAACAGCAAAACTTTTTTAAGTGTTAATGCTTATGATATAAAAAGAAATGATGAGCTTGATGTAAACTATTTGAACAGTATAAATGAACTTGTACAAAAAAGCGATATTATTCTTTTGTGTGTAAAACCAAATATGTTTAAACAAATTCTTACAGAAATTAAACAATGTGATTATAAAGAAAAGATATTTGTTTCAATTGCAGCGGGCATTACAAAAGAGTTTATAAAACAAATTCTTGGTGATGTTATGCTTGTAAGGGTTATGCCAAATCTTCCGCTTTGTGTTGGAGAGGGTATGAGTGTTGTTTGTGCAGACGATAATATTAATGAAGAAAATCTTGAAGCGGTTAAAATGATTTTTGCTTTTTCGGGAAAAATTTCGTTAATGAATGAGGATTATATAAACAAGGCCCTTGCAGTTAACGGAAGCGGTCCTGCATATGTGTTTATGTTTATTGAAGCTATGGCAGATTCATTGGTTAAAAATGGTGTGGCAAGAGATGAGTCATATAAAATAGCGGCTCAGACTGTTTTGGGTAGTGCTAAAATGCTTCTTGAAACAAATCTTCATCCGGGAATACTTAAAGATATGGTGTGTTCGCCTGCAGGTACAACAATTGAAGCTGTTATTGAACTTGAAAAAAGAGGTTTTCGTTATTCGGTTATGGATGCAATTGAAAAATGTACTCAAAAAGCAAATGATATGAGTAAAAAATAAATGAATACTTTGTCCGTTTTTTCATATAATGTTATATCAACATATGAGGAGATGGAATGGTATTGTTTAAAGCAAAAGAATATTTAAAAAGAAATTCCTACATATATATAATAGCATTTATAATTTTTGCGGTTGGAATATTCATTGGTTCACTTGCATCGGCAGGAGTTGATGAAAATCAAAAAAAGGAACTGACTGATTTTGTAAATGCGTTTTTTTTAAGTGGCGGAGATGTTTCACATTTTAATATTATAAAAAAGTGTGTGTGCGAAAACTTTAAACTTGTATTTTTATGTGCCTTGACATCAATGTTTATTTATACAATGCCATTTTGTTTTTTGACATTGGGATTTAAAGGATTTACATTAGGATTCACATCGGGATTTATTTTAAAAAGTTTTAGTTTTAAAGGTGCGCTGTTTCTTTTTTCGTCAGTTTTGCCGTCGGTGCTTATTTTGCTTCCTTTAATGATTTTGATGTGTGCTGTTTGTTTAAGGTTTGCATTTTTAAGTTATAAAAACAGGACCAAACGACAAAAAGAGATTGTTTCCTTCCTTATTATAATGTTATTTTTTTGGTTTGGGTTTAATATTGTTGATGTAATACAAAGTTTTATTTCGTCGTTTGCGGTAAAAGGAATTTTTTAATATACTAAAGGAGAAAGAAAATGTCAGATTTACTAACAGAGTTTATAGATTACATGGAGAAAGAAAGAAATTCTTCTGAAAATACTATCCAGTCGTATTTAAGAGATATAAGACAATACATAGGTTATATGGATTCAAATCTTGTTGATATTACAAAAGCAAACAGAACAAATGTTCTTTCTTATATAATGTATCTTCAAAAATGTAAAAAAGCACCTTCGAGTATTACAAGGGCGGTTGCCGGAATTAGAATGTTTTATAAGTATCTTTTGCAAAAGGGAGTAACACGCGATAATCCTGCATATAAGCTTGAACTTCCCAAAAAAGATAAAAAGCTTCCTGAAATTTTAACCGTTGAAGAAGTTGACCTTCTTTTAAATCAGCCTGATTCAACCACATTCAAAGGAAAACGTGATAAAGCTATGCTTGAGCTTATATATGCATCTGGTATAAAGGTTTCTGAACTTGTTAATCTTAAGGTGAGCGATGTTGATACTGCTTTGGAGTTTGTTAAGTGTGTTGCAGCACCAAGAGCAAGAATTATTCCTTTGGGAGCACCCTGCGTTGCAGCGCTTAATGACTATCTTATGTATGCACGTTCATTTATGATAGGTGATGAAAACGAAGAAATCTTATTTGTAAATTGCAGCGGAACAAAAATAACAAGGCAGGGTTTCTGGAAGATTATAAAAGAGTACAAAGAAAAAGCTGGCATAAAAAAGGAGATAACTCCCCACACTTTAAGACATTCATTTGCGGCACATCTTCTTGAAAACGGGGCTGATATTACAGCAATATCAGAAATGCTTGGGCACAGTGATATTGCTTCTACACAGGTTTATGCACGATTGGTTAAAACGAGGATTAAAGAAGTGTATACAAAGGCACATCCAAGGGCATAAAAACTATAATTTATATTAAAAATAACGAAAATATATACATAAAATGCACATAAGCGCGAACTGCTTTTGTGCATTTTTTACGAAATTTTATTTTTTTTGAAAAAAACAGTACTAAATAACAAAAAAAACTTGCAAAATCCATTAAAATAGTGTAAAATAATCGAGTGTGGCATGACATACGATGAAGCGGGAGGTTGCAGCCGCAAGGCTAATTTCCGTGGAGAATGTCCGAATCATAGAACTCGGGCGGCAAAGTCACAGTACAATATATATTTGTGTGTTACTATGTGTTGTATTATGCCCGGTTTGCGTCTGAAACCGGGATTTATAATGCAAAAAACGAGGAACACGCGGCTATGTGTACTGTTTATGAAGTCGTAATGCTCAAACTAAATTACGATAAGGAGGTACTACAATGGCTAATCAGAAAATCAGAATTAAGCTAAAAGCTTATGATCATCAGTTGGTTGATCAATCGGCACAGAAAATTGTGGAAACAGCAGTAAGAACAGGTGCTAAAGTTTCAGGACCTATTCCGCTACCCACAAAAAAGGAGATCGTAACAATTCTTCGTGCAGTTCACAAGTATAAAGATTCTCGCGAACAGTTCGAAATGAGAACTCACAAAAGACTTATCGACATCCTTGAGCCGACATCAAAAACAATTGATACCTTGCTAAAAATTTCTTTACCAGCAGGTGTTGATATTGAAATTAAGCAGGTCTGATAAGACTTGATTAAGTCTTGTGGCTGCAAATTTAAGATGCAGCCGGTCAATGTTGGAGTGAAATGCTTCAACCAATAACCGATTAGGAGGAAAAAATTATGCAAAAAGCAATTTTAGGAAAAAAACTTGGCATGACTCAGGTTTTTGCTGAAGACGGCACAGTGATTCCCGTAACTGTTATTATGGCGGGCCCTGTAACCGTAACACAGCTTAAAACTGTTGAAAATGACGGTTACAAAGCTGTTCAGGTTGGTTATGTTGATGTTGCTGAAAAGAAACTTAACAAACCAGAAAAAGGTCACCTTGACAAAGCAGGCGTTGCTTACAAAAAGGTACTAAGAGAGTTCAGATTCGATGACGGTGTTGAATATAACATCGGCGACGAAATCAAAGCAGACATTTTTGCTGCTGGCGACAAAATTGATGTTACCGGTATCAGCAAAGGTAAAGGATACGCAGGCGTTATCAAACGTCACAACTTCTCAAGATTAAAAGAAACTCATGGTACAGGTCCTGTACACAGACATCCTGGTTCAATGGGTGCTTGTTCAACTCCTTCAAGAGTTATGAAGAACACAAAACTTCCAGGTCACATGGGTGTTGAAAAAGTAACAGTTCAGAATCTTGATGTTGTAAGAGTAGATGCTGAAAAGAACCTTATTCTTGTTAAAGGTGCTGTTCCTGGCCCTAAAGGCGGATTGTTAACAATAGTAAATACAGTTAAATCTAAATAATAGATTTTTGGAAAGGAGGACTAAAGTATGCCTAAAGTAGGTTTATATAAAATGGACGGAAGCCAGGTAGGCGACATCGAACTTAGCGAAGCTATATTTGGTCAGGAAGTGAACAAAAGTGCGCTTCATCAGGTTGTTGTAAACTACCTTGCAAACCAGAGACATGGTACACAGAGTACTAAAACTCGTTCAGAAGTTAGCGGCGGCGGAATTAAGCCTTGGAGACAAAAAGGTACAGGCCGTGCAAGACAGGGTAGCATAAGAGCTACACAGTGGATTAAAGGCGGTATCGCATTAGGTCCAAAACCGAGAGATTACAGCTACTCATTAAACAAAAAATTAAAAAGAGTTGCTCTAAAATCTGCACTTAGTGCAAAAGCAATCGAAAACGAAATCAAAGTTATTGAAGATATGAAGGTTGAAGGCTATAAAACAAGTGTAATTGCCAATATGCTTAAGAGCTTGAACGTAAATGAAAAAGCACTTATCGTAACTTGTGATAAAGACGATTTAATCGTAAAATCAGCAAGAAACATAAAAGGTGTTACACCTACATTCGTAAATGTTCTTAACGTTTATGATATTTTAAGTCACGACCAGCTTATTATCGCTAAAGAAGCGGTAACAAAGATTGAGGAGGTGTTCGCATAATGTTTGCACACGACATCATCATTAGACCAATTATCTCTGAAAAGAGTATGAGTCAGTTGGCTGACAAAAAATACACCTTCGAGGTTAAAAAAGATGCCAACAAAATCGAAATAAAGAAAGCCGTTGAAGAAATCTTCAATGTAAAGGTTGTGTCTGTCACAACATCAAGAGTTCTTGGAAAAATCAAAAGAATGGGCGCTACTTCCGGTAAAAGAGCTGATTGGAAAAAAGCTACCGTGAAACTATCTGCTGATTCTAAAACAATAGAATTCTTTGAAGGCATGGCTTAAAATTAAAAAAGGAGTGTAACGAAAATGGCGATTAAAAAATTTAATCCTACTTCTCCTGCTCGTAGATTTATGACTGTGTCAACCTTTGAAGAAATCACAAAGGCTGAACCGGAAAAATCTTTGCTTGAACCTCTTAAAAAGAATTCAGGCAGAAACTCTTACGGCAGAATTACTGTTCGTCACAGAGGCGGCGGGAACAAGAAAAAATACAGAGTTATAGATTTCAAAAGAAATAAAGACGGAATGAATGCAAATGTTATTGCAATTGAATACGATCCTAACAGATCTGCTAATATTGCTTTAATTCAGTACGAAGATGGTGTAAAGAGCTACATTATTGCTCCTCACACACTTAAAGTAGGCGATGTTGTTCGTTCAGGTTCTGATGCTGATATCAAACCAGGTAATGCACTTTGCATAGCTGATATTCCGGTTGGTACACTTATTCACAACATTGAGCTATTCCCAAATAAGGGTGGTCAGCTTGTAAGAAGTGCAGGTAACTGTGCACAGCTTATGGCTAAAGAAGACAAATATGCTCAGGTTAGACTTCCATCTGGCGAAGTTAGAATGATCAGACTTGATTGCCGAGCTACAATCGGTCAGGTTGGTAACTTAGACCATGAAAACGTTTCTATCGGTAAAGCCGGCAGAAAAAGACACATGGGATGGAGACCTACAGTACGTGGTGTTGTTATGAACCCATGCGACCATCCACACGGTGGTGGTGAAGGTAAATCTCCTGTTGGTATGCCAAGCCCTGTTACACCATGGGGTAAACCAGCACTTGGTTACAAAACAAGAAATAAAAAGAAACAGAGCAACAAGTTTATCATTAAGAGAAGAAATGCAAAATAATATAAAACCTATTTTATGTATTTGGAAGGAGGTTTATTATGGGAAGATCAGTTAAAAAAGGCCCTTACGTTGAAGAACGCCTTTTAAAAAGAATTAACGAGATGAATGACGCTGGTGAAAAGAGAGTTATTAAAACCTGGTCAAGAGCATCTACATTATTCCCCGAAATGGTTGGACATACAATCGCTGTTTATGATGGCAGAAAACATGTTCCGGTATATGTTAGTGAGGACATGGTTGGTCATAAACTTGGTGAATTTGCTCCTACAAGAACTTTTAAAGGTCATGCAGGATCAAAAACATCCGGTGTTAAGTAATTTAAATAAAATATCCTATTACTTGAGAGGAGGATTTATTCAATGGAATTAGTTGCAAACGAAGCAAGAGCAAAACTAAGTTATGCTCGTATTTCACCAAGAAAAGTGAAAATTGTAATTGATTTAATAAGAAACAAATCAGTTGGCGATGCACTTGCAATTTTAAAATTCACACCTAAAGCTGCCGCTGAATTAGTTGAAAAACTTTTAAAATCTGCTATTGCAAATGCAGAAAATAATCATAATATGGACGTTGAAAAACTTTATGTTGCAGAGATTTTCGCAAATCAGGGACCAATATTAAAGAGAGTTCAGCCAAGAGCTCAGGGTAGAGCGTTCAGAATTAACAAAAGAACAAGCCACGTTACAGTGGTATTAAAAGAGAAAGAATAAGAAGGAGGTAAGAGTTTTGGGCCAAAAAGTACATCCTCATGGATTAAGAGTAGGCGTTATCAAAGATTGGGATTCCAAATGGTACGCTAACAAAAAAGATTTTGGTGATAATCTCGTTGAAGATTACAAAATTAGAAAATTCTTAAAGAAATCACTTTTTGCAGCCGGTATTGCAAAAATTGAAATCGAAAGAAACGATAACAAAGTAAGAATTAACATTTTCTCTGCTAAACCCGGTATCATCATTGGCCGTGGCGGTGCAGAAAAAGATAAAATCAAAGCAAGTGTAGAAAACCTTATCGGCAAAAGCGTTATTGTTAATATCGTAGAAGTTAAAGGTGCTGAAGCTAACGCACAGCTTGTTGCTGAAAACATTGCTGCTCAGCTTGAAAGACGTATTTCTTTCAGAAGAGCTATGAAACAGTGTATGCAGAGAGCTATGAAAATGGGCGTTAAAGGTATTAAAACATCTTGTTCTGGTCGTCTTGGCGGTGCAGAAATTGCTCGTTGCGAACAGTATCATGAAGGTACAATTCCTCTTCAGACACTAAGAGCTGACATTGATTACGGTTTCTATGAAGCTGATACAACTTACGGAAAAATCGGTGTTAAAGTTTGGATCTACAAAGGTGAAGTTTTAAGATCTAACAAACCGGTTGCTGAAGGCAAAGGAGGTAAATAATTATGTTGTTACCTAAAAGAGTAAAATACAGAAGAGTTATGAGAGGCCGTATGACCGGTAAAGCTTTACGCGGAAACAAAGTAAGCAACGGTGAATATGGTATTCAGGCTTTAGAACCAGCTTGGATTACAAGCAATCAGATAGAAGCTGCCAGAATTGCAATGACTCGTTATATAAAAAGAGGTGGTCAGGTTTGGATTAAAATATTCCCTGACAAACCGGTAACAGAAAAACCTGCTGAAACTCGTATGGGTAGCGGTAAAGGTTCACCTGAATACTGGGTTGCAGTTGTTAAACCAGGCAGAGTAATGTTTGAAATCGGCGGTGTTAATGAGGAAATCGCTAGAGAGGCTCTACGTCTTGCTATGCACAAACTTCCCGTTAAATGTAAAATTGTTACCCGCCAGGCTGAGGAAAGTGATGGTGATTCTAGTGAAAGTTAATGAAATCAGAGATTTTGCAGATATGGAATTAGAGCAAAAGCTTGCTGAGCTTAAAGCAGAATTATTCAATTTGAGATTTCAACTGGCTACAAATCAGCTTGACAATCCGAAGAGAGTAACAGAAGTTAAGCGTACAATCGCAAAAATAAAGACAGTCCTTCGTGAAAGAGAATTAAAACAATCTGTTTAATTTGTCTAATTGCAGATAAGATAATTCCAACGAAAAGATTTTTATTTTGTAAAAAGGAGGATTTCGCAAGTGGAACGTAATTACAGAAAAGTTCGTATAGGTAAAGTAGTAAGTGACAAAATGGATAAAACAATTGTTGTTGCCATTGAGTACAATGTAAAACACGGCTTATACGGCAAAATCGTTAAAAGAACTTATAAATTAAAAGCTCACGACGAAGAAGGCGTTGCAAGAATTGGCGATAAGGTTAAAGTTATGGAAACAAAACCTATTTCTAAAGACAAACGCTGGAGACTGGTTGAGATTTTAGAGAAAGCTCAATAATACTCGGAAAGGAGACGTTTGTAGTGATACAGCAACAAACTTTGTTAAAAGTTGCCGATAACACAGGTGCAAAAGAACTTATGTGCATCAGAGTTTTAGGCGGCAGCAGAAGAAGATTTGCCAATATTGGTGATACAATTATTGCTTCGGTTAAAAAAGCAACACCAGGCGGAGTTGTTAAAAAAGGCGAAGTTGTTAAATGTGTTATAGTTAGAAGCGTTAAAGGCTTAAGAAGACCTGACGGCACATATATTAAATTTGATGAAAATGCGGCTGTTATAATCAGAGATGATAAGACTCCGAAAGGAACTCGTATATTTGGACCTATCGCTCGTGAATTGAGAGAGAAAGAATATATGAAAATATTGTCTTTGGCACCCGAAGTTTTATAAGACAAGGAGGCGTTGAAGTTAATGAGAACTAAAGTTCATATTAAAAAAGGGGACAACGTTGTTGTTTTATCCGGTGTTGACAAAGGCAAAAAGGGTAAAGTATTAACAGTTATTCCCGATGAAAGAAAAGTAATCGTTGAAGGCGTGAATATGGTTACAAAGCATAAAAAACCAAGAAGCCAGACTGATCCGGGCGGAATTGTTCATCAGGAAGCTCCGATTTATGCTTGCAAAGTAATGCATATTTGCAATAAGTGCGGAAAACCGACACGTTTAGGCCACAAAGTTTTGGCTGACGGTAATAAATCAAGAGTTTGCAAAAACTGCTTGGAAGTATTTGAAGACTAATTAAAAGTAAGGAAGGAGGATTTTCGCTTATGGCTAGCAGATTAAAAGCGCATTACGATAACGAAGTAAGAAAAGCGCTTATGGAAAAATTCGGTTATAAAAGCCCGATGCAAATTCCTAAATTAGATAAAATTGTTATAAATATCGGCGTTGGTGAAGCAAAAGACAACGCAAAAGCATTAGATGCAGCAGTAAATGATCTTGCTCTAATCACAGGTCAGGCACCTGTTGTAACAAAAGCAAGAAAATCAGTTGCTAACTTTAAAATCAGAGAGGGTATGAATCTTGGTTGCAAGGTTACACTTCGTAGCGATAAAATGTATGAATTCCTTGACAGACTATTCAATATCGCTCTTCCTCGTGTAAGAGACTTCAGAGGTATTAACCCTAACTCTTTCGATGGCAGAGGAAACTACTCTTTAGGTATTAAAGAACAGCTTATCTTCCCTGAAATTGACTATGATAAAATAGACAAAATCAGAGGTATGGATATAATCATGGTAACTACTGCAAATACAGATGAAGAAGCACGTGAACTATTATCACTTATGGGTGCTCCATTCATTAAAGCGTGAGAGGAGGAAATAACGCATGGCTAAAAAAGCGATGGTATTAAAACAACAGAAAACACAGAAATATTCAACAAGAGAATACAACAGATGTAAAATATGCGGAAGACCTCATGCTTACTTGAGAAAATATGGTATTTGCCGTATATGCTTCAGAGAATTAGCATATAAGGGACAGATTCCCGGTGTTAAAAAAGCAAGCTGGTAAGCTTGAAACTATATGGATTAGATTATAAAAAGGAGGTAGCACAATATGCAGATAACCGATCCTATCGCTGATATGCTTACTCGTATCAGAAATGCAAATTCATCAAAACACGAATCAGTTTTAGTTCCTTCTTCAAAAATGAAAATAGCTATTGCTAAAATCCTTAATGATGAAGGTTATATAGCTGGATATGAAGTTATAGATGATAATAAACAGGGCGTAATTAAAATTACTTTAAAATACGGTGCTAATAAGTCTAAGGTTATTACAGGAATCAAAAGAGTTAGTAAGCCCGGTTTGAGAGTTTATGCCGGTAAAGAAGATATGCCGAGGGTATTAAGAGGTCTTGGTGTTGCAATAGTATCAACTTCTAAAGGTATTATGACAGACAAAGAGGCAAGAAAATTAAATATCGGCGGCGAAGTTTTAGCATTTATTTGGTAGTATATTTTTTACTAATTGGAGGTGAACACATTGTCAAGAATAGGTAGAATGCCGATTGACATTCCAAACGGTGTTGAAGTTAAAATTAATCCTGAAAACGAAGTAATTGTTAAAGGACCTAAAGGTACATTAACTAAAAAACTTCACAGAGATATGATTATAAAAACAGAAGGTACAACATTAGTTGTTGAAAGACCTTCTGAAGTAAAAGCACACAAAGCTTTACACGGATTAACAAGAACACTTCTTGCTAATATGGTAACTGGCGTAACTGAAGGATATAAAAAAGTATTACAGGTTAACGGTGTTGGTTACAGAGCACAGAAACAGGGTAAAAAGGTTGTATTAAACCTTGGTTACTCACATCCGGTTGAAGTTGAAGACAGTGCTGATTACACATTGGAGGTTCCGGATCCGAACACAATTATCGTAAACGGAATCGACAAACAGATTGTTGGCGAAATCGCTGCTAAAATCAGAGAAAAAAGACTTCCCGAACCCTACAAGGGCAAAGGTATCAAGTATGCTGATGAAGTCATCAGAAGAAAAGAAGGTAAGACCGGTGCTAAGAAGTAATCTTAGGGTCTTAGAAAAGCTTAAGAAAGGAGCATAAGCAATATGATAAGCAAAGAAAGCAGTAATGTATCAAGATTGCGCAGACACGCAAGAGTTCGTAAAACAGTCGTTGGAACAACACAGCGTCCAAGACTAAATGTATATAGAAGCCTTAAAAATATCTATGCTCAGGTTATTGATGACTCAAACGGAACAACCTTGGTTGCAGCTTCTTCTTTAGATAAAGAAATCGGCTTAGAATCAGGCGGAAATAAAGAAGCAGCTAAAAAAGTCGGAGAACTTATTGCTAAAAAAGCACTTGAAAAAGGCATAAAAGAGGTTGTATTCGACAGAGGCGGATATATTTACCACGGAAGAGTTGCATCACTTGCAGAAGGTGCAAGAGAAGGCGGCTTAGAGTTCTAATTTTTAAAGGATAATTACTTTTTAAAAGGAGGTTAAAAGCTTTTATGATGAACATAGATGCAAACGCTTTGGAGTTAAAAGAAAAGATAGTTAGCATTAATCGTGTTGCTAAGGTTGTAAAAGGTGGTAGAACCTTTAGATTCAGTGTTTTAGTTGTTGTTGGCGACGAAAACGGTCATGTTGGTGTTGGAACAGGTAAAGCAGCTGAAATCCCCGATGCAGTTAGAAAAGCGATTGATGATGCTAAGAAAAATATGATTACAGTACCAATTGTAAACACAACTATTCCTCACGCAAACATTGGCGTTTTCGGTGCAGGCAGAGTATTATTAAAACCTGCTGGACTAGGTACCGGAGTTATTGCCGGAGGCGGAGTAAGAGCGGTATTGGACCTTGCAGGCATTAAGAATGTCAGAGCAAAATCGCTTCGTTCTAATAATCCACGCAATATGGTTAATGCGACAATTGAAGGCCTTAGAGGTATGATGGTTGCTGAAGAAGTAGCTAAATCAAGAGGCAAATCAGTAGAAGAATTGTTGGGTTAATTTAAGCATATGAAAAATGCTTTAAAATTTATTGCAGGAGGAATTTAAAATGGCGAAGATTAAAGTAACTTTGGTTAAAAGCTTTTATGGTTGCAAAAAAGATCAGATTGCAACAGTTGCAGCTTTAGGCCTTAAAAAAATAAGAGACGAAAAAACACATGAAGATTGTCCTCAAATCAGAGGTATGGTTACAAAAATCAAGCACTTGGTTAAGGTTGAGGAAATATAAACTAAAAGGAGGTGTCTTGCATGAAATTATTTGAACTTGCTCCAAGCGAAGGTTCTGTAAAAAGCAGAAAAAGAGTGGGTAGAGGACACGGTTCAGGACTTGGAAAAACTTCAGGTCGTGGACATAAAGGTCAGAATGCTCGTTCAGGCGGCGGTGTAAGAATAGGCTTTGAAGGTGGTCAGATGCCTATTTACAGAAGATTGCCGAAACGTGGATTTACAAATATCTTTGCTAAAGAATATGTTGAAATAAAAGTTTCAGATTTGAATAAATTTGAATCCGGTGCAGTCGTAGATGCTAAAGCTTTAAAAGAAGCCGGAATTATTAAGAAAGTATGCGATGGCGTTAAGGTGTTAGGAAACGGAGAACTAAACGTTAAACTAACAGTTAAAGCTGCTAAATTTACCGGTACTGCAAAGGAAAAGATTGAAGCAGCCGGAGGAAAGGCTGAGGTGATGTAAGGTGTTTCAGACAATTAGAAATGCTTGGAAAATCCCAGATCTTCGAAAAAAGATTTTATTTACTTTATTTATGATTGCTATCTTCAGACTTGGTTCTTATATTCCAGTTCCAGGTCTTGACAGAGGAGCACTTCAGAGTATGATAGGCGAGGGTAACAACCTTTTTGGAATGTTGGATTTATTCTCGGGTGGTGCGTTTGGTAATGCAACAATTTTTGCTATGAGTATTACCCCATACATCAACTCGTCAATTATTATGCAGCTTTTAACAGTTGCTATCCCCGCGTTGGAAAGAATGGCTAAAGAAGGCGAAGAAGGCAGAAAGAAAATTGCTGCCTGGACAAGATACGGCACTGTTATTTTAGCATTTATTCAGGCTACAGGTCTTTATATTGCGCTAAGAAACGGTATTACAAATCCTGGTGTTTTATCATTTATCCTTATCACCTTCTCATTCACAGCAGGTACTGCATTTTTGATGTGGCTTGGCGAACAGATAACAGAAAATGGTGTTGGCAATGGTATTTCAATCATCATTTTTGCTGGTATCGTTTCAAGATTACCAAGTGATATTGTAGCTTTAGTTGCAAACTTCAGAGCTGCTGAAGGTATAGGTTCAGTTATTTCTTTAATAGCTGTAATTCTTGTTTCTGCAATTTCTATAATTCTTGTTGTATTCATCAATGATGCTGAAAGAAGAATTCCTGTTCAGTATGCAAAAAGAATGGTTGGAAGAAAAATGTACGGTGGTCAAAGCACTCACATTCCGATTAAAGTTGCTATGGCAGGCGTTATTCCAATTATCTTTGCAATGTCAATTCTTTCTTTCCCACAGACTATTGCACAGTTTATGGGAAGCACAAAACAGATATTTAATCCAACATCATGGATTTATATTATCTTATATTTTGTATTAATTATTTTCTTCACATATTTCTATACAGCAATTCAGTTCAATCCAATTGAAGTTGCAAATAATATGAAGAAAAACGGTGGATTTGTTCCTGGTATCAGACCGGGCAAGCCTACAAGCGATTTTATTAACCGAGTATTAGTTAAAATTACCTTGGCAGGTGCAGTATTCTTAGGTTTAATAGCTGTTGCTCCACAGATTGTTGCAAAATACACAATGTTCCAGATTTCACTTGCTGGTTCATCACTACTAATTTTAGTAGGTGTTGCGCTTGAAACTGTTAAACAGATTGAATCTCAGATGCTAATGCGTCATTACAAAGGATTTTTAGATTAATAAATTTCGTAGGAGATTATTATATGAAAATTATTATGCTTGGTGCCCCTGGTGCGGGCAAAGGTACACAGGCTGAAATTCTTAATGAAAAATATAACATTCCAACAATTTCAACAGGCGCAATTATTCGTGAATCGATTAAAAGCGGCAGTGAACTTGGAAATAAAGTTAAATCAATCATTGAGAGCGGTCAGCTTGTATCTGACGACATAGTTATTGAAATAATCAAAAATCGTTTGGCTGAAAAAGATTGCGAGAATGGTTTCATTCTTGACGGTTTTCCAAGAACGGTTAAACAAGCCGATGCGCTATATGACTTGGGAATTTTGATAGATTATGTTATTTCTATCGAAGTTGATGATGAAGATATTATAAAAAGACTTTCGGGAAGAAGAGAATGTTCTAAGTGCAGAGCAACCTTCCATATTACAAATAATCCTTCTAAAAAAGGTGATGTTTGTGATAAATGTGGTGCTCCGTTAGTAACAAGGCCCGATGATGAGCCTGAAACTATTAAAGCAAGACTTGAGGTTTACCATGACCAGACAGAAGCTTTAAAAGATTATTATGAAGGCAAAAATATTCTTCACAAGGTTTGCGGAACAGAAGGAATTGAAGCAACAACCAAGAGTATTGTAGCAATATTGGAGAAGTAATATGATTTATATAAAATCTAAAGGCGAGGTAGAAAAAATGATGCGCTCGGGTAGGATTACGGCAAATGTTTTCGAAACATTAAAGCCTTACATCAAACCCGGCGTAACAACTGCCGAACTTGATAAAATCGCGAAAGAATATATACTAAGCTCAGAGGCAAAGCCGTCGTTTCTTAATTATAACGGTTTTCCCGCCAGTATATGTTCCTCGGTAAATAATGTGGTTATTCACGGCATTCCGTCGAATTATAAGCTTTGTGATGGCGATATAATAAGTATTGATGTCGGATGCATAAAAGACGGTTATCACAGTGATGCTGCAAGAACTTTTGCAGTAGGAAACATAAGTGATGATGCCAAAAAGCTAATCGATGTTACACAAAAGAGTTTTTTTGAAGGAATCCGATACGCAAAACAGGGCGAAAGACTGTTTAGCATATCATCAACCATTCAGGATTATGTTGAAGGCAACGGTTTTAGTATCGTAAGAAATTATTGCGGTCACGGAATCGGAAAAAATCTTCACGAAGATCCCGAAATTCCAAATTACGGAAAGTTCGGGCATGGTAACAGACTAATGAGAAATATGACTTTGGCAATTGAGCCAATGGTTAATATGGGAAGGGCAGAAACAAATGTTCTTGACGATGGCTGGACAGTTGTTACAGCTGACGGAAAGTTAGCCGCTCATTATGAAAATACCATTGTTGTAACAGATGGTGAACCTTTAATTCTTACTATGGTGTAATCGTGTTGTTATATTAAGTAGAGGTGATATGTGTTGGACGCTCATCCGGGTGAGTTTGTGTACGCAACTGCCGGCAGAGATGCGGGAAAATGCTTTATTGTTTTAGCTGTTGAAAATGAATATCTTTTCATTGCAGACGGCAAAGGCAGAAAAGTAAGCACTCCTAAAAAGAAGAAAATAAAGCATTTAAAGCTTACAGGCAAAGTTGATAACTTTATTGAAAACAGATTAAGTTCTTTAAATAAGGTTACAAACAAAGAAGTAAGATATGCAATTTCAAATTTTTTAGGAAACAGAATTAATGAAGAAAATGTATTATAAAGGAGGTTTTTGTCTTGGCAAAGGAAGATGTATTAGAGCTTGAGGGTACTGTTATTGAGGCACTCCCCAATGCAATGTTTCAGGTTGAGTTTGAAAATGGGCACAGAATACTTGCTCATATCTCAGGAAAGCTTAGAATGAATTTTATAAGAATCCTTCCGGGTGATAAGGTTACAGTTGAAATGTCACCTTATGATTTAACTCGTGGAAGAATCACCTGGAGAGCAAAATAAACATTTTTAAAACAAATGAAAACCTTTAGTAATATTATTTCGAGATTTTAAAATGATTTAGGAGGAATAAAAATGAAAGTAAGACCTTCAGTTAAACCTATTTGCGAAAAATGCAAAATCATTAAAAGAAAAGGCAATATAATGGTTATTTGCGAAAACCCTAAACACAAACAGAAACAGGGTTGATAAATACTCTATAACATGCCTTTAACCTTAAAAGGGGGCGGCTGTACGGAAAGTTTGTTTAAGCTTATCTGTAACCCCTAAAGGTTTTATATATAAAATTTAGTAATGTTTGTTTATAATTTTTAAGGAGGTGTAATAATGGCTAGAATAGCTGGTGTTGATTTACCTAACGAAAAAAGAGTTGAGATTGGCCTAACATATATTTATGGTATCGGCAGAAAATCTTCAAACAAAATTTTAAGCGAAACAGGTATAAATCCCGATACTCGTGTTAAAGACTTAACAGAGGACGAGGTTTCTAAACTAAGAGCTGCAATAGATAAAGATTATCAGGTGGAGGGTGACTTAAGAAGACAGACTGCACTTGATATTAAAAGACTTATTGAAATAGGATGCTATCGTGGATTGCGTCACAGAAAAGGTCTTCCTGTAAGAGGTCAGAGATCTAAAACAAACGCAAGAACAAGAAAAGGTCCTAGAAAGACAATGGCTAATAAGAAAAAATAGAAAGGGAGGGTATTAAATGGCTCAGGTTAAAAAAGTGCGTAAAAGACGCGAAAAGAAAAATATTGAAAAAGGAGCTGCACATATCCGTTCCTCTTTCAATAATACAATCGTTACAATCACAGACACCGCTGGTAATGCTCTTTCATGGGCAAGTGCAGGCGGTTTGGGCTTCAGAGGCTCAAGAAAAAGCACACCGTTTGCTTCACAGATGGCTGCAGAAACTGCTGCTAAAGCTGCAATGGAGCATGGTTTAAAATCAGTTGAAGTTTATGTTAAAGGTCCGGGCGCAGGTAGAGAAGCTGCTATCAGAGCACTTCAGACTGCTGGTTTGGAAGTTAGCATGATTAAAGATGTAACTCCTATTCCTCACAACGGTTGCAGACCGCCTAAGAGAAGAAGAGTTTGATTTGAAATTTTCAAAGTAAGGAGGATAAATAAATGGCAAGAAATATGCAACCTGTATTAAAAAGATGCAGGACATTAGGCATTGAGCCTTCTGTTATGGGTATTGATAAAAGCTCAAACAGAAATCCGAAGCCTATGAGAAGAAAACAGAGCGAATATGGCCGCCAGCTTACTGAAAAACAGAAAGTTAAGTTTATATACGGCATGCTTGAAAAGCAGTTCCATAAATATTATGAATTAGCAATGAAAATGCCGGGAATCACCGGTGAAAACTTGCTTCAGATTTTGGAGTCAAGATTGGATAATGTAGTGTTCAGATTAGGTCTTGCTAATACAAGAAGAGAATCAAGACAGTTGGTAAACCATGGTCACATTCTTGTAAATGGTAAAAGACTTGATATACCTTCATACAGTGTTAAAGTTGGAGATGTTATTTCTCTTAAAGAAAAAACTCAGAATTCAGACAGAATGAAAGATATCGTTGAAGCTAATTCTACAAGATTAGTTCCAAAGTGGCTTGATATGGATAAAAACACTTTGACTGGTAAAGTTATTGCTTTAGCACAGAGAGACGATATTGATTATGAAGTTGAAGAACACTTAATCATTGAGTTGTATTCTAAGTAATAATTGAAATAACGTTAGAATGGAGGGTTGTATAAGTTATGATAGAAATGGAGAAACCCAAAGTTGAATGTGTGGAACGAAGCGACGACGGTACTTATGCCAGATTTGAGGTTGAACCTTTAGAAAGAGGATATGGCATTACATTAGGTAACTCTTTAAGAAGAGTACTTTTATCGTCACTTCCCGGTTCGGCTGCAATTTCTGTAAAAATCGACGGAGTACTTCACGAATTTTGTACAATTCCAGGAGTAAAAGAAGATGTAACAGAAATTATTTTAAATATTAAAAAGCTTATAACCGTTGTATACAGCGATGTTCCAAAAACTGTCTATATAGATGCAACCGGCGCTGGCGAAGTTAAAGCAGGCGATATTAAATGTGATTCTGAAGTTGAAATTATCAACAAAGACCTTCATATCGCAACACTTGACGACAACGCAAAGCTTTATATGGAAATTACTCTTGCAAACGGCAGAGGCTATGTTTCTGCTGAAAAGAACAAAGAGAATATGCAGAGCATAATCGGTGTAATTCCGGTCGATTCTATCTATTCTCCCATCTGCAAGGTAAACTATAATGTAACCAACACTCGTGTTGGTCAGGTAACCGATTATGACAAGCTTTCATTAGAGCTTTGGTCAGACGGTACTATTACACCTGAAGAGGCATTAAGCTTAAGTGCAAAAATCTTAAACGACCATATGAGTTTGTTTATCGATTTAACAGATGAGATTAAACATAAAGATATTATGGTTGAAAAAGAAGATAACAAAAAAGACAAGGTGTTAGAACTTACTATTGAAGAATTAGACCTTTCTGTTCGTTCTTTCAACTGCTTAAAGAGAGCAGGCATCAATACTGTTGAAGATTTGGTTAACAAATCTGAAAGCGAAATGATGAAAGTAAGAAACCTTGGTAGAAAATCTTTAGAAGAGGTTATTGCAAAGCTTGCTGCTTTGGGATTAATGTTTTCAAAAGAAACATATGATGACTAAAATTTAGTATAAAGGAGGTATATGTGTTATGCCGGGTACAAGAAAATTAGGTAAAGCTACCGATCACAGAATCGCAATGCTTAAAAACTTAACCACTCAGCTTTTGGAAAACGGTAAAATTGAAACAACTGTTTTCAAGGCAAAAGAGGTTAGAAGCTTGGCTGAAAAAATGATAACCTTGGGTAAACAAAATACTCTTCATACAAGAAGGCAGGCGCTTTCTTTTATCACAAAAGAGGATGTTGTTACAAAGCTATTTAACGAAATAGCTCCTAAGTATGCCGAGAGAAACGGCGGATATACCAGAATTATTAAAATAGGACCAAGACGCGGCGATGCTGCTGAAATGGCAATTATTGAATTGGTATAATTAAGCTTAATATAACGACAGATAAGTTAGTTCTTATCTGTCGTTATTTTTTATTGCAGTTGACGATTAATTAAGGCAATGATATAATAAAGGAGCAAATATTGTAAAATATGATATACGGAGGATGTGTATGTTTAAAAAAATAACTTTTGTTATTGCTCTTATAATGATGCTAATTTCAATCAAAGGTTTTGCTATAGATACTTACGGTGGATATGATGTTCCTGTTGATATAGAAATAAATGGTAGTTTTATAAAGTGTGCTCAAAAACCTGTTTTGATTGATGGCAGTGCGTATATTCCGCTTCGTGCGTTTTCTGATGCAATAGGAGCATCGGTTGAATGGAATGATAAAGAGTTGTGGGCAAAAATAACAAAAGATGGACATTCATTTGTGTTTTATCCAGAAAAAGATTATTGCCTTGTAGATGGTGTTGAGAAAAATTATACTTCGGTTATTTATAATAATTTGACATTTGTCCCCGTCAGAGCAATATCAGAAGTGTTGAAATATGATGTTAATTGGGATGATTTTTATTTGACAGTTAAAATAACCGCTCCAAATGTTGAAGTTTTAGAAAATTGTAAAGATGTATCATATACATATGAGGATATTATGTATCTTGGTAAAATTATTCATATAGAAAGTGGATATCAGCCTTTTAATGTTAAGATTGGCGTAGGTAATACAGTAATAAACCGTGTTAAATCACCTAAGTTTCCAAATAGTGTAAAAGAAGTTATTTTTGATACTAAATACGGAGTTCAGTTTCCACCGGCACATACCGATAAATTTAATATAACTCCATCAAAAGACAGTATTATTGCAGCAAAATGTGTACTTTGCGGTGTCAATGTTGCCAGAAATTCACTTTATTTTATAAATTCCAAAGTTGCACCTTCTTCGTGGGCACATAATAACAGACCGCATTATGCTGATATGGGCGGTATGTCTTTTTATGAGTAAAGTGATTATGCTATCAATTTGTTAGTTTTGTAAGAAAAATATTTCACAATACCAATGAGTTTGTACCTAACTTGGTAGTAGGAATTAATAGATGTCAGAATTTGTCAAGTGCTTAAATGAAAGCAAGGCATATTATAATAAATATTTTGCCGTTACCCTTATGGATATGTTATTACCTAATTACAATTTCAAATAAAGAGTTATTTATAATGCCTTTTGACGAAAGCATTTCTTTAATAATAATTGTCGCTTTTACTATATATAATCTTTTTTCAAAGAGTGTTCTCAACTTTTTGATAAGAAATTTAATAGTATCTCTTTTATGATAGGTTGTTTCATAAGCGGACAAATATATTTAAAACACTGTTATCATATGTCAGATGAACATTATGCTGTAAATGCAATTTTGTTTGATATTATGATAGGTGCACTTGTGATAACTGCAATTGCTTGTGTGGTTAGTTTTATTATAACGAGAAAAAGAAAATTAAAATAATTTTTAATCCTAACCTGATATGAACAATATGGATATGTCGAATTTTGGCGAAAAAAAGAAAGCCTTCCCCTTGAGGGGAAGGTGGGTTGCGAAGCAAACTCGGATGAGGTGGAGTGAAATAACGATTGCCTTCGCAATCTACACCTCACCACCGCCTACAGCGGAGCCTCTCCTCAAGGAGAAGCCTTTGAACGGTTGCATCTAAACCATCTGTTCTACATTAAAATATAAATAGAAAGAGAGAATAATTATGAGTTATCTTGGAATTGAGCTTGGTTCAACACGAATTAAAGCTGTTAAAATTAACGGTGAATACTCTCCTGTATCTTCGGGTGACTATGTCTGGGCGTCGGAGTTCAAAAACGGAATTTGGACATATGACGTAAATGAAGCATGGACAGGCATTAAAACTGCACTGAAAGATGTTGATAATCTTTTGGATGTTAAATATGCAGGGG
>SVJU01000003.1 GCA_015068825.1 Oscillospiraceae bacterium | reverse complement strand
ATGAGATTGACATATTTATCGATGGTGTGAAATTGCAATGCGATATGGAACCGTATATTGAAAATGGTCGCACGATGGTACCTATGAGAAAAATATTTGAAAGTTTAAACTCAAAAGTAGATTGGGAAGGCACAACACAAACAATCACAGCTACAAAAGAGGATACCATCATCACACTTCAAATCGATAACCCTACACTTTATAAAAACGGCGTTTCTGAGATTATGGATGTATCGCCGGTTATAAAGAATGGTTCTACCTTTGTTCCTGCAAGAGCAGTCGCACAAGCATTGGGGACAAAAGTTGATTGGTTTCCAGAGTCTTCAACAGTATATATTACGTCAAAAGAAACACAGTGTATAAAAGATTTTCCCGCAATCATATTGCCTGACTGGGGAGAATTAGAAGTAGTTGAAGATCCTTACGGCGGAGATTACTCTTACGCTATATACAGCGGAAAAGATGAGCAAGTGGATGAAAATGTTCCCAAGGAAATTGTTAAAGTTATAGAAAATTGGTTCGAAGATTTGTCTGACATTGGCTGGGTAATGACAGAGCCAGAAGATTCATATCATTATATGGATTATAATTTCTTAACAAATGAGAAATCCGATATCCTTTATGGTTTTGAGTTTACACTTGGGGTATCATCTTATGGATGGGATCTTGCATATTACTCATTTAGTATCGATCCGGTATATTATGATATAATCTACAAAAACAATGGTGAAACCAAAAAGGTATTATCGGATGAGGTTTATGACTATGTATATTATGGAAGTGAATGGAATCTTTCGTCACAAGAAAAAATAGTAATTTATGACTCAAACAATAATACAATGGAATTGTATGATTATGAAGCAGCTCCGTATATTGCTTCGGGCTGGGTGTTAGAACCATATACAACTACAATGTATGCACCGGATGGTAGATACATAGAAATCGGTGTTCATGAAGTTGAGGCGTATAAGAATGTTGGTTGGTACACTGAGCCTGTTACGATAATGTATGCACCGGATGGTAGAACAATAACCATTTTAGAAACCGAGATAGAAGCATATAAGAATGTTGGCTGGTATGAGACGGAGTATGAAGCATCTGAAGCAAACAGACCTGCTGAAGATTACTATGATTACAACGATTCTTATAATCCTTCTGCTGACGGATATTATTACAGAACGCCGACAGGAAAAAGATATCATTTAGATCCAAATTGTGGTGGCCCCAATAGTTATAGAACAACAAGTACAGGTGGTCTGTCACCGTGCTCTAAATGTGCAAGATAAACATGTACGATTGCTCGGGGGTTCGGATTTATCGTGGGAAAATTCAAAATAGAAAAATGCAAATTTTGGGGGTCCGCAAACCCTGATAAAATAAGGCTTTTTTAGGCTGCATCTATTTTGTACGTGAAAGCCAAAAGAGACAAACGCTTTTTATAACATAGTTATAATGATGTTTGTCTCTTTTTATATGCAAAATTAACATAAAAGGAGAAAATGATTTAGCAGAATTGCTTAGGGCAATTTAAGGAGATGAACAAAACTTACTGAATAAAACATTACTATAATGATGTTTTAAGACTGGACATTATGAATTTTGAGCACATTTTGAGTAAAATCAAGATGTGCTTTTTGTTTCTACAAAGGACTGATGATAATCAAAAAAGATATAAAAAATAATTTTAACAAAGGAGTCAATAAAATGATAAGTAATTCAAAAATTAAAAATTATAATGAAAGGGAGAAAGCAGAAATGAAGAGGCTAAACTTATTTGAATCTAGATTATTTGGCAGAATATGCTATGGGTTTGGGCGAGATGAAAACGGTCTTGTATACATCGTAGAAGATGAAGCTGATGTAGTTAGAATGATATATGATATGGCCATAAATGGAAACAGTCTTCAGAAGATACAGGCGGAATTATTTAATCGAGGAATCAAATCCCCTTCGGGAAAAGATAAATGGACAAGAGATGTAATAGATAAGACTATAAACAATAGTAAATATTTAACTTATATTATTTCATTTGAAAATTTCGTTGAGGCATCTATCGAAAAAGAATCTCGTTGCAGATACATCAGAAGTTAGAGTAAAGACAAAATTGCTGATTTGTTATATAATTCTATTATTAAAGGGAAAGGAGAATTGGACATGGACAAATCAGCAATTCAAAATCAGTTGTGGTATATTATTGCAAAAGAGCAGTATATGAAGCCGCTACTTCAAAGTGAAATTATAACCGAGGAGGTGTATAATGAAGTATTAGAAAATCTATATAATGAATTTGATGTCTGGAGGTATAGCAGAATTCAAAATCCAAGTGTTGAATTTAGAAAGAAGAAAAGAGAGACACGAAACCATTTATTGGAGCAGAACCCGGGATATATTTCTTTAACAGAATTAGCAAGAAGTAAACCACAAAAATAAACCGGTTACACTATTCAAATGTGGCTAAGAGATAGTGGAACTGTTGATTTTCTTTCTTTGTGGGAGAATAAACACAATGAAAAATTTCTTTCTATTCCGGTAGAATTGAATACTTTAACACCAAAAAGATGGATAAATGTAACCAATTCTATCGGAATTGCTTCAAGGCAGGGGAAGAATGGCGGGACATATGCACATAAGGAAATAGCGATGCATTTTATGTGTTGGTTGTCAGCAGATATGATGCTAAATGTTATAGAAAAATACTCGGAGGTAATGAATGATGAGGAAGATAACTGAAATTCCAGCTACAATTTCTATACAGTCACAAGATATAAATAAACAATATAGAGTAGCAGCATACTGTAGGGTTAGTACAGATAAAGAAGAACAAGAGAATAGTCTTGAAAATCAAATCACATATTACAAAAGCAAAATTGAGAACACTTCTAATTGGACTTTGGTTGATATTTTCGCTGATTTCGGCATAAGCGGAATGAATGATACAAACAGAATTGAATTTCAGAGAATGCTTGAAATGTGTAACAAGGGAAAAATAGATTTGATAATTACAAAGTCAATTTCACGATTTGCAAGAAATACGGTTGATTGTCTAACACATGTGAGAAAACTAAAGGCAAAAAATATAGGAGTCATTTTTGAAAAGGAAGGAATAAACACTCTTGATGCGGTTAGTGAAACATTTTTAACGTGGTTCAGTGCATTTGCTCAGGCAGAAAGCGAGTCATTAAGTCAAAATATAACCAGAGGTAAAAGGATGGGGTATAAAGAGGGGAAATTTTCATTTCCGTCTGGCTTATATGGATATGACAGAGGTGATGGAATAACACCTGTTATAATTCCTGAACAGGCAGCAATCGTTCGCAAAATATTTCATATGTACCTTGAGGGAAATTCCATAAGAGGAATCAAGAAGTGGCTTAACGATAACAATGTAGAAACAGCAAAAAGTATAGGCGAATGGAGCGAATCTACTGTATCCGGAATATTGAGAAATGAAAAGTATAAAGGTGATGTGCTTCTACAGAAAAGTTATACGGTCGATTATCTCACAAAGACAATGGCAAAAAACAAAGGTGAGGTAACACAATACTATATTGAAAATAACCACGATGGCATTGTATCACGAGAAATATTTGATATGGTTCAGGATGAGCTGCAAAGACGAGCAAGCCTATATAGCAGTAAAAATCCAAGCAGATATAATTCTAAATATGCTCTCTCGGGTAAGGTGATTTGTGGTGAATGTGGAGCTAAGTACAGAAGGGTTACTTGGTCAAGGAATGGGAATAAGACAATAGTATGGAGATGTACTGAACGTTTAAAAAATGGCACCAAAAACTGCAAGAATTCACCAACAATCTATGAGGAGGACTTACATAATGCAATACTTAATAAATTAAAAGAGATATCGCCTAAATCAGACGATATAGCCAAAAAAGTTAAAAATGAGATAGAGTCCGTTGTGAAGAAAGAGGATGGAAATCCTCAGGTTTTACAAAGAAAAATTCAAAATTATGAAAAGGAGATTGAGGTTTTGAAAAATATTTTAAAAGACGCACAGGATAAAGAATACTATATTAATAAAATCAGATATATTAGGAATGAACTATTAAAACTTAAAGAATATAAAAAGACAACAATATCAAATTGTATTAATACATTACAGAGAGAAAATATTCAAATAATTGATGATATTAGTTTTTACACAATTGTAAGAAAACTAATTAAACAAGTAAATGTGGTACAAAATGATAAATATAAAATTGTTTTTATGGATGAGCTAAATGTATAATAAAAACGTATTTGATATTATTGCTATGGTTTTATGTTTGAATATATTGATTTTTTTATAAAATTGTGGTATAATTCTACTAGAAATACAAATGGTGGTGTTTTTGTGGCAATTATACCAAAGTTTTTTTTCGATGCAGTAGTAGCCCTAGGTGTTGAAGAAGATAAGGAAATAAAATGGATAGGAACGGGCTTTCTTGTAGGAAGAAAAGAAGAAAATTTAGATAGTTACACTATTTATCTTATAACCAATTATCACATTGTTGAAAATAAAAGCGGAATTTTAGTTCGTTTTAATCAAAAAGATGGTAATGAATGTAGGGATTATAGAGTTGTTTTGAAAGACTCCACAAAAGAGTTATTTTCGAAACATCAGACGGCGGATGTCATTGCTATACAAATAATGCCTGAATTTTTAAAAAAGAATAATTCGGAATTTAATTGGTTTGCACTAGATAAGCATGCGTTATCTCTTCAACAAATGCAATCAACAGATGTTCTTGAAGGGAGTATTGTTTATTCGCTAGGCTTTCCAATTAATATGATTGGAACAAATAGAAAAACGCCTGTATGTAGAATAGGTTGTATATCCAAAATATCTGATTTGTTTGAAAATCGCGAATTAGAGGAGTATTTGATTGATTTGCAAGCAATCCCGGGCAATTCGGGAGCACCTGTAATTAATCGTCCAGAGGACTTGTTTATAAAAGGGACAAATCATAATGCAAGTGCCAATTTAATTGGAATAATTAGTGGTACAATAGATTATAGTGAACAATGTGATGAATCAACTTGCCCAAAAGAGCATGAAAAAAGTAGTGGATTTGCAATTGTGCATCCTGTCGATACAATAGTAGAAGTTATTGAAAAGGAGTATATACGTAGGAGGGATTTACATTAACACGAATAGTTCTAGTGAAATAGTTTTAGGTTTGATAACAACTGTTGGAACAGATACTGAAAATGTTGTGAGATATATGAAGGACCATCTTGCAAAGTTTTCATATACCACAGAAATAATTAATGTATCATCCGAAATATTAACGAATTTTGAAAAAGAAATACCAATTTTTGATTCAGAGTATGAACGAATAAAACATTATATGGATTTAGGAAATAAAGTGAGAAATGAAAGAGAAGATGCTACTATTATTATGAAGGGTGTAGCCTCACACATTCTATCAAAAAGAGATTCAATTGAAGATCCTAGTCCAAGAGAAAAGGTAGCATACATAATTAAATCTATTAAGCATCCATCAGAAGCAGAT
Organism: Oscillospiraceae bacterium; assembly: GCA_015068825.1. Classification (GTDB taxonomy): domain Bacteria; phylum Bacillota; class Clostridia; order UMGS1810; family UMGS1810; genus Qingrenia. Next base: position 79,331 of record SVJU01000003.1, on the reverse strand, counting down.
TATTTAAAACGGGTTTATGGAGATGGATTCCACTTGATTGGAATTACTGGTGATGTTTCTAATCGAGAAAAATTCCTTACAGAAGTAAAAGCGATGTCTAAAAGTCAAGCGCAGGAATTAATGGATAGAGACTCTGATGATATAGATGATTTTGGACAACATACGCAAGATGCATTTCAAAATTCAGATTATTTTATTAATGTTGGAGATGATCTCGAGGAAATCAAAAATTGTGTTTTTAGATTAATAGATCTTCTTTTTGGAAATCCTTTTATAACACCTACTTTTGATGAATATGCTATGTTTATGGCCTATGCTGCTTCATTGAGATCGGCCGATTTGTCAAGACAAATAGGAGCTGTAATTACTAAAAACAATGAAATACTTACAACAGGAGTTAATGACTGTCCCAAATATACGGGTGGATTGTATTGGCAGATTCATGATAAGAATCAGTATTACGATGAAGACAATGGTCGAGATTATAAGCTGGGATATGATTCTAATAAGATTGAGCAAAGTAAAATAATCGATCAAATTTTGGATAATTTATCATTAGAAAAGAACACTGAAAATATAAATAGTATAAAGAAGGCGGGTATAGGAGCAATAACAGAGTATGGGCGAGTTGTTCACGCTGAAATGGAAGCAATTTTAGCGTGTGCTAGAAATAATATTTCTAGCAAGGATGCTGTTATGTATGCAACAACATTTCCATGTCACAATTGTGCAAAACACATTATTGCTGCAGGAATAAAAAAAGTGGTTTACATTGAACCGTATCCCAAGAGTAAAGCTCTAGATTTCTATAAACAAGAAATTTCTACAACTGTGACTGATGAGAATAAAAAACTTGTATTTACTCCGTTTTCAGGTGTTGGCCCAAGACGTTATATTGATTTGTTTGCAATGACATCTGCAAAATGGGGAGTAAAAAAGCGAAAGAACAAAGATGGGTATAATGTTGATTGGGACAGAAGTAAAGCATATATCCGTAATCCTATGAGAGCAATGACTTATTTGGAATATGAGAGTATAGCATATTTATCGTATTATGATGAAACAAAAGGAGATAACAGTGATGAGTAATTTGAAAGAAACTGGAGTAACAAAAACAAAGGAAATTAAATGCAGAATCACTAAAACAAGTTATGACAAAATTGCAAAGCATGTTAGCACATGGCCACAATGGAAAAAGAATTTGTGTAACGAAGAACTAATAGTTTCTGTTAGTTCAAAGAAAATTTAAATTTTAAATGGATACCATAGATTACAACTGTCAATAGTTGAATATATGGTATCTGTTTTTTTGCTAGGATCTTAAATCGGGTAAAGGGTACGCATTTGTAATTGAAAGATAGATGGTATTGATAAAAGAGATCTGCATTACATATAACCAAAACTTTAAAAAGTAAATTTATTAAACAAATAGTGGCATCCAACCTCCTTAGGTGTTGTGTTTAATTTGAATTATCTCTAAAAAACATTGATGCTACTGCGTTTTAACGGAGTGTATCTAAATTATACATCTTATTCGAGTGTTTTGAATATATTGGATGAAACCTTGAAAAGCCTGATAAAATAAGGCTTTTTAGAACTGCATCTATTATGTAGCCGAAAGCCAAAAAGACAATATTCTTTATGAATATTGTCTTTTTTATTTTGCTATGATATAATAAATCTAATATTGAAGTGGAGGAACAATATATGGCTTGGTATGATGAAGCAATATTTTATCACATATATCCGTTGGGAATGTGCGGAGCACCAAAACAGAATTTACATGAACAAACAGAACACAGATTAAACACATTAATCCCATTTATTGAGCAAATCAAAAAGCTTGGCTTTAATGCACTTTACATTGGACCTCTTTTTGAATCGGTAGGGCATGGTTATGAAACAACCGACTACAAAAAGCTGGATACAAGGCTTGGTACAAACAAGGATTTAACATGTTTTGTAAAAGAGTGCCATAAACAGGGGATACGGGTAGTGTTAGATGGGGTATTTAATCATACCGGCAGAGAATTTTTTGCATTTCAGGATATAAAGCTACACAGAGAAAACTCAAGATATAAAGATTGGTATTGCAATGTAAATTTTAATGGCAATAATGAATATAATGACGGGTTTTCTTATGACAACTGGGGCGGATATAATCTTCTTGCAAAGCTTAATCAACACAACTATGAAGTAAGAGAATATATATGCGATGTTATTCGTTTTTGGGTAAATGAGTTTGATATTGACGGTATCCGTCTGGATGCTGCCGATGTGCTGGATTTTAGTTATATGCAGATGATTCGTCAGGTTGCTAATGAAGTCAAACCTGATTTCTGGCTTATGGGTGAGGTTATTCATGGTGATTACATTCGTTGGGTAAATTCAGATACATTGCACTGTGTTACTAATTATCATTTACATAAGGCGTTATATTCAGGTCATAATGACCATAACTATTTTGAAATTGCGCATACTGTAAAAAGATTATACGAAATGGGCGGAAATAAACCTTGCGGACTTAAATTATATAATTTTGCAGATAACCATGATGTTGAAAGAATTTATACAAAGCTAATCAACAAAAGTCATTTTGTACCACTGCATATTCTTATGTATACATTGCCAGGTATTCCGTCAGTTTATTATGGTTCAGAATTTGGTATTGAGGGACAAAAGCAACATGGCTCTGATGATTCTTTAAGACCTGCAATTTCTTATGAGCAGTATATCAATGCTATCAGTGAAAATAGCTTGACTAATCTTATTTCAAGATTAGGAAAAATACGCTTGGAAACTAAAGCTTTATCTTACGGAGAATATAAAGAATTGTTTTTAACAAATGGTCAGTATGCCTTTGTAAGAAATTATAATGGAAAATCTGTTATTGTTACCGTAAATAATAGCGATGATGATTTTATGATGAATCTACCTGTTCAAAATGAATGTGAATACAAAGGCGGAATTTTTGGCGAAAAAGTATGTGCAAAAGACGGATATATGTGTGTAAATGTGAAGGCAAATTTAGGAGAAATCTGGGTTCCTTTATGTGAAACTTATGATAATGATTTGCCAATAAAATTTGAATTTGAGGAAAATAAGGCTGATACAATAGCTTTTGAAAATGTGATCGAACCTTTGCAAAATATAAAAGAAGAAGAAATTTTAAATCCGGAAAAAGAGCCTGGTATAAAACAAAATAAATCATTCGAAGAAATGACAGTTGAAGAGCTTCAGCAGGCAATATTAAATCGTATGGCACAAAACGGACTTGTTACAGAGCGGATGAAAAAAGATGTTTATGAAAATGTTTATCATAATTCGCTGGTAACATGGATTAAGAGCTTTAATTAAAATTTTAATCTTAACTCGGTATGTGGGTATAAAGATTGTTGAAATCAGATATCAAAGTCGAAATCAAAAAAAGCCTCCCTTTAGGCAATAGAGGCTTGATGAGGGGCATATAGATCTTATATTCTTTATATAACAGGAGAAAAATATGGAATTTGAAAAGCTTATTACAGAAAGATATTCAGTAAGAAAATTTAAAAATGAGCATTTAGAAAAAGACTGTATTGATAAAATTTTAAATGCGGCACACAAAGCGCCCACAGGATGCAATTATCAGCCACAGAGAATTCTTGTTATTAATACAGATGAAGCAATTGAAAAATTAAAAAAATGCACAAAATGTCATTTTGATGCTCCGTGTGCTATGCTTATTTGCTATAACCAAGATGAAACATGGAAAAGGCCTTATGACGGGGCATTATCTGCACCTGTTGATGCTGCTATTGTTGCAACACATATGATGCTTGAAGCACATAATATTGGAGTTGGCTGTTGTTGGGTTATGCATTTTAATCCGTTTTCGTTGAAAGAGGCTTTTAATATTCCTGATAATATCAAACCTTTGGCACTTCTTGTTATGGGATATCCTGCTTCCGATGCAAAACCGCTTGATATGCATTTTAAATACCGTGATATGAACGAAGTTGTATTTTACGAGAACTTTTGATTTTTACTAATAATGGTTACTTGGTAATAAAAATGAAAATATTAAAAACATATCAGATAAATTTAAAGACAGTAAAATATATGGATAAGAATATTTTTAATTTAACAGAGGTGCAATATGGATTTTGTTGCAAAAAAGTTTTCTGAGCTTTCTTTGGTGGAATTATATGAAATTATAAAATCAAGGTCCGAGGTTTTTTTGCTTGAACAGAATATTATTTGTCAGGATTTGGACGATGTTGATTATAACAGCTTACATTGCTTTTTCTTTGACTCAAACTTAAAAAGAGTAACGGCATATTTAAGAGCTTTTTACATAGAAAAAGATGTTGTATCAATAGGACGGGTTCTTACATTGGAACATAGAAAAGGCCTTGGAACAAAGCTTATGTTAAGAAGCTTTGAAGAAATTAAAAAACAGTTCAATTGCAAAAAAATAACTCTTCATGCACAAAAGCAGGCAGTAGCATTTTATGAAAAATTAGGGTTTAATATAGTTTCGGATGAGTTTTTGGAAGAAGGAATTGTTCATGTAACAATGGAAAAAAGGTTGGTTTTTGATGAATAAATTATGGTTTTTGCTTTTAATATGGAACTTAATAGTGTTTTTTATCTACGGTCTGGACAAGTTTTTTGCTAAAAAAGGATTAAGACGAATAAGAGAAACGACACTTATTACTTTTTCTTTTTTTCTTGGCGCATTTGGTGCAATGTTTGGAATGGTGATGTTTAATCATAAAACATCAAAAATAAAATTTCGTATTTTAGTGCCTTTAAGTGCTTTTTTTAATGTTTTACTTATTATATTAACAAATAATTATTTATTATAGGGGAGAAAAAGTTATGAATACAACAAAAATTTATTTTGTAAGGCATGGTGAATCAGAAGGCAATAAGCGTGATGCTTTTTTGGGGCATACCGACCTTGATTTATCGCCTATAGGATATAAACAGGCAAAATTAACGGCAAAGTTTTTAAAGGATATTCCCTGTGATGCAATTTATTCAAGTGATTTAAAAAGAGCGTATAACACCGCAGTTGAAACTTCAAAATTAAAAGGCATGCAAATTATAAAAAATAAAAATTTGAGAGAGATTTTTGCAGGCAAATGGGAAAATCAATTGTTTTGTACTCTTGAAGAAGAATATAAAGATACATATAAATTATGGCTTGAGAATATTGGAAAAGCTAAGTGTGACGAAGGCGAAAGTGTAGAAGAACTTCAAAATCGTTTTGTGTCTGAGGTTGAAAAAATAGCAAAAGAAAACATGGGCAAAACGGTATTTATATTCACCCACGCAACACCAATAAGAGTGTTAAAGGCTAAATGCGATAATGCAACGCTTGATGAAATAAAAAATATTAGTTGGGCAACAAATGCGTCGGTAACCATAGTTGAGTATAAAAACGATAAATTAGAAATGGTTGAATACAGTAAAGATAGCTTTTTGGGAGAATTTGTTACAGCGCTTCCCGAAAATGTTTAAAAACATTGACAAAATTGCTTTATTGTGATAAAATGTCATAAATGCCGTGAACGGAAACAAGTAGGCTATGAATGAAGTTTAAGAGATAAGGCGGTTGGTGCAAGCCTGAATTTTGAAATAGACTGAATACGGTCCGGGAGCTGCAAAGGGGAATTGTTTTTTTACATAGTATCTTTTGTCGGGAACGCCCGTTATAGCGAGTGAGTATAGATTTAAACAGTTTACTCAATGAGGCAGATATCTGTGAAGTGTCTGTAAACTGAGGTGGTAACACGGAATTTTCCGTCCTCTGATTTATTTTAGAGGACGGTTTTTTATTTTTGAAAGGAAGGTAATTTTATGCCTATTACAGATTTTCTTGAAAAAAATGCAAGACTTCATCCAAACGAAGTAAGCTTGGTAGAGGTAAATCCTGCAAATCAGCCCGACAAAGATGTTTCGTGGCATGAATATAGTCTTATAGAAAGTGCAAGCGGTGAAAAATACAGAAGAGAACTTACCTGGAAGGAGTTTGATACTGCTGCAAACAGATTTGCAAATCTTCTTTTGACACGCGGTGTTAAAAAAGGAGATAAAGTAGCAATACTTATGATGAACTGCATCGACTGGCTTCCAATTTATTTTGGTATTTTAAAATCGGGTGCAATTGCGGTTCCTATGAATTTCAGATTTTCTGCCGAAGAAATAGAATACTGCTCTGATTTAGCCGATATTTCAATTCTTGTTTTTGGTCCCGAATTTACCGAAAGACTTGAAAATATTCTTCCAAAATTAAGAATAAAGCATTACTTTTTTGTTGGAAATGATACACCATCTTTTGCAGATAATTACGAAGAAATGATTACATATTGTTCTTCAGGTGCTCCTGCGGTAGAAATTGACGACGAAGACGATGGAGCAATTTATTTTTCATCTGGTACAACAGGATTTCCAAAAGCTATTCTTCATAGACACAAAGCGCTTGTTACTGCTTGTAAAGTAGAACAAAAACACCACTCTCAGACAAGAGAAGATGTTTTTCTTTGTATTCCGCCGCTATATCATACAGGAGCAAAAATGCACTGGTTCGGTTCGCTTTTGTCAGGTTCAAAAGCAGTAATTTTAAGAGGCATTAAGCCTGAATGGATACTCCAGACTGTATCTGACGAAAAAGCAACAATTGTGTGGCTTTTGGTTCCGTGGGCTCAGGATATTTTAGATGCAATCGAAAGAGGCGATATCAATCTTTCTGATTACAGACTTTCGCAATGGAGACTTATGCACATTGGCGCACAGCCTGTTCCACCATCACTTATAAGAAGATGGAAAGAGGTATTTCCAAATCACGAATACGATACAAACTATGGTCTTAGTGAATCAATTGGGCCAGGTGCAGTGCATCTCGGTGTTGAAAACATACACAAGGTTGGAGCAATTGGTGTTCCGGGGTATAATTGGGAAATTAAAATTATTACCGACGAAGGCAATGAAGCAAAAAAAGGTGAGGTTGGTGAGCTTTGCTTAAAGGGTGATGGTGTTATGAAATGCTACTATAAAAACCCCGAAGCAACAAGAGATGTTTTAACACCTGATGGCTGGCTTTATACAGGCGATATGGCAAAACAGGATGAAGATGGATTTATATATCTTGTTGACCGCAAAAAAGATGTTATTATTGTTGGCGGTGAAAATATTTATCCTGTTCAGATTGAAGATTTCCTTCGTTCAAACGATAAAATCAACGATGTTGGTGTTATTGGTCTTCCTGACGAAAGACTTGGCGAAATTACAGCTGCAATCATTCAGCTTAAGGACGGAATAAGTGCAACGGAAGAAGAAATGCACGAATTTTGTATGGCACTTCCAAGATACAAACGACCAAAAACTATTATTTTTGCCGATATTCCGCGTAATGCAACAGGCAAAATTCAGAAAAATGCACTTCGTGAACGCTATGGTGCTTCCCGTCTTGTAGAAGCAGAAACAACAAAATAGAATTTAAAAATCCTTGTTCAAAACAAGGATTTTTTGTTGAATATGCTTTTATGTTGTAGTATACTTATCTTAAGTATAATTATGTATTGATAAATAAATCGTTTAGCGATTATAATGAGAGATATGCCGATTAGTGTCAAAAGGAGATATAGATATGAAGAAAAAAACGGGAGTTTTTTTAATTGTTGTTTTATGGGTTTTTACATTGGTAATTTCATTTTTGGGTGGAATGGCATATCATTGGGCATCTATATCAGAAATAAGTACTACCAAAGATTATATAGCAGAAGTTCCGATTTCTGAAGTTGAATCTATTGCAAAAGAGCAGAAAAACGGCATCACAAAGCAAGAAGCAGAAAATCTTTGTAGAAAAGTTTTGGGCGAAAAAGCCGAAGAGAATGGCTTTCCAATCTCATATAGATGCATAAGTGCAGTTTCTGCTGATAATAAATTGTATTATGTAATGAACATTGCTTGGTTAGTAAATAATAATCACTGGTCTTATATAGGCAATTGCTATGTTTCATCTGATGGACAAGAAATTTATGATGGAATTGCCTCACCAGCAAAATATGAGATGACAGAATTAAGATGGAAACAATAAATTTCAGCTCTTGCTTGACAAAAGTCGATATTGTCGAAAGTAAAAAGCCTCCCCTGTGTAAGGGGAGGTGGGTTTGCAAAGCAAACTCGGAGGGGTTGTAAATAAGTAAAATAAATACAATCCCTCAGTCAACTTCGTTGACAGCTCCCTTTACACAAGGGAGCCTTTGAGGGCTTTGCATCTAAACCATCTGCCCCTTATATAATATTTTTCAGAAATATAAATTTGGAGAAATAAAATGAAAGACATACAAAAAATTGAGCCGATTGCATATATCCATACCGATTTTAAAGAAAAATTCGGAGTTCCAAGGCAAAGCGGAAGGGTAGAAGAATTAATCGGTAAAATTGTATTTGAAAAAAAGTACCGGATAAGTGAATCTTTAAAAGGGATTGAAGAATTTTCGCATCTTTGGCTGATATTTGGATTTTCAAAGGTTGAAAAAGAAGAATGGTCGCCTACAATAAGACCTCCTCGTCTTGGCGGAAACAAAAGAGTGGGTGTGTTTGCAAGCCGTTCACCTTTCAGGCCAAATAAAATGGGGCTTTCAAGTGTTAAATTGTTAAAAGTTGAAAATGAAAAAGAAAACGGTGATGTTCTTATTGTATCAGGTGTTGATATTATTGATATGACACCCATTTATGATATAAAGCCGTATATTAAGTACACAGATTGCCATATAGATGCAGTTTCATCCTATGCAGATGAAAATTTTTCGCATAAATTGGATGTAGAATTTGATAATAGTTTACTCAATCTTATTCCTGATGATAAGAAAAATGCGGTTATTGCCTGTATCAAAGATGACCCCCGACCTTCTTATCAGAATGATAGTGAGCGTATCTACAGTATGGCATTTTCCGATTTTGACATTCATTTTAAAGTGGATGGAAAAAAAGCAAAAATCATAGGTGTTGATAAAAAATAACTGGAGATTAATAATGAGTAAACAACATATTTATAAATTTAAAATATTTTCGGCAATGTTTATTTTTGGTACAATCGGTGCATTTGTGCGCTCTATTCCATTGCCGTCTGACATAATAGCATTAGCAAGAGGTGCAATTGGCACTTTGTTTTTGGTTATAATGATGCTTGTTACCAGAAAAAGAATTAATTTTGAAAATGTAAAGAAAAATTTTGTTATACTTTTTATATCGGGTGTTTTTCTTGGCGCAAACTGGATACTTTTGTTTGAGGCATACCGCTTTACAACTTGCAACCGCAACGCTTTGTTATTATCTTGGGCCATCTTTTGTAATTTTGTTATCGCCCTTTGTGTTTAAAGAAAGACTTACCCTAAAAAAGATTATATGTGTAATTCTCTCCTTTGTTGGAATGATTTTTGTTTCGGGGATTTTGGATGAGAGTATAACGGATATTTCTGAATTAACAGGCGTTATACTTGGAGTTTTGGCGGCAATTCTTTATGCGGGAACAATGATTTTCAACAAGCAGATTAAAAATATTTCTGTATATGATAAAACTGTTGTTCAGCTTTTTGTGTCGGCAATAACACTCATCCCTTATTGCTTGATTGTTCAAGGTGGCAATTTGATTTCATTTACACCGTATTCGGTAATGATGCTTGTTTTTGTTGGTATTGTTCACACAGGTCTTACATATTATATGTATTTTGGTTCAATTGAATATGTAAATGTTCAGACAACTGCAATTTTAAGTTATATAGACCCTGTTACAGCACTTTTGCTTTCTGTTTTGGTGCTTAATGAAGATATGACTTTTAAAAGCTTTATTGGTGCTGTTTTAATTATTGGCGCGGCAATTATAAGTGAAATAAATGTATCGAAAAAAGAAGGAAAAAATTAGTTTTTGTTGAAATATATGTAATTATAGGCATAAAATTTGTCGGAGGAAAAAATGAACATTACGGTTCTTGATGTTGCAACACTTGGCAATGATTTAAATTTCGATTCTGTTCATAAATTTGGTGATGTTAAGTTTTATGATGTTACCATGCAGGAGGATGTAATTGAAAGAATAAAAGATGCCGAGGTTTTGATTTTAAATAAGGTTAAGCTTAATAAAGAAAATTTGCCTTATGCAAAAAAATTAAAACTTATTTGTATAACCGCAACAGGATTTGACAATGTAGATGTTGAATACTGTCGTGAGCATAATATTGCGGTTTGTAATGTTATTGGGTATTCTACTGATAGTGTTGTTCAGCTTACACTTGCAATGGTGTTTTCTCTTGCAACGCATCTTGATGTATACAATAGTTTTGTAAAGTCGGGTGATTATACAAACAGTAATATGTTTAATCGTGTTACACCCGTATTTTACGAACTTGCAAATCTTACATGGGGTGTTGTAGGGCTTGGAAATATTGGCGGTAAAGTTGCAAATGTTGCAAAAGCTTTAGGGTGCAATGTTATCGCATACAAAAGAAAAAAAGTTGATGAATTTGAATGTGTGGATATTGACACACTTTGCGAAAAAAGCGATATTATAACACTTCATACACCGCTGAATGAAAAAACCTATCACTTAATAAATGAAGACAGAATTAAAAAAATGAAGAAAAATGTAATTCTTGTTAATGTTGCAAGAGGCAATGTTGTGGATGAAGAAGCTGTTTGTCAGGCGGTTATGGACGGCAAAATCGGTGCACTTGGTGTTGATGTTTTTTCGGTTGAGCCAATGCAGAAGAATAGCCCTTATCAGAAAATATTAGATAAAGATAATGTTGTTTTTACACCACATATGGCATGGGGCGCTTTTGATGCAAGACAGCGCTGCATTGATGAGATATCAAAAAATATCGAAAGCTTTATAAATGGTGAAAAAAGATCAAGAGTAGTTTGATTTTTTTACATATAAAAAGAAAAACGGAGGATTTAATTTATGGACAACAAAAGAAGTACCTTTACAGGGAAATTAGGATTTGTACTTGCTGCAGCAGGCTCTGCGGTAGGTCTTGGTAATATCTGGAGATTTCCTTATCTTGCAGCACAGTATGGTGGCGGAATATTCTTGCTGGTATATATTTTATTGGCAGTTACATTCGGCTTCGCTTTAATGACTGCAGAAATTGCAATTGGAAGAAAAACAGGTCTTAGTGCAATTGGTGCATTTAAGGTTTTAAATAAAAAATATACCTTTATAGGATATATTGCATCAATAGTTCCAATGATAATCCTGCCTTATTATTGTGTTATTGGCGGTTGGGTTACAAAATATCTTGCAGCGTTTATATCCGGTAGTGCTCAAAATGCGGCTACTGACGGATATTTTGGTACATTTATTTCAAGTGCCGGCGAGCCTGTTATATGGTTTTTGATTTATGCTGGACTAACAGCAATTGCAATTTTGCTTGGTGTTAATAAGGGTGTTGAAAGAGTAAGTAAAATTATGATGCCCATATTGGTAGTTTTGTCACTCTTTATTGCAATTTATTCAATGTTTATCCCGGGAGCAATAAAAGGTGTTCTTTACTACATAACACCTGATTTTTCAAAATTCTCTGTTAAAACCGTTCTTGCGGCTATGGGACAGCTTTTCTATTCTATGTCGCTTGCAATGGGTATTATGATAACCTACGGTTCTTATATGAAAAAAGATGTAAACCTTGAATCTTCTGTTAAACAGATTGAGCTTTTTGATACAGGTATTGCATTTTTGGCAGGCCTTATGATTATACCTGCGGTATTTGCATTCTCGGGTGGAGATGAAAGTGCACTTTCAGCAGGTCCAAGCCTTATGTTTATAACACTTCCAAAGGTTTTTGAAAGTATGTGGGGCGGAACATTTATTGGAATTTTGTTCTTTGTACTTGTTCTTTTTGCAGCACTTACATCTTCAATTTCACTTATGGAAACAGTTGTATCAATCTTTTGTGATAAACTTAATTTAAACAGAAAAATCACTTGTGTTTTTGTTCTTATAGGAACAATTCTTATAGGTTTGTTATCTTGCTTTGGATACAGTATCTGGGCAGAAGTTAAAATTATTGGTATGCAGATGCTTGATTTCTTTGACTTTATCAGTAACAGCGTAATTATGCCGATAGTAGCTTTCTTAACTGCAATTTTTGTAGGATATGTAATAAAACCAAAAACACTTGTTGAAGAGGTTGAATTATCAGCAGCATTTAAACAAAAAACACTGTTTACCATTGTTATAAAATATATCGCACCTGTTTGCATTGTTCTTATTTTGGTTTCATCTGTTTTGAGTGCATTTGGAATTATAAAATTATAATGAAAAACAAAAAGCCCTGAACGAAAGTTCAGGGCTTTTTTATGTTATTCTTTTATGCTTAAAATTTTATTTATATACACTGCCAAATTCAGAGAGCGGAAGTATTCTGAAAATTACTTTTCCTTCAATGTTTTTTGCAGGAATTGGTCCTAATGTTCTGCTGTCTGAGCTTCCACCAGGAGTTCTGTTATCACCTAAAACAAAAACTTCGTCTTCTTTAACTGTGTAGGGATACTCAACGGCATTTCCCTTGTTAAAAGTAGGGCCTGTTGTATAATCTTCGTCAAGTTCTTTTCCGTCAACCGAAACAGTTTTTGTAACTTCGTTTATATCTACTACCTGACCAGGAAGTGCAATAACTCTTTTTACATAATGCCTTTTTGGGTCCTGAGGCGGTTTTAAAATAACAATATCGCCATTTTCGGGAGTATACATAAATCTGTTTACATAAAGCTTGTCACCATGAGTTAATGTTGGCTCCATAGAGCTTCCCGAAACATTAACGAGTGTAAAAACATAATTTCTTATGATAAGAGCAATAATAATTGCAAGGATTATTGAAAATGTCCAGTCAAGCACTTCTTTTTGCCACGATTTTTTTGGCATTACATCATCATTTGCTACCACTGTTTCTTCTATGATATCGTTTTTTTCTTCGTTCATAAAAAATCCTCCTTTTAAGTAATTTTGTTCAAAAAAATCACCTATATGCATAAAATGCTATGACAGTTAAGCTCTTTTAAGCAAAATGTCATAGCAATTATTTTACGCAATCAATAAATTATTTGATTTTTTCTTTAACTTTAGCTGCTTTACCAACTCTTTCTCTGATGTAGTAAAGTTTAGCTCTTCTTACTTTACCGCTTCTAACCACTTCGATTTTAGCGATTTTAGGTGAGTTAACAGGGAAGGTTCTTTCAACACCTACACCGTAAGAAATTCTTCTTACTGTAAATGTTTCAGAAATGCCGCCATGCTTTTTGCAAATAATAGTACCTTCAAAAACCTGAATTCTTTCACGGTTTCCTTCAGTAACTTTTACATGAACTTTAACAGTATCACCAACATTAAGCTGCGGAAGGTCAGTTCTTATCTGATCCTGTGTTAAACTGTTTAGAATATCCATTTAAAATATCCTCCTCTCTTTCCAAGACGTTCGTGTAAATAATAAGTACAAAAATAAAAATACAGAGGACCGTCCGTTTTACCAAAATATTTTAACACAATATTATCAGTAATGCAAGCATTTTTTTAAAAATTTTATAAAAATATGCAAAAACAATAAAAATATTTGCATACCGAAACAACATTTGATAATATTTTCAAAAATAATGCTTGCATTTTTAAAAAGTTTGTGATATACTAATTATTGCTTATTTGGAAATGTATGAAAGAGGTGAAACAAATGAAAGAAGGAATTCATCCAGAATATAAAACAGCAGTTGTAAAATGTGCTTGCGGAGAAACATTCGAAACACGTTCTACAAGAGAGAAAATTAATGTTGAAATTTGCTCTAAATGCCATCCTTTCTATACCGGAAAACAGAAATTGGTTGATACCGGCGGACGTGTTGAAAAATTCAGAAAGAGATTCGGAATGGACAAATAAAATACTTTACATTAATTTTAAGGTGTTTGTTTTCAATATTTAAATTAAAGGAAATTGGCAAAAGTTTTTACTTTGCCAATTTTTTTTAATATTATCACAAAATCATCACATAAATATATTAAAATTTTTTTGTCAGAGGTGAGAAAAATGAAAACTATTCTTGTTGCAGATGACGAAGAAAAAATAAGAGAAGTTATAAAGGAATATGCTGAATTTGAAGGATATAAGGTGTATGAGGCACAAAACGGTATGGAAGCGGTCAGAATGTGCAGAATGTACGATTTTGATGCCATTGTCCTTGATGTTATGATGCCAAAACTTGATGGTTTTTCTGCATGTAAAGAAATTAAAAAAATTAAAAATATCCCCATCTTAATGCTTTCTGCCCGTTCAGAAGAATATGACAAATTATTTGGCTTTGAAATCGGTATAGATGATTATGTTGTAAAACCATTTTCTCCAAAAGAGGTTATGGCAAGACTCAATGTAATAATATCAAGAAATTCAAAGATACCTGACGATAAAAAAATGTATGAGTTTGAAGGTCTTGTTATTGATATGGATGCAAGAAATGTTTTTGTTGATGGAAAAAAAGCAGAGCTTACACCAAAGGAATATGACCTTTTGTTTTATTTTGTAAAAAATAAAAATATCGCTCTTTCCCGTGAAAAACTTTTGTGTGATGTTTGGGGATACGATTTTTATGGTGATGACAGAACTGTTGATACACATATAAAAATGCTCAGAAACAGCCTTGGCAAATACAGAGATTATATTGTAACCCTAAGAAGTCTGGGTTATAAATTTGAACCATAATAAATATAGGAGAATTTATCGTGAAAAAAATTTGTCCTTTTAAAAACAAACCACATTATCAGAGTGTAAAAACAAAAATGTGGAAAAATTTTACTATTCTTACAATTATACTTCTTTCAATTCTATGGGTCTTACAAATTATTTTATTCAGTGTTTTTTATCAGAGTACAAAAATTCAGGAAATGCGTTCTTTAGGAAACAGTATAAAAGTATCGTCAATAAATATTAAGAACGAAGTTGAACTTGCAACATACATAGAACGACTTTCATTTAAAAATGGTATTTCTATTGTAGTTTTAAATAAGGATGGTGCTTATTTGTCTTCTGAAAGGGTGCATCATGGTATGCGTCTTAGCAGAAAAGAAGTTGAGCAGGTATTTTTAAAGCTTAATAACACAGATGAAGCAGCTTTTATATATGCAGAGCCTAATTTTAAAATGAATGTAATTTCTTATGCTGCCAAAATTTATACTGCAAATAATACCGAGTATTATCTTTATATGAAATCGCCCATTATGGCAATGGATTTTACTACAAGAGTATTAAAAAGTCAGTTTGTTATAGTAACGGTCATGTCGTTTTTAATTGCATCAATTCTTGCGTATTTTATGGCACGCCAATTAGCAAAGCCAATTACTAAAATTACAAAATCAGCAAAGCTTCTGGGAAGTGGTAATTACGATATTAAATTTGAAGGCGGAAATTACAGCGAAATAAATAATCTTGCTGATACCCTAAATTATGCAGCCAAAGAACTAAAAAAAACCGATACTTTACGGCGAGATCTTTTGTCCAATGTATCGCACGATTTAAAAACTCCACTTACCATTATAAAATCTTATGCAGAAATGATAAAAGATTTGTCGGGTGATAATCCACAAAAAAGAACAGAGCATTTAAATGTAATTATAAATGAGGCGGATCGTCTTTCGTATCTTGTTGGCGATATACTTGATTTGTCAAAATTAGAAGCAAATATTACATCTTTGAATAAGAAAAATTTTGATTTGACAAAAACAGTATCTTCTGTTCTTCAGAATTTTTCGGTGCTTGAAGAAAATGAAGGATACAGTTTTATAACCGATTTTGATAAAGACTGCGAAATATTTGCTGACGAAGCTAAAATTTATCAGGTTGTATATAATCTTATAAACAATGCACTTAATTACACAGGCAGAGATAAAAAGGTTAAAATAAATGTAAAGAAAAAAGAAGATAAAGTTCTTTTTGAGGTAATTGATACCGGAGATGGAATTGCAAAAGATGACCTTGACAAAGTATGGGACAGATATTACAAAACAGGCAAAAATCACCAAAGAGGAGTAAATGGTACGGGAATAGGTCTTTCGATAGTTAAAAATATTCTTGTTTTGCATAATGCAGATTTTGGCGTTAAAAGCAGCGAAGGTGGCGGCAGTAATTTTTGGTTTGAATTGTAAGATAAGAAGGGGGATTTTATAAATGTCAGATAAATTGAAAAAAATCAAAAAAGAAGATCTTTTGAATTTTGCTAAAAATGCAGGTTCAAAATTGAAGGACAGAGGCAGAGATTTTTTTAATAAGAAAAATTCAAAAAAGATTATTATAATTGCTTTGGTTGTTTTGCTAATTGTTGTTGCTTTGATTTTCTTCTTTTCAAGAGGGAAGGGGGCTACTGTTGAAGGAATGAATACCGCAGTGGCAACATACGGTAATGTTACAAAAATAATAGAAGGTTCAGGAACAATTGAAGCTATTGACCAGTATGAGGTTACATCGGTAGGAATAAAAGGTGAAATTCTTGAGTGCAGCTTTGAAGAAGGCGACGAGGTTAAAAAAGATCAGGTGCTTTATGTGGTCGATTCAAGCGATATGCAGTCGAGTATTAACAGAGCAATTTTATCTGTTGAAAAGGCTCAGACAAGTTATGACGATGCGCTTGAAAGCTACAATGACGCAAATCGTGATATGAATGTAACTGCACCTGTTTCGGGGGTTATAACAGAGCTTAATGTATTTGAAGGTTCAAAGGTAAATAACGGTTCAAATGTTGCAACAATAAAAGATAATTCAAAAATGCTTCTTTCTATTGCATTCAACGATTCAGAAGCGGAGCTTTTGAATGTTGGCGAAAAGGCAGAGGTAAGCCTTGAAAATTCTTATACAACTATTGAAGGAGAAGTTACACATGTTGGCACAGGTACAACAATAAGCGATGAAGGTGTTGCAATTAAAATGGTTGAAATAACCGTTGATAATCCGGGTGCTATAAAAGCCGGAGATAAAGCAACTGCCATTGTTGGTGATATTGCCTGCAACAGCTCTGGCACATTTAAAAGCAATCAGGAAAAAACCGTTATTGCAAAGCTTTCTGGAGATATATATTCTTTAAATTATAAGCTTGGTGATTACATATCAAAGGGAGATACTCTGTTTAGAATAGATTATGAAAATTCGTACTCAAATGTAAAAAATGCAAGAAATAATCTTTCGGACGCACAGGAGAATTTAGATAATCTTTATGAAGAAATTGAAGAGTACAGTATAAAAGCTCCTATAGACGGAAAAATTGTGCAAAAAAATTACAAAGCGGGCGAAAAAATAGATAATTCTTCCAACAATTCTTCACCGCTCGCAATTATTTCGGATTTATCAATTTTAACATTTGATATAAATATAGACGAGCTTGATATAGCAAGTATAAAGGTTGGACAAGAGGTTTCTATAACTGCCGATGCTTATGAAAATGAAAGATTTTCGGGTGTTGTTGATAAAATCAGCGTTGTAGGTACAAGTTCTCAGGGTGTTACAACTTATCCTGTAACAGTTGTTGTAAACAGTGAAAATAAAGACCTTTTAATTCCAGGAATGAATGTAAGTGCAAGCATAGTTATAGAAAAGGCTGAAAATGTTATCAGAGTTCCTGTTTCGGCTTTAAGAAGAGGAAATGTTATAATTGCAAAAACAGAGTCTGATGGTGTTACTCCGTCCTTTGGTGGAGCAAGACAAAATGCAGGGTCATCAGATACTCAAAGTGAAAAAACAGGTGAAAATGCCCAAATGAAAATGCCTTCTGACAAAGGAAATGTGAATAGAGAAAAAACATCTCCATCTAATCAGAAAGATAATTTAGATGCAAAGAAACAACAAGCCGAATCAAAAGAAAATAACAATAAAAAATCACAACAGACTTCTGCAAAAATGGATGCAAAAGACAATCCGTTTTTAAGAAATCTTGAAGTTCCAGACGGATACAAGGCAATATTTGTTGAAGTTGGTCTTAGTGATGATGATTTTGTTGAAATTAAAAATGGACTTAATGAGGGTGATACAGTTCTTCTTCCTGATGCTACTGTAACTAACTCTAGAACAGGTATGATGGGCGGAATGCCGATGGGCGGCGGTATGCCACGAGGAAACATGGGCGGTAATCGTCAAATGGGCGGAAACCGTCAGTTTGGAAGATAAAATTATTATGGGAGTAATTATATATGATAGAACTTAAAAATGTATACAAAATATACTCCGACGGTGACAGCGAAATAAGAGCTCTTGACGGTGTTTCGCTTTTTGTTGACAAGGGTGAATTTACATCAATTGTAGGCTCATCAGGCTCGGGTAAATCTACTTGTATGAACATTATCGGATGTCTTGATATTCCCACAAGCGGTGAGTATTATCTTCACGGAAACGATGTAAGCAAGATGAACGAAAAAGAGCTTGCCTACATACGAAACAAAGAGCTGGGATTTGTTTTTCAGCAATATAATTTAATTCCAAAGTTAAATCTTTTGGAAAATGTGGAGCTTCCGTTAATTTACAGAAGAATAAATCCGTCAAAGCGTAAAGAAATGGCAAAAATTGCTCTTGAGAGAGTAGGACTTGGCGACAGACTATCAAAATTTCCGTCACAACTATCGGGTGGTCAGCAGCAAAGAGTTTCTATTGCAAGAGCTCTTGCAGGAGAGCCGCCTGTTATTCTTGCCGATGAGCCAACCGGTGCTCTTGATTCAAAAACGGGCAGAGATGTTCTTGCACTTTTAAAAAAATTAAATGATGAAGGCACAACAATTGTGCTTATCACACACGATAACTCAATTGCTGCCCAGACTAAACGAATTGTAAGAATTCATGACGGAAAGATTATATCGGATGAGTTTAACATTCCCGCAAAAGAAGAGGAGGGGGCAGTTTGAGTATAAAGCAATCGCTTATTCTGGCATTAAAAAGCCTTATGGGCAGTAAAATGCGTTCCTTTCTTACTATGCTTGGCATAATTATAGGTGTTGCGGCGGTTATTATAATTGTAAGTACCATAAATGGTATGACCAAAACAATACTTGATGAATTTGATTCTATGGGTGCAACAAATATTATTGTTTCGGTAAGAGGCAGAGGCAGCAGCCGAAGTGTAGATATAGACGATATGCAATCTTTGGTTGATGATAATCCAACACTTTTAAAAGGTATGACGCCTTCTATTACTGTTGCAGGTGCAGTTGTAAAATCAGGCAGTGAAAATCTTGATACAACTTCGGTAACAGGCGCAAACGAAAGTTATGCAGAGATTAACAACAAAAAAGCCGAATACGGAAGAGATTTGCAATATATGGATTGCAATGCACGCCTTACAAACTGTGTTGTTGGAACTTATGTTGCAAAAGAGTTTTTTGGTACAAGTGAAAATGCACTTGGAAACGAGCTTAAAATCAACGGCAAAACTTTTACAATTGTTGGTGTTTTAGAAGAAAAAGCAGACAGCGCCCAATCAAGTGCAGATGATATTGTAATTATTCCTTATACAGTTGCGCAAAAGCTTGCATATACTTTTACAATAGGCTCATATACTTTTTGTGCACTTTCAAAAGAGGTGGCTGATAAGGCGCAGACACTTATCGAAAAATATCTTTATGATGTGTTTTCAAATACAAATGCCTATACAGTTACAAATATGTCATCACTTATAGAAACAATGGATGATATGACGGCAAAAATGAGTCTTATGGGTGCGGCTGTTGCAGGAATTTCGCTTCTTGTAGGTGGTATAGGTATTATGAATATTATGCTTGTATCGGTTACCGAAAGAACAAGAGAAATAGGCATAAGAAAGTCGCTTGGAGCAGCACCGTGGGATATTATGAGTCAGTTTGTTGTTGAAGCAATTACAACAAGCTCAATTGGCGGAATTTTAGGTATAATTCTTGGAATTATAGGCTCGTATGCCGCCCGGTTTGTTGAGGGATTAAACCCCGTTGTGTCGATTTCGGCAATAATAATATCGTTTACTGTTTCTGCACTTATCGGAGTGGCATTCGGATATTTCCCTGCAAAAAAAGCGGCAGCTTTAAATCCGATAGATGCTTTAAGATATGACTGATTTTTAAGAGAGGATGAGTTTTATGATAAAAAAAGTAGTTTCGCTTTTTGTTATACTTTGTCTTTTAATACCGAATATGTCAGCATTTGCTCATCAAAGCAAAGAATTTTCGGCAGAAAACTATATCGAATTTATTAAAAGCTTCAATATAATAAATGGCGATCCAGACGGAAACTACCGCCTTGACGATTTGGTTACAAGAGCAGAGTTTTCTAAAATTGCAGTTGCGGCATCTAAGAGTCGGAATATGGTTGCATCAAGCCTTAAAATATCGCCTTTTAAAGATGTTTCATATAAGCATTGGGCAGCTCCATATATAAAAGTTGCACTTACAAATAAATATGTAAATGGGTATGAGGATTCTACCTTCAGACCTGATTCAACCGTTCTTTATGAAGAGGCAGTAACAATCTTTTTAAAGCTTTTGGGATATACAAACGATGATTTTGGCTCATCGTGGCCGTATGGTCCTATGGGAATTGCACAAAATATTGATTTGGTGGATAATATTGACCTTTCAATTGGCTCTTTTCTTACAAGAAAAGATGCAATAACACTTGTATACAATCTTTTAAACTGTAAGATGAAAGATGGTTCAAATTCAGAATATATGAGTGTATTTGATTGTGCACTTAAAGAAAACATAATTTTAATTGCTACATCAAATGAGGATTCCTCGGTTGGCGCAAATAAAATTGCTACAAGTGAGTCTACATATGAAATAGGGGATTATCTCAACCTTGATTATCTTGGCAAAAAAGGCAATGCAATTATAAAAGAAAACGATACAATGGTTGCGTTTATTCCAAATACTGAATATACAACCGAAAAATATGCAGTATATTCTGTACTTGACAATAAGGTTATTGTTCTTGATAATTCACAGTTTAAAGAGCTTACATTCAAAGATGGTCTTGATATTTATGAAGGCAGTAATAAAAGTACTTTTTCTCAGGTTAAATCCAAACTTGATATGGGCGATGAAATAACAGTAAGATATGATGATTTTGGAGCAATAGATTATCTTATATATAATGAAGGTACTCTTATAGGTCCTGTTACGGTTACAAATTCGGCTTGGGCATCAAATATTGGCGCAAATGTATCTACCTCGTCATTTGTGCGTGATGGCGTAAAATGTGCATCGGGCGATATTAAAACAAATGATATTGTCTACTATAATAAAGGCGTTGATATGGTTCTTGCATACTCTAAAAAGGTTACAGGTGTGTATGAAAATGCTTCGCCAAACAGAGATAACCCTTCAAGTATAGAAATTTCGGGCACAACTTATGATATTGAAAGTGCAAGCGCATATAATAAATTATCTGCAGCAGGAAACTTTAAATATGGAGATACAATTACTGTATTTTTAGGAAAAGACGGCAAAATTGCCGATGTTTCGGTTGCAGGAAATATTTCTACAAGCATAGTCGGATATTTAACCGATGCAGGAAGTAAAATTTATAAGGATTCTGACGGAAACGATTACAGCTCTTTCTTTGCAAAGGTTGTTACTACAGATGGTAAGGAGAATGAATATAAAACAGATAAAAACTATTCAAGCTTTAAAAACCTTGCGGTAAATGTTACATTTACAAACGGCGAAGGAAAAATTACAAAAGCTTCTAATCCGCAGACACTTGGAGTAGTTAAAGCATCTAAAATGATGATAGGTTCAACTTATGTTTCAGAAAATGCAGAAATTCTTGATGTTGGCACAATTTATGAAGACGAGCCTACTCTTTATAAAAATGTGTATTTACAACGCCTTGACGGATTAAGTATTACCTCATCAAATACACTTTATGTAGAGAAGAACGCAAGTGGTGAAATTACCAAAATGATACTTAAAGATGTTACAGGTGATGTTTATACCTATGCAATTACTGCAAGTGTAAAAACAACAAAAGATGGTGACGGTAATGTAAGAGGGTATAGTTATACTTTTGATTCAAATGGTTCAACTTATACCGATAACGGCAGATATCTTCCTGTTTCGGCAAGCAGCGGAGCAAGACTTTCTGTATCAGGAGGCAAAATTGATACTGTAAAAGCACTTTTTGCAACTGAAGGAAAAGTAAGTGACTTAACAGGAGAGTACATTATTGCGCAAAATGTTAAATATAAGCTTTCGGATGATGTTATTATTTATAGTGCAGTATATGATGGAACTTCAAGTACATATAAATATCTTATAACCCCGATTGATACTGCAATCGAAAAGCTTTCTGATTATAAATCAATTACCGCATATTATGATAAAGACGAATCAAAAGGCGGCAGAGTAAGAATTATTGTGGTAAGAGAAAAATAATAAAAAGGTACGGAATTTTAAAATTCCGTACCTTAATTTTTTTTATTGGATACCCTTCCATTCGTCCTGCCACATAACTTCCATATAAGTTTTGTCAAATTTAACAGGAAGAATACTGTATCCGGATGATTTTATATCATTTGGATTCCAGTGGTCAAGCATAATATAATATTTACCATTGATATATAATGGATATGTACCCTGACCCTGAAAAGTTTTGCGGTAGTCTTCTCTTCCCATACAAGGATTATCCAAAAGCACCCATAATCCAAAAATTGAATTATTTCTTGATATTGCGTAAAGCATTGAATTTGGGTCGTAGCCTGTACAGCTTGATGTTGCAAGGTAATACATTCCGTTATCGGCATGATACATAACGGGAGCTTCTCTTATCTGATCGGTAAAAATCTTTTTGTAATTTCCTGTCGGAGCAGTATATTCATCATTAAGCTCGGCAATAACCATGGTTTTATTTCTGTCGGATGCGTGAACAAGATAAGCTTTTTCGTCGTTATCAACAAAAACGGTAAAATCAAACATATCAATTACATTTGGTTTAAAAGATTTTACATATATAAATGGGCCTGTTGGATTATCAGAAAGTGCATAAGCTGCGCGTGATAAATCATATTGCATATTATCAAGATGCCACCACATAACAAACTTGTTTATTTTTTTGCTGTAAACAACCTTTGGTCGTTCTCCAATTGATTTTATGCCTGCTTCGTGGTCAGCTGTCTCTGTAATAGCTTTAAAAGCCAGGCCTTCGTTTTTCCAGTTTACCAAATCCTTTGATGAATAGCACGAAAAACCTATAAAATCCATTCTTCTGTTTTTGGTTATTCCGTTTTTATTTTCGCCATACCAATAGTATGTTCCTTCATAATTAATTATACAGCCGCCGTGTGCCTGTATTTCATTGCCGTCGGTATCGTACCACATTTGTCCATTCTTTTGCATATATATCACCCTTTTTTTAAAAAGCTTTTTAAAATTATATAATGATTATATAAAAAATACAAGGCAGTATCCTTTTTAAAAAATGAACTATTCTATTATAATTTGGAATTTATAATGTCTGCATATCTTACTGCTTCCATAGCATCTTTGGCGTATTTATCAGCACCGATTTTATCAGCATATTCTTTGTTTAATACTGCACCGCCAACAATTGTTTTGCAGTTGGGAGCTTTTTTATTTAATAGTTTAATTGTTTCTTCCATTTTTGGAACAGTTGTTGTCATAAGTGCACTAAGTCCCACAATAGGGGCGTTTGTTTCGGTAACCTTTTCCAAAATCGTTTCAGGCGGAACATCTTTTCCAAGGTCAATAACATCAAAACCATAGTTCTCTAAAAGAAGCTTTACAATGTTTTTGCCTATATCGTGAATATCACCATGTACTGTTGCAATTACAACAGTGCATTTTTTTGTCATATCACTTTTTGAGGTTGATGCGTTTTGTTTTATACATTCAAACGATGCTTTTGCTGCCTCGGCACTCATTAAAAGCTGCGGAAGATAAACCTTTTTTTCTTCAAAGCCTTTTCCCACAACATCAAGTGCAGGAATAACTTCATTCTGAATAATATCAAAAGGATTAATTGTTTTGATAAGTGATTGTGTAAGCTCACCTGCTTTATCCTTTAAGCCTTTTTCTATTGCAAGCTGAAGCTCTGTTTTATCATCAGAATTGATTGAAACTTCGCTCTTTTGAACAGGCACATCGCTTTTTTGAGGTGACGGAGCATTATTTGACATATAGTCAATGTATTTTTCAAAATTTTCATCCATACCACACAGCGCACAGTATGAATAATATGTTTTCATCATATCAAATGAATAAGGATTCATAATCGCCGCAGAAAGACCTTTTGTAAGAGCCATAGCAAAAAATGTACTGTTTATTGCATCTCTTGAAGGAAGTCCGAATGATACATTTGAAACACCAAGCGATGTGTGGCATTTTAATGTGTTTTTTATTTCATAAAGAGCTTTTAAGGTTTCTTTTGGCGCATCTTTGTCGGCACTTAATGCCATTGCAAGAGTGTCAAAAATAATATCTTTTTTATCAATTCCATATTCTTTTGCAGTTTCAATAATTTTTTTAGCAATTTTTAATCTGCCTTCGCTATTTTCGGGAATACCGTTTTCGTCTAATGTGAGAGCAACAATAACACCACCATATTTTTTTGCAAGAGGAAATATTTTTTCCATACTCTCTTTTTTGCCGTTTACAGAGTTTATCATAGCCTTGCCGTTATAGCATCTTAGTGCATTTTCCATTGCCTCAAAGTTACTTGTGTCAATCTGAAGCGGAAGGTTTGTAACAGTCTGAAGCTCTTCTACAACATCAGTAAGCATTTTATTTTCGTCGATATCAGGAAGACCTACATTAACATCAAGAATATCAACACCCTTTGAGTGCTGTTTTATTCCTTCTTCTAAAATATAGTTTATATCATTTTCCAAAAGAGCCTGTTTAAAACGTTTTTTGCCTGTCGGATTAATTCTTTCGCCAATTAAAACAGGCTTTTTGTCAAACAAAACTGCGTGTGTGTAAGATGACACCATAGTTATGTCTTTTTTTTCTGCAGGTTTGGGAGTTAAATCTTTTGTCTTTTCAAAAACTTCTTTTATATATTCAGGTGTTGTGCCACAGCATCCGCCTACAATTCTTACACCATCTTTAACATAATTTTTTACATCTTCACTAAATTCTTCGGGCGATACATCATATAATGTTTTGCCGTTTTCTTCCTTTGGAAGACCTGCGTTTGGTTTTAAAATTACAGGAACAGATGCATATTTTAAAAGCTTTTTAACAACACCTTCAAGCATTTTTGGACCTAATGAGCAGTTTGCACCAATTGCGTCTGCACCCATACCCTCTAAAAGAGCAACCATTGCTTCAGGGGTAGCGCCTGTCATAAGTTTTCCATCTTCTGAGTATGCGTTTGATACAAAAATGGGAAGATTTGAATTTTCTTTTGCCGCAAGTAGTGCCGCTTTTGTTTCGTAGCTATCGTTCATTGTTTCAATAAAAATAAGGTCAGCACCATACTTTACACCAAGCTTTATGGTGTCGGCAAAAATTTTAACTGCATCTTCAAAACCAAGGTCGCCGTAGGGTTTTAAAAGCTTACCTGTAGGGCCAATATCAAGTGCGATAAATTTTTCGCCCTTCGATGTGGAATTTTCTTTTGCAAAATATGCATTTTCAAATGCGGCTTTTATAATTTTTTCAAGCTCATCTAAATTAAATTTTAGAGTGTTTGCACCAAATGTGTTTGTAGATACAACATTGCTTCCACTATTATAATAATCAAGATGAATTTTTCTTATTACATCAGGGTGGGTGATGTTCCACTCCTCAGGCAATTCGTTTAATTTAAGACCGTTTTTTTGCAAAAGTGTTCCCATTGAGCCGTCAAGATAAAGTATATTTTCTTTTAAAAAGTCAAGTATATTCATTTAAAAAACTCCCGCTTTATTTAGTAGCTTAGTGTTTGTGTTTCGTAAATTTTGTTTTGGGTATTAAAGCTTACATCAAAGTTTTGATTGTTAAGTGTAATAAGAGCACCTGATAAAATTCTTGCTTTGTCTGTATCACATCTTTCATCAGAGCCTACAACAACTGTGCACGGATGTCCAAGATAGTCATATTCGCTTTTTGGTGTGCTTATACATTTTATGTGAGTGTGCCCGCATAGCATAAGATTTGGTTTTATATTTTCTCTTAAAAGCTTTGCAATGCTTGTGTAAAGCTCTTTTTCAATATTATGAACTTCTTTATATTTAAATGTAAAAGGTATATGAGATATAATAAGCTTATATTTAACATCGTCTTTTTCGTATTCAGATTTAGCATTTTCTATAACCTTTTTAATTTCTTTTTCCTGCTCTTTTCTAAAAATATGGCAACACATTGTGTCTGCGTATTCAGGATGGTCATCGTTTTTATCTTCGCCGGCATCTATAAGAATTCCCCATATACAGCCTGTTTTAAATGTGTAATATGATTTTCCATTATCTGTTGGCATATAATCTGCTAATCTTTCTGCACCGGGGCCTCTTAAATCGTGATTTCCTCTTGAAATAACACATGGAATTTCGCCATTTGTAATTTCTGAGGCAATTTTATAGGATAGTATTATATCGTCAAAAGTATTTGATGTGCTTGAAATATCACCGTTTAAAACAAGAAGGTCGATTTCTTTGTCTGCTTTTTTAGCGCACCCTATTGCCATATCTTTTTTTCCGTGAACATCTGCAAGATGGTAAATATTGATGTTTTTGGTTTTTGTAATGGGTTTAAATTTAAAATCTTTTTTTACTTCTTCTTTTGTTTTTGAGTGATAAGCAAGTCGTTCTACCATTTCTTTTGCAAAAACAGTGTAGCATTTTTCTTTGTCGAGTAAATGTTGAGGAATAAAAAATTTATGTACGCCTTT
Organism: Oscillospiraceae bacterium; assembly: GCA_015068825.1. Lineage (GTDB taxonomy): Bacteria > Bacillota > Clostridia > UMGS1810 > UMGS1810 > Qingrenia. Next base: position 52,470 of record SVJU01000003.1, on the reverse strand, counting down.
TGATGAAATTCTTATTCCGTTACTATGGTTATAAAAGATTTCATCTCCGACCTTTATTTTTATAAGCGCATCTTTTTTTGTTATGATTATAATCTGATATTCGTTTTTTACAACACAAACTGTGGGATTTAATTCCATAATACTTTCCATAATAGATTAATTCCTTTCTTTATAGATGCAATCATTTTTATTGCAGTTTTTGCACTTTTGAGCGTTAAAATCGCACTTTTTATCGGTTATTCCAATAATTGCCGTAACAGATTTTGAAGGTGACATAATATAAGATGAATTTAAGGTAAGACCAATATTTTTATGAAGGTTTAACACATTAAAAATATCTTTTTGATTTTCTAATTCAAAATCGCCATATCCGGGGCTGAATCGTGGAAGGGTAAATAAATTATTTTTATTTACTTCTTTTGATATTTCATCGCAAAACATATCGCAAAGGCTTTCAATTCTTTCAGCACCGATTGATTGAAAAATGAGTGCTTTTAGTGGAGATATTTTACCATATTTTGCAATGAGTCTATCAATTTCAATGCCGATAGTTGCACCAAATAAAACAATTTTTGATGAATCTTTTAAATTTTTCATAAGATTTTTGCTTTTTGTTTTTGTAAAACTCAAATCAAAAAAATCATTGTTTTTTACAATGTCAAAAAACGCATAGCACACCCTGTACGAAAGCTTATTTTTAACCTCATCTATGCACTCATTTATAATGGGAATTATGCTGTCATCTTTTGTCTGGGCATATCGTAAAATTTCTTTTATATTAAATTTTGGTTCATCGTATTTTTTAACAAAAACAGTATTACTCATATTTTTCCTAATATATCAGATAAATTACTCTGTATTTTTTCGGCAACATCGGGTTTGTTCATAGAATAAACATGAACATTTGTGATGTTGTTTGCGTATAAATCTATAATCTGGTCGGTTGCGTAAGCAATTCCAGCCTGTTTCATTGCATCTTTGTCATAGCCGAATTTATCCACTATGCTTTTAAATCTTTGCGGCATAAAAGAGCCAGATAGTTTTATTGCTCTTTCCACCTGATTTGCATTTGTAATTGGCATAATTCCTGCAACAACAGGAACGGTTATGCCCGCTTCTCTTATTTTATATAAAAAATTGTATAAAAGATTATTGTCAAAAAACATCTGCGTGGTTAAAAACTGACATCCAGCATCAACCTTTTCTTTAAGGTGCATAATATCATCCTTTTGATTTAAACTTTCAGGATGTACCTCGGGGTAGCATGCACCGCCAATGCAAAAATCGTTATCTTTAAGCTCTTTTATAAGGTCAATCGCGTGGTGATAATGCCACTTTGATTTATCAGATTTTTCAAGTTCGGGTGTTAAATCGCCCCTTAGTGCCATAACATTTTTAATTCCTGCGTTTTTCATATCAGCAATTCTTTGTTTTACTGTTTCTTTGGTAGATGAAACGCATGTTAAGTGTGTAAGCATTGGTACAGAATGTGTTTTTTCAATATTTTTTGCAATGTCAAGTGTGTATTTGCTTGTTCCGCCGCCTGCACCATATGTAACACTCATAAAGGATGGCTTTAAAAGTGCAATTTTTTCGGTTGCATCTTTAACGCTTTCAAAGTTGGTATCGCTTTTGGGAGGAAACACCTCAAACGATAACGAAAGTTTTTCATCTTTTAAAATATCAATAATTCTCATACAAATCACTTCTTTATATATTAATAAAAATATAATATCACAAAGCTTGCAATATTTCAAGAACGATAATATAAAACAAATATTTTTGAAATGCCCGAAAAATACAACAGCTTTTTTAAAATTTACATTGAAAAGAAAATTGCATTAAGTATAATGAAAACATGGTAAGAATTTATTAAAAGGAGAGTTTTAAATGAGTAAAATTTCACTTCAGATGTTTACAATGAGAGAACATACAAAAACCTGGGAAGATTTTAAAAATACTATATCAAAGCTTAGAGAAATTGGGTTTGAAACCTTGCAGTACAGCATTCCTGATGCATTTGATGCCAAAGAAGTAAAAAAGGTATTTGATAGTTTTGGTATAATAAATGATTCTGTGTTTTGTCCTTCACTAAAATTAGAAGATCGATTAAATACTACTATCGAACAGTGCGAACTTTTTAATACAAAATATGTAAGAATTGATTCAATACAAAGAGGGCTTACGGATAATGCATCAGGATATAAAATGTTTGCACATTATCTTAACGAGGTTTCAAAGGAATATAAATCAAAAGGAATAAAGATTGTTTATCATTTTCATTCGTTTGAATTTAAAAGGTTTGGTAACAAAAAAGGTATTGATATTCTAATTGATGAAACCGACCCTGAAGCAATTCAAATTATACCTGATACACACTGGATTCAGTCGGGCGGAAGCGTTATAACAGAATTTTTAGAGCAATACAAAGACCGTTTTGACTATGTTCATGTTAAAGATTTTGCAATTGGCGCAATGGGCGAAAAATGGGAAGCGCGGCCAATTGAATTTGCACCTGTGGGTGAAGGAAATCTTAATTGGAAGCCAATTGTTGATTTGTGTAAAAGACTTGATGTAAAGAGTTATGCAATTGAACAGGATGATACATATGGCCGTGATGCGTTTGCGTGTGTTAAATCAAGCTTTGATTTCCTCAAAAAGATAGGGGTGGATGACTAATGATATTTAAACCTGTTAAAACCGCTGTTATAGGCGCGGGTATGATAAGCGACATATATCTTGAAAATTTAAAAAATCGTTTCAGCATAATTGAACTTGTGGGTATTTCGGATATTGTAGAAGAAAAAGCAAAAGCGCAGGCTGAAAAATACAATATAAAGCAAATGACAAATGAAGAAATATTAAATGACAAAGAAATTGAGCTTGTGCTAAATCTTACCTATGCCAGTGCACATTATGAAGTAAATAAACAGATTATTAGTGCCGGCAAACATTGTTATAGTGAAAAAATGATGTGCATAACAATGGATGAAGCGGATAAAATCAATGAACTTAGAAAAAAGCACAATGTTATGTTTGCATCAGCTCCTGATACATTTTTAGGTGCAAGTCAGCAAACAGCAAGGTACATAATAGAAAAAGGATTAATCGGAAATGTTATACAGATAATTGTAAACCGCCCAAGAGGATACCATATGATTAAATCAAGTGAAGATGATGCAAAAAGGCGCTACTCTGTTATGTGTGAAGGCGGCGGAATTCCATATGACATGGGAGGATATCATTTGCATGCATTATTTAACATTTTTGGGCCAGTAGAAAGTGTATGCGGATATGCTACAACTACAAAAGCACAAAGACCATATCTTAATCCGCGGCATGAGCTGTTTAACGAAAACTTTTTTGTAAATACAATAAATACTGTTTGTGCAAGCATGAAATTTAAAAGCGGACCTTTTTGCTCATTTAATACATGCTCTGATTTTCGTATAAACGGAAATCTTTTTGAATTACATGGTACAGAAGGTACTTTATATTTAGCTGATCCTAATAATTTTGGTGATAAAATATATATCGAAAAAAATGAAGGAGAAAAACTGGAATTTCCTATATCCCATCCGTTCAAAGAAAATTTAAGAGGTATAGGAGCAGTAGATATGGCGTGGGCTTTAAGATGTAAAAGAAAACCAAGAATTTCTTTTGAAATAGGATACCATGCACTTGAAGTGATAAATGCAATTATAGAGTCCTCAATTACACGAAAATTTGTAGAATTGAATACAGATTTTGAAATTCCTGCACCAATATCAACAGAATATTATTCTGGAGCGAGTGAAGAAAGAAGTTTATTTTTGTATTAATAAGTATTGACAAAATAAAGTTTAGATGTAACAATTATCTAAAGACATATCATTGCACAGGGGAGGAATTTATGAATTATGAAAAATCCAAGCATAAATACTAACAGCTTCAATATTCATAAGTTGGTTGCACTGTCGCAGGAATGGAAAATGTCCGGTGCATATAGTTACTTAGATAATCCTCGTCCGGATAATGGATTATCTTTAATTTTAAAAGGAAAATTCATATATACATTTTTGGATAATTCATTTTTTACTGCGCAAAGCGGCGATGTAATTTATATTCCAAAAGGTATAAATTATAAAGTATATTTTATATCAGATAGCGATAAATCGTCTATTAATGCAAGTCTTATAAACTTTATTTTGATTAATGATGAAGGAAAAGAGTTTTTATTTAATGATAAAATAACAAAAATCTATGAGGATAGCTCTGGAAAACTTACCCAAATATTTCATAAGATTATTGACTTATATATGAAAAACCGTATACTCAAAGCAAAATCGTTATGTTATAAAGTTTTTGATGAGATTTTATCGGAAAATAACGAGAAAAATATGATGAGCTTAGATGATGCTATAAAGTATATAAAACTTAATTTTAATACACCAATATCAATTTCTGATATTGCACAAAAATGTGCGATGTCGGAAAGTCATTTCAGAAGAGTGTTTAAAGAAAGAATAAAAATGAGTCCTGTAAAATATATTAATACACTAAGGGTTGAAAAAGCAAAAGAACTTTTAAGAAGTAGTAAAATTACTATTGAAGAAATAAGTGCATTTTTAAATTTTTATGATAAATCTTATTTTTACAAGATTTTTAAAAACCATACAGGATTATCACCTTTTGAATATCGAAGTAAATATATATAAAAAAACAATCCCGGAAGGGATTGTTTTTTTATATATGAAAATCGTGATTTCCTATTGTTGTATAATACTTTCGGTTATTTTTAATCCAGTTGCTTGAGCTTTTTGAAGGATTGTAGAAAAACATACATTTTCCAATGGGTTTTGCACCTTCAAGTGCTGCAATGGCGGCATTTTTACTGTCATTTGACGGAGTGTTATAAATTTTTCCGTTTGCGGTAGGCTGATACTGCACACCATAGTTTTTATCAAAAATAACCTTTACAACATTGTTGGGATATTGGTTTGAAATAACTCTGTTTAAAACACAGTTACCAACCGCAACCTTTCCTGTATAGCTTTCGCCCTGGGCTTCTGCCTCAATAAGACGCGATAACCAGTAAATATCGTTATCGTCATAAGTTCTTAAATAATGCTTTGATGCTGCATTATAAAGTGCAGTTCTTGTCTGAGGACCAAAAATCCCGTCAGTTTTAAGGGAAAAAGCTTTTTGAAAATCTTTAACGGCGCTTTTGGTGTTGTAGCCATAGTATCCTGTTATTTCGCCATCAAAATATCCCTGATTTTTAAGTAGTGTCTGCACAACAGTTACCTCGTAACTGTCTGAAGTGTGTTTAAGAAGTACATCGGATGCCGATGCACCTACACAGGTCAAAAAGAGGGTCAGGGTAAGTGTCAACAGAAAAAATATCTTTTTCATATTGAATTATCCTTTCTTTTAAGTAAAGTGTGGCGGACACTTTACTTATCTTTTTTGGCCCTTTAAACGATTTATCCATCGCTTGTAGGCATAACCTATTTTAACTTGTTTTTAAAAAAAAAGCAAACACTGTAAGAAAAGCTGTCAATTTGCTATATAGTATGTGGCATAATTATCTTATAAAAATTTATAATTACTTAAAAATGCTTTAAAATATTATGTGATACCAAAATCAGGTATAATTTATATATTGAAATGAAAGGGCTGTTATGATAAAATAAATTATCACCACATAAAAAGGAGATTTTTAATGAAAAAATTTATTAATATATTTATATTTTTAATATTTGTTTTTGCAGTTGGAACTGCTTATGCAAGAATTGAACCATGCGACCTTGTTTTTAAAGAGGCAGGCGGCGGAACTTACATATACGAAAACAATATTGAGTCTATTGAAAGAGAAAATTTGTCGGACAAATCAAATCCTGACGCCAGATATATAATGAAAAACACCTCGTTAAAACCCGGTAAATATTCTGTTTTTATAACAAATCTTAATAACACAGGTATAAAAAACGAAGAGGGCAAAATAATTGAGCCAGGATTTTCAATAGAGGTAGACGGACTTTTTGAAACAAAAACAAACGCCGTTATAAAAATTACATCTCTTGCTTATGAAATGCCGCATGTTAAAACCTTGTATTCGGGTGGTAATGAGCAGAGATACGAAGATAGCTGGAGCTGTATGGATGCGTGGGCAACTTATCTTAAAATGCCTATTTATCAGGTTAATTCGTATAAAAGATATTATCCGGGCAATTTTAACGAGGTTAAGTTTGGAATAAGCAACACAAAAAATGTATGGTTAAGCCAGTATATAGACAATTATTCGGTTGTGCCGTATTTAAAACCTGTTAATATTTTAATGGATTTTGAGGTTTTGTCGGGTGAGTGCGATTTTAATATTGCAGCACTTAAACACACAGGAACTTTAAAGGACAGAAGTAATCATAATTACAACGCCAAAGAAGACGGATATATAAGAGAAAGACAATATAAAGGTATTGCCGAAACACTTCCAAAGGTTTGTGCAACACTTAACTTTAATATAAACAACAAGGATAAAGACGGAGCATATTTACCTGTGAATATTTACAATCAGTATAATACCGCCGGAAGATATACAGAAAAATGGGTTACAAATTTAAATCCGCAAAATGCAAAATGGGCAAAAGATATGTGCGCCGAGTCAGATATGCTTGTTATAAAATATAAAGACGAAGAAAAATTAAATCTTTATGGTGATGATGTTCCCGACATTAAAAAAGATGAGTGGTGGTATTTTGATGTTTTCCATACAGATACAAAATCCACAGATGAAGAAAAAAATCCGCAGGATGAAAACAAGTTTATTCCAAACCGTTTGGTAACACGATATGAGGATAACTATCTTGAGGCGTGCAACCTTGGTAACTACGGTGTAAGGGTAAATTATAAAGTTACCATAAACAACCGTTGCAATTTTGACAGATATGTTTATTATAATCTTGAAACAAGCTCAAACAATATTGTTATTTTGTATGATGAAAATATGCAAAGTGTGTTTCCTTATGCAATTTCAAAAGGTAATAAGGGTGATGGTGCACTTGACACAATGGCGTGTGTAAAGCTTGAAAAAAATAAAAAAACAACATTTTATATTGATGTTATCCTTCCTGCAAACAATAATGGCGGTATGATTAACTCTTTTGTTTTAAAGGATTCTCCTTATGAGGTTAAATTTGAGCCTTCGCAATTTGAGGTGGCTAAAAAGGGAATAAAAACAGACGGAAAAGATTTTCTTGTATGGAACAATCTTGATTTATACAAAAGCAGTAACCTTGTAAATTTTGAAAAGATAAATCTTAGTAATGAAGCAAAAGAAATTTTTAAAGCCGAAGGCAGACATTACGACATAATTGCAACCGAAGGCGGATACATTGCAAAATGGGCTGAATACGACGGCGCTCCGTCTTATTACACAAGTGTACTTGATTTTTATAATAAGGTTTATATTTTTGATAAAGATTTTAATCTTGTAAGTGAAAAAACATTTGACGAATATCCTACAAAGATAGGTTATTCAATGGGCAAATATTATGTTTGTGCAGGAAAGAATTATTACAGCGAAAATGGTAAGGACTGGTTTGAATTATCTACAGTTAACATTCCTTACGGAAATAATAAAATCGAAATAAGCTGTACAAAGTATGGATTTTTCTTTATGTCAACACCTGATATGCCGTTTACCAAGCTTGATTATGAAATAGAAAGACCAAAATATATAGGCGCGCTTAATGATATTTTCTATTACACCGACCAGAATTTTTTGTATCTTTCAAAAAATGGGGTATACTTTGAAAAAATAGATGCAGGCGAAGACATTGTAACAGTTGACAGAATAGAAAATGAAATTCTTGTAAACAACAAAACAAGAATAGCAATTCCTTCGTTTAATAACGATCTTGTAATAAGGCTCAAGGACGAAATTATTGTTCAAAAGGACAAACCTGTTTTAAAAGATAATATGTGGTATATTGCAATGAGAAGAATTTGTGAAAAAACCGATTATGACCTTTTATATAATGAACAAACTGGCGATATCACAATCAAAAAAATATATTTTACAGCAAAAATGAATGTTAATGAAACAAAAGCCGAAATAAAAGGCGAAATGGTTGATTTAAAAGCAAAACCTGTGCTTATAAACGGAGAAATACATATCCCCTTAACATTTATTACTGATTATATGGGATATGATGTTGATTGGAACAAAGAACTTAATATTTTGTGGCTACACTAAAAAAGACGGGATAAACATCCCGTCTTTTAATTTGCCTTTTTTAGTCTTCAATTTTATTTCCGCAATGTATGCAATATGCCATTTTATCAGAGATTTCTTCACCGCATATTTTACATATTTTAATGTTGTCTTCTTTTAAATTCGTGGCTATATCCAAAGCAACAAAGTTTGCGCCACAGTCTTTGCAAAATTTTGCTTCTTCTATATTAACTGAACTGCATACGGGGCAAATTTTTTCTTTAGAGCAAGAAATGTTTTCAAAGTATGATGCATCAGATTCAGAATTGAATTTAACTTTTTTATCTTTTTTCTTTATAAAAAGAAGTATTCTTTTAACAATTGATAAAATAATTATTAAATAGGGCGTTGATGTTGTGTTTACAAAAACAGCTGTTAACCCAAGATTTTTATAAGAAAAACCAATATTTATAAGAGCAGTCAAAACAAGAAATGCAATGGATGCTGCAATATTAAAAACTGATGATAGTGTGCATACTAAAGATGTAGTTTTTTGTTTTGTAAATATACACATTAAAAACAATGCTTCAAGCGATATTGCAACAATAACTGAAAGCGAAATAATAATTGATATAACAGAACTTTCAATTATATCAAATGTTGGAAGGGTTTTTAAAATATCAGAAACTTCAAATATAGAAACCGAAGCGCCAAAGTATACTTGTGACAGCCAGTCTGAAAAAATCAGAAAAATAGTAATTACAGAAATAATAATACTGAAAAATTTAGCAAAAGTGTTAATCTCTTTTTTCATTTATATAATCCTCCAAAAGCATTTTCTACAATTTATGACTTCATTATACACTTTTATTAAAAAAATGGCAATACAAATTTTAGCTTAATTTAGGAGTAAAAATATTTTGGTCGTTTTAGGTCATTTTTTTGAAAAAAGTGTAAAAACATTTTGAAAAAAGAAAAACCAATATAAAAAAACAAGAAGGGTTGAACTTAAATGGTTCAATCCTTCTTTAATTACTAAGAAAAAGTCTGCTTTTTTTAAAAAACTAATTGTAAATAATATACATATTTGTAAATATTTGGAAATAAAAATCGAATAAAAGCGACTTTGTTGTAAATAGATACAACGAAATATATAATGAAATTACAAAAAACAAAATATTGGAGGAGTTAATGATGAATAATAAGATAAGAGTGGTTGTTGCTGACGATAATAAGGAATTTTGCAGAACAATGAGAGATCATCTTACACATTGTGAGGGAATTGAGTTTGTTGGTGCCGCATTTGATGGAAAAGAGGCATACGAAATGGTTCTCCAGACAAAACCTGATGTTCTTTTGGTTGATGTAGTTATGCCAAATCTTGACGGTTTTGGGGTTCTTAGCAAAATAAATGCAAATTCAACTCTTACAAAAAAGCCTAATGTTATTGTTATTTCGGCAATTGGCAATGACAGACTTACAAAAACAGCAATGAATCTTGGTGCAAAGTATTACATAATTAAACCTGTTGAACTTTCGGTAATTGAAGAAAGAATAAGAGAGTTTAAAGACAATATGTCACCTTTTAAAACAGTTAATTTTAAAAATATAAATTCAAACGGAAATTTTGATTTAGAAATGGGTGTTACCCAGATTATTCAAAAAATTGGTGTTCCTGCACATATTAAGGGATATCAGTATATGCGTGATGCAATAATTATGGTTATTAACGATATGGATACCATAAATTCGGTTACAAAATTTTGTATCCTTCTGTGGCTAAAAAATACAATACTACATCTTCAAGGGTGGAAAGAGCTATAAGACACGCAATTGAGGTTGCATGGGACAGAGGTGACCCTGAAGTTTTAGACGAAATGTTTGGCTATACGATTTTAAGCAGTAAAGGTAAACCTACAAATTCGGAGTTTATTGCTATGATATCAGATAAGCTTCGTCTTGAAATTAAAACTGCATAAATCTTCCTTATATAGTAAAATAAACTGCGCCTTATTTTTTGGGGTGCGGTTTATTTTTTACTTTGAGTATTGTTATTGACATAATGTGTTAAAAAGTGTTAGAATTAATAAATTATAAAGTTATAAAATGTGTTTTTTATGGCAAGTGTAATACATATATTATAATTAAAAGGAGATTTATCTATGCCGAAAAAACTTTACTTTGTTTTTAATCCGCACTCTGGACGAGCGCAGATAAAAGGAAATCTTTTAAATATAATAGATACTTTTGTAAAAGCAGATTATGAGGTTTTGGTGTATCCTACCCAGACAAAAGGCGATGCAACTGAAAAAATTTCTAAAAATGCACTCGATTATGACCTTGTTGTCGCATCGGGTGGCGATGGTACATTAAATGAGGCAGTGTGTGGACTTATGAGTATTCCAAAAGCAAAACGCCCACCTCTTGGCTATATTCCATCAGGAACGGTAAATGATTTTGCCACAAGTCTTCATATTCCAAAAAATCAGCTTGAAGCCTGTAAAAACATTATAAAAGGAAAAGAAATTTTAGTTGATATAGGAAAATTTTCAAAAAAATATTTTGTCTATGTAGCGGCATTCGGCGCATTTACAGATGTTTCCTATCAGACAAATCAGCAGTTCAAAAATATGTTTGGTTATGCGGCATATTTGATGGAGGGCTTAAAAAGAGTAGGGACAATCAAACCCATCAAAACAAAAATCAATGTAGAAGATAAGTTTATAGAAGATGAATTTGTTTTTGGTATGGTATCAAACACTGATTATGTAGGTGGATTTGAAATGGTAAGTAAAGATGTTTCGTTAAATGACGGACTTTTTGAGGTTCTTTTAATTAAAATGCCAAAAAATCCAATGGAGCTTCAGACGGCAATTACAGATCTTCTTAGCCGTAATACACAATCAAAGATGTTTGTTTCGTTAAAGTGCAGTAAAATTAAAATACATTGTCAAACCCCTATAAGCTGGACTGTTGACGGTGAATACGGTGGTGACCATAAAAAAGTTGAAATAACAAATAAAAGCAAAGCAATAAGAATTATTACAAATTAATGAATAATTTTTTGTTTTGTTTGACAACTGGTAATTAATGATGTAGAATAATATATAATAAATTTAATATAGGGTGAGAGTATGAAAAAAGTTCTGGCACTTATTTTATCACTTACATTTTTATTTACAGCTTGCGCAAAAAAAGATGATATTGCAAAGGAAGACGAAATAATTCCACCTGAAGTAGTTGATACAACAAGCGAGTTTTACAAGGTGGTTGCTGACAGTAACGAAAGACCGATTGCAGTAATGATTGATAACGACAACAGCTCTGCATGGCCTCAGGCAGGACTTGATAAAGCATACAAGGTTTATGAAGTAATGGTCGAAGGCGGTTCAACCCGTTTTATGGCACTTTTTAAAAATACCGACTGTGAAAAAATCGGACCTGTTCGCTCATCCAGACATTACTTTTTAGATTATGTTCTTGAAAACGATGCAACTTATGTTCATTTTGGCTGGAGTCCCAAGGCGGCAAACGATATTTCAAGTCTTGGCATCAACAAAATAAACGGAATTTTAGGAACGGATGAATCAATCTTCTGGCGTGAGAGAAAATATGCAGGCGACTGGCACAGCGCCTATACAAATATAGCAAATATTAAAGAAATGGCATCTAAAAAAGGATACCGAAACACCACAGAAGATAAAATTGAAAATATAAACAGAGAATTTTGTGAAATTGAAGGGGAAAGTGCTTTAAATATTACCGTTCCTTATTCGTATCACTACAAAGTTTATTATACATACGATGCGGAAAATAAGGTTTATAAGCGAAAAATGAATTCTACTGAACATAAAGATGCTAATGGTGTATATGCTACCGCTACAAATATTATAATTCAGTATACAAGAAACTACTCTCTTGGCGATGGTTCTGACCGTCAGGAGGTTGATACTGTAGGAAGCGGTGAAGGTATATTTATAACAGGCGGTAAATGTGTTCCTGTTACCTGGCAGAAAACATCACGAAATGCAAAAACCGTTTTTAAAACAGCTGACGGAAACGAAGTTATGACAAATCCCGGTACAACCTGGATTAATGTTATCCATCCTAACACACCATGTGTTATAGAATAAAAATAAATTAAAATTGGAGGAAACAAAGGATGAAAAAATTTTTAAGTATCATTTTGGCAGTTGCTATGATTTTATCTTGCACAATGGCATTTGCTGAAGAAACAGTTGTTGAAGAAGTAACTGAAGAGGTAGTAGTTGAAGAAACAGTTATCGAAGAAGTTACAGAAGAAGTAATTGTTGAAGAAACAGTTATCGAAGAAGTTACAGAAGAAATAATTGTTGAAGAAACAGTTATTGAAGAAGTTACAGAAGAAATAATTGTTGAAGAAGTAGTTGAAGAAACTGCTGAAAAAGCAATCAGTGTTGAATTAGACGGCGAAGCTTTAGTATTTGATGTTGACCCTGTTATAATTAACGATAGAACAATGGTTCCTTTAAGAGTTATTTTTGAAGCACTTGGTGCAGTTGTTAACTGGGATGACGAAACAAAAACAGTTTCTGCTTTCAAAGAAGAAACAAGCGTTGTTTTACAGATTGGTACACCAACACTTTTTGTTGGAAATGAAGCTGTTGAATTAGATGTTGCTGCTCAGATTGTAAATGACAGAACTTTAATTCCACTTCGTGCAGTATCAGAAGCTTTTGGTTGCAAGGTTGACTGGGATGGCGCAGAAAAGAAAGTTATGATTGCAACTGTTGAAGTTGAAGAAGTAGTTGAAGAAGTAATTGAAGAAGTAATTATCGAAGAAACAATCATTGAAGAAGAGATTATTGAAGAAGTAATCGAAGAAGAAATCATTGAAGAAGAAATCATTGAAGAAGAAATCATTGAAGAAGAGATTATTGAAGAAGAAATAATCGAAGAAGAAATTATTGAAGAATAATTTAAAATAAATAAAAAACCCATTGGATATCCAATGGGTCTTTTTTATTGTGCATTACTTAACAACTTCACATTTTTTTACGCCATAATAAGAAAAACAATTAATTGCACTTTCGTCAATTTCTTCTCCGCAAATTATAATTGGAACTGCAGGTGGACAAAAGATAGAAAGTGATGCAAAAACTCTTCCTTTGCATTTTGAAATATCCAAAATTTCTCTTTTTGAAAAAAGTGCTTCTTTAACACTCATTATCCTTTTTGGTTTGTGTAAAACGGGAGGTGCGTCAAAAACTTCGGGTTTGCTTTTAATTGACAAAAGCACATCGGTTAACCGTTTTAAATCATTTTTACCTGTTTGCTCAGTAAGCATAAGCACAACAAAATCGTTATCGTAAAATTCAGGATAAATATTGTTTTTAATAAGTATGTCCGCAAAAGAAAAGCCTGTATATCCATATTTTTTTATATCAAGAGTAAGCTTTAATTTTTCATCGCCACAAAAAGAATAACCGTTTGATACAAGTATTTCTTTAACTTTATTTGTATCTTTAATAAAAGAAGAAAGCTCGTTTTTAAAATCATAATATAAATAAGGATTTATTTTATCGAGCGACTGCAAAATAAGATATGAAGGGCTTGTTGAACCAAACATACCAAGTGCTTCTTTTGCATTTTCTTTAAAAAACGATGGCGCATTGTACGATATATGAAGGTATGCACCGCCTGTTAAAGCGGGAAGTGTTTTGTGTGCAGAATCACATACAATATCAGCACCCAAGTCTATTGGATGATTTGATTCTTCCAAAAATTTTAAATATGCACCGTGAGCGTTATCCACCAATAAAAGAACGCCAAATTTGTGGCATACATCGGCAATTTTTTTAATATCCTGCATATTTCCAAGATAGTCAGGAGAGGTGATGTAAAGTGCACACGGTTTTGTTTTTGCGCTTTTTAATGCACATTCAATATCATCTGCATCTATTTTGCACGAAAGATATGATGTTTGATTTTTGCCATAAATCCAGGTAACATCAAAATCTAAAAGATTAAGTGCACTTAAAAAGGTTTTATGAACATTTCTTGTAGCAAAAATATGAGTATTTTTTCCATTTTGTTTTGCAAATTGTAACGCAAGATAAATAAGAGCACGAATACACTGTGAAGAACCTTCGGTTGAATAAAATGTATTTGCACCAAAAATCTTGCCTGCATTATCTTCGCTTTGTTTTATTATGCCAGTTGCTTCATAAAGAGAATCAGCACCAAAAAATTCGGTAATATCATATTTTTCAAAGCCAAGAAAATCTTTTCCTTTATGTCCTGGCATATGGCATCTTAATGCATTGGAATTTATGTAATTTTCTACAAAATCACAGATAGGGGTATTCATTATTCTTCCTCACTGAATGCTCTTGATATTGCAACCATAATAGCACATTCCATTCTCTTTTTAAAAAGCTCACATCCGTATTTGTAAACACCCTTGACAGAGCCTGTTGAATGATATGCATTTGCACTGCATCCGCCAGAGCAATATAGCTTTGCCCAGCAGTCCTTGCAGTCGGGGCGTGCATAAACATTACAATCTGAAAAGCTTTGCTGAATTTTCGTATTTGTAACACCGTTATAAATATCGCCAAGCTTAAACTTTTCTTCACCAACAAACTGATGGCATGGGTATAAATCACCCCAGGGTGTAACTGCCATATATTCAGTTCCTGAGCCACAGCCCGAAATTCTTTTGTAAATACAAGGGCCATCTTCTAAATCAATCATATAGTGATAGAAGGTAAATGGTGTGCCTTTTTTATCGTATTCTATCATAAGATTTGCTAACTTTTCATACTGGTCAAGTACTATTGGTAAATCTTCTTCGGTTAATTCTTCTTTATCGCCGGGGGCACACACAACTGGCTCCATACTAAGCTCATAAAAACCAAGCTCAAGCATTTTTTTGATATCTTCTAAAAAATCGGGGTTTGCATGTGTAAAGGTGCCACGCATATAGTAGTTTTTGCCGCCTCTAAGAGTTACAAATTTTTGAAATTTAGGAACAATCTTATCCCAGCTGCCGTTTCCGTTATAGTCAACTCTGTAACGGTCGTGAACTTCTTTTCTGCCGTCAAGACTCAAAACAACATTGCTCATTTCTTTGTTTGCAAATTCTATAACATCGTCATCAACCAGAACACCGTTTGTTGTTAATGTGAAACGGAAGTTTTTGTTTTTTTCTTTTTCAATGCTTCTTGCATACTCAACAAGTTTTTTCACAACATCAAAGTTCATAAGCGGCTCGCCGCCAAAAAAGTCAACCTCAAGGTTTTTTCTTGTTCCCGAATTTTCAACAAGAAAATCAAGTGCTCTTTTTCCAACCTCAAAGCTCATCACATCGCGCTCGCCGTGATATTTTCCCTGACTTGCAAAGCAGTATGAACAGTTTAAGTTGCAGGTGTGTGCTACATGAAGGCAAAGCGCCTTTATAACTCCCGATGTTTTTTGTTTTAAATGCCCTGCTTTATCTTCAAATGTATCGGGAGCAAAAAGCTGACCATTATTTTTTAATTCTTCAATTTGTAAGTAACATTCTTCTATATCGTTTTTTGTAATATCTTTATTATCAGCATATTTTTCCGATATTTTTTCAATAATGGTATTTTTATCATTATCTTCAAAAATATCAATTATGTCGTAGGCAACATTATCCACCACATGTACCGAGCCTGACGAAATATCAAGCACAATGTTGTATCCGCCAAGTTTATATTTATGTATCATAAAACAAATCTCCTTGTATACTATCACAATAAAAAATGCCGTTTATTACAACGGCATTTAATAATTTAAAATTACTTGCTTTCTTTTTTGTTTTCGCACTGCTGATTAGCAATACCACAGCTTGTTTTGCAAGCAGACTGACAAGAAGTCTGGCATTCGCCGCATCCGCCATTCTTCGCGCTGTCACAAAGATTGCGAGTTTTAAGAGTTTTAATATGTTTCATAATAGTAACCTCCACAAGATAATATACTTAATTTTACCATAAGATTTAATTAAAGTCAATATTTAAAAATATAAACTTAGTATTGTTTGGTTATATTATTCCAAACAGTATAAAGCCTACTGTATTTATGGCAAAATTAGCAAACATATGTACTAACCACGAAGGGTAGATAGTTTTGCTTTTTTCGTTAAGATAGTTAAATATAAGTCCACCTGCAAAAAGCCCTGCCATAATGATTGTAAATACATCAAGCTCAAACCAGCCAATCATCATAGCTATATGATAAATTGCAAATACCGCCGCACTGAATAGATAAGCAAATTTTGTGCCTGTTATTCTTTTGAGTGTTAAAAAAGCAAATCCACGGAAGAAAAACTCTTCTAAAAAAGAATTTACAAAAGATATGTATAGCGAAACAAATATAAAATTACTTCCTGTAACGCCGATGTTTTGAGTTAATGCACCTGTAATTTTTGAAAAATCAAAAACATTTTTAAGAAGTAAATATCCGCCTAAAATAACTAAGTAAACCGATACACCTAAAATGAGTGCGAGGTTTATTCCTTTTTTATTTATTATAAAAATTTCTTTTATTTTTATGCTTTTGTCATAAAATGAGTATATAGCCGGTAATATTAAAAACAATACAAATTTTATGATTGATTTAATAAAATAACTTGCTTTAAGTATTCCGTCAATGAACGCCATAAGAATACAAAAAACGGCTATAAGAAATACTATAAGAACAGCTTTTTTAATGTTACTTTTCATATAATCTCCTTTGAGTTTGGATTTATGTATTAATTATACCATAAACATACAAAAATGACAACATATCCCAAAAAAGTTTTTTTACTCTTGAAATAATATTAAATATGTTATATAATTAAAAAATATGGAAGTATTCAAAAGATAAGAGGTGTATTAAATGGCGATGGTTGGATTTGACAATGATAAATATCTTCATACACAATCTGAACATATCAGAGAAAGAATAGCGCAATTTGGCGGAAAGCTGTACCTTGAATTTGGCGGAAAGTTATTTGACGATTATCATGCGTCAAGAGTTTTACCGGGTTTTGAGCCGGACAGTAAGCTTAAAATGCTTCTTCAGCTAAAAGACAGGGTAGAGATTGTTATCGCCATAAATGCATTTGATATTGAAAAAAATAAGCAACGAAGTGACCTTGGAATTACCTATGATCTTGATGTTATCCGTTTGATAGATTGTTTCCGTTCAATTGGTCTTTATGTTGGCTCGGTTGTAATGACACGCTTTAACAATCAGGTTGCGTGCACAGCATTTAAAAAGAGGCTTGAAGCGCTTGGTGTTAAGGTTTATTGTCATTACACAATAGATGGTTATCCTTCGGATATTGCCAAAATTGTAAGTGATGATGGCTTTGGAAAAAATGAATATATAGAAACTACAAAAGAGCTTGTGGTTGTTACAGCTCCAGGTCCCGGAAGCGGAAAAATGGCAACCTGTTTATCACAGCTTTATCATGAACATAAAAGAGGTATCCAGTCAGGATATGCTAAATTTGAGACATTTCCTATATGGAATATTCCGCTTACACATCCTGTTAATCTTGCGTATGAGGCTGCAACTGCCGATCTTAACGATGTAAATATGATTGACCCGTTCCATCTTGAAGCGTACGGCAAAACAACAGTAAACTACAACCGTGATGTTGAAATTTTCCCTGTTGTAAATGCAATGCTTGAAAAAATTCTTGGAACTTGTCCTTATAAATCACCTACCGATATGGGTGTTAATATGGCGGGCAACTGCATTATCGATGATGAGGTTGTAAAAGAAGCATCAAAGCAGGAAATAATAAGAAGATATTATACAGCTCTTTGCGACCAGAGAAAAGGTATATTAACCGATGACGATACCGTTTATAAGCTTGAACTTTTAATGAAAAAAGCAGGTATTACAACAAACGACAGATTAGTTATTGCACCTGCACTTCAAAAAGCGGCAATCACTGGCTTGCCTGCAGCATCACTTCAGCTTCCTGACGGTACAATTATAACAGGAAAAACTACTGAACTTCTTGGAGCATCATCGGCACTTTTATTAAATGCTTTAAAGGCACTTGCAGGAATTGACGATGAAGTAGAACTTATTTCACCGGTTATTATAGAGCCTATTCAGCACTTAAAAACGGCACATCTTGGAAACCGAAATCCAAGACTTCATACTGATGAAATACTTATTGCACTTTCAATTTGTGCGGCAAGTGATGAAAATGCTGAACTTGCAATGGAGCAGCTTTCGAAATTAAGAGGCTGTGAGGTTCATTCAACTGTTATTTTGTCATCTGTAGACGAAAAAGTTTTCAGACGGCTTGGAGTAAACTTAACCTGCGAGCCGTTGTATCAGACAAAAAAATAAATTTTAAGGCTGAACTTTTACGTTCAGCCTTTTTGTTTAAACTATTTTAAATATTTTTGAACTTTATCGTAAAGTTGCCAGTAATGGAAGTAACCTGCTATAAAATGGTCTACATCGTCAATACGCACTCTGTATCCATCGTGTCTGACATGGAATGTACCAACAATACTTTCAGGATTTTTAAGATACATTGCATATTCCGGATAGAAGAAACCATTTAGCATATGCTCGGCTCTTCGCTGGATTGTCTGAGCAAAAAACTCTTCATCAAATTCTTCAAGATAATCACATTCTATTTTTTCTTCAATCATTCTGTCATACATTTCAAAGCCTGCAAGAAGAAGCTCCATATATGTATGATACGAAGTTTTCTGATTATAAATTCGTTTCATATTAAGCTGAAGGTTTTTTAATCCAAATTCATAATACCTTTCATCATCTATATGCTTGGTAATTTCGTTTACTGCATAAGCTACCCAATGGTCTCTATATTGTGTGTAATCATTTTCAATAAAATATTCCATAGCTTTTTGTGCAGCATTAAGCCATTTTTTATTTCCTGTTAATTTATAAAGCACGCAAAAACCGTATGTTGCTTCACCGTCATAATAAACGGTGCGGTATTCTTCTTTTTTTGTAAAATCAGGATTTAAAATGTGGTAATATGAACCATCTTTATTTTGAAGCTCTAACATTCCTTCGCCAAGTCTTTCGCAAAGCGCAATTAGCTTTTCATCTTTTCCAAAGGTTTGCATATATGTATCAAGAAGTACAATTGCAACACCATTGCCGCCAAGCTTAATTTCGGTTCTGTCCAATAAATAAGAAACATTTTCAGATTTATTTACAATTTGTTTTAAAAAGCGTTCAAGAGTAATTTTTGCAGATTCTTTTAACTTTTCATCACCAGTTATTGTGTATGTCCACATAAGAGGGAACATACCCGATAAATGTCTTAAATAGTTGTATGCGGTAAAGAGTTTGTCATAAGTAGGGTAGTATCCGTAGTTAAATAATCCGTCATCCTGTATTTCATTTGCCAGCCAGTATGTACCACTTAACACCACATCTTTAATAGCATCGCGGTCTACTTTATAACTTCTTCTGCCATAGTCTAAACCTTTGTTATCTCCATAACCGTTTAATTCGTATATTTTGCTGTTTTCATCGCACATAAATCCAATGCAGGTGAAGGCTATTATCTGATCGGGTATTTTGTTAACCTTTGGTGTGTGCTTCTGATATTTTTTAATATATGTGTTTATAACATCAAGGTCAATTTCTTTTGTTTCTTTATAATCTAACATTTTGTTTCCGTTTATTTCTGCTTCAAGAAAAGCAGTGTTAAAATTATCATCAAGAGAAATACCTTTTCTGTAAAATTCGTTGAAAGAATTTGTTACTTTTACTTTTAATTCATCTGTTGTGAGTTTTTCAAAACTGTCAACAACATCGGCTTTAATCCAGATAACATTGTAATTGTTTTCAAAAACAAACTTTTTCGCACTTTGGAAGGCTTTGTTAAATGCTTCTTCTATGCTGAAAGCAGAATTGTGAAATACAATTGCACGGCTTTTGGCGTCACAAACTGAAATAAAAACTGTATAAGGATTTTCTTTGTTTAAAGCTTCTTCGGGTTTATATATATTTCTGATTTTTTCAGAATTTAAGATATTTTCGTAAAGAAGCGCAATTCTTTCATCAAAGCTTTTTTCAACCTTTAATGCTGAAAGACCGCCATTTCGTCGATTAACACCTTTAGCATCAATTGAAACTTTTTTTAGGGTTTCATCCCAGTCTACTGTGCAGTCAAAAGCTTCGCATACCGCACGAAGAGGAATTAATGTTCTTTGTTCAACAATTTTTGCAGGAGCATCAATTTTTTTTGCTACTCCGTTTACATACATAACTTCATCATCTATTTTAACAGAAACCAAAGTATCCTGACAGGTTGCTTCGGCAGTTTTGGTGGTTTCATTCCATTCAACTTCTGCTCCTATTTTTTCAAATATTGCTCTTAAAGGGACCATAGTTCTGTTATTAATTATAACCGGTTCAACATCAAAAGATATTCTTGAGTTATTTACAAACACACTTATATTGTTGTTTGCACAAACCGGTAAAAAAGAAGAAATTATTGCGGTTATAATAACAAGTGAAATTATTCTTGATAGCTTTTTCATAGTATGTACCTTCCTTTTTGCTATTGTCAGTTTATAATTATAACATAAATATAAAAAGACTGCAATACCAATAAAAGTATTACAGTCATTTATAAATTCTATTTTATATATGCGTTAAGTCCTGATGATGTTTCTTTTAAAAGTTCAAAAATATATGTTGCAAGTAGTTTTGCCCCTTCGGGATTAAAGTGTGTGTAATCGTAGCCGTAGGTTTTAACATTTCCGCTTGCGTTTGCAATTTGTTCATCTGTCATACCTTTATCTTTAAGGTAGTTATTCGGGATAAAATATTTATATCTTACTTCGTCAAGATTTCCTATTTCCTTAAAGATATCATATAACCTGGCATTTAAATCAAGTACAATAACATCGGCTTCTTTTGCTGCCTGTTTCATAAATTCAGAACGCCCCTGCATAGAGTTGTTTTCACTCCATGAACCGGGAGTTGGGGTGATAAAAATAATTTCTGCACCTTTGCTACGGGTATCTGTTGCAAATTTTTTGAGGTTTTCTACATATTTGTCGGTATCTGTATGGTATTTTTCGTTTGAACTACTATCGTTAATACCAAGCGAAACCATTACATAATCACCTTTTTCAAGTGTTTGTAAAATGCCATTCCAGTTTCCTGCACCTTCTAAAAAGGTTTTTGTACTGTAACCGCCGTGAGCGTAATTTTTAACCTGTATATTTTCGTTAAGAAAATCCTGCATATAATAGCCCCAACCCTGAATAGGGTAAGAATGGTTAAGAGGATAATCCACACAGATTGAATCGCCTATAAGAACAAGCTTTGCCTGTTTTGGACCGATATCTTTTGAATAAATAAGATTAAATTTATCTTTTGCGTTTGTTGCAAAAAGTTTAACATACGCTTTTTCGTTTGATGGAATATTTATTTTAAAAGTTTCGGTATCGCTTGTTGAGGTGGATAAATTGTTGTTTATATGTACACCGATAAGTTTGTTTTGATTTGAATAAATGAGAGCGAGTGCTTTTGCATTTTCTTCGCCAAATTTTGATATAACCTCTTTTGCACTGTATTTTATTTGTGCAGCATTGTCAATCAATTCAGCCTGAAGACCTTTTTCTTCAGTAATATATTCAAATTTAACATCATCAACGCAAATGTCAAAATTTTCGTTGTCAACTCTTATACCAAAAAAAGCATTGTATGGGTCTTTGTAAGTATTTCCGCTCCCGAAGGTAAAATCGGTAATTTCAAGCTCTACATCAAAATCATACCACGTTTCGGGCACTGGCGATGAAAAAGATTTTAAAGCTTTGAAGGATGCCTTTTCAAGACCTGTAATATCTGATGTTTTGCTTTGAGTCCTTAAAAGAACAAGTGCAGATTTTACAGGTTCATATTTTGTGGTATCAGATTTATCTGCGCCATCAGGATAAGAGTATTTGAATTTTCCTGATGCTTTGTATTTACCCGTTCCATTTTTCAAAAGAAAATCGGTTACATCAATTGCAGGAAAAGAATATTTGTCTTTTCTGTCGTAATATTTTAAATATTTTATTGAATTTTCAGAAATAACAGTTATTTTTCCATTCAGACTTTCGGCTGCTGCAACACCTTGCCAGCCATTTAAATTACCGTTTTCAAAATCACCGTCTGAAAATGCAGGTAAGACGCCGGCATATACATTTGAAACAGCTAAAATCAAAATCATAAATAAGCACATGAATTTTTTTAACATTATAAATTAATCCTCCTTAAGTTGTAATGCTATAAGATAATTTTAGCAAAAATTTTATAATCTTTAAAGGGTAAAATTTTTAAATAAATGGTAATAAAAAAACGGTAAGCAAACTTGCTTACCGTTGGATATAACAACAATTAAAATATTTTTTTAAATCCTATTTCTTTTACAAGATTGGGATCATGCATCAAAAGCGGAATATATGCATCTTTTCTGTATTCATTAATAAATTGCGTGCTTTTTTCAAGATTGATACTGCTTCCTGTAGGTTTTCCTTTTGAAAAATTTTCCATAGTATAACATTCATCACCGCATAATACAAAGGTTTTATCGTTATTTTTGATAAGAACAACACTTGAGCCTTTTGAATGTCCGCCAATATGTTTTGCAATAACATTATCACAAATTTCAATATCTTTTTTGAAAGCAAAAAGGTTTTTTATGTTTTTAAAGCGATTTGTTACATCCAAAGACTCGTTTTCATTAATATAAACCTTTGCATCGGGGTAGTAACCTAAACAGTCAAAATGGTCATGATGAGCGTGAGTAATAACAATATCGGTGATTTCCTCTTTTTTTATGCCGTATTTTTCAAGAATACTTATGGGGTTTTCAAATTCATATAAGCAAAAACCGGGCATTGTATCACAGCCAACATCAACTAAAATTTTTTTATTTTCGGTTTCTATTAAGAAAAACAATAGCGAAATAGGAAGCTTTATGTTTTTATCGCCATCTTCAAATGCCATTTTTTCATTGATTTCCGTTTTTCCATACTTAAAAGCGATAAGGTTCATAAAAAACACCTCATTTTATTTAATCAAGACAAGCATAAAGAGCATTTTTCATTTCTCGTTGCAGTCTTTTATCCCAACCGTGAATATGCTGAAAATATGTAAGAGAAAGGTTGTTTTTTGGATCAACCATAGAAAATGCGCCTGCAGCACCGTCCCAGCCAAATTCGCCAAGAGGACTTAAAGAACCGCTTATTGCTTTGTCAGTATGTGTTCTCACACCAAGGCCGTATCCGTAGCCAAACTGTAAGCTTTGGAAATCTTCATACTGTTTTTCGTTTAAGTGGTTTGTACCCATAAGCTCAATGGTTGCAGATGATAAAATTTTGTTGCCTGTTTTGCCTACACCGCCACAGGCAAGTGCATCAAGAAATAAAGCATAATCCTCGCACGATGATGTAAGTCCTGCACCGCCGCTTTGATATTCATTGGATAGATTATATACACATTCAAGCTCATTTCTTTGTGGCTTTCTGTCTTTATCGTAAGTGTATCTTGCTGCCATTTTAGAAAGTCTTTCTTCATCCTTAGGTACACCGAAAAATGTATTTTTCATTCCAAGTGGGTCAAAAAGATTTTCTTTCATATAATCGCCAAGTTTTTTACCTGACCATATTTCGATTAATGCACCAAGAACATCGTGGCAAAGGCTGTAGCGGTATCTTGTACCCGGTTCAAAGCCTAAAGGCTTTTGTGCGATTGCGCTCACAAGCTCTCTTGTTGAAATTTTTCCTTCTGCAAGTGATTTTTTTATGCTCTCGCTTCTTAAGTCATAGTCAAGACCTGCACCCATTGTAAATAAATTTTTTATTGTGATTTGATTTTTTGCATAACCATCATCACTTGTTTTGATGCTTTCTCCAACCGATGCACCTGTTGTAATTTTTGCTGCATTTTCGATGTCGAGTTCATCGGATGAAATTTTCATTTTTTCAAATTCGGGAAGATATTTTGAAACAGGGTCGCTAAGCAAAAATTTGCCTTGCTCAAGAAGCTGAAGTGCGCAAGTACAGGTTATCATTTTTGTCATTGAAAAAATAAGATAAAGCTCATCGCCATTCATTTTTTTATTATTTTCAATATCGCTAAAACCTGTAAAATACCTAAAAAGCATTTCGTGGTTTTTATAAACAATAACATCTACACCAGGTGTATTGTATTCACTTACAAATTTATCCATCAGGTTTTTTAATTTTGAAAATTCCATAGTTTTTAAAATCCTTTCGATTTGTAATTAAGTATATTCTACAACTTTGGTATGATATATGTCAATAAGATATATTAAATTTTTATACAAATATATAAAAGCACAAAACATCAGTATGGTACATTATAAGTAATTGATATTTAATTATCAGTTACTTATAATATTATTAGCAGGTTTTTAAAAAAGGGGCGTAAATAATGAGTACAAATAGTGTATATTTAAGCTATAATAATTACTTTCTTGACTATAACAAAGATAGTTTTATAATGTGCGTTGGATATGGAAAAAAATATTTTACAGCAAAAATTAAAAGTGATATTTTAAATGGTTTTGATAAATGTGAGGATACATATATTCTTGAAAATCTTGGTGTTGTTAAAAAGGTAACGTATTATAATAAAGAAAAAACACTTTTAATCACTTTTAAGGCAGATAAAAACGGGATAACCGTATTAGCAGATGCTGATATAGAAGGTGTTTTTGAATATGACGATTCTTATAACATTTTGCCTATGCGTCTTGATAAAAGAACTCATGTTACAAGAACTTCTTTAGGAAATGGTGTTTCAAAATATGATAATGCTCTTTTTGACAGAAATCAAGACAGTGCTGTTATAATAGACGGAAGTGATATAAACTTCGGATTTGATTTTGAAAAAAACAATTACACTCTTTTTGGAAAATGCGAATTTACTTTCCTGTTTAAAAAAGATATATATGCACACAACTTTTGCGTTCCTTATGGAAAAATAAATAAAAACAATACATTTGGCAAAATGCCTCCTGTTGGCTGGATGACATGGTATGCAGTAAAATTTGATGCAGGCGAAAAAACTGTTTTGGAAAACGCAAAATTTATGAGCGACAATTTAAAAGATTTTGGCGCAAACACTCTATGGGTTGACTGGGAATGGTATCATAAAGGATTTTATGCGGCATCCGAGCCTCTTCATTATGTGTATTTGCAACCTGGGCCAAGAGATGACGGTGTTGATACATTTAATCCTGATAAACAAAAATATCCGAACGGATTAAAATATGTTTCGGACAAAATAAAAGAATTTGGTCTTATTCCTTCGCTTTGGATAGGTTTTACCAATGAAACATGGGAAACAGATTACATAAAAGAGCATCCTGAAATTGTTCTTTGCGAAAATCCAAGTTGGGTTGGAATTTATTTTTACGATATAACTCATCCTACATATCTTAACGATTTCCTTCCAAAAGCTATGGCAAAGGTTAAAGAGTGGGGATATGATGCAATTAAATTTGATACTCTTCCTATTTGTATGGAAATGTGTGAAAAGCATCACGAAAAGCTTTATGATAAATCACTTACAACCTTTGAGGCATATCGCAATATGATTAAAAAGGTAAGAGAGCTTGCAGGAGATGATACATATATGTTATCGTGCGCAGGCGATAATCACGCTGTTGTTACCTGGGCAGGCGATATGTTTGATGCAGCAAGGGTAGGTCTTGATATATTTGAGTGGGAAGAATTTCTTCATAATTGTGCTTTCAGGGCAATGGAATTTTATCCTATGCACAATGTAATGATGTATAACGACCCTGATAATGTTCTTGTCCGTGAAGAATACAACACACTGAATCAGGCAATTTCAAGAGCAGTATTTGTTTCTATGCTTGGAATGCCCGTAACATTTGGTGATGACCTTACAAAGCTTCCTAAAGAAAGGGTAGATGTTTTAAAACGTGTAATTCCTTCTCTTGATATTACACCAAAGGATGCTATATCGAGAGTTGATAAAACAAAGATATTCATAACAAACCTTGTTGTAAATAAAAAATGGGAAAATTACAATGTTGTAAGCTTATTTAACACAACCGAAGAAAAACAGCAATATGAAGTTGATTTTGATAACGAGCTTGAACTTGAAAAAGGTAAATATCATATTTACGATTATTGGAACGATAAATATCTTGGCATTTTTGAAGATAAATTAAATCTTGACTTTGATGAGTGCGAAACAAAGGTTTTAGCAATAAGAAAAGCATGCGATATTCCACAGATTGTATCTACATCAAGACACATTACACAAGGTGCAGCTGAAATAGAAGATACTTTCTTTAAAGATAATGTGCTTTATTTAGAAGCAAATCTTGTAAAAAATGATGAATACAAAGTTGCTCTTTTTGTTCCTGATAACTACAAGATTAAAGATAGCGGTAAATTTAATGTTAAGTATGAGGGAGATATTGCTTATTTAACATTTACACCTGATGCAACACAAAAATATAAATTTGAAATAAAATTTTAATTAAATATAAAAAGGAGATATGAAAATGGAAAAGAACAAAGTCACTTTCGCTCTGTTTTTTGGTAACAGAGGATTTTTCCCGGGTGAAGTAATTGCAAAGGCAAGAGAAGAAATGCAAAAAGCAGTTACTCAAAATGGATTTGATTACATCTGTATGGATGAATCTTTAACACGCTACGGAGCAGTTGAAACACGTCAGGAAGGAAAGCTATATGCAAAATTCCTTGAAGAAAACCGTGGCAAATTTGATGGTGTAATTTTATGTATGCCAAACTTCTCGGATGAAAATGGTGCGGCAGAAGCATTAAAAAATGCAAATGTTCCAATTCTTGTGCAGGCATATCCTGATGAAATTGGAAAAATGGATTTTGCTCAAAGAAGAGATACTGTTTGCGGTAAATTTGCAATGTGTCATGTGCTTCGTCAGTGTAAAATTAAATTTACTCTTACTAAAAAAATGGCAGTTTCTCCTCTTGATGAATCTTTTAGTGAAGATTTGAAAAATTTTGCTGCAATCTGCCGAGTGGTAAAAGGAATGAAAAAATTCAGTATTGGTGCTCTTGGCGCAAGAACAACTGCATTTAAAACTGTAAGAACTGATGAAGTTGCACTTGAAAACAATGGTGTTACCGTTGAAACGATTGACCTTTCTTATATTTTTGACCTTATGGGAAAGGTTGACGAAAAAGAGCTTGCAGCTAAAATGGAATACTATAAAAATGTAGCATCGTTTGGAAATTATCCTGAAGAAAAGCTTATAAACATTTCAAAACTTGGTATTGTGGTTGATAAGCTTATTGAAGAATACAGCTTAAATGCTGTTGCTGTAAGATGCTGGGACGAATTTGTAACACAGTATCATATTGCTCCTTGTTTAGTGCTTAGCGACCTTAACGAAAGAGGAATTCCTGCTGCGTGTGAGCTTGATATAAACAATGCTGTTATGATGTATGCTTTATGCCTTGCTTCACAAGAGCCAGTTATGCTTCTTGATGTAAATAACAACTATGGTGATTGTCCTACAAAAAATATTATGTTCCACTGCTCAGCAATACCTTCCTCATTCTTTGATGATAAACCATCCATCAGTGAGCATTTAATGTTTAAAAAGAGCTATGGCGAAGGTACAGGCGTTGGTATTGTAAACGGCAAAGTTAAAACAGGCAAGGTAACAGTTGCATCAACCAAAACTGAAGACGGAGCAATCTGGGGCTTTACAACAGACGGTAAACTTACAGATGATAAGTTTGATAAAGAATTCTTTGGTGCAGGCGTTGTTTTTGAAAACAAAAATCTTGAAGAAATTTTCAGATATATGTGTGAAAACGGTTACAAACACCATGTAGCAATAGCAAAAGGTGAATGGTCAGCTTGTATTAAAGAAGCACTTGTAAAATATTTAGGCTACAATATAGATGTTCTATAATTAAATTATATAGGGGGAAATGAAAATGAACAAACTTGGTATATTTATGAATTTCTGGGAGAAAAACTGGGATGCAGACCATGCAAAGTACATAAAAAAAGCAAAAGAAATAGGCTTTGATGTACTTGAATTCCAGGCTCAGCCATTACTTGAAATGTCAGATGAAAAAATAAAATCTTTAAAAGCTCTTGCAGACGAAGTTGGTATTGAGCTTACATACAGCCTTGGTCTTGACAGAGCTTATGATGTATCTTCTCTTGATGAAGGTATCAGAAAAGGCGGAGTTGAATATCTTCAGAACATTGTAAGAAAAATGCACATTGGTGGCGGTACACTTTTATCTGGTGTAAGCTATGCAGGCTGGGGAACTCCCGATAACTTCCTTGGCGACAAACGTCCTTACTGGGAACAGAGTATTAAAAGTATGAAAGAAATTATAAAGGTTGCAGAAGAATGTGGTGTAACATACTGTGTAGAAGCGGTTAACCGCTTTGAAACATGTCTTATCAACACAGCTAAAGAAGCACTCGATTATGTTGCAGAGATTGACAGTCCAAATATTGGCGTACTTCTTGACACATACCATATGAATATTGAAGAAAACAACATTGGTGATGCTATAAGACTTGTTGGCA
Source organism: Oscillospiraceae bacterium (assembly GCA_015068825.1). Taxonomy (GTDB): domain Bacteria; phylum Bacillota; class Clostridia; order UMGS1810; family UMGS1810; genus Qingrenia. Next base: position 23,675 of record SVJU01000003.1, on the reverse strand, counting down.
ATAAACTAACAAGCTTCCACACAGGCGAAAACAACAGAACTGCACCCGGCAGAGGACATCTTGACTGGGATGAAATATTTGGCGCTCTTTCAGATATTAACTATAAAGGCAGAATTGTATCTGAACCTTTTGTAATGGAAGGCGGCGAAGTTGGAAGAGATATTCATGTATATCGTAACCTTGTTGAAAATCCAACAGAAGCAAGAATTGACGAAGAAGCTAAATATCTTTTGAACTTTGAAAAAGAAATGCTTAAAAAATATAACATGGATTAATCTTAATTATTTGGCAGAATAAATTACAGGATAAAACAAAAACAACAGATACTTTTATATCTGTTGTTTTTTGTTTGTAAAATTGACATTATGGGGTATTTAATGTATAATACCATTAATAAATTACAAGGTGGCGAAAAAATGAAAATAGCCGTAATCGGAGCAGGTGCGGCAGGTCTTATAGCATCTGTTATTATAAAAAGAACAAATCATGAGCTTGCTTTATATGAAAAACAACCCCGTGCCGCAAGAAAACTTATTGCAACAGGAAACGGACGATGTAATTTAACAAATATTGATATTAATTTAAGTCGTTATCACGGCGATAGAGATTTTGCCTCCTATGCACTTGATACTTTTAATCAGTACTCTCTTATGGATTTTATGGAGGAGATGGGTGTAAAATGTGTGTATGAAGGTGATAAGGTGTTTCCATACAGCCTTCAGGCATCAAGTGTTGCAGATATGCTTCGTCTTGCAGAGGGTGAGTGTGAAATATGCAATACCGAAGTAAAAAAACTAAAAGTGTATAAAAATAAAATTGGCGTTATAACCGATGATAAGGAAGAAAAATATGACAGAGTTATAGTATGCTGCGGAGGAAAGGCGGCGTCCAAGCTTTCGGGTGGCGGTGCATATAATCTTTTAACTGATTTGGGTCATACTTTAACCCCTCTAAAACCTTCTATTGTTCAGCTTAAATGTAAAAACACAAAAGCACTTGAGGGAATAAAGGTTAATGCGCTTGTTAAAATGGATAAAAGGCAGGAGATGGGTGAGGTGTTATTTACATCTTACGGATTATCCGGCCCACCAATTTTGCAGCTTTCGCGCGATGCAAAGGGCAAAAAAATTGACCTTGATTTAACACCTGATTTGTCTTTTAAAGAAGTAGAAGAATTTCTTGTGAAAAAGAAAAAGGTTAAAAATCTTACTCTGGAAAATCTTTTTACAGGTTTTTTAAACAAAAAAGTAGGCAGGGAAATTTTAAAAATATGCAATGTTTTGCCGTTTTCAAAATCTTGCAGTGAAATTACAAATCACGAAATAAAAAGCCTTGCATCAAAAGTAAAATGCTTATCTTTTGAGATTGATGATACAAATGGTTTCGAAAATGCTCAGGTTACTGCAGGCGGTATTTTATGTTCAGAATTTAACCCCTTGACTATGGAGTCAAAAAAAGTTAAAGGCCTTTATGCGGCAGGTGAAATGCTTGATGTTGATGGCGATTGTGGAGGATTTAATCTGCAGTGGGCTTTCTCTTCGGGATACATTGCGGCAATAAATGCCATTAAAGAGGATTAATAATGATAAAAATAGATGGAATAAGTGTAAGTCTTGATTATACAAAAGATGAACTTTATGAAAAATTAAAAAAGCTTACAAATGCAAAAATCAAAAACTACTATATTTATAAAAAAGCGGTTGATGCACGAAAAAAAGATGATGTTCACTTTGTTTTATCGATTATTTTGGATGTTGAAAATGAGCAAAAATATATTGATAAAATAAAAGGTGCAAAGGTATTTGATGCAAAAGAATTTGATTATCCGCATATTGAAAAGAAAACCGATGTAAGACCAGTTATAATAGGCAGTGGTCCTGCGGGAAGCTTTGCAGCATTGTGCCTTGCAAATGCAGGTGCTAAACCAATTATTATTGAACGCGGAAAAAAGGTTTGCGACAGAAAAAAAGATACTGATATATTTTTCAAAACAGGCATTTTAAATAACGAATCAAATGTTCAGTTTGGTGAGGGTGGTGCAGGCACTTTTTCTGACGGAAAATTAAATACAGGTACAAATTCGCTATATATCAGAAAAATTTTATCAGAGTATGTAAAATTTGGCGCAAGTAAGGATATTCTTATTGATGCAAAACCACATATTGGTACTGATGTTTTGATTGATGTTGCAAAAAATATCCGCGATTATGTTGAAAAAAATGGCGGTGAATATCTTTTTGAAGAAAAGGTTTGTGATTTGGAAATTAAGAATGGAAAAATAAGTGCAGTTATTACAAGCAAAGGAAAAAAGATAGAAACAGATTATGTTGTTTGTGCAATAGGTCACAGCGCAAGAGATACTTTTGAAATGCTTGATAAAAGAAATGTTTCTATGATATCCAAACCGTTTTCGGTAGGTGTAAGAATTGAACATAAACAGGAATTTATAAACAAGGCGCAATATGGCAAGATGGCAAATCACAAAAATCTTAAAGCGGCGGATTACAAATTTGGTGATGATTGTTATACATTTTGTATGTGTCCTGGTGGATATGTTGTTGCTGCAACAAGTGAAGAGGAGGGTATTGTTACAAACGGAATGAGTAATCATTTAAGAGATGGTGAAAATGCAAACAGTGCTCTTTTGGTAAATGTAGATTCATCTGATTTTGGAAATGACCTTTTTGCAGGGGTTAATTTTCAGAGGATGCTTGAAAAAAAGGCGTATGAGTATACAAAATCGTATGCTGCACCTTGTCAAAAACTTGGTGATTTTTTTAATGGAACAAAAACAACATCATTTGGAAGTGTTTTACCAACATATTCTGTTGGTGTTATGGGGGCAGATTTAACTAAAATTCTTCCTTGTAAGGTTGTGTCAAAACTTTTATCAGGAATTAAAAATATAGATAAAAAGTTAAAAGGTTTTGCAATGGACGATGCAGTTTTAACAGCACCCGAAACACGAAGTTCGTCACCTGTAAGAATTGTGAGAGATTTAGAAAGTTTACAGTCTGTAAATGTTAAAGGGCTTTATCCTTGCGGTGAAGGTGCAGGATATGCAGGAGGTATTATGTCTGCTGCATCTGACGGCATAAGATGTGCGTGCAAAATAATAGAAGAAATGAATAAAATTTAATTTTGAAAAATGTATATTTTTTTAAAAAAATTAAAAAATATTCTTGACAAAACATCTGCGTTATGGTAAAATTGTTTATGTTGTTTACGGCGGCATAGCTCAGTTGGCTAGAGCATACGGTTCATACCCGTAGTGTCACTGGTTCAAATCCAGTTGCCGCTACCAACATACGGCCCCTTGGTCAAGTGGTTAAGACACCGCCCTTTCACGGCGATAACATGGGTTCGAATCCCGTAGGGGTCACCAGGAAGACTCTTTTTTTAAAAGAGTCTTCTTTTTTTCTTTATAAAACTTAATATTTTTTTGGAGAGGTGGTCGAGTTGGTTTAAGGCGCAGCATTGGAAATGCTGTGAACGGCATTAACCGTTCCGTGGGTTCGAATCCCATCCTCTCCTCCAAAAGAAGCGAACAATTTAGATGACATCTAAATTGTTCGCTTTTTTCAATAGTTTGAGAGCTTTTTGCAAAAATTGATTTTAAAACAAAATGGTAGATGCCAAGCGGTTTTGAACCAGACTTGAACTGTAGACAAAGGAATAGCACCTGATTTAATAATCCAATCAGGTGCTATTCCTTAACATACAAAAGAGCTAATTAAAATATATACTGAAAGGGAACTTATATTATGAAAAAGATTATTGTTTCAACTTTACTTATAATATGGCAACGAGTAAAGGGAGTATATACCCTAAAACCTATGTATCTATTTCGAACACAAAAGTCATTTGTTTTTTGTTAAATGTGGGATAACATCAAGTCGTATTACCCCTATTATTAACGATATCAATGTAAAAGCCTCACATAGCACTCCTGCGATAGAAAACACACAATAATTATAAATCAACCAACTTGAACATGTTACAAATATAATTCCTCTTACAACTGTAGTATTTTTATTTCCATATGCGATTGTTGATAGCACTTTTGCTACGATTATCAAGATACTTTTCATTCCCTGCCACGTAAAAATACCAAACAGCAAGAACATAAATCCGAAAATAATTGTTGTTATTGTTGTTTTTTTGTTTTGTAATATCTGCTTTGTAAAGATAATATTTCTGACACATCCTACAAGATTCATTGCCATACCGGTATACGCACCCAAAAGGAAATACTGTATTGCAAAAATAAATTCATTGAGAGTTCTAAAAAGCAAAATTGAATTGTGCTTTTTACATTGAAAAGATATTATGCTTGCAATAATTCCAAGCCCGCCAATTAATTGTATAATTATATCCATTTTAAGTTTCCTTGACACATAGATTTTATTTTGATACAATTATACCAGATAAACATTTCGAAAACAATATATGTTCGAAATGTTGTAAATAAACATTGTTATAAACAAGAGGATTGGATAAAATGGAATATAAAGATAGGAAAAAGGATATTTTAGATATTTTATATGCAAACGGTAGAGTTTCCGTATTGCAACTTGCAAAAACATTATTTGTATCGGAAATGACGATTCGCAGAGATTTAAGTGAAATGGAAAAAGACGGTGTGCTTAAAAGGTACAGAGGTGGTGCTGTTTTGACGGCTGTTAGTAGTGAAATGCCTATTTCGCAAAGGTTTTTTGTAGACGAAAGCGAAAAAATTTATTTAAGTAAAAAGGCCATAAATTTTCTGAGCGATGATTTAACAATTTTTATTGACAGTTCTTCTACCTGTCATTATATCATACCGTACATTAATAGATTTAAAAATATAACAATTGTAACAAATTCTGTGAATGCATTGCTAATTGCATCAAAATCACAAATTCCCTGTATTTTGTTAGGAGGTAAATATTATTGTCAGGATATGTGTTTTGTGGGTTCAATAGCAGAACAATATGCAAACGGGGTTAATGTTGATGTTGCTTTCTTTTCAGCTTTAGGACTGTCTGAAGATGGAATTATTTCCGACAGGGATATAGAGCAAACGATGATTAGAAAAATTATTATGAGTCATTCAAAAAAGAATATATTTTTGTTCGAGAAGAATAAACTGAACAAAATATATGTGCATACATTATGCCATAAGACAGATGTTGATGAGGTGTTTATCTCCACATAGAAATTAATGTCATCTAAACCATTCGGCTCTTCCAAAAAGTAAAAGCAGGAGAAAGTTGTTATGAAGCTTTATTTTGCGCCTATGGAAGGTGTAACAACATATACCTACAGAAACACTCATGCAGAGATGTTTGGCGGGTGTGACGAGTATTTTGCGCCTTTTATTGTGCCTACCGAAAACGAAAAATTAAGTATAAAAAATTTAAGGGATATTTTAAAAGAAAACAACAATATTGATGTAATACCTCAGGTGATGGCGTCAAGTGCCATGGCATTTTTGGAGTTTGAAAAAAAGATAAAGGATTTAGGTTATAACAAGGTTAATTTAAACTTTGGATGTCCTTCAGGTACTGTGGTAAAAAAGATGCGCGGAGCAGGTGCATTAAGAGATTTAGATGCACTTGATAAGTTTTTGGATTATATCTTTAATAAATCGGATGTAGAAATTTCGGTCAAAAGCAGAACAGGTTTTTATAGTCATGATGAATTTGATGAAATTTTAAAAATATACAATAAATATCCAATAAGTGAGCTCATTATTCATCCAAGGATACGCGAAGAATATTATAAGGGATATCCTGATATGAATTCGTTTGATAAGGCGTACAAAAATGCAAAAGCAAAGCTTTGCTATAACGGAAACATATACACAAAAGAAGATTATGAAAAAATAAAAAATAATTATAATTCTTTGTCGTCTGTTATGATTGGCAGAGGAGCGATTAAAAATCCTGCAATTTTTCGCGAAATAAAAGGTGGAGAAAAGCTTAAAACAAGCGAGCTTATTTTGTTTTCAAATATGCTTGAAGAAAAATATTTAAAGCTTCTTAATTCAGAAATTTATACTCTTCACCGACTAAAAGAAATATGGATTTATATGATGCAAAACTTTGAAGAAGAGAAAAAGATTTTAAAAGCGGTTAAAAAAGCAAATAAGCTTAGCGATTTAAACAGTGCTATTAACAATCTTTTGTGATTTAAAAAAGCCTCCAGGATGTCCTGGAGGCTTTTTAAGCTTATTATTGCACTGCGTATTCACCTAAAATTGTCATGTCGTAAATATCTGACCATACAAATGCGCTTACAGTGTCAAAATCATCTGTTTTTCTTGTTATATATTCATTTAAGAATGTAAGTTTATCTTCAAAACTTATTTCTTTAACAAAACATTCAACCAATTTTTCATCTTTAAAATATGATACTACAAGATGTGCTGTTTTTGTGTAGTCGTCTGTCAGATTGTAGGAGTCGCATCTTACATTGGTTTTGTTTTCCAAAACCGAAACAGATAAATCATCGACATGAAGACCTTCGGTATATAAAATGTCATCTCCTGTTTCAACTTCTGTCAGATTGGGATAAATTTCTTTTGAGAAACCACCATTTTGTTTTATCTTATCGGCAAGAAAAAAAGGAGCCATACCACCACCATCAGGTATCATGTAAATAATATTTTTGATTTGTGGACTGTTTTCATTTTGAGCTGTTATGTTGACACCTTGTGTAAAAACAAGTATTAAACATAACAAAAGACAAAGAATTCTTCTTTTTTGCATAAATAGTTCCTCCTTGATTTTAATAATTATATTTTTATTTTATATCATTTTTTATTGTGAAACTACATAGATATTACTGTTTTTATTAGAAATATTATTTTGAACGATAAATTTTTTGTAAAAAATATACATCTTTAAAGACTTTGTTATTATAATAATGATACAAGATAAATAAAAATCAAACCTTTGAATAACAACTATAAATCTTTGTAATGAGCAAAAAATGTGTATTGACAATAATAAAACAAGATGCTATAATAAGCAAAAAAAGGGGAGCTTGCTTTTGGCAGGCTGAGAGTAAGCGCGTAACGCTTAGACCCTGTAACCTGATTTGGGTAATGCCAACGGAGGGATTTTATAGCATTTTGTGGCATACCTTGTGGTATGCTTTTTTTAATGCTTTAAAAACTTCCCGAAAAAGAAAGGGAGATTTTTATGAAAAGTATGAGTATGACAAAAAAACTGACAAACAGTGCAATTATGATTGCCTTGTCGCTGGTGCTTTCGTTTTTTGCAGTTTTTAAAGCACCAAATGGCGGCGATATAACAATCGGTTCAATGGTTCCTGTTATTGTTATATCTTTTATGTATTCTACACGGTGGGGGATATTCACTTCAATTTGTTACACAGTTTTAAATATGATTTTCAAAGGTGTTGTAACAACGCTTCCAACCGAAGAAATATCTACATATCTTCTTATGATATTATTAGATTACATTCTGGCTTTTGGAGTTTTTGGTCTGGCGGGATTTTTTTACCGGTTAATGGGAGAAAAAAGAATTTCGATGATTATCTCTTCGTTTTTGGTTACTTTTTTAAGGTATGTGTGTCACTTTTTATCGGGAATAATTTTGTGGGGCTCATATGCACCAGAAGGACAACCTGTGTGGATTTATTCAATTCTTTATAATGGAGGGTATATGATACCCGAAATAATAATTACAACACTTATTGTATCTGTTTTAAGTATATCAAGTATAGACACCATAATTAAAAAGTTTTCGTAATTTTTGTTAATATTTAATGAAAATAAGGCTTGTTTTTATTGCGAGCCTTATTTTTTTATGTCCATTTTGCGCTTTTTCGATTTGATTTTTTGTTATATTGCACAAAAATTGGTGCAGAACATATTTAACTTTACCCAAATTTTAAAGAAATTTAATAAAACGGTAAAATAATTGAAAAAAATTTTTAAAAAACTATTGATTTTTTTATGTATTTGGGTTAAAATTTACTTAAAAGTGGTGATAAGTGATAAAAAGTGGCGATTTGTGGTAATTTTCTTTTGAAAAATCACAAATATGCGGCTTTGTTTTGGTCTTATCAAATTAAAATACTATTAAGAAGGGCGGTGAGTAAATGTCATACGGTTTCAGTGGTGAATATCAGCACAGTGTTGATGCAAAGGGCAGAATGATTGTTCCTTTAAAATTCAGAGAACTTCTTGGTGAAAGTTTTATGGTGACAAGAGGTCTTGACAACTGTTTGTTTGTATATCCTAAAGAAGCTTGGGAGGCATTTACATTAAAATTAAAAGCACTGCCTATTTCAAATACAAATGCAAGACAGTTTGTAAGATTTTTCTTATCAGGCGCAATTGAGTGCGAGGTTGATAAGCAGGGCAGAATTCTTCTTCCACAGAATTTAAGAAGCTACGGTGAACTAAAAAAAGATGTTTCTGTTATCGGTGTAGGCGAAAGGGTTGAAATCTGGGATAGTGATAAATGGGTGGATTACAATTCTTCTTTAGAGCCTGATATAATCGCACAAAATATGGAAGATCTCGGAATATAGGGTGAAGGATAATGGAATTTAAACATATTTCGGTTCTTTTAAATGAGTCGGTAGATGCACTTTGTGTAAAAAAAGACGGAATTTATGCTGACGGCACACTTGGTGGTGGTGGCCATAGCGAAAAAATTCTTGAGAAGCTTGATAAAAACGGTCTGCTTATTGGCATAGACCAGGATATTGAGGCAATTGGTGCAGCAAAAAAAAGACTCGAAAGATTTTCTAATGTAATTTTTGAAAATACCAATTTTAAGAATATAAAACAGATTCTTGAAAAAAATCATATAAGCGCAATAGACGGGGCGGTTCTGGATCTCGGCGTCTCCTCCTACCAACTTGATAACGCTGAGCGAGGTTTTAGCTATATAGCCGACGCACCATTAGATATGCGAATGGATAAAACCTCCCCCGTAAGCGCCTATGATGTTGTAAACACTTATTCAGAAGACGAGCTTTCAAAAATCTTTTTTGAATATGGTGAAGAAAAATTTTCAAAAAAATTTGCAAAAGAAATTGTAACAAGAAGAATAAATAAAAGCATTGACACAACAAAAGAGCTTTCTGATTTAATAAAAGATACTATTCCACAAAAATTCATTCAAAAGGGTTCGCATCCTGCAAAAAGAGTATTTCAGGCAATAAGAATTGAAGTAAATGGCGAACTTAGAATTTTGGAAAACGCAATAAATGACTTTTTTGATTCATTAAAAAAAGGCGGAAGACTTGCAATAATAAGTTTTCATTCGCTTGAAGACAGAATAGTAAAAAACACTTTTTTAAATCTATCAAAAGGGTGTATTTGTCCAAAAGATTTTCCGGTATGTGTATGCGGAAATACTCCTAAGGGTAAAATTATTACAAGAAAACCCGTAATCCCAAGTGATGAAGAAATAAATATGAATAAAAGAGCAAAAAGCTCTAAACTTAGAATTATTGAAAAACTTTAAAAGGCGGTGCAGTCAAAGTTGAATAAATACTATTATGTAAATGGTTCATCTGCATATAAGTATGACAATTATGAAATTGAAAACTATTATAATAAAAAAGCTATCAACGATGAAAGAATAAAAAAAGAACGACTCAAATTGAAAATGAGAGCCAGAGTAAGGGCGGTTGGTATAGTACTTTTAATATTTGCACTTGCCTGCACAATACTTTACAGAAATGTTGTTATTATTGAATCGGCAACAGAAGCACAAAACCTTGAAAATAAGCTCACATCACTTCAGGCAACAAATACAAAGCTTGATTTTGAACTTAAAAAAGAGGTAGACCTTAAAAAAATCGAGGAAATAGCAACAACCAAGCTTGGAATGAAAAGACCGGACAAGAATCAGACAGTTTATGTTGATGTAACACAGAAAAACTATGCAGAGCTTAATACAAAGCCTGTTAAAGATGAATTTAGCGGTACATACAGTGTTATAAAACAAAGTGTAATTAATGTTTTGGAATATTTGCAATAAGAAAAAAATATAACTTAATTAGGAGTAAAAGGATATTCTTTTTAGTGCATCAAAAAAGAATAGTCTTTACTCCTTTAGTCGTCTTAATAAGGAATATTTTTGTTTTGTTAAAATAAGTTATTTTATGAAATAGAGGAATTGTAAATGGGAAAAAAATCAAAGCTGATATTGAATAAACGCGCCGTTTTTGTTCTTTTTGCATTTTGCTTTGTTTTTTTACTTCTTACCGTAAGAATTGGTTATGTGCAGTTTGCTAGGGGTAAGGATTTGCAGCAAAAAGCAATAGAACAACAGACCAAAGATAAGATTATAAGCTCAAAAAGGGGCATAATATATGACAGAAACTTAAAGGTTCTTGCACAGAGTGCATCTGTTGATACTGTTTGTGCAACCCCAAGAGAAATATCAGAGAGCAAAAATATAGATACAATTGCAAAAAATCTTGCTGATATTCTCGAAATGGAAAAAGAAGATGTTTTAAAAATCATAACAAAAAAATCTTCTTACGAAATTATAAAAAGAAAAATTGATCCTGAACAGTCAGAAAAAATAAGAGAATTGAATTATAAAGGTATTTATCTTACCGAGGATTCTAAAAGATATTATCCTTATGGAAATTTTGCATCTCATGTAATAGGCTTTGTAGGAACAGATAACCAGGGACTTAACGGCATTGAAATGGTTTATGACAAATATTTAAAAGGAGTTCCCGGAAGAATTATTACTGCTAAAAATGCACTTGGTACTGATATGCCATATAAGTACGAAAAATACATAAACGCACAAAATGGCGTTAATGTGGTGCTTACAATAGACGAGGTAATTCAGCACTTTGTTGAAAAAGAGCTTGAGGCAGCGGTTGAAAAATACAGTGTTTCAAAGGGTGCAGCTTGTATAATTATGAATGCAAAAACAGGCGAAATACTTGCCATGGCAACAAAGCCCGATTACGATTTAAATGCACCGTTTACTTTAACAAATCAGGCTGATATTGATGTACTTGAAACCTTGAACGGTGATGAAAGACAAAAATATTTATCAGATGCACGAAACAGAATGTGGCGTAACAAAGCGGTTTGTGATACTTATGAGCCAGGTTCTACTTTTAAAACCTTTGTTGCGGCAATGGCAATAGAAGAAAATGTTGTTAAAGATAACGATACCTTTAACTGTCCTGGTTATCATGTTGTTGGCAAATGGAGAATTCATTGTCATAAAAGAGAAGGTCACGGACTTGAAACATTTATAAAAGGTGTTCACAATTCCTGTAACCCTGTATTTATGCAGGTAGGTGCAAGATTAGGAAATCAGAAGTTTAAAGATTATTATAAACGCTTTGGATTTATGGATGCAACAGGTTTTGAACTTCCCGGTGAAGCAAGCGGATTGTTCTTTAGCGAAAACGATTTTAACGAAGCCGAGCTTGCAACAAGTTCGTTCGGTCAGGGATTTAATATTACACCACTTCAGCTTATAACGGCAATGAGCGCTATTACAAATGACGGAAAAATGATTCGTCCAAGAATTGTAAAAGAGCTTGTTGATGATGAAGGAAATATTGTTAAAAGCTATGAGAGTGAAGTTATAAGAGATGTAATATCAAAGGATACTGCAAAAAAAGTAAGAGAAATTTTAGAGGGTGTTGTATCTGAAGGTACTGCAAAAAATGCTTATATAAGAGGTATGAGGGTTGCAGGAAAAACAGGTACAAGTGAAAAAGCACCCCGTGGAAACAGAAAATATGTTGCATCGTTTTTAGGATTTGCTCCTGCAAATAATCCGGAAATAATTGGTCTTGTAGTGCTTGATGAGCCTCCTGCAGACGGACTTTATATGGGTGGTCAGATTGCTGCACCTACATTCCAGAAAATTTTTGACAGTACACTAAGATATTTAAATATTGACCCGCAGTATACCGAGCAAGAGCTTACTCAGGCAGAAACAACAGTTCCAAATGTTGAAGGATTATCAGTAAAAGATGCTGAAATAGCTTTTGATGGAATAGGTTTATATTATAAAATTGTTGGAAACGGAGCAGAAATTATTTCGCAGACTCCAAAGGGTGGAATTATAATTCCTACCGAATCAACAATAATGCTGTATACTGAAGAAAATGCAGAGAATATGGTTGTTGTACCGAATGTTGTAGGAAAATCAATTTCGGAAGCAAATATACTTTTGACAAATGCAAAACTTAATATCAAAATAACAGGCTCGGCAGAGGGCGGAACAGAAGCTTATGTAGGCTCACAAAACCCCGAAGCAGGGCAGAGCGTTGCCACAGGTACAATTGTAACGGTGGAAGCATTGTATAAGAATGTACATTAACAAGAAAGGGTGATAATAATGCTGCTTGCCAATCTTTTAAAGGATGTAGAAACGCTTGAAATTATTGGTGAAACCAATATAAATATCAATAAAATTGAATACGATTCAAGAAAAGTTGAAAAAGGTGATGTTTTTGTTGCTATAGAAGGCTATCAGACTGACGGACATAAATATATAAACAAAGCAATTGAAAACGGTGCAGCTGCAATTGTTGCGCAGCGTATTATTGTGGACGATGTAAAAGTTCCTTATGTAGTTGCCAAAAACACAAGAAAAGCCTTATCTTGTATGGCAAGTGCGTATTATGATTATCCTTCAAAGAAAATGAAGCTTATTGGCGTTACAGGTACAAACGGTAAAACAACAATCACCTACCTTGTAAAATCAATTCTTGAATTCGCAGGATACAAAGTCGGCCTTATAGGAACAAATCAGAATATGATTGGCGATAAGGTTTTAGAGAGCGAAAGAACAACTCCCGAATCTTTGGAATTACAGGGATTGTTTTGTGATATGGTAAGCGAAGGCGTAGATTATGTAATTATGGAAGTATCATCTCATTCGCTTTATCTTGACAGAGTTTATGGTAATGAGTTTTATCTTGGTGCGTTTACAAATCTTACCCAGGACCATCTTGATTTTCACGAAACAATGGAAAACTACGCAAAAGCAAAATCAATGCTTTTTAAAATGTGTTATAAGGGAATTATCAATGCCGACGATGAGTATGCAAAGCTTATAAGTGAAGATGCAACAAGTAAAATTACCAAATACGGTATAAATAAAAAGTGCGATATAAGTGCAAAAAACATTAAATACAATCAAAGAGGTGTTTTGTTTGAAGTTGATACACCTTTTGGCAGCGAAAATATCCGTCTTGATATTCCTGGAGAATTTTCTGTTTACAATGCTCTTTGTGCAATAGGAATATGTCAGGCTGTAGGAATTGGAATATCGGATATTGCAAAGGCGCTTATTTTAACAAAAGGTGTAAAAGGCAGAGCAGAGGTTGTTTCGCTTCCAACTCCATATACAGTTATGATAGATTATGCCCACACTCCCGACGGATTAGAAAATATAATTTCTACAATAAAAGGTTTTTGCAAGGGAAGAGTTATTACTGTTTTTGGATGCGGTGGGGACCGTGACAGAACAAAAAGACCCAAAATGGGAAAAATAGCAGGGGATTTATCGGATGTTTGCGTGGTTACAAGTGATAACCCGAGAGGCGAAGACCCTGAACTTATTATAAAAGATGTTTTGGAAGGTATGAAAGATGTAAAGGCTGAATATTTTGCAATTACAAACCGTACCCAGGCAATTGAATATGCAATGAAAATTGCCAACGAAGGCGATGTGGTTCTTCTTGCTGGGAAGGGACACGAAACATACCAGATTTTAAAGGATAAAACCATTCATTATGATGAGAGGGAAATTGTAAGAGAAGTTGTAAAAAGAATCGGCATCTGAAACGGAGGTTTTAAGAATGCTTGAAAATATTGAGAATATTTCTGTTTCGGATATTCTTAAAGAAACCGGCGGCACACTTTTATGCGGAAGGGAAGATTTTGTAATAAAATCTATAAGTACCGACAGCCGTGAAAATGGTGAAAGCTGCCTTTATATTCCAATTGTTGGCGAGCGATTTGACGGACATGATTTTATTTTAAATGCCTTGCAAAATGGTTGCACAGGATATCTTACAAGTAAAGATGACACAGATGCAAAAGCTGATTTTGCAATAAAGGTTTCCGATACAAAAAAGGCACTACTTGATATTGCCCGTGTTTATCACAAAAAATTTAATTGTGATATCATATCTTTAACGGGTAGTGTTGGTAAAACAACTACAAAGGAATTTATTGCATCTGTTCTTGATATGAAATTCAATACTATTAAAACAAAGGCTAATTACAACAACGAAATTGGATTGCCGTTTACTCTTTTTGGTATAAACAACACTACTCAAAAAGCGGTTGTTGAAATGGGAATGAGTAATTTCGGTGAAATAAGCGCTCTTACAAACTGTGCTCTTGGGGATGTAGCAATAATAACAAACATCGGAACATCACACATTGAGTATTTAAAATCAAGAGAGGGCATTTTAAAGGCAAAAAGTGAAATATTTGAAGGCCTTAATAAAGATGGTGTTGCAATACTTAATGGTGATGATGACCTTCTTATAACTTTAAAAGGAAAGCTTCCTTTTAAAACCCTGTTTTTTGGCATTGAAAATAAAGATTGCGATGTTGTGGCAAGTGATATAAAACTTTGTGAATTAAGCTCAGAGTTTAAAATAAACGGAGAAGAATTTAAAGTTAATATTCCGGGCATTCACAATATTTATAATGCACTTTGTGCTTACAGTGTTGCAAAGCTTTATAATATGAGTTACGAAGAAATTAAAAACGGACTTTTAAATTATAAAAGTGACGGCATACGCCAAAGCATAATTGAAAAAGAGGGCGTAAAATTCTTTAACGATTGCTACAATTCTTCTCCGCAATCGGCAAAATCATCTCTTGAGGTATTAAAAGGCCTTGAAGGAAAAAGAAAAATTGCAATTTTGGGTGATATGAAAGAGCTTGGCGAAAACAGTCACAAATATCATAAAGAGGTTGGCGAGCATTTTGCAGCTTTAAAATGTGATGTGCTGATAACTTTAGGAAATGACGCAAAATTTATTGCAAAAGGTGCACATGAAAAAGGCGTTTTAAAAGAAAATATATTTTCGTTTGATACAAATACAGAAATTATCAAAAAGCTTAAAGAATTTTTAGAAAATGGTGACTGTGTTCTTATAAAAGGTTCGCACAGTATGAAAATGCACGAAATTTTAGAAAACTTATGATATAAATTTGAGGTGTTTCGTTTTGGTAGAATTTAACGGAGTAATGATGACAATATGGATTTGCACAATATGTGCGTTTGCTATAGGTGTTGTAGGCGGATATTTTTTAATTCCTGTTCTTTTAAGATTAAAGTTCGGACAGGAAATAAGAGAAATAGGGCCAAACTGGCATAAGAAAAAATCTGGCACACCTACAATGGGCGGTGTAATATTTATATTGGCAGTAACTATTGTGACGCTCGTTTTTTATAAGAGCAAAGAAAGCATATTTGTACTTTTGGTATCTTTATCTTATGGTATTATAGGTTTTATTGACGATTTTATAAAAATCGTTATGAAAAGAAATTTAGGTCTTACCGAAAGACAAAAGCTTATAATGCAGATTTTAGCTGCTGCAATAGGAATTGTAGCAGGGTTAAAGCTTGGAATTTTATCTTACGAAATTTATGTTCCGTTTATTAAAACAAAATTAAACTTGTGGCATTTTTATATTCCGTTTGCTTTGTTTGTTATGGTTGGTGGAACAAACAGTGTAAATTTAACAGACGGTCTTGACGGTCTTGCATCAAGTGTAACATGCGTTGTATCAATTTTCTTTACTGTTATGGCATACAGACTTAATATGCCGTATATAGCAGTTTTTTGTGCTGCACTTACAGGTTCGCTTGTTGCGTTTCTGGTATTTAACGCGTATCCTGCAAAGGTGTTTATGGGAGATACAGGTTCGCTCTTTTTAGGCGGAGCAATTTGTTCGGTTGCACTGGCACTGAAGCTTCCTTTGATTCTGGTGTTTGCGGGCGGTATTTACATAATAGAAACACTTTCGGTAATTATTCAGGTTACTTCATTTAAGCTTACAGGAAAAAGAGTGTTCAAAATGAGTCCTATACATCATCATTTTGAAATGTGCGGCTTTAGTGAACGAAAGATTGTTGTTATGTTTATTTTAGTGAGTCTTGTGCTTTGTGTGATTTCGTATTTTATGGTTGTTTAAAATAAATTTGCGGAGGCATAAAAGGTGAAAAAACCTTCTATTTTTGTAAAAGCAGGGAATGTGGATTTTACATTTCTTATAATGGTAATTATAATTTTAATATTTGGTCTTACAATGATGTTCAGCGCAAGCAGTGCACCTGCACATTATATGTATGAAGATGCGTTTTATTTTATAAAAAGACAGCTCTTTTTTGCAATTTTAGGTCTTGTCGGAATGTATATTGTGTCGCAGATAGATCACAATCTTGTTAAAAAATTTTCTTTTCCTATTCTTGTTTTAACAGTTATACTTCTCATACTTGTTCTTATTATAGGTCAGGAAATTAAAGGTGCAAAAAGATGGATAAGTATAGGGCCTTTAAGTTTTCAGCCTTCGGAGCTTGCAAAATATTGTGTTATAATTTTTATGGCAACAAGTATTTCGGCAAGAAAAAAGAAAATAGACAGATTTATATATGATTTTTGTCCATATCTTCTTTTTTGTGGCATTATTGCAGGACTTGTATTTTTGGAAGACCACTTAAGTGGTGCTTTTACTGTATTTGTTGCGGGAATGATTGTTCTTTTTGTAGGCGGTGCAAAAATATGGCACTTTTTACTCTTTTTGCCGCCTGTTGCACTGGCTGTTATAGCGGCAATAGCATTCGAACCGTACCGATTAAAAAGATTTTTATCATTTTTAGATCCGTTTGAAAATTATCTTGGCGATGGATTTCAGATTGTGCAATCGCTATATGCAATAGGTTCTGGTGGATTTTTTGGTCTTGGTCTTGGTCAGAGCCGACAAAAATATTTATATATCCCCGAACCGCATAATGATTTTATATTTCCTGTAATTTGTGAAGAACTCGGATTTTTTGGCGCTTTTCTTTTAATACTTTTGTTTGTAATACTTATATGGCGTGGAATTAAAATAGCAATAGATGCACCTGATACATTTTCATCTATGGTGGTGTGCGGTATTATTGGTCTTATTGGTTTTCAGGTTATGATAAACATTGCTGTTGTAACAGGCTCAATGCCGGTTACCGGTATGCCCCTTCCATTTTTTAGTTATGGTGGAACAGCACTTTTCTTTCAGCTTGTTGCAATGGGCTTTGTACTTAACATTTCACGATACTCAAAAGATAAAAATGCTATAGGACACTCTTGATTTATAGTATAAAATATTATCTTAAAAGGATATGGTGTATTTGAATATTATTTTATCGGGCGGTGGCAGTGCAGGACACATAAATCCTGCAATAGCAATCGCAAAATATTTTGATTCTCATTATGAAAATGTTAATATTTTATTTATCGGCACAAAAAACGGCATGGAAAATGAGCTTGTAAAAAAAGCTGGTTTTGATATTTTTACTGTAGATGTTGAAGGGTTTAAAACATCACTTTCTTTAAAAAATGTAAAACCGCTTGCAAAATTTTTGCTTGCCAGTATGAAAATGAAAAGTGTTATTAAAAAGTTTAAGGCAGATATGGTTATAGGAACTGGCGGTTATGTTTGTGCGCCTGCGGTTACAGCGGCAAATATGATGAAAATTCCAACACTTATTCATGAGCAGAATGCTTTTCCCGGAAGTGCAGTAAGATTTCTTTCAAAAAAAAGCACAGTTACTGCAATAAGCTTTAAAGAAAGCACAAAGTTTTTATCAGGTGCAAAAAATATTGTATATACCGGAAATCCTGTAAGAGAAAATATTCTTATGGCAGATTCTGAAAAAGCAAAAGAAAAGCTTGGTTTAGGCAACAAAAAAATGGTGCTTGTTGTTGGAGGAAGCCTTGGTGCACTTAAAATAAATGATGTAGTGTGTGACTATCTAAAGGAATATAAATCAAGTGATACCAGATTTTTTATATCGACAGGAAAAAGAGATTATGAGAGAATAAAAGATAAGGTAAAAGAGTATGAAGATAATTCTTATTTTGAAGTTATGCCTTATATTCACGATATGGATACATATCTTGCAGCCGCAGATTTGGTAGTATGTCGCTCAGGTGCAATAACCTTGTCAGAAATTTGTGCACTCAAAAAAGCTTCAATTCTTATTCCATCACCAAATGTAACAAATAATCATCAGGAATATAATGCGTCCGCACTTGTAAAAAATAATGCAGCATTAATGATAAAAGAGTGTGATTTTTCACCTTCTTCTTTAAACGATGCAATAAATATACTACTTAAAGACGAAAACAAACGCATAAGCATTGGTAATAATGCTTATAAAATGTATAACAATGATTCAACAAAGTTTATTTGTGAGAGCATTTTAAAGTTTGTAAAGTAACAAATAGTTTCGTATCGGCATAGCATATAGTATGAAATGCTGATGCGGAGGTGTTTTTTAATAAATGGAATATATAAAGGTTATCGGCGAAGGACCGCTTTTGGGCAGCGTTGATATCCAGGGCTCAAAAAATGCAGTGCTTCCGGCACTCGCGGCAACTATACTTAATGAGGGAGAAACTGTTTTACATAATTGTCCGGATATATCGGATGTTAAAATTACGCTTGATATACTTAAGTTTTTAGGTTGCAAAATAAAAAAAGAAAATCATACCATTATTGTTGATGCAAAAAATATAGTAAATAATTATATTCCAACCGAATTAATGACAAAAATGCGCTCATCAATAATTTTTCTTGGTGCAATAATTGCCAGAACAAAAGAGGCTTCAATGTGCTTTCCCGGTGGATGCGAATTAGGTCCAAGACCAATTGATTTGCATATAAAGGCATTAAAAGCATTAGGGGTTGATGTTACAGAGGGTAACGGATATATAAAATGTAAATTGGATAATTATAAAGACGCACAGGTGCATCTTGATTTTCCATCTGTTGGTGCAACCGAAAATATTATGCTTTTCGGAGCACTTTCTGATTGTGTAATAAGCATTGAAAATGCAGCCCGTGAACCTGAAATTGAGGATTTACAAAACTTTTTAAATGGTATGGGGGCAAAAATTTCGGGTGCAGGTTCGTCAAGTATCAGAATAAATGGAGTAAAAAAACTCCATGATTTTGAGCATACAATAATTCCTGACAGAATCGCAGCTGCAACATACCTTTGTGGTGGTGTTATAACGGGTGGATGCGTTGAAGTTAAAAAGGTAAATCCAAATCATTTTGGGGCGGTTACATCTGTTTTAAGAGAATGTGGTCAGTATGTTGAAGAAGGAAAAGATTATGTTTGCGTTAAGGCAAACAATAAAATAAAAAGCATTGATTTAATAAGAACTTTGCCACATCCGGGATTTCCCACAGATGCACAGTCAGGTATTTTAAGTGTTTTGTCTGTTGCAAACGGCACAAGTATTATAAAAGAAAACATTTTCCAACAGCGGTTTAAAATTGCTGATGAACTTATAAAAATGGGTGCAGATATAAACACAGATGGTCAGGTAGCGGTAGTAAAAGGAGTAAAAAAACTTTATGCGTCGCCTGTTTATGCAAGTGATCTTCGATCGGGTGCTGCGTTAGTTGTTGCCGCACTTTGTGCAGAGGGTGAAACCAAAGTTTTTAATACTCATTTTATTGACAGAGGATATGAAAATCTTCATATTAATTTAAAAAATCTCGGAGCTAATATTGAGAGGGTTAAAGAATGAATTCACAAAATGATAACAACACTTACGAAAACAATACCGATAATAACGAAAATCTATCGTATGATTTTGTAAGTGTTCAAGATACAAAAGAAGATGAAAAAATAAAACGCGAAGGTAAAAACAGTTTTGTATGGTTTTGCCTTTTGTTTGCGATTTTGTCTTTTCTTTTATTTACACCTGCTTTTAACATTAAAAATATTGTTGTCAAAGAAAGTAATTTTATAACGGTTGAACAGATTATTGAGGTATCTCAAATTGTAAAAGACAGAAATATTTTGAGTGTAAATACTCAGAAAGCAGAGGAGAGAATTAAAAAATTACCTCTTGTAAAAGAAGTTTATATTGAAAGAAAGTTTCCGTCAACCATTGAAATAACGGTTAAAGAACGCGACAAAAGAGCTTACATATCGCATATGAATAAATATATATGCATTGATGAAACAGGCAAAATTGTAGAAATATTAAATACACCATCTGATACTAATCTTATGATTATAAAAAATTCTTCTCCAAAAGAGTTTTTTTTAGGTGATAATGTTGTTTTTAAAGATGCGGACAAGCTTGATATTTTAAAAGAGTTTTTTAAAACACTTGATGATAATCAGGATATGCCAAACAAAATTGTGGGTATGGATTTAAAAAACAAAAAAGAAATATACATTACACTTGATAATGATATTACGGTTAATATTGGTGATAGTTCCAATTTGTCATATAAAATGGCTTATCTTAAACAGGCACTTTTAACCCAGCTTAAAACATATCGTGGTGGTACACTTGATTTATCAGATCCCGAAAATGTGGTAAGATACAAAGGAAGTGCCCAGTAGTCTTCTTAAAAAAGGGGAAATATTATATGAAAGATAAAAAATCGGTTATAACACTTGCAGTATTATTTTTTATATTGAGCTTTACCGTAACTCTTCAGACAAAAAGTATTATAAAAAACAACAGTGCAAACACAACACAGCATCAAAGGCTTGAAGAGGCTCAGGCTGAGCTTGTTAAAAAAGATACTCAGATAGATGATTTAAAAAGTCAGCTTCTGCAGGCAACAAATGATTTGAACTCATACAGAAAAGAGGCAGAACAAAATTCTGATGGCACAAAATCATTATCAAATGAGCTTGAAAGATATAAAATATTAGCAGGTCTTACAGATGTTGAGGGTGGTGGAATAACTGTAACCTTAAAAGACAGCACATCTGAGGTGGACCCGACAAAGGATGTATCGTCATACATACTTCACGACAGTGATTTAAGAACAATCGTAAATGAGCTTAAGGCTTCCGATGCAGAAGCAATATCGATAAATGGTGAAAGAGTTATATTTTCAACCGAGATAAGATGCGTAGGGCCTACAATAATTATAAACGGAAATAAGTATGTTCCGCCATTTACCATTAAAGCCATAGGTGATGCCGATATGCTTTCTGCAGCACTTAATTTAAAAGGTGGAATTGTAGATCAGCTACGAAGCCTTTATGGATTTGATATATTGATTTCAAAAGCTGCAAATATAAAAATAGATAAATACAATGGTATTGTAAGTTTTAAGCATGCTAAAATCATGGAATAGGGGGCGGAAAAATTGATAATAGCTTTTGCCATAGTTTTAGGTGTTGTTCTTGCACTTAATTTTAATGTGTATATTTCGCCCGCAATAACTCCATATGTTGCTATAATAATTTTAGCATCGGTAGATTCGCTTTTAGGAGCTTATGCGGCTTCACTTTCAAAAAAGTATAATTTTGTAATTTTTATAACAGGCCTTCTGGGAAATTCGTTAATTTCTGCACTTCTTATATTTATGGGTAAAAAAGTAGGACTTGATTTGTATCTTGCAGCGGTGTTGGTTTTTGTTATAAGAATTTTTCAGAATTTTGCTATTACAAGGCGTTTTTTCTTAAAATTTATTGTAAAAAACAGAGTCGACGAAAAAAATATTGAAAAAAATGAATAATTTTTAAAAAAATGCTTGGAATTTAGAAATTTTTATGATATAATTACAACATAATGGTGTAATGCACTTTGTTTTAATTGTAAAATTAAATTTTGAACATAATTTAGTTAACATACTTTTAGATAAATATGATTAATATACTTATATTGCAAGGAGGAAAAAACCGTGTTGGAATTTGATAACGAAAAAGAAATAACCGGTGCTAATATGAAGGTTATCGGAGTAGGTGGCGGCGGAAACAATGCTATCAACCGAATGATAGAAGATTCACTTACCGGTGTGCAGTTTATTGCTGTCAACACAGAAAAACAGGTGCTTTTTGGAGAAAACCGTTCAAAAGCAGATTTGAAAATTCAGATAGGCGAAAAGCTTACAAAAGGTCTTGGCGCAGGTGCAAAACCTGAAATTGGCCAGAGAGCTGCAGAAGAAAGCAGAGAAGAAATTGCTCAGGCTATTAAAGGTGCAGATATGGTATTTGTAACTGCCGGTATGGGTGGTGGAACAGGTACAGGTGCAGCTCCAATTATTGCAAATATTGCAAAAGAAATGGGTATTTTAACAGTTGGTGTTGTTACAAAACCTTTCAGATTTGAAGGAAGAAGAAGATTGGATCAGGCTATGGCTGGTATTGAAGAATTAAAACAGTGTGTAGACGCACTTGTTATTATTCCTAACGACAAGCTATTAGATGTTTGTGATAAGAAAACTTCTATGAAAGATGCTTTCAAAATTGCCGATAGCGTTCTAAGCCAGGGTGTTAAAGGCATCTCTAACCTTATCACATCTCCCGGTTATATCGATTTGGACTTTGCTGATATTTCATCTGTTATGAGAAATTCAGGTATAGCTCATATGGGTATTGGTAGAGCTTCAGGTGAAAACAGAGCAGAAGTTGCTATTAAAGCGGCTATTAACAGTCCTTTACTTGAAACAACAATCGACGGTGCTGAAAATGTTGTATTCAACATCGCAGGTGATAAAAATCTTACTCTTTATGAAATTGAGAGTGCATCTGAACTTATTTACGAACTTGTTGATTCTGACGCAAATATCATCTTCGGTACATCAGTTGATGAATCTTTGGAAGACGAAATTGTTATTACTGTTGTTGCAACAGGTCTTGATGAACCTTCAAAAGCAGAAAAGAAAGCATCATCAGACGACAATGTACCTTCATTTGATAAATTCAGTGATTCAGATTTTGTAATCCCACCGTTCTTAAATAAAACTGAATAATAATTAAAATTAAAGCACACGGTCTTTTATGTCGTGTGCTTTGTTTAAAAAACACGAAAGGAAGTTATAGGTTATGAAATGCCCGTATTGCGAATATACCGAAAGTAAAGTTATTGATTCGCGTCCAACTGATGAAGGCAATTCTATACGCAGAAGGCGTGAATGTTTGAAGTGTGAAAAAAGATTTACCACTTATGAGCAGATCGAATTTATTCCGATTGTAATAATAAAAAAAGATGGCAAACGCCAGCAGTACGATAGACAAAAACTTATAAACGGCATACTTCGTGCATGTGAAAAAACAACTGTAACTTTTTCGCAGATTGAAAATATAGTTTCTGAAATTGAAGCAAAGCTTTTTAATTCGCTTGACAGAGAAATTTCATCAACTCATATTGGTGAACTGGTTATGGAAAAGCTTAAACATATTGATGAAATTGCCTATGTTCGCTTTGCATCTGTTTACAGAGAATTCAGGGATGTTAATACTTTCCTTGAAGAGCTTAACAGTTTACTTAAATCAAAAAAATAAATTTTAGCAAAATAAAAAAGCTGACCTTTAAGGTCGAGGGTAACAAGGAAGTATTGTCCTAAAAATCATCTTTTTGACGAATTTCTGCGTTAAAAAATGCCCATATCCGACAGGATTACGAACATTTTTTAGCCTTGAACTTCATTCAAAAAT
>SVJU01000036.1 GCA_015068825.1 Oscillospiraceae bacterium | reverse complement strand
CAAAAGTTGTTATGCAACATTTTGATGCAGATGGCATATGGGAAGAAGAATTTTATGAAGTTCCATATACTAAAATTACTTCTGTTAGTTTTGGGACAAGATATGTTGAAACTTTCTCAAAATATCTGTAATTTTTAGTTCTAGCTTGATATGAACTTGACACCCAAAAGGCTTGCATCTAAACCTTATGTGTCGCAATATGGATATGTCGAAAGGAGAAACGACTATGAAAAAACATAAGAAGCTTTATGCGGCAATAATCTTATTGATTATTGTGGTTTCGATATTTGTTGTTAATAACATCAAAATTTGTTCGATAAATTCGCACGAAGCAGATTATGTTTTTGGTTTGCTTCAAAGTGAGCATAATCCTGAAAAGGTAGATATATGTATTTTGGATTATGATTATGTAACAGGTGCAAGTTGGAGAGTGGAGAAATCTACAAACAAAGATATAGAGAATGAATATGTATGTCTTAATGCAATTTGTAACCCAAGATTATTAAAAATTAATAAAGAATTTGATCTTGATTACATAGCAAAGTATGTTGTAGTAATTGACAAAAACATATCTCAAACAAAATTAGATAATGAAGATGTTAATGTTCTTAAGGCAAAAGAAATAGTTATAACAAATTTCTATTATCAAAACGAGGGTTTTGATGATATAAGATTTGTAGATTTGACTTTTGGTGGGAAACTAAAATCTTTAATTGCTTTGTTTGTGCCAAAATTTAGATTGCAGATGTAATGTTTTTTAGCTCTAATTTGATATGAACTTGTTACTAAAATATGTGGCATCTAAATCATGCAGTCTTTATAGTAAGAGTGTCGAATATTGTCGAAAGGAAAATGAAAATGAAAAAATGGATAATCTTAATAGTTTTATGTGTATTTTGTACTGTTGTCGCTAGTGGTATTTTTTATCAAACGGGATTTGAGAATGCAAAAAAAGAATATGAATTTAAATTAGAAAAAGAAATTGAGATAGTTGATGATACTCCTATTGATGAAGCAATCGGGCAATTGGACTATCCTTTGATAGATATTGCATTTAATGATGGGAACGAATATACGATTGTTATTTGTAACGGTATATATAGTGAAAAACAAACATATTTGTGGTGTCCAGATGGAAGGAATTTACAGTTCAACAAGGAATTTTTATATATTCGTACATATCCGGCTGGGAGAGGCACAACCGGCAATGGAGCCATAACTGTTTATCGAAATGGAGAAGAAATAAGGAATATAGAATTTTTAGAAATACATTTTGCTAATGAAGAATTAAAAAATAACTTTGTAAAAGTTTCTTCTAAAGAAATAAAGAGTTATCTGGAAGATAAATGATTTTTTAGCTCTGACTTGATGTGAATTACAAATGAAAAATTTTGGCATCTAGATTATACAATCTTTATAGTAAGAGTGTCGAATGTTGTCGAAAAAACGAGGAGATAATGATGAAGAAAATTTTAATAATGTGTGGTTTGGTTGTTTTAATAATTGCGATCTTATTTATTGTAAATAATCATAAGAAAGACTTCAATTCAGTCATTGCAGTTATGTGTGAAGGTGAAGAATATACTGAAATCTACGATATAGGTTACTTAACAATTACGTTTAATGACAATAAATTTACAAGGAAAACAATACAGGTAAAAAATAATGAATTAAAAAGTGAATTATCCTCATCAAATGTGAACGATATAATAGGAGCTAATGTTTTCGTTCACATTCCATATAAAATAATAAAAGAAAAGCACATGTATGTGGAATCATTAAATTCTTTAGAACTTATGCTAAATACATCTGAATACGATATGTACTACGAAATTGCAGACGTTTCATATCGCTAAAGACCAGCATCCAGATTATGCAGTCTTTATATAAAGGATGTCTAAAGATGAAGAACACAAAAAGCCTCCCTTTACACAAGGGAGCCTTTGGATAAAAATTGTTGTGAGGTGAAAAATATGATAAGCTATCGTTTGCTAAAAAATATGCTTCCTGTAAATGATGAAGAGAAAAAAATTCTTGATGGCGATGTGAAAATTAACAGAAAGCTTTATATGGCTGAAGAAACAGATATAATAAATGCAAAGCTTCTTTTAAAAAAAGGTAAGCTTATTTCGGTGCGTCCTCACACAAGATTTATAGATTTTCCGCCTCATACACACGATTATATAGAAGTTGTTTATATGTGTCTTGGTAGTAGTGTTCATACTGTTAATGGTAAGCAGATTCTTCTTTCAGAGGGTGAACTTCTTTTTCTTAGCAGGCGTGCAACTCATTCAATAAAAAAATCAGGGGAGAAAGATATAGCGGTAAATTTTATAATACTTCCCGAGTTTTTTGAAAATTCACTTGCTATTTTGGAAGACGACACATCACCTTTAAAAAAATTTATTTTAGATTCGCTTTATCTGGATAAAGGGCCTGATTATCTTCATTTTAAAGTTGCAAATGAGCTTTGTATTCAAAATCTTGTAGAAAACTTAATATGGACAATAAATAATGATGTAAAAAATAAGCGAATGGTAAACAGGGCAACAATGGAGCTTTTGTTTTTGCAACTTTTAAACCATACAGATTCGCTATACTATGATAATCCTGAAGATGAGGCTGTTGTAAAGGTTTTAAAATATGCGGATGAAAACTATAAAAACGGTTCGCTTTGTGATGTTGCAAATATGCTTCATTACGATGTAAGCTGGCTTTCGAGAGAAATAAAGAGAAAAACAGGAGTTAATTATACCGATATTATTCAGGCAAAACGACTTTCGCAGGCTGCGTTTTATTTGAAAAACACAAGCTTTAAAATAAGTGACATATCTTTAATGGTGGGATATGATAATGTAAGTTACTTTTATCGCTTGTTTAATGCTAAATACGGGCAATCTCCAAAAAGGTTCAGAGATTGCAAATAAGGACAGTTTTTAATCAATAAACGATATTTAAAATGCAATGCTTCTTTTGTATGATATAATTATAATATTCATATAAAAGGAGTTTTTTTATGTCAAGATACGATGAAGCAAAAAATATATATTCAAATTTTGGTGTAGATACAGATAAAGCCATTGATGCTTTAAAAAACGTTACAGTTTCTGTTCACTGCTGGCAGGGCGATGATGTAGAAGGCTTTGATTCAAAAGAAAGTTTATCTGGCGGAATTCAAACAACAGGTAATTATCCTGGTAAGGCAACAACACCTAATGAATTAATGCAAGATATTGATAAAGCATTTTCTTTAATCCCCGGAAAGAAAAAGCTTAATTTACACGCATCTTATGCTATTTTTGAAGACGGCAAGAAGGCTGACAGAGATAAATTGGAACCGAAGCATTTTGAAAAATGGGTTGAGTTTGCAAAAGAAAGAGGTATGGGTATAGATTTTAATCCGACATTTTTCTCTCATCCCATGGTAAAAGATAACCTTACTTTGTCATCCCCTGATGAAGAAGTAAGAAATTTTTGGGTAAATCATGGAAAATGCTGTATAAAAATTGCAGAGTATTTTGCGAACGAAACAGGTAAATCCTGTGTTTTAAACATCTGGATTCCTGATGGTTATAAAGATATTCCTGCTGACAGATTCTCTCCAAGATACCGCTTTAAAAAATCTCTTGATGAGATACTTTCAGTTCCTTATGATAAAGATAAGGTGTATGTAACTTTAGAATCAAAGGTGTTTGGAATAGGTCTTGAAGCATATACAGTAGGTTCGGCAGAAT
The DNA here is from genome assembly GCA_015068825.1 of Oscillospiraceae bacterium. GTDB lineage: Bacteria > Bacillota > Clostridia > UMGS1810 > UMGS1810 > Qingrenia. Next base: position 11,765 of record SVJU01000036.1, on the reverse strand, counting down.
TTTGCTTAAACTATGCAAACGAAAAAGGCATTACTCCTCTTATGGATAATGGGCATTATCATCCTACTGAAATGGTATCTGATAAAATTTCGTCAATGCTTCTTTTCCATAAAAAAATTGCACTTCATATTACACGCCCAATGCGTTGGGACTCAGACCATGTTATACTTTTTGATGATGAAACAAAAGAAATTGCCAGGGAAATAGTAAGATGCGATGCACTTGACAGAGTGTTTATTTCAACTGACTATTTTGATGCATCAATAAACAGAATTTCTGCATGGGTTACAGGTGTAAGAAATGTTCAGAAAGCACTTTTATATGCACTTTTACAACCAAATGATATACTTAATAAAATGCAGAACGATTCACAGTTTACACGCCTTATGGTAATGCAGGAGGAATTAAAAACCGCACCTTTTGGCGATGTGTGGGAAGAATTTTTAAAATCAGAAAATATGAATAGCGATTATCTTACTGAAATAGAAAAATATGAAAAAGAAGTATTGTTGAAAAGATAGACTGTTTTGAAAGAGATATGTTACAAAATACATATCTCTTTTGTTTTATTTTTTATAAAAATATCATTCTTTTTTTGTTGACAAACAATACCTTGTGTGATATAATCTTTTAAGATAAATCTTTAAAGACGATACAGAGATATCGGCAAGATTGAAGTATATTTAGTTCGGATGCAAGAAAAATACCATCTTGTATCAGTTTTTGTGCGTATTTAGTCTTGCTTGAAGAAGCAAGACTTTTATTTTTAACTATAAGTTTTGAAAGGAGAAAAAAGATGAGCTTAAAAAATACAAATTTACAAATGATAAATTTAACACCAGATTTAAAAGCTTATGTATCAGAATTTTTATCTTCTGATATGTTCTCTTGTTTTGATTTTTCCAAATATACTGTTTTTCCCGGTTTTTGCGATGTGCATGTTCATTTTCGTGAGCCGGGTTTTTCTTATAAAGAAACCATTTTATCGGGTAGTATGGCGGCGGCTAAAGGTGGATATACTTGTGTTTGCACAATGCCAAATTTAAATCCTGTGCCCGATACAAAAGAAAACCTTAATGTTCAGCTTGAAATAATTAAAAAAGATTCAAAAATAGCAGTGTATCCTTATGCATCCATAACAAAAGGTCAAATGGGTAAAGAGCTTTCCAATATGGAAGATATGAAAAATGATGCTATTGCGTTTTCTGATGACGGAAAAGGTGTTCAAAGCGATGACATGATGAAAAGTGCAATGCAAAAGGCAAAAGAACTTGGTAAAATCATTGTTGCACACTGTGAAGATAATTCACTGCTTTTCAACGGATATATCCATGACGGAGAATATGCAAGAAAGAATAACCACCGTGGCATCTCGTCTGCAAGTGAATATAAACAGATTGAAAGAGATTTAAAACTTGTTAAAGAAATAGGGTGTAAGTATCATATATGTCATATTTCAACCAAAGAAAGTGTTGAATTAATAAGAAATGCGAAAAAAGAAGGTCTTGATGTAACATGTGAAACTGCACCGCATTATCTTGTTTTAGATGATTCTTCTTTAAAGGAAGAGGGAAGATTTAAAATGAATCCGCCCCTTCGTTCAAAAGAAGATAAAGAAGCTCTTATAGAAGGTTTAAAAGACGGAACAATCGATATGATTGCAACTGACCATGCACCGCACTCACTTGAAGAAAAGGGAAAAGGTCTTGAAAAAAGTGCGTTTGGAATTGTAGGACTTGAATGTGCATTTTCTGTTATGTATACTCACCTTGTAAAAAAAAGTATAATAAGTCTTGAAAAACTTATTTCGCTTATGGTAACAAATCCAAGAAAGAGATTCAATATTGAGCTTGGCAATGAATTTACTGTGTGGAGTTTAGATGAGGAAATAATAGTTGATTCTGATGAGTTTTTATCAAAAGGAAAAGCAACTCCCTTTGATGGCGAAAAGCTTTTGGGGAAATGTATATTAACTGTATGTAATGAAAAAATTGCATACCAAGAAGATTTATTTTGTAAATAATACTTTAGGAGGAAGATATAAATGGCAAAAAGAGAAGACATTAAGAAAATTTTAATTATCGGTTCAGGCCCTATTGTTATAGGTCAGGCAGCAGAATTCGACTATGCAGGAACGCAGGCTTGTCTTGCACTTAAAGAAGAAGGCTATGAGGTTGTTCTTTGTAACTCTAATCCTGCTACAATAATGACCGATACTACAATTGCCGACAAGGTATATATGGAGCCTTTAACATTAGAATACATCGCAAAAATTTTAAGATACGAACGTCCTGATGCAATTGTTCCTGGAATTGGCGGTCAGACGGGGTTAAACCTTGCAATGCAACTTGAAAAGAAAGGCATTTTAAAAGAATGCGGCGTTCAGCTTCTTGGTACAAGCAGTGAAAGTATTGAAAGGGCTGAAGACAGAGAACTTTTCAAAGAGCTTTGCAAGTCAATTGGTGAGCCTACAATACCTTCCGAAATAACCTATTCTTTGGAAGAAGCTAAAAAAGCTGCAAAAGAAATTGGGTATCCTGTTGTTTTAAGACCTGCATTTACCCTTGGCGGCACAGGTGGCGGATTTGCGTATAATGAAGAAGAGCTTATCGAAGTAGGACTTAATGCATTTAAACTTTCTCCGGTGCATCAGGTTCTTATTGAAAAAAGCGTGAAAGGCTATAAAGAAATTGAATTTGAAGTTATGCGTGATTCAAATGACCACGCAATCACCATTTGTGGTATGGAAAATATCGATCCTGTTGGTGTTCATACAGGTGACTCAATAGTTGTTGCACCTATTATGACTTTAAATGACCACGATTTAAAAATGCTTAATGACAGTGCAATTAAGCTTATAAAGGAACTTAAAATCGAAGGTGGATGTAATGTTCAGTTTGCACTAAATCCAAAAACAAGTGAATATTATCTTATTGAGGTTAACCCGAGAGTATCTCGTTCATCAGCTTTAGCATCAAAAGCAAGCGGATATCCAATTGCAAGGGTAACAGCAAAAATTGCAGTTGGTATGGCACTTGAAGATATTAAAATTGCAAACACAAATGCTGCATTTGAACCAAAGCTTGATTATGTAATTGCAAAGCTTCCAAGATTCCCGTTTGATAAATTTGTAACCGCGCCAAATACACTTGGAACACAGATGAAAGCAACCGGAGAAATAATGGGTATTGGTTCTAATCTTGAAGAATGTCTTTTAAAATCGGTTCGTTCTTTAGAAACAGGCGTAAGTCATTTTTATCTTGCAAAATTTGATGATATGTCGACAGAAGAAATTTACAAATATATTGAAGAATTTAAAGATGACAATATTTTTGCAATTGCCGAGCTTTTAAGACGAGGCGAAAAAACAGAAAAACTACATGATGTTACCAAGATTACTGCATATTTCTTAGAAGCAGTAAAAAGAATTGTTGATAAAGAGAAAGAAATAAAAGAAAATAAAGATAATTTAGATGTTCTTATAAGCGCTAAAAAAATGGGATTTGGCGATGCGTTTATTGCTAAATTGTGGAATAAAAAAGAAATTGATATATTCAATTTAAGAAAGAAAAATAATATTTTCCCTGTATTTAAAATGGTAGATACCTGTCATACAAATGCGTATATTCCGTATTTCTATTCTTCTTATACAGGAGAAAATGCTTCAAAATTAACTGACAGAAAGAAAATTATAGTTTTAGGTGCAGGACCTATCCGTATAGGTCAGGGCGTAGAGTTTGACTATTCAACTGTTCATGCAGTTACAACAATTAAAAATTCAGGCTATGAAGCAATTATTATAAATAACAATCCTGAAACTGTTTCTACTGATTATACAACTGCTGATAAGCTTTATTTTGAGCCTTTAACACCTGAAGATGTTATGAATATTATAGAGTTTGAAAAACCCGAAGGTGTTATAGCATCTCTTGGCGGACAAACTGCAATCAACCTTGCGCAGCCACTTGTTGACAGAGGTGTAAATATTATTGGTACAGATTGTGCTGCAATAGAGAGAGCAGAAAACCGTGACAGCTTTGAAAAAGTATTAAAAGAGCTTGATATTCCGCAGCCAAAGGGCAGAGCAGTTACAAAAATTGAAGATGGTATTAAAGCTGCAAAAGAAATAGGATATCCTGTTCTTGTTCGCCCAAGTTTTGTTCTTGGCGGCAGAGCAATGCAGATTGTTGCCAACGAACAGCAACTCAAGCATTATCTTAAAACAGCGGTTGAAATAGATGAAGATAAGCCTGTTTTGGTTGATAAATACATTCAGGGTAAAGAAGTTGAAGTTGACGCAATATGCGACGGAATAGATGTATTTGTTCCTGGTATTATGGAACTTGTTGAAAGAACAGGTATTCATAGCGGTGACTCAATAAGTGTTTATCCGACATTCAGTATTTCAGATAAAGTAAAAGGCACAATTTTACAATATGCAAAAAAACTTGGATTAGGTATTGGAATTGTTGGTCTTTACAATATACAGTTTATCGTTGATGAAGCCGAAAATGTGTTTATAATTGAAGTTAATCCGCGTTCTTCAAGAACAGTTCCGTTCCTTTCTAAATCAACAGGATATTCTTTGGCCGATATTGCAACAGAAGTTATTATGGGCAAGAGCCTTAAAGAACAGGGAATATTCGGTATATATCCCGATGAGAAAAAACGCTGGTATGTAAAGGTGCCTGTATTCTCATTTAACAAAATAAGAGGTCTTGATGCTTATCTTTCACCTGAAATGAAATCAACAGGTGAGGCAATAGGTTATGACGATAAATTAAACAGGGCATTATATAAAGCACTTCAGGCGTCAGGTATGAAGTTGCAGAACTATGGAACTGTATTTGCAACAATTGCAGATAAAGACAAAGAAGAAGCTCTTGAACTAATAAGAAGATTTTATAATCTTGGCTTTAATATCGAAGCTACCGAAGGAACTGCAAACTTCCTTAAGAAAAATGGTATCCGCACACATGTTTTGAAAAAAATAAGTGATGGCAGTGATGAAATATGCGAAGCTTTAAGACAAGGTCACATTGCTTATGTAATTAATACAAAAGATATTGCATCATCAGGTCAGCTTAGTGATGGATATGAAATAAGACATATTGCAACTGAGAATAATGTTACAATATTTACAGCACTTGATACAGTTAAAGTTCTTTTGGATGTTTTGGAAGAAACAACATTAACAATATCTACTATAGACGAATAAGGAGGAGTTATTAATGGGTAAGGATGTAATTATAGCATGCGATTTTTCAAGCGCAGAAAAAGTTTTTGAGTTTTTGGATAAATTTACCGATACAAAACCATTTGTTAAAATCGGTATGGAGCTTTTTTATGCAGAAGGTCCAAGCATTGTAAAAGAAATCAAAAAAAGGGGACACAAGATTTTTCTTGATTTAAAGCTTCATGATATTCCCAATACTGTAAAAAAATCAATGGCAGTTTTATCTAACCTTGATGTTGACCTTTGCAATCTTCATGCTGCTGGTACAAAAAGAATGATGGAAGCCGCAATAGAAGGGTTAACAAGAGAAGATGGTACAAGACCGCTTTTGATTGCTGTAACTCAGCTTACATCTACCGATCAGGAAAGTATGGAGAAAGACCTTCTTATCAAAGAAGATATTGCAAATGTTGTTATGCATTATGCTCATAATGCTAAAGAAGCAGGTCTTGATGGCGTCGTATGTTCACCACTTGAAGCAGGCAAGGTACACGATGTTTGCGGTAAAGACTTTATTACTGTAACACCTGGTGTAAGATTTGCTGATGGCGATATCGGTGACCAGAAAAGAGTTATGACTCCTACTGAAGCTAAAAAAATAGGTTCTGACTACATTGTTGTAGGCCGTCCTATTACTGCTGCAGATGACCCTGTTAAAGCATATATGCGTTGTGTTGAAGAATTTGTAGACTAATTTTTAAGGAGATATATTAAAATGGAAAAACTTATTGCAAAAGATTTACTATCAATTAAAGCGGTATTCTTCCGCCCTGAAGAGCCTTTTACATGGGCAAGTGGTATCAAAAGCCCTGTTTACTGTGATAACAGATTGACTTTAACTGCACCAAAGGTAAGAGATGATGTTGAAAACGGACTTGCAAAACTTATAAAAGAAAATTATCCTGATGCAGAGGTTCTAATGGGAACTTCAACTGCAGGTATTGCTCATGCTGCAATTACAGGTCATTTAATGGGGCTTCCTATGGGATATGTTCGTTCAGGTGCAAAAGACCATGGCAGACAGAATCAGATTGAAGGAAAGCTTGAAAAAGGCCAGAAGGTTGTTGTTGTTGAAGATTTAATTTCAACAGGCGGAAGTGTTATAGAAGTTGTAAATGTACTTCGTGAAGCAGGAGCAGATGTTCTTGGTATTGTAAGTATATTTACTTATGGTATGGCAAAAGGTATCAAGAGACTTGAAGAAGCGAATGTAAAAAATGTTTCATTAACCAATTTTGATGTTATTGCTTCTGTTGCTGCCGAAGAAGGTTATATTAAAAGCGAAGATGTTCAAAGACTAATAGCATTCAGAAATAATCCTTCTGACGAAAGCTGGATTAATGCGGAGGTAAAATAATGAGAAGTCTTATTGATATTCTTGATTTTACAGTTGAAGAAATTGATGAACTTATAAAGGTTGCAATGGATATTATAAAAAATCCTGATGATTATGCCGAAAAATGTAAAAGAAAAAAACTTGCAACACTATTTTTTGAACCATCAACAAGAACCCGCCTTAGCTTTGAAGCTGCTATGATGGAACTTGGCGGAAATGTAATAGGTTTTTCTGCGGCAAATAATTCATCTGCATCTAAAGGCGAGAGTGTTGCCGACACTGCAAAAACAATAAGCTGTTATGCAGATATTATTGCAATGCGTCATCCTAAAGAAGGTGCACCATTGGTTGCTTCAAAGGCTGCATCAATACCTGTTATAAATGCAGGTGACGGTGGACATAATCACCCGACACAAACTTTGGCAGATCTACTTACAATTTACAGAGAAAAAGGAAGTCTTAATAATTTTACAATTGGTTTTTGCGGCGATTTAAAATTTGGAAGAACTGTTCATTCGCTTATAAATGCTTTGTCAAGATATACAGGTATTAGAGTTGTTCTTATATCACCAAAAGAATTAATGCTTCCAAGTTATGTAAAAACAGATGTTCTTGATAAGAAAAATATTCCTTATGAAGAAACAACAAGCCTTGAAGACGCAATGCCAAAGCTTGATATTCTTTATATGACAAGAGTTCAGCAGGAAAGATTCTTTAATGAAGAAGATTATTTAAGATTAAAGGACAGCTACATATTAGAGCCTAAAAAGCTTGATAATGCAAAAAAAGACCTTTGTATTATGCATCCGCTTCCAAGAGTTAACGAAATAAGCGTTTCTATAGACAATGACCCGAGAGCTTGCTACTTTAAACAGGTTTTAAATGGTAAATATATGAGAATGGCGCTAATACTTAAGTTATTGGAGGAAGCAAAATAATGAATATAGATTCAATTACAAACGGAATTGTTATTGACCATATTACAGCAGGCAGAGGTATGAAGCTTTATAATCTTTTAAAATTAGATGAGCTTGATTCATCTGTTGCTATTATAAAAAATGTAAACAGCAAAAAAATGGGTAAAAAGGATATCATTAAAGTTGATTCCGAAATACCTGTTAATGTTGATGTAATAGGTTATGTTGACCCTGGTATAACAATTAATATAATAAAAAATGGTGTTCTTACCGAAAAGAAAACAATCGGTATGCCTGAAATACTTGTAAATGTTATAAAATGCAAAAACCCAAGATGTATAACAACAGTAGAGCAGGAGATAGAACACATTTTCAAGCTTACTGATAAAGAAAATAAAGTATATAGATGTGTTTATTGCGAAACAAAAGCACAATAACAATAAAAAGTAGAGGAGAACAACAATGGGAGGATTTTTTGGCGTAGTTTCAAAACACGATGCGATATCTGATGTGTTTTTCGGAACAGACTATCATTCTCATCTTGGCACACGAAGAGGCGGACTTGCATCTTTTAATCATGAAGAGGGGCTTCAAAGGAAAATACACAATATAGAAAATTCGCCATTTCGAACAAAATTTGAAAAGGTTTTCGACCAGATGTGGGGAAATGCAGCAATAGGATGTATAAGTGATACCGACCCACAGCCACTTTTAATACGCTCAAAATTAGGCTCGTATGCAATTTGCATAATAGGTCTTATAAGCAATGCAAATAAGCTTATTGATGAGTATCTTTCATCAGGTGGGCATTTTGGTGCAATGACAGGAGGCATGGTTAATTCAACTGACCTTGTTGCCGCACTTATAAATCAAAAAGAAAGCTTTGAAGAAGGTATAAAATTTGCTCAAAGTAAAATTGAGGGAAGTGCATCAATTTTAATACTTCGTGATAATGGTAGTATTATTGCAGCCCGTGATAAAGTAGGAAGACTTCCTGTGTTAATTGGTAAAAATGAAGATGGATACTGCGTATCTTTCGAGTCGTTTGCATATAAAAAATTGGATTATAATGACGAAAAAGAACTTGGCCCGGGCGAGATTGTTGAAATTTCATTAGACGGAATAAAGCAGCTTAACCCTCCCGGTAAAGAAATGAAAATCTGTGCATTTTTGTGGTCATATTATGGATATCCGACAGCCAATTATGAAGGTGTGAATGTTGAGGTTATGAGATGTCGTAATGGCGAGATTATGGCAGAAAATGATAAGAAACAAAAAAATGCAGAAGGCGTGGACTATGTTTGCGGAGTTCCTGATTCGGGAATACCACATGCAATAGGGTATGCAAATAAAAGCGGTGTACAGTTTGCACGGCCGTTTATTAAATATACACCTACATGGCCAAGAAGCTTTATGTCTGCAAAACAATCCGATAGAACTCATGTCGCAAAAATGAAAATGATTCCTGTTCATGAACTTATTCAGGATAAAAAGCTTCTTTTTGTGGATGATTCTATTGTTCGCGGAACACAGCTTAAAGGTACAGTTGACTTTTTGTACGATAATGGTGCAAAAGAAGTACATATGCGTTCTGCTTGTCCACCTATAATGTATGCGTGTAAATATCTTAATTTTTCACGAAATAAAAACGATATGGACCTTATAGCAAGAAGAGTTATTTTAGAGCTTGAAGGCGAAAAAGGATTTAAACATATTGACGAATACAGCGATTCAAACACCGAAAGAGGCAAAAAATTAAGAAAAACTATTTCTGATAAATTTAATTTTGCTTCACTTGAATTCCAGTCGCTTGAAGGAATTATAAAAGCAATTGGTATTGATGAATGTAAATTATGCACATATTGCTGGAGCGGTAGAGAATAAAAAACAAAACGGAATGCAATTTGCATTCCGTTTTTTGAATTTATAAAAGTTCTTTTCTTAATTCTTCATTAGATTTTATTGATAAATAGCTTGGTGGAACATCAAAAACAGTTTTGCAGCCTTTCATACCTTCTTTATTCATTCTGTATGCTGCTCTTGCATATGCAACAAGTACAGAAGAAGTAAATTCAGGATTTGAATCGAGCTTTAAGCTATATTCAATAATGTGTGTGTTTTCTTTTCTTAAACCTGTTTTTCCGCATCTTATAACAAATCCACCGTGTGGAATACCTGAGTGGTCTTTCTTTAATTCTTCTTCGGTGATAAAATGAACAAAAGTGTCATAATCTGCAAAATAGTTTGGCATGGTTTTTATTTCGTTTTCAATTTTTTCTTTGTCAGCACCTTCTTTTGCAACAACAAAACATTCTCGTATATGTTTTTGCCTTGTTGAAAGAGTAGGGTTTGAGCCGCTTCTTACAGCATTTAGCGCATCATCAACAGGGATTGTATATTGTCTTGCATCTAAAACGCCGTCAATTCTTCTTATTGCGTCAGAATGTCCCTGACTTACGCCCTTACCCCAGAATGTGTAATTTTCGCCTTCGGGTAAAACTGCTTCGGCATAAAGTCGGTTTAAAGAAAACATACCAGGGTCCCAACCAACCGAAATCATTGCAATTTTATTGCCTTCTTTTGCTGCTTTATCTACATTTTCAAAATGCTCGGGGATTTTTGCGTGTGTATCAAATGAATCTATGACATTAAAATCTTTTGCAAATTGTGGAGTTTGTATTGGAAGGTCTGTTGCACTTCCACCACAGATAATAAGAACATCAATATCGTCTTTATAATTTTTTATATCCGAAATATTATATACCTTTGCGTTTGTAAGTGTTTTTACATCGTCAGCATTTCTTCTTGTAAAAATACCAAAAAGCTCCATATCATTATTTTGATTTATTGAACATTCAACACCTTTTCCAAGGTTTCCGTATCCTAAAATTCCAATTTTAATTGTCATTTTTATTTGCTCCTTTGTGATTAAATTTATCTTATAAAGTTTGTAGCTTTTCTTTCTTCTTTTTCTGGAATACCGTATTTTTCTTTTCCAAGGGCAATACTTTTAATAAGAAATGCCATGTTTTTTCCAAGTGTTCTCATAACAAACATTCCTTCTTCGTCTTTAATAACTTCATCTTTATTGTTGCCGTGAACACTGTTCCAGTATTGGCTTGATGAAACGGGCATGCCGCATATTGTAAAATATTTGTTAAGTTCGTCAAATGTAGCAGAACAGCCTCCTCGCCTTGCCGATACAACCGCAGCACCAACCTTCATTGTTTTGTCAAATGGTGTGCTGAAAAAAAGCCTGTTAAGAAAAGATATAAGTGTGCCATTTGCTGCTGCATAATAAACAGGTGAGCCAATTACCAATCCGTCACATTTTTCAAATTTTAAAGCTACTTCGTTTACGATATCGTCAAATACACATTTTCCATTTTCCTTGCATTTTCTGCAACCAATGCAGCCTCTTATTTCTTTGTTTCCAATATGAATAATTTCTGTTTCTATTCCTTTGTTTATAAGCGTTTTTTCAACCTCGCAAAGCGCAGTGTAAGTGCATCCATCTTTGTGGGGACTTCCGTTTATTAAAAGAACTTTCATTTTTTGCTCCTTAAATTTCAATTAAAATTGTAATTATTATACTACTTTTATGTGTTTAAAGTCAATAAAAGAGATAAAATTTTTTTACTTTGCATATTAAAACATTTATTTTTGATAATGTCAGATGTAAGAAACAAGAAAAGCAGGGATTAATCTAATCCCTGCTTAATTATATTCCATTTTTCAATAAGCTTTTCTAATGAATATGCCGCATTTGCGGGTGATGTTGATGGTAAACATATTGCATCTTTATTTATAATGTTTTTTGTATATTTGTTATAATATGTTTCTGCTGTTTTTCCGTTTACATAAATGTATTTAATATCAGCATTTTTTAATATTACTGATAAGTCGTTTACAACAACATTTGAAATTGAGCTATCTGAACTGTTTAAAATTTTGCACTGTGCAATAACATCCCACAAGGCAATATTGTTTTTTAATAAAAAAGTACGTTTTTCTTCAATTGTAGTTGGTGTGGTTTCGTTTAAAATATGTGATACAACCTTCCAGAAACGGTTTTGACTGTGACCGTAGAAAAACATTTGCTGACGTGATTTTACAGAAGGAAAGCTCCCTAATATAAGTATTTTTGAGTTTTTGTCGTAAAGCGGAGGAAATGGATGCGAAACCTGTTCTTTTTTCATCTTATCACCTTGATATATTAAAAATATGGTTTATATTCTATTGTTTTTGCTTTTGGATAAAAATAAGCGAATAAATC
>SVJU01000035.1 GCA_015068825.1 Oscillospiraceae bacterium | reverse complement strand
GGTCTCCATAAGGACAAAAATTTCCGTATCTACAGGTATAACATGAGTGTATTTTATATTTATTAGATAATTTGGAGGAGAGTTTTCTAAAAACATTTTCTGCACAGTCGCCATCTACTTCAATTATGTTTTCTTCCACAACCAATTTGACTTTTATTAAATCATTATCTTCATTGAATTGGTATTTAGCATCAGCAGTTACAATTTCCTCTGACGATTTTAGATATAATAAATATTTTTCTGTTTTCAATACACTCACATCCCCTTTCAATAATATTCGACATTATCGATATAAAAACTGAACGATTTAGATGCCACTATTATCTATTTGCTTCCTCTTTGTTTTTACCGCGTATATAATTTGTAAAACAAACAAAACAATATGTCCTAAAAATGATATGCTTGAGATGGCATAAGCAATATTTGAAAGCAAATCATTATGTATTAAACCAAATAAGAAATACATTTCTCCATAATCTGCTGCATCAGGCAAAAAGATATAAAGTAATAAATATGTCATAATAAATAACAAATTAAGTATTTTAATATTTTTTGTCTTATCTACATACGATGCCATAAACAGATTAGTAAAAAAGAAAATTATGGCATGAATAAATGGTATTAACATAAATGTCATAACAAATCTAATCCAACCCATATTTAGTATCCACGAAACTGCAGCAATAAGTATAGCAAGTATAGATAAAAGAATTATCTTTTTCTTGTTGGGTGAGTTGTTTTTTCTAGCCTTATAGATTCCCCATATTGTCCCACTCACAATAACTACGACAGCTATTACAGGCATTAAAATAAGTAGGAGCAACAAAATACTACTTGGAACATTTGACAACATAAATATCACCTTTTTAAACTTTTGAATAGATTTGTTAATCTATTTTAATGCACTTTAGTGCAATTCATGAGGCACAAGGCTCAATTCATGAAACTGCAAATTTCAATTCATGCCACAGACAATTCATTGCGGTCAAAAGACCGCAAAAGCCGAAAGGCTTTTAGAAATTTTATAGAATAAATTCTGTATGTGTCAATTATACCATATCAATACATATATTTCAACAAAAAAATCTCCCACCGCAACCATTTTTGCAACGGGAGATTTCTTATTTTACGGATTAAATCCGTCAGTTTAAAATTTAAGCATCTAATTCTGCTATTCTTGCCTGTGCAGCTGCAAGCCTTGCAATCGGCACTCTGAATGGTGAGCAAGAAACATAAGTTAAGCCAATTTTGTGGCAGAATTCAACTGAAGAAGGATCTCCACCGTGTTCACCACAAATACCAAGATGCATTTCGGGACGAACTTTTTTACCCATGTCAACAGCCATTTCCATAAGTTTACCAACACCATTCTGGTCGATTTTAGCAAATGGATCGTTTTCATAGATTTTTCTGTCGTAGTAAGCATCAAGGAATTTACCAGCGTCATCACGAGAGAAACCAAATGTCATCTGTGTTAAGTCGTTAGTACCGAAACAGAAGAATTCAGCTTCTTTAGCGATTTCGTCAGCTGTAAGAGCTGCTCTTGGAATTTCGATCATTGTACCAACTTCGTATTTTAAGTTAACACCAGCTTCAGCAATAACTTTGTCAGCAACTTCTACAACAACATCTTTAACATATTTTAATTCCTTAATTTCGCCAACAAGTGGAATCATAATTTCAGGAACGATATCAACGCCTAATTTCTTAGAAACATTGATTGCAGCTTTAATAACAGCTTTTGTCTGCATAGCAGCAATTTCAGGATATGTTACAGAAAGACGACAACCTCTGTGACCCATCATTGGGTTAGCTTCATGTAAGCTTGAAATGATTGCTTTAATATCAGCAACTGTTTTGCCTTTAGCATCTGCCAAAGCTTTGATGTCTTTTTCTTCTGTAGGAACGAACTCATGTAGCGGAGGATCCAAGAATCTGATTGTTACAGGGAAGCCTTTCATTGTTTCGTAAAGTTTTTCAAAGTCACTCTGCTGCATTGGTTCAAGTTTATTAAGAGCTGTTTCTCTTTCTTCAACAGTATCAGAACAAATCATTTCTCTGAATGTTCCAATTCTGTCTTCACCAAAGAACATATGCTCTGTACGGCAAAGACCAATACCTTCTGCACCAAGTTTAACTGCGTTTGCAGCATCAGAAGGAGTATCAGCATTTGTTCTTACCTTTAGAGTTCTGTATTTATCAGCCCAAGCCATAATTCTTCCGAAATCGCCACCGATTGAAGCTTCAACTGTTGGGATTTCGCCATCATATATATTACCTGTTGAACCGTCGATAGAAATTACATCGCCTTCAACAAATGTTTTACCAGCAAGTACGAATTTTTTGTTTTCTTCGTCCATGTTGATTTCTGAACATCCAGATACACAGCAAGTACCCATACCACGAGCAACAACGGCTGCGTGAGATGTCATACCACCTCTAACTGTTAAGATACCCTGAGCAGCTTTCATACCTTCGATATCTTCTGGTGAAGTTTCAAGACGAACAAGAACAACTTTTTCGCCTCTTTCAGCCCATTCTTTAGCATCTTCTGCTGTGAATACGATTTTACCGCAAGCAGCACCTGGAGATGCAGCCAAAGCTTTTGCCATTGGCTCGCTCTTTTTAAGAATAGCCTGGTCAAACTGAGGATGTAGTAAAGAGTCAAGGTTTCTTGGGTCTATCATCTTAACAGCATCTTTATCAGAAATCATACCTTCGTCAACAAGGTCACAAGCAATTTTAAGAGCAGCAGCTGCTGTTCTTTTACCGTTTCTTGTCTGAAGCATGTAAAGTTTTTTATCCTGAATGGTAAATTCCATATCCTGCATATCACGGTAGTGATTTTCAAGTTTAGAACAGATTTCAACAAACTGATTGTAAACTTCAGGCATAACGTCTTTTAACTGATCGATAGGCTGAGGAGTTCTAACACCAGCAACAACGTCTTCACCCTGTGCATTTAGAAGGAACTCACCGAATAATTTCTTTTCACCTGTAGCAGGGTTTCTAGTGAAAGCAACACCTGTACCAGATGTGTCACCCATGTTACCGAATGCCATCATCTGTACGTTAACAGCTGTACCCCAAGAATAAGGGATATCGTTGTCTCTTCTGTAAACGTTAGCACGTGGGTTGTCCCAAGATCTGAATACCGCTTTGATAGCGCCCATAAGTTGTTCCTTTGGATCGTCAGGGAAATCAGCGCCGATTTTAGCTTTGTATTCAGCTTTAAACTGATTTGCAAGTTCTTTTAAATCATCAGCAGTAAGTTCAACGTCCTGAACAACGCCTTTCTTTTCTTTCATTTCGTCGATTAACTGCTCGAAATATTTTTTACCAACTTCCATAACAACGTCAGAATACATCTGAATGAATCTTCTGTAGCAGTCATAAGCCCATCTTGGATTGCCAGATTTTTTAGCCATAACTTCTACAACAGTTTCGTTTAGACCAAGGTTAAGGATTGTATCCATCATACCTGGCATAGAAGCTCTTGCACCAGAACGAACAGATACCAAAAGCGGATTTTCCAAATCACCGAATTTCATTCCTGTGATTTCTTCCATTTTTGTGATGTGTTCCATAATCTGAGCCTGGATATCATCGTTAATTTTTTTTCCATCCTCGTAGTATTTTGTACAAGCTTCGGTAGATACTGTGAATCCCTGTGGAACAGGCATACCAAGCTTTGTCATTTCTGCAAGGTTAGCACCTTTACCACCAAGCAGGTTTCTCATCGAGGCGTCACCTTCTGAGAAAAGGTATACATACTTTTTAGCCATTAGTAAATTACCCCCTAGTAAAATTTAATACACTTCTTGTATTTTATATAATTGTATCCATATAATTTTATACTATTTTTAATAAAATTTCCAGCATTTTTTTCAAAAAATGCCTTCTTTTCATTTTTTTTATAAAATTATATGTAAATTAACAATTTTTTTAGCATATTTTTATGTATTATTCACAATTTCATTTTCACCGTAAGATATCTTTTTTAAAGTATCAAGACTTTTAAAATAATACTCAAGCTTAGCTGAAAGATACTTTTCGCTTATCGTATTTGCATCATCTATAAGTTCCGATGTAATATTCGAAGTGTTAAAAACAGTTTTCAAATCTTTATGCAAAATAAAATCGAAAAACTTTATAAGTTTTTCATAGACAGGTACACAGTACTCAGATGAGCATTTATTGCATATAACACCGCCGTTATATACATCAAAATATTCGAGATTTTGTGTGCTCTGACATTTTGTGCATACATCAAGATATGGTTCAAACCCCGCTTTTGCTACTGTTTTAAGTTCGAATATAGCCTTTATTCGTTTTAATTCAGTAAGAACATCATCCGATTTTTTCTCGGCATTTTCGATAAAATAAAGACAGTTTAACAAAAATCTGAAATACTCATTATCCTCTTCTAAAAATTCAGATGCAACCTTTGCAACTTCAGCAAAATATGTTGCAAAAGAAACCTTATCAACACTTGTACGTATATTATAAAAATTGTTTATTATACTGGCGCTTGATACAGAAAAAAAACCGCCGTTGCCTTTAAGTTCGAACTCGTTATAGCAAAATGCCTGCATTGCAGCAAAATCTTTGTGCTTTAAACTTCTTATTCCTTTTGAAATAAGAGTTATTTTTTTCATATCTTCGCAAAGAACTGTAAAAAGAGCATCATTTTCCGACAGCTTATTAACCTTTAATATCAGTCCCCTCACCTTTGTCATCATCTTTGTTTTCTCCCTCATTATAAGAGCTTTCTTTATAACCTAAATAGCTTTCTATCATCCCTGTTTTTTCGAACACATTCCAGAAAAAGTTTTCTTCCATAAAAATCTCCCCTATAAGTAAAATTTGTTTACTTATAGGTTGTCCGGAATGTTTTTTGTATATGTTAATAAATTTTTGCCAAATCAGTAATTTTTATCATTTGTAAGACCAAATTCCTTCATAAGGAAATTTGAATTTCTCCAGTCTTTTTTAACCTTTACCCAAAGCTCTAAAAATACTTTTTTATCAAGCATTCTTTCGCAATCACGCCTTGCAAGAGAGCCAATCTGTTTTAAAGTCTGTCCTTTATTTCCAATTATAATACCTTTATGCGAATCTTTTTCGCAAAAAATGTTTGCAGAAATAGAAACAACATCCGCTCCCTCTCTCATTTTTACAATTTCAACTGCTATGCCATGTGGCACCTCTTTATCGAGCTTTAAAAGAGTTTTTTCTCTTATAATTTCTGCTACAATCTGCTTTTCAGGCTGATCTGTAACCATTTCTTCCGGATAATACATCGGACCTTCGGGTAGGTTGTTTTTAATCTCCTCTTTGAGAATATCAAGTCCATCGCCTTTTTTTGCACTTATTGGCACAACGGCTACAAACTCCCTCATTGCGATATATTTTTCAATAACAGGCAAAAGTTCTTCTTTTGCAACTGTATCACACTTATTAATTAATAAAATTGCAGGAATATCCTTTGATTTTTCTATTATTTCAAGTTCAGCATTTCTTGTATCAGTTGTAGGTTCAGTTACAACAAGTAAAATATCTGCCTCATTTATGGTTTCATTAACAGCTTTAATCATTGTTTCACCAAGTTTGTTTTTTGGTTTATGAAACCCTGGTGTATCAAGAAAAACCGCCTGAAAATCTTTCTCTGTCATAATTCCAAGTATTTTTCCTCTTGTTGTTTGAGGTTTTGGCGAAATTATAGCAATTTTCTGCCCTATAAGCGCATTCAAAAGTGTTGTTTTGCCCACATTTGGTATACCTATAATTCCAACATAACCCGATTTAAAATTATTATCCATTAGTAAAAATTCCCCTTTATTCTCTTGTAAGCTCTAAAAGACTTAAAACATCTTCTTCTTTTTTACGCATAATCATTCTGTCGTCATCTTCCATATGGTCATATCCCAAAAGATGCAAAATGCTGTGACAGGTTAAAAAGCCAACTTCTCTGAAAAATGAATGACCAAATTCCTCTGCCTGTTCTTTTGCCCTTTCAAGTGATATAACAATATCACCCAGAACGAGATAGCCTTCAAAAAAATCTGATTCACTAACTTTAATTTCACCATTTTTTGCATCTAACATAGGAAATGATAAAACATCAGTTACATTGTCAATATTTCTTTGTTCGCTGTTAATCTCTTTTATTTCATCGTTATCAACAAACATTAAGTTTACTTCACACTTTTCATTAACGCCTTCATATTCAAGTGCTTTTTTAATAACCGTATCAACCAATTTTTCCAAATCTTTATCAACATTTATTTTATCTTGATTATTGTCAATATAAAGTCTTAACATAATAAATTATCTACCTTTTTTCTCGGCCATTTTTGCCGCCTTTCTCTGTTCGTATTTATCATACGCTTTTATAATTTTCTGAACAAGCTGATGACGCACAACATCAGTATGAGAAAGATAACAAAATGCTATATCGTCTATATCCTTTAAAACTCTCTCAACCTCTCTTAATCCCGATTTTTTGCCATCAGGAAGGTCAATTTGCGTAACATCACCTGTAACTATAACACGCGAATTAAAACCAACACGAGTCAAAAACATTTTCATTTGCTCAGGAGTTGTGTTTTGTGCTTCATCTAAAATTATAAAGCTATCGTCTATTGTTCTTCCTCTCATATAAGCAAGCGGCGCAATTTCAATGCTTCCTCTTTCAACATGTTTCTGATATGTTTCAAATCCAAACATTTCGTAAAGCGCATCATAAAGAGGTCTTAAATACGGATCTACCTTGTTTTGCAAATCACCAGGTAAAAAACCAAGCTTTTCACCCGCTTCAACAGCAGGACGGGTAAGAATAATTCTTGATACCTCTTTATTTTTAAAAGCTTTAACCGCCATTGCAACCGCAAGATATGTTTTACCCGTTCCGGCAGGACCAATTCCAAAGGTTATTGTATTTTTGCCAATTGCCTCAATATATTTTTTCTGACCGAGTGTTTTACTCTTTATCGGCTTTCCTTTGGCGGTAATACACACGCAATCACTTCCGTAAAGTGCTGAATGGTCAAGTCCCTCTTTTACACTTTGAATTGTGTAATTTACCATCTGATCTGTAAGCTCGTTTTCGGTCGCATAAGTTTTATCAAGGCTCTCTATTGCTTTTTGTGCAAGATGAGTACCAATTTCTCCGCCGCTTATTTTAATTTCCTGCATACGGTTTACTATGCTTACATCAAACTCACTCTGCAGTTTTTTTAAATTTTTATCAAACTCACCGAAAACCGCCATTACGCGTTCGTCACTTTCAAGCATCAAACTTCTTTCCAAGCTCATTATCCTCCGTTTTCTATTTTAACAGTTTTTGAAATATCTTCAATACATTCATAAACTACCTTTATAAAAATTTTTCCGTTTTCTTTCATTTTATGCTCAATATTTTTATTTACAATCTTAACATCTTTATCAAGTGATTTCTCCAGTCTTTTTTTAAGTACATCGCCATAATACACCAAACAACCATCTTCTGTCAACTTAGTTTCAATTTTAATTTTCTCATAATATGTGTTTTCAGTAATTTTAACCGGAAGATAGAAATTTTTTCCCATTGAGAACTGCTTTTCTTTTTTTTCAACATCAAAATTCTTATAAGGTATTTTGTCACTTATATATAATGATACATCAAAACCGAAAAAATTTACAGTATTTTTTGAAATTTTTTTATCAGTTTTTTTATATTCTGTTTTTATAAGTTCAAATTCATCCTCCACACTATACCAGGTTCTTGCTATAACATTTCCCCTTGCATTAACAGTTTTAAAACCTTTTTCACCCAAATCAACAATTCCACTTATAAGAAGGTCACCATCATCAACTACATCACCCTCTTTTACAACACTATCACCACTAAGCGCAACAACTTTTGTAATAAGACCTTTTTTTGCTGCAACAACATTTGCAGGAATAGTCTTATCAATCATTTGGGGTGCTTCTACCCTTTCTTTAACCTTTATTGTTGCCCTTGTTCCTTTAATTTCAAGCCAGAACCATGCAAGGTCTTTGTTCTTTTTCATCATTTCATTCTGCAGATAATATACATCCACACCATATCGTAAATTTCCATTTTTAAATCCACACTCATTAAGTTGTCTAATTAAAATTTCAGATTCTATTTTTTTATTCCCTTCAACATCAATTCTCCATACAAATGATGATAAAAACAAAAAAACAAAAACAGCGCAAGCAAAACCTACTACAAAACCTTTCCTTTTTTTGTATTTTTGAATAATAAAAGGAAGTCCTGCTTTTTTAAGAACTTTAACCTTTGAACGGGTTTTATATGCAGCACTTCTTACCATCTTAAACCCTTTTATGCTCATTTTAAGATTTATATTATTTTCATCAAGATAATTTAAATCCCATAAAAAAATATCTTTCTTAAGACATAAATTCAGAAACCTCTCAACAAAGAACCCTCTTACTGCCAACAAAACATATCCACGCAGAAAATTTAGGAGTTTTACAAACATTTTTTCACCTCACTCATACACAACAGAAAAAATCCTTCCCGAAATACTAAGATCCTCATTTGTGATAAAATCTATTAAAAGCTTTTCTCCCACAATTTTTATAATAAAATCTGATGTATTTACCTTTACGCTTATATCGGAATATTCAATTATTTCAAGATAATTTTCAATCCAGACATTAAGATTTGAATCAAGCACAATTTTGGGAGAATTCATTATAATTTCAGCTGGCATTTCAAGTGATTCCTTGATTTTTTGTTTTATCTTTTTTTTCATATTCATCTTCCTTTAATATCTTTTATGACATTAAATTCTATGTTTTTGAAAAAATGAATATACATATCAATGAAAGGATTTGATTTAAGGTGAAACGCTTTATTGCTCATATTTCATTTATATTTATCATTTTGATGTGCATATTTTCAAAAGAATGTATTGAATCAGCAAAACAGGCTGTAAATACCTGCGTTTATGTTCTCTTGCCGTCGCTTTTTCCGTTTTTTGTTTTTTCAAAAATATTTATTTTAACAGGAGGCGCAGAAAAACTGGGCAGATATTTTTCAAACTTAACAAAAATACTTTTTAATGTTAGCCCGATTTGCGCCTCAAGCTTTGTTCTTGGAATTTTATGCGGATATCCTGTGGGGGCAAAAAGCAGTGTGGATTTGTATAATAATAAAAATATAACAAAAGACGAGGCACAAAATCTTATTGGATTTTGCAACAACTCTGGTCCGCTTTTTTTGATTGGTGCAGTCGGTATTGGAATGTTTTCATCAAAAAAAATAGGAATTATGCTCTATTTGGTACACATTCTTTCTGCAATAAGTGTAGGTATAATTTTAAGAACAAATATCAAAAATACTATAACCAAAAAAGAAAACAACAACATACTGATACAAGAAAACATATTTGTCAAATCAGTTGAAGAAAGTGTTATCACAATTTTGAATGTGTTTGGTTATGTAATACTTTTTGCGGTTATAATCTCGTTTGTTGACAACATATTCTTATCAGGTTTTTTCGAAATGACAACTGCTATATTTAAAATTTCGAAATCAGATTTGACCCTACATCAAAAATTTGTTTTATCTGCATTTTTTGCATCATGGGGTGGCTTATCGGTACATATGCAGACAATGGGAATTATATCAAAAAGTGATTTATCATTTAAAAAATATTTGTTTGCAAAATTAATGCACGGTATTATTGCAGTTATATACGCTTTTGCAATGATAAACATAATTGATTTTTCAAAATTCACGTTTGCGCCAAATGATATATATTTTACTTCTTTTAATCCAAACAACATATTGCAGATTATAAATATACTGATATCTGGAATATATTTATTGAAAATGAATATAATTTTATTGAATAAAAAACACTTTTCGGAGGAATAAAATGATCAAAGCAATTAATATCAAAAACTTTAAAAAACTACTTATATGTCTTGCGTTAAGCCTTGGCACAGGCGGATTAAGTGCATTCTTAACAAGAAATTCAAATGAATTTTATAACACCCTCACAAAGCCTTTTTTTGCCCCTCCTGCATTTTTATTTGGCATTGTCTGGACTATTCTTTACATTCTTATTGGTATTTCGTCATACCTTGTTATTAAAGACGGAATTGACAAAAGTGGTGTTTATGATGCTTTTAAACTATATATTTTCAACCTTATTCTTTTGTTTATATGGCCAATAGTATTTTTTAATGTTAAGTCATTAGGCCTTTCGGTAATTATTATAATTATAACACTATTTGTTGCCGCAACAGTTGCTTATAAATTTTACGAAATAAACAAATTAGCTGGTTATCTATATATCCCACTTGTTTTGTGGATTTTATTTGCAACTGTTTTAAACATTTCAATATGGTGGCTCAACAGATAAAAAACCCTGTTTTTAAACAGGGTTTTTTTATTCATCTCCATTTATTCTTGGAATTTTTACATAAATATCTGCGCCGTTTTTACAATCACCAAATGTTATTCCGTATTCATCGCCATAAAAGATTTTAATCCTTTCATTAAGATTCTTGAGCCCAAAACCACTTCCGGAAGTACTTTTATAAGAACCATTTTTAATCTTTTCTATAATCTCAGCTTCAATACCCTTTCCGTTATCACTAACCAAAAATGTGATTGTTTTATCATCGTATTCAGCGCTGATTTTTATTTCTCCCTCAATATCTTCATCACGAATACCATGATTTATTGAGTTTTCTACCAAAGGCTGAAAAATAGTTTTAATCATCACACAGTTCATAATTTCCGAAGGAACATCAATTGTTAATCCTGTTACATTTTTAAAACGCATTTTTTGTATTTGTACATAATACTTAACATGTTCTGTTTCCTGAGATATTTTAATAGTTTCATTTCCGCTGTTTAACCCTATTTTGTAAAACTGTGCCATATAATAAACAACTTTCTCAATATCTTTGTTTTTGCTTTTTATCGCCATCCAGTTTACAAGATCTAAAACATTATAAAGAAAGTGCGGATTTATTTGTTCCTGCAAAAGTTTTAATTCTGCACTTTTTATTTTTTTACCATTTTCGTATTGTAAAATCGTATATTCTTCTATCTTTTTAAGCATTTTGTTATATGTTTTTATAAGAATATCAATTTCATCGTGCGATTCATTTGCAAAATCTGCCGACAAAACCCTTTCCATACTGCTTCCATCATTTAAAAGCATATGATTATTAAGCTTTACAATTCTTGAAACGATTGATTTTGAAATAAAATAAGCAAGTATATATGCAGCAATTAAAATGAGTGCCAGATAAATAAGCATACTTCTTAAAAGGCTCATTGAATCACTTGTTATTGAAGTTCTTGGAATAATACTTACAATCTTCCAATCGCCATATTCAAGTGATTTAACTGCAAATTCAAGTTTTTTGCCATTTACAGTTATTTGTCCCCAGGTGTTTGTAAGATAATGGTTTTTCAAATCTAAAGCCGGTATGAAATATTCTGGGTTCATATTTTTGGATGTTGTTATAATATCGCCTTGCGAATTTATAATATAACACATACCATCTAATGTTATTACACTGTTTGAAACAATTTTTCCGAATATATTTTCGTCAACATAAACGCACACTGCGCCAACTATATTATTAAAATTGTTTCTATCGGTAAAAAGTCTTGAAATGGTTATGTAATTTTCTTCTACATTATTTATTATTACTTTTTCAGTATAATATGCCGTTGCGTTTTTTCCATTTAAAAGTTCTTTATACCATCTTTCATTCTTTGCAGTATCAAGCTTTCGCATATGTGCTTCTTTTGCCTGATATTCAAAATCACCAGTTGTATAAAAAACAATATCACTCACATTGTAGTTTTCTTTTAAACCGGTTATATAAAGCTCTAATTCATTATAAATCTTATACTGTGTATATGAGTCAACATTATTATAATCATTGGTAATTATATTGTACAAATCATCATCAAGCATAACCGAATTTATAAGTCTTGATATACTGTATAAATTCTGGTTTATATACATACTTGTAAGCTCCATAGCCTGATTTGCAGAATATCTTACTTCTTTTTGTGAATAGCGTGTAATTGTAATATTTGCAACTATAAAAAAGCAAAGCAGTGGAGCAATTATAAGCAAAATATATGTAGATAACACCTTGCTTTGAATATTCATTGATTTAAAAAATAATTTTATTCTTTTCATACTAAAAACTTTCCTTATTTTAGAAGATTATATTTTACATCATATACAACGAAACCAATAACGGCATTGTAAGTATGCAGAATACAGTAGTTACAATATTTATTGATACAGCCAGATCAACATCTGAATTGTGAATCTGAGCAAACTGAGTTATAGTTGACGCAGTAGGTGTCATAGATGACAAAAAAGTAATAAGGAGAACTTTTTGTGCGTTTTCTATATCTACAACAGTAAGCAAAATTTTAAATACAACAAGAACAATAAGTGGCCATGCAATCATTCTCATAAAGGTAATAATATAAACTTTTTTATTCACAAAAACGCTCTTTAGATTACTTTTTGCAAACAGCATTCCGGTAATAAACATGCTCACTGGCCCTAACATACCAGACAAAGACACAGCAACATCATTTATAAGTGAAGGAAGCTTTATGTTAAACAGCATCATTAAAAGTCCTATAAAAATTGATATTATATTCGGATTTGTAAATATTTTTAAATAGTTTTTTTCTTTTTCTTTTTTAAACATACTAATTGCATGTGTCCATAAAAAGATTACCTGAACCGACAAGTAGGCACAGCTGTATATAACCCATTCTTCGCCTAATACATATGAAACAATCGGGATAATTAAATTGGCAGCATTTGAATACATTACAGAAGCTCTGGCTACACAAGAAACCTTGCTGGTTTTTTTAAGGAAATAATCAATTACATAAAAAATAATATGTATAATTATAGACGCCAAAAACGCAAGCAAAAGACCAAGCTTTATGCTATTTGTAAATTCAGTATTAAAAGCATTGATAATTCCAGCCGGTAATAATACATAAAGTGAGATTTTTGACATAACCAGACTGTCGTCACCTTTTACAATCTTTAATTTTGTAATAATATAACCAATTATCATTATAATAAACAACTGTGCAATTTTTAACATCAAAAGTAGAGAAATCATAATTAAGCCTCACATAAGATAAATTTTAATTTATACCGCAAAGATGGTTCATTAGAGATAGTATATCAAATCTTAACATAAAAATCAATTATTTAACCAAAAACAAAGGTATAATCCATTTGGACTATACCCTTGTTTTAAAAATTCAATTAATTATTTTTTGAAATTTTTCATAAATTCATCTTTTTGTTTTGTTGCATCTTCAATTATTGTTTTTACACCAGCTTTTTCAGCATCGGTTTTATATTTTGCAAGCTGAACATCAACACTATCTTTACCAGCACCTGTAATAATAAGGTTATTTACATTTTTAACAACTCCACTAAGTGTAGATAACTGATTTGCAAAGTTTGCAGTATCAAACGGAATGTAAGCACCCGGAGTATCAATACCAAATTCATTCGGTGCATTTACATCGGCAACATATTTTTTATAAATATCTGTTGACATAGAAGCATCATCATTGTTAAGAGAAGGATTATTCATACCCATCTGTATTTTAAGACCATTGAAAGCATAACCTTTTCCTGCTTCATAACCATCAGGATATATATAATATCCGTCTTCTGTAACCTTATATGTTTTATCTTTTATGCCATACACATGTGCGTCGTAGAATTCTTTGTCGGTTGAAAGAAGATCATAACACATAAGTGCTCTTTCAACATTTTTACTTGTTGAAGGAATTGCCATACCATTAGCAGTATAGTTATTTATCGGACCTTTTCCATTGTGAAGAAGTAAAATCTGTCCAAGCTCCCAGTCAGGATTTTTTGCAATAGCTTTATTCTGCGAATAAACAGTTGAAGAAAGCTGACTTATCATAGCAGCACTTGTACCACTTAAAAATGCATTTTCTGATGTTGTTTTATTAGAAAGTATATCTCTGCTCCAATATCCTTTTTCATACCACTTTTTAGCAATTTCGCCCCATTTTTTGTAAGAAGCAGTTTCGTAAACAGGTTTGATTGTTAAAGCAGGATCATCTGAACTTGTGCAAAGTGCATCCGTTAAGCTTATAGGACGAAGACCTTCCTCCTGCCACATATACGCATAATAAAGATTTTCCATATCGCCAATATTAGCATTAAACGGGAACATTGCAGGTTCTTTTTCTTTAATAACATCAAAGAAAACTTCCAAATCTTCCAATGTATTGATTTCAGGAACATTATATTTCTTTCTTAAATCTTCACGATATGTAATAGCTCTGATTGACATTGCACGATAGTGCTGAGGAAGCATACTGATTTTACCATCTATTTTTACATAATCCCATGCTCCTTCAGGAATTTCTGCATAAGCATTGGGAGCGTATTTCTTAAGCATATCCTCTTCTAAAGGCATAAATGCACCTTTTCTTCCTTCTGAATAGAAGTAACACCAGTTAGATGTGTAAATAAGATCAATAGGCTCACCACTTGAAAGCACAAGTGAATATTTGCTTTTATAATCACTCCACGATAATTCAATAACCTCAAGCTCTGCATTGATTTTTTCTTTAAGCATAGTATTAAGGTTTGCCAAAACTTCATCACTGCCTATCGACATATCACCGACAACATAGCATTTAAGTTTAACAAAAGGAAGTTCACCATCATTTGTTACAACTTCAGCTTTTTTACCACAACCTGCAAAAATGCCAAATGCTAATGAAAGCACAACAAGAAGTGATAAAACTCTTACAATTTTGTTTTTCATTTTTTCCATTCCTCTCTTTTTTTATTGTTAATTAACCCTTAACCGCACCAACAGTTATACCTCTTACAAAATATTTCTGTACAAACGGATATACAAAAACAATAGGAAGAATTGTTACAACCGTCATAGCAAGCTTGAATGTTTCGGTTGGAAGTTCAACCGAAAGTGCTACATCACCCGCTGCTGCAACTCTTTCGTAGTTAGCTGCTGCACCAAGTGTTTTATATAGCAAATACTGAATTGAAACCTTTTCCGATGAGTTAATATAAAGCATTGAGTTAGACCAGTCATTCCAGTATGAAAGAAAAATAAACATACCGACTGATGCAAGTGCAGGTTTTAAAAGTGGAAGCACAATTCTGAAATATATTTTCAAATCATTTGCACCGTCAATTTTTGCACTTTCTATAATTGATGTAGGAACTGTTGTTGTCATAAACGATCTCATAACAATTGTATAGAACACATTGAACATATGCGGAAGGAACAAAGCGATAAGATTATCTTTTATTCCAAGATAACGAACTGCAAATATGTAAGTTGCTACCATACCACCGTTAAACAGTGTTGTAAAGTAAAAGAAGAACGATATAACATTACGAGCTTTGAAATCTTTTCTGTATAATACAAATGATGCCATTGTAATTATATTAAGTGACAAAAATGTACCAAAAAACGAAACAAAAACTGTTACTTTGTATCCATTTATAACCTGATCTGCATTTGAAAACAAATATTTATAAGCATCTAATGTAAAGCCTTTTGGCAAAACCGAATATCCGGTTGCAATAATTTCTTTTTCATTCGAAACTGAACCTGCTGCAATCATAATAAACGGCAAAATCGCAACAAAACCGCACAAGAATAACAAAATTCCGCCTATTAAATCAACTGCAATATCATCACTGCTTCGTTTAATTTTATTTGACGCACTTTTCTTTTTTATTTTTACGATGTTTTCCAATTAAAATTCCCCTCCTTAGAAAAGTGAATAATCTCTTTCGTAAGATTTAACCAACTTATTTGCAATAAGTATCATTACAAGACAAATCACCGACTGGAATAATGTTACCGCTGAATTGATACCAATATCAGGGTTTTCTACAAGTGAACGATAAACATAAACATCAATAATATCTGTCACCTCATAAAGAAGACTGTTTGCACCAACAAGCTGATAGAACATATCAAAGTTGCCTCTTAAAATTTTACCAAGTGACATAAGGAACATTATTACAACTGTTGGCATAATTCCCGGGATTGTAATATGCCAGATTCTTTGAAATCTATTTGCACCGTCAATCTGGGCTGCTTCAAAACATTCCTGATCAAGTCCCATTATAGATGAAAGATAAAGAACACTTCCGTATCCGATACCTTTCCACACATACATAACAGGCATTATTATGTACCATAGCCACGGCGTTGAATAAATATTTACCTTTTCAATATTAAGCTGAGCAAGTATTGAATTTAAAGCACCTGTATCGTAGTTAAACATATTATACATAAACGCTGCAGCTGTTACCCACGAAATAAAGTACGGAAGTATGATAAATGACTGACATATCTTTTTAAAATACTTACCCGAAATTTCACTTATTACAAGCGCAATAATTATTTCCATTCCGTGACCGATAAATATAAATAGAAGATTGTATATTACTGTATTTTTTATAAGCAACCACGCCTGACCTGATGTAAAGAAAAATTTAAAATTATCAAACCCTACCCAGTCGCTGAAAATTCCTTTTACATAATTAAATCTTTTAAAAGCAAGAGTTATTCCCACCATTGGAAGATAATTCCAAACAAAAACAAAAATTATCGCAGGCAAAATCATAAGCCATAAATACTTTTCGTTTTTTAAAGACTTTAAAAAACTTTTTCGTTTTGTCATAAAAACCTCCGTTAATCTAATATGAAATAAACATTTTATAACTTATTAACATTTTATCATTTTTTTTACAAAGAAAAGTGGTAAATAATATAACTTAATTATACTTTTTGTTTATTATTTTGCTAAACCAAAACAAATATTTCCAATTTATCAAAAAATGATTTTATTGACAATACATAAAAGTCTATTATATACTTATTATCAGGTGATAATTATGAAATACAACTCTCTTTCGGATAACGTAAACAATAGCATTATAAAAGATTTAAATTACAAAGATGAAGGCGAAATAAGGCGCGATAAAAATCACGACAAAGCAAATGTATGGCGACCTGCCTTTGTTCGTGATATTGAAAAAATTCTTCACTCACCTTATTACAACAGATATTGCGATAAAACACAGGTTTTTTCGCTTTATAAAAATGATGACATCACACGCCGTTCACTTCACGTTCAGCTTGTTTCAAGAATTTCACGAAACATTGGAAGAATTTTAAAACTTAACCTTGATTTAATCGAAGCAATCGCATTAGGACACGATATTGGACACACGCCCTTTGGACACGCAGGAGAAAAATATCTTAACAATATTTACAATGCCCAGACAGGAAGATATTTTAACCACAATGTTCACAGTGTAAGGGTTCTTGACAAAATTTTTAATTACAACATATCACTTCAGACACTTGATGGGATTATTTGTCATAATGGTGAAATTGAGCTTTCAAAATATGAACCCAAAAGCAATCTGAGTTTTGATAAATTTGATGAGATGTTTGAAAACTGCTATACACAAAAAAACTATTCATCGAAATTAGTGCCTTCAACCTTGGAAGGATGCGTTGTAAGAATTTGTGACATTATTGCATATATTGGCAAAGACCGTCAGGATGCAATCAAAGCAAGAATATTGAATGATGACAATATTTTTGACGAAGGAAATCTTGGAAAAACGAATGCATCAATTATTAACAATATGGTTGTAAGCATAATAGAAAACAGCTATGGTAAAGATTACATAAAGATAGACGAAGATATGTTTTTAGAGCTTTCTAAAAGCAAAAAAGACAATTATGAGCACATATATTTTTCAAAAGATGTTGCAAAAACAAATGAAACAGTTATTGCACCAATGTTTGAAAAGTTGTATTACCATCTTCTTGATGATTTGAAAAATGATAAAAAATCATCCCCCATTTTTTCGCATCACATTGATTTTGTCAATTATCACAGGCAGTTTTATAATGGTGGCGACTATAAAAAAAATACACCGCTTGATGATATTGTTACAGATTATATTGCAAGTATGACAGACGATTATTTGGTTGATTTATTCGCTTATTTTTATCCAAAAGCAAAAACAATAGAATATAAACCATATTTTTAATATATCAAGGTGATAAGATGAAAAAAGAACAGGTTTCGCATCCATTTCCTCCGCTTTACGACAAAAGCTCAAAAATACTTATATTAGGG
>SVJU01000034.1 GCA_015068825.1 Oscillospiraceae bacterium | reverse complement strand
CTTAATCGAAAGGCTGCGTTTGCAGTCGGTAGTGTCTATAAAAGGCACGGTCAGAGAAAGAGACGAAGAAACAATTAACCTAAAGATTGCTACCGGAACAATAGAACTTGCTGCAGATAAAATTGAACTTATTTCACAGGCGGACAGTTTACCATATTCGATTGATGACGGAAGTAAAGTTCGTGAAGAGCTTCGATTGAAATACAGATTTTTGGATATTCGCAGACCGGAGCTTTATAACAATCTGAAATTCAGATATAAAGTTCAAAAGGCTGCATCGGACTATCTTGATAATAACGGGTTTCTATATGTTGAAACACCTATGCTTACAAAATCAACACCGGAAGGAGCAAGAGATTATCTTGTGCCGAGCCGTGTGAATCCGGGAACATTTTATGCACTTCCTCAATCGCCTCAATGTTGATGAGATAAATACTTGGTTTGCCGGAAATGAAGGTATTCCATTTAAAGGAGATAGCATCTCCACAGTTGATAAACTTCCCTCTATTTTACGTTGGGAACATACTGATGGTGATAAATATTGTTACCTATATTACATTGACAAGGAAAATAAGGACGACTTTGATTTCTATGTTCCCAGAATGATAAGTGTTGAACCATTAGCTAAAATAGGTAATGAACGGTTAACTAGATATTTTCCTTCTGTTGATTTTTCTAATAATAGAATGAGAGAGTCTAATGACATGGCAATTGCTTGTCTTCTTAAAATTGCTAATAAAGATAACACGGCGATTTTTTGTGGAAGAAAAGATAGTGCAAATAAAATATTGCAAAGAATTATAGATCTTCATAATCGACAATACGATATTTCTTCTTTGAAAAAGAGAGCAAGTGAAAATGAAATATCTAGATTAGCGAATTTAATTAAAAAGAATTATGGAGAAACGAATTTTTTGTATTCAGCTGCTCAGTTAGGTGTATTTGCACATCACAGAGGAATAACGGATGGCGTAAAAAATTCAATTGAGTACGCATTAAGGAAAGCTCTTATTACAAATGTAGTATGTACATCAACATTAGCCCAAGGTGTAAATTTACCAATAAAGTATCTTGTGATATCAAGCATATATCAAAGTAATGAGCAAATAAAAGTTAGGGATTTCCATAATCTAATAGGACGAACGGCAAGGTCAGGAATGTTTACGGAAGGAACTATAATTTTTTCAGATCCTTTTGTTTATGGAAATAGAAATAACGATTGGAAGTGGAGAAAATATAAAGAATTACTGGATTTTGAAAATTCAGAAAAATGTAGTAGTGTGTTGTTAGACATTGTGAGAAGTAAAGAGATTGAAAACCATAAATACACTTTTTTTAATATCGCATTACGATATTATGATGAAAGAGAAAAACTTACTGAAGAAATAACAACATACTTTTATAAGCATAACAATGATCAACTTAAAAATTGGTACAATCATATAATTAAGACTCTTGGGAAATTAGAAAACTATATTGCAACAATAATTGCAGATAATGACAATACATATTCTGATGATTTGGTAGACGAAATGTTGAGCGGAACTTTGGCTGAAACTTTGGCGACTGATGACGAGAAGACAAATCTGCGAGAATTATTTGTTAAAATATGTGAATATCTTATGAGAACTATGCCAGAAGAACAAGTAAAGCGTAATTTTTCAAAATCTTTGATCAAGAGTGAAGACTATATTGCTTTACAAGGGGAAGTTACTTCGTTAGATTATGACGAAATGACGCATGACGATTTGTTAGAATTTCTATTAAAGATGATTATGAAATATGGTTCAACCAATAATCTTAATAAAATGGAATCAGTAGAACAGGTTGTTGATCTTGCAAAATTATGGATGCAAGGTACTAGTTATCATACAATTAAGAATTTGGGTTTTTTGTATGATTTTAAAATTATGAAGCGTGGCAATTATGTTGAATTAGCTGTAGAAGATATTCTTGCAATCTGTGATGGAGACTTCGGTTATTCTGCATCTCTTATAATAAGCAGTATAGTTGAAATATTATCTTGCATTGTTTACAGTATTGATTTCTGTTATCTGGTTGCTATATGGCAGAATTACGCCGATTTGTTGCTCTAGTCTTGGGATATATGTTGATGAACCAACATTATTAACAATAGTAATGTTTTCTACATTGGTCATGGCGAATCTTCTTAATTCTATTGTGCCAAAACTTACGTACACCCATATTCTTCTTAATATAATGATTTGTTTTTTTGTACCGCAAGGTATCTTCAGAATGTACGATCAAAATAAGATGCCGGTTATAGTGTTTTTCACTTTCCTTATTTTGATGGGAACCTTAATTACATTTTTTAGAAAAAGAAACAAATGTAAGAAATTGCGGTTAATTTATTATATGAGACATATTACTGCTTTTGCTTTAGTAACTATCATTTTGCCGGCACAGTTGTTTTTGAGTTTTAGTACCGGAGATGAATATTACAGTTATATTGAGGCTGAAATACAAGTAGAAAGCGGAGCACGAGATTACAACGAACTTAAAGAAACACTGCAAAACATTAAATGGAGCACATTGACTTTAGAAGAAAAGTCTGAGATTATAGGAGAGTTCATCTTGGTTGAAGCTGAAAACTTGGGTTTGAAGCACCTGCCATCGATCACTGTGGAGGACTTTGAGAATACAAGAACGGTTGCTTTTTATGAAAACAACATGATACACTTTAATGCATATCACCTTGGAACTAGATCAAAGGCTCAATGTATAGCGACTACAGCACATGAATTATACCATAAATACCAAATAGAATTGATTGATAAAACAAAAACGATACTTTCAGAAGAGACTCTGCAACTTCAATATTTTGATGAGCTATCATCTTGGATCTCTGCAGATGCGAACTATATAAAAGATAAAGGTCACTACGACAGTTATTATAAAAATGATTTGGAACAATCTTCTAGAGAATATGCAGAAAAAATGCTTGAAAAGTATGGTTTGGTAGAAAAAGAATAGGTAAGGAGTTGAGAAGAAATGAAAATTTTGGATAGTATAGAGAAATTCTTGAAGAATAATTCTTTGTTTATACTGGTAATGGTGCTATTTGCCAATTACTTTGCTATTGAAAGGTCTTTATATACAAAAAGCATTCACTGGGCATTCTATATGCACCTTATAGATGTTGGAATGGCTATTTTTGTTGCAATATTTACAGTGCGCGATGTTTATCGGCAACTAAAAAGAGAACAAAAAGATGAAGAAATATGCTTAAATCTTGAAAATTCAAAGAAAGAGTGATATAATTGTCATTGGAAATGAACTTAATGCTTGCTCGACAGTATGTTGCGAACGATATACTTTGTGAGCTAATTGCAGATTTTGCAATAAAGCTAGACAATCAACATAATGATGTTGAACGAGATTTTTTAAAAGGGTGCGTAAAAACATATAAAGCCCTAAAAAGAGATGTTGATGCCTTTAACAAAACTGTAATCGAATTTGTTATTTGGGCATATGCAAGAAATAACAACGGAGGGGAAAGAGTAACTGTGGAAAGATTAAGAATTGCCCATAAGCTTGGAAGAGTATTAGAAGAACACAGGATTCCAAATGCTCGAATGGTGGCAGAGTACTGGGTGGAAAAAGAAAAGGAAAAGGAGAGTACTGAGTTTTTTGGTGCCCAAGACCAGGAGACAGTAAACTTTATCAAATCTATTGTTGATGTTCAAGAAATCGATAATCCTTTGGGTTTCGCCAATGCGTTTATAAATGGCAAGCAAAACATTCAGATGGTTTACGATTGCCTTCTTAAATATTATTCTGAAATTGAACTAAAAGAACATTACAGCAAGAATTTTGAACTTTTTTCATTGAAAATTGAAGAAGTGCAAACATTGGCAGAGTATTTGACATCAATAGGAATCGAACAAGAAGCTTTAAAAGCCATTTTGATTAAGGCTATAATTCTCGGTATCGATGAGTGTAGGGAAAGAAACGAACTCGTGTTCAAGCACTTTGGAGATGATAAAGGTTTTCTCGCTTTCTTGGCGAAAGATGGAGGCTTATATTACCCACATTATTACTCTGATATAGTTGGTGGGATTAATTATATTGTAGAAGAGCTTGGGGTTGAAAAAGCAAGAAGGCTACTGGAAGAAAACGAGATGTTCCTTATCTTGTATAGAAGAGAAGGGTACAGGATGCAGTATAAATCAATTTTTGATGAAGCTATGGAGATTGTCGAACGATATAAAAACAAATAATTTGAATGGTGTGGTGCCAAAAGGCATCATGCCATTTTTGTATACAAAAAAGTACAGCCGTTTCAGCCGTACTTTTCTAAGTGGTGCGGGCGAGGAGACTTGAACTCCTATGCTCTTGCGAGCACATGGACCTGAACCATGCGCGTCTGCCAATTCCGCCACGTCCGCATATATTAAATTTTTAAGTTGTTAGCATTTACACAAGCCGTTTTTTGCTTACTCCCTTAAAAAGGGTTCACGGACTTGAACCTGCATGAAATCGCTTTCACATGGACCTGAACCATGCGCGTCTGCCAATTCCGCCATATCCGCATATTTAGTTTAACCCCTTAATTTTTACACGGGAGAGGTAACCCGAGGAGGAGCAAAACTGCTTAATCCTCACATATTAAACGGATAAATCCGGCTTAACCTATTTAATCACCGAGGTGGCGTAGCCTGAAGCCAGCGCGTCTGCCAATTCCGCCATATCCGCTTATAAAAATATGTTTTGAAAAATGGAGCTGGTGATCGGACTTGAACCGACGATCTATTGATTACGAATCAATTGCTCTACCGACTGAGCCACACCAGCAAATATGTTTTATTATAATACAGATAAATAGTTAAGTCAATGTTTTTTCTGCCTAAAAATCAATTTTTAACAGTAATATTATTGACTTTTTTTTAATAAAAGGGTAAAATTATTATAAATAGGGGGATGAATAATTGGACATTTTAAAAGAGGTTTTTATTGATTCAGCAAAAATGCTGCCACTTTTATTTATAGTTTATTTGCTGATAGAGTTTTTAGAACACAAAAATAACAATTTTGCATATCATATACTTATGAAATCAAATGCTTTTGGTCCTGTGCTGGGAGCTCTTTTTGGTTGTATACCACAGTGTGGTTTCAGTGTTATAGCATCTGATTTATATGCAAGAGGAGCAGTCGCTTTAGGAACTCTTGTTGCCATATTTATTTCAACATCTGATGAGGCGATTCCTATTTTGTTATCTAATCCCGATATGCTTATAGATGTTGTAAAAATTCTTGCAACTAAATTCGTTATTGCAGTAATTTTTGGGTGTTTAATAAATGTTTTTATTAAAAAGCAAACAACATATTGCTGCGAAGATAAACACCATACTCATTTCCATGGTAATTGTGAAAGTTGTGAAGGTGGTATATTAAAATCTGCAATTGTACATTCTTTAAAAATTTTTGTGTTTATTTTTGTTGTTTCTTATGTGCTTGAATTAATTGTGCATCACACCATGGGTGATGATATGATAATATTTTTCAATAAACACAGATTTATTCAACCATTTATAACTTCGTTGGTTGGTCTTATACCAAACTGTGCATCTTCTGTTATATTAACGCAAGGCTATATTGAAGGTGCAATAAATCTTGCTTCGCTCATAGGTGGACTTTGTGCAAGTGCAGGTGTTGGTCTTGTTGTGCTGTTTAAATTGAATAAAAACTTAAAAAACAATTTTTTAATTTTACTGATTTTATATTTAACAGGTGTGATTTCAGGACAGATTTTGCAGTTTATAATTTAAAAAAATGCAAAAAATATTTTATATATTTTAAAAAAGGAGATTTGTATATGAATTTTTTCGAAGAATTAACAGTTAAAGTGAAAAAAGGTGCTAAAACTGCTGTTAAGGCATCTGGAGATGTTGCAAATTTTACAAAAAACAAAATTTTAATTGCTGATCTTAAAGATAAGGTAAGAGAAAAAGAAGAAAAAATAGGACATATAGTTTATTGCAAAACTAAAGATATTGATTGTGAATATGATGGAGAAGATGTTGAAATTC
Organism: Oscillospiraceae bacterium; assembly: GCA_015068825.1. Classification (GTDB taxonomy): domain Bacteria; phylum Bacillota; class Clostridia; order UMGS1810; family UMGS1810; genus Qingrenia. The sequence continues at coordinate 12,346 of SVJU01000034.1, read as the reverse complement.
TTTGTGATGAAATTGAATCTTTGAAATTAAGAATTGCAGAAGTAGAAAATGAAGTTAATGAATTCAAAAATGCGAAAAAATGTGATGAGTGCGGCGAGTCTTCAGATAAGTCGTATGAATTTTGTCCAAAATGCGGAAATAAGTTTTAAGTTTGAAAAGACAGAACTTATATAGTTCTGTCTTTTTTTGAAAAATATGGAACTTTTAATTAAAAAATAAAGTCTAATATACAAAAATATATTGGAGGGAAGAATATATGAAGAAGACATTGTGTTTAGTAATCATTTTGAGTATTTTGGCATCTTTCTTTAATATAGCTTTTGCAACTGAAGGTGATAAAGATTTAGAAAATGCAATACTTAAAGCAAAAGAAATTTTACATATTGCAGATGATGAATATGTTATCGAAAATTTCAGAAAAAGCGAAAATGGGTATGAATTAAGTTGGAAATCAAAAGATGATAGCAAAAACAACTGGATTAATGCAACGATTAATGACAACGAAATTATGTCATATTATAAATCTATAAATTTAGATTCTTCAAAGCTTTCGATTACCGATATGACTGCTGCCGATGCGAAAAAAATTGCAGATGAATTTTTATTAAAAGCATCTCCAACGGCGTTTGGAGAATCAAAGTATGTCGATTCAAAATTTAACGGATATTCTGGTGGAATATTTAATATTAATTATCAACGATATGAAAATGATATTCCGGTTGAAAATCAAGTAATTTCTGTTGAAGTTTCTACAAAAGAAAAAGAAATAACCAATTTTTATACATCATTTGATAAAAGAATTAAATTTGAGGATACAAATGGAATAATATCTTTTGAAGATGCAAATAAAAGTTTCAAAGATAATTTTGGATATGAATTAAAATACATAAAAAGACATGACAAAGACGGTAAAAGTTTAAATGCTTATTTAGCTTATGTACCGAAAAGTAATTTTTATAATCAGTATATTGATGCTAAAACAGGTGAAGTTTTTAAAACGGATTATTCTTCTTTAAACACTAAATTTTCTGCAACTGGTTCGAGAAATATGGTTATGGCACAAAAAGAAGAAGCAGTGATGGATTCTGCGGCTACCCTTTCAAAAGAAGAGAAAGTTCTTTCTGAAGAAGTTGCTAATCTTCCTTCAAAAGACAAAATAATCAGTCGTATTAAAAATATTTCTGAACTTAAAATTGACAATTCATACAAAGAAGAAAATTTTGCAATTTTTAAAACCCTGGATGGTAAATATTTTGCTAATGTTGAGTTTAGCAAAAATTCAGGTAAAGATGATATAAATCCTTATTTTTTTTATAAAAGTATTAGATACAATTTAACAGATAACAAGCTAATAAGCTATTATACTAATCAAAACAAATATGATGCCAATGAGAAAAAAAGTGTTGATGCAAAAGTTTGCAAAAACAAGTCAGAGGCCTTTATTGAAAAATACTACAAATATGAAAAAGATTTTGTAAAATACCAGGATAAAGAAAATGACTACAGCTATTATTTTGAACGCATTTATGATGGTATAGGTGTTAAAACAGAAGGTATAACAATTAATTTTGATGAAGCTTCGGGCGATGTTGTATACATTGACTATAATTGGAGCAACACTACTTTTGAAAGCAAAGATAATGTTAAGTCAATTGATGAGTTTTATCAGACAGTGGTAACAGACAAAGTATTAAAACCAATGTATATAACATATACTTCTTACGACGAAAAGGGCAACAGAAACAATGTTTTATCTACAAAACTTGTTTATATGCTTGATGATTATTCATCCAATTATAGTGCAATAACTCTAAAAAAACTTGATTATTCAGGTGAGGCATTAAAAGAAGATGGATATAATTATACAGACATTGAAAATCATTATGTAAAGGAATATGCGCAAAAGCTTGCTGAAATTGATATTGGTCTTGAAGGAAATGAATTAATGCCTGACGAAAACATTACAAAAAGAGATTACCTTGCACTTGTTGCAAAAGCAAATGACGATTGGTATGAACCATTGAATGACAACTGGGCAAAGCAGTATGTAAGACGAGGTATAATAGAAGATGATAAAAATCTTGATGAGCCAGTAAAGAGAATTGATGCAGTAAAGTATATGATTAACAATTTAGGTTATAAAGAAATTGCACAAAAATATGAAATCTATAATTGTCCATTTACTGATGTATCAAAAGAAATGAAGGGGTATGGTGCGCTTGGTGCGGCGCTTAACATAGTGTCTGATTCTACCTCTGTTTTAAACGCAGAAAAATTTCTTACAAGAGCAGATGCACTTATAATAATATATAATTTCTTATCACGAGAATAAATTTTCTAATAAAAGGAAAAAATAAAGATAGCTTTTATTAGCTGTCTTTATTTTTTGTAAAGGAGATAAAAAGATTTATGAAGCAGTATGTGGAAATTATTGATGTGTTTGCAAGAGAGATCCTGGATTCAAGGGGAAATCCTACCGTTGAAGCAGAAGTTGTTACAGAAGATGGATGTGTTGGCATAGCTGCGGTTCCTTCTGGTGCATCTACTGGTATTTATGAGGCTGTTGAACTTCGTGATGGTTCAAAAAGATATATGGGCAAAGGTGTAGAAAAAGCAGTAGAAAATATAAATAACAAAATTTCTGATAAACTTGTGGGAGTAAATGTTTTAAATCAGCGTCAGATCGACAGAATTATGTGTGAACTTGATGGTAGTAAGAATAAAGAGAACCTTGGGGCTAATGCTATTCTGGCTGTTTCTTTAGCATGTGCAAAAGCTGCAGCAGCATCTTGTGGACTTGGGTTGTATCAGTATATCGGTGGTATAAATTCGCACATTTTACCAACGCCTATGATGAATATTTTAAATGGTGGTGCACATGCAGATAATAATATTGATATTCAGGAATTTATGATTATGCCGGTTGGTGCAAAAAGTTTCAAAGAAGCCTTAAGGATGTGCACTGAAGTATTTCACTCTTTGAAATCTCTTTTAAAGGAAGATGGGTATGCAACTTCAGTTGGTGATGAGGGAGGATTTGCACCATCATTTTCAAAAGATGAGGAGGCACTTAGTTATATTGTTGAAGCTATAAAAAAAGCGGGATACAAAACATACGATGATTTTATGATTGCTATTGATGCAGCATCTTCAGAATGGGCAGATGATAATGGTGAATATACTCTTCCAAAAGCAAAAAAGAAAATGACAACGGAAGAACTTGTTGATTACTGGAGTAATTTGTGTGATCAGTACCCAATAATTTCAATTGAAGATGCTGTTGCTGAAGACGACTGGGAAGCGTGGAAGTTATTGACAGAAAAACTTGGTGACAGAATTCAGCTTGTTGGAGATGATCTTTTTGTTACTAACACAGAAAGATTAAAAAAAGGAATTGATCTTAAAGTGGGAAATTCTATTTTGATAAAAGTCAACCAAATCGGCACATTAACAGAAACATTAGATGCAGTGCAAATGGCAAACAGGGCGGGGTATACAGCTATTATTTCACATCGTTCGGGTGAAACAGAAGATACAACAATTGCCGATATAGCAGTTGCTCTCAATGCAGGACAGATAAAAACAGGTGCTCCTTCAAGAACTGACAGAGTTGCAAAATACAACAGGCTTTTAAGAATAGAAGAAGAACTTGATGAAGAAAAGAGTTATTTGGGTGAAAAATCATTTTTTAACCTGAAAAATGAATAAAAAAGAGCTGACAAAAAGTCGGCTCTTTTTTATTATTTGTGATACTCTTCGTTGGCGTTTATTTTGAATGCACGATATATTTGTTCAAGTAATATAAGTCGCATTAACTGATGAGGAAAGGTCATTTTAGAAAAACTTAATTTAAAATCTGAAAGGTTTTTTATTTTATCATCAATTCCAAGTGAACCGCCGATGATAAGAGTAATTGTGCTTAATCCAGATAAAGTTATCTCGTTTATTTTTTCGGCAAGCCCTGTTGAAGAAATGCTTTTACCTTCAACGCAAAGAGAAATTACATATTCGCCTTTTTGTATATGTTTTAGTATTTTTTCACCTTCGTTTTTAATAACAATGTCTTCTTCAGCCTTGCTTGCGTTATCAGGGATTTTTTCATCATTTAATTCAATTATTTCTGTTTTACAAAACCTTGAAAGTCTTTTTATATACTCTGAAATACCATCTTTTAAATATTTTTCTTTTAATTTCCCAACGCATATTATTTTAATTTTCATCTTCTTTGTCCTCGTGGTCGGAAATAAGCTCGCTTTTTAATCCTGAAGCAAAGCAAATTGCCTTATTGCCAAATTTTTTTCTTATTTTATCAATAGATTCATCAAAGTTTTCAAGCTTTTTGCTTGCTTTTTTTGTGTCATCAAACATATTAAGCTGCATAGGTTTGTTATTTTCTTCTTCAAAATCGGTTGCTGTAATTGTAAGCATTCTTATAGGATTCTTAAAATTCCAGTTTTCCTTAAGTATTTTGTAGGATGTTTCAAATAAATCTCTTTCAGTATTTGAAAAAAATGGCATTTTTTGCCTTCTGGAAAATGATTTAAATTCAGGTGTTTTTATAGTAACACAAATTGTTTTGCATTTTAAATCTTTTTTTCTTAATCTTGATGATACTGTATCGCATAATATTGTAAGCCCTTCTTTAATATCATCATCTCCAATAAGATTTCTTTTGAATGTATGACCATTTCCGATTGATTTTTCTTTTTCACGGGTATTTATAACAGGAGATGTGTCTAATCCGTTTGCATAAATCCAAAGAGTTTCTCCCATTTTGCCAAGGAGTTTTACAAGAGTGTCTTTATTTGAATTAGCAATATCACCAATTGTTTTAATACCAACTTTTTCAAATTGTTTCAAAGTGGATTTTCCAACAAAAAGCATATTCGAAGCAGATAGTGGAAAAATGATATCTTTAAAATTTTCGCGTGTGATAACGGTTATTGCATCGGGTTTTTTGTAATCACTTCCGATTTTTGCAAAAACCTTATTAAACGATACTCCGATTGAAACAGTAAGACCTGTGGTTTCTTTTATTTCATCACTTATTTTTTTTGCAATTGTTAAACCATCTCCAAAAAGCATACGGCTTTGTGTAACATCAAGCCAGCATTCATCTATGCTGAAAGGTTCGACCAAATCGGTGTATTTTTTGTAGATATCATATATAATAAGTGAATATTTTTTATATTTTTCATGATGGGGAGGAACTGTGACAAGATTTGGACATTTTAGTTTTGCCTGCCAAACAGTTTCAGCGGTTTTGACATTGTATTTTTTTGCAAGCTCGTTTTTGGCAAGAATAATTCCGTGTCTTTCTTCACTGCTGCCTGCAACTGCCATAGGTACATTTTTTAGATGTGGCTTATCAAGACATTCAACCGATGCAAAAAAAGCATTTAAATCACAATGAAGGATTACCCGCTGAGACATTTTTTCCTCCCTAAATTTTGATTTTTATTCATTTGATAATTTTTCTTCAAGTTCCTCAAAAAGTTTATACAGTTCTTCTTGTTCTTTTGTTTTTATATCAAGTTCTTTATATAGAGTTTGACACATTTCAAGGTCAGAACCATTTTCTTCAAGTTCCTTATTCAATCTTTCTATTTCTTCTTCGCAAAAAAGAATATCTTCTTCGCATTTTTCATATTTTTTTGTCAGACTTTTAATATATGATTGTTTTTTCTTTTGCTCAAAATAGTCATTTGTTTTCTTTTCACTTTTTGAATCTTGAGAAGCAGAATTATTAAAATTGAACAAATCCTTTTTTTCAAGATAATAGTCATAGTTTCCGTCAAAAACAATTATTCCGCTTTCTGTAAGTTCAATAACTTTTGTTGCAACTTTATTTAAAAAGTATCTGTCATGTGAAACAAAAAATATAGTGCCTTCAAAATTTTTAAGTGCTATATCAAGATTTTCTTTTGAGGCTAAATCAAGATGGTTTGTAGGTTCATCCAAAAACAGAGTATTATTTTTTTCAAGCATTAAAGTTAAAAAAGCAAGTTTTGCTTTTTCGCCACCAGAGAGCATTTCAACTTTTTTGAAAACATCTTCATCATAAAAATTCATACTGCCCAAAAGAGAACGGATTTTTCCTTCTTCAAATCGGGGGTGACGGTCGTATATTTCGTCAAACACAGTTTTTTTGTTATCTAATATTTTAAGTTCCTGATCGTAATATCCAATATCGGTATTTCTGCCAATTACAAAGTCGCCTTCAAATTGAGTATGAATTCCAAGAATTGTTTTTATAAGAGTGGATTTACCGATTCCGTTATCGCCGATTAAAGCAACTTTTTCGCCCCTTAAAATGTTAAAACTAATGTTTTTGCAAAGTGTTCTTATATTGTTATTGCTGTTTACAAAAATACTTAAATTATCTACATTTAAAACTTCTTTGTAAGAAGAATATTCTTGTTCGAAAACAAAACTTGCGCTATCGTTGTTATATGCTGGTTTGTCCAGAAGTTCCATTTTGTCAAGTTTTTTTTGCCTGCTCTGTGCCATTTTTGTGGTAGAGGCACGAACTAAATTTTTTGCAATATAGTCTTCAAGCTTTTTGATTTCTGTTTGCTGTTTACGATAAGCTTTTTCTTCAATACTTAAATTTTGCTCTTTTAAAGTAAGATATGCAGAATAATTTCCGGTATATTTTTTTATTCTTGTATTTTCAATTTCGTAAATAGTATTAACTGATTTGTCAAGGAAATATCTATCGTGGCTTACGGTAATTATAGCACCTTTATATGTTTTTAAATAACCTTCAAGCCATTGCATAGTTTTAAAATCAAGATGGTTAGTAGGCTCGTCAAGAAGAAGAATTTCTCTTTCTTCAAGAAGGAGCTTTGCAAAAGACAGTTTTGTTTTTTCTCCGCCTGAGAGCTTGTCCACACTCATGTTTACATCAAATTTGTCAAATCCCATGCCGTTTAAAATGGTCTGAATTTTTGTTTTTATCAAAAAACCATCTTTTTTTTCAAACATCTCACTCTTTTTTGCATAAGAATTTAAAAGCTGATTTCGTTTTGCTTCATCGGTTTCCATAGAAATTTCCACTTCAAGATTGCGAAGCGATTTTTCAATGTTAGATATATCTTCAAAAACACTTATCATCTCTTCCCAAATAGTAGTATGATATATTTCACAACCGGTTTGTTTTAAAAAACCAACACGGGCATCTTTTGCCAGAGAAACATTTCCGCTATCGTAAGATGTATTATTGGCAATTATATTTAAAAGTGTTGTTTTGCCGCTGCCGTTTTTGCCTATTATTCCAATTCTGTCGGTAGCTTCAACACTTATATTTATGTCATTTAAAATTTCATCAACACCAAAACTTTTTGATACTGAATTAAGCTGTAAAACCATTTTTAAAAATTTTCTCCCTTAAAGTTCAAAATCTTTCTTGTCAAACTTGTCTAAAATAACTTGCTTTTTTCTTTTGAAATTGCATTTGAAAATATCAAATCTATATTTTCTGCAAAGATAATCTTTTTTTACTTCACCTTTTTTTTCACACATAAGCATATCACTGTTGCTTATAGCGGTTGAATATTCACAGTAAATACATTTAGGATTGTCTACACCTTTAAAAATCATAAAAATCACCCATTTGGTATTTTATCATAAAAATAAAAAAATTACAATAGCAGTGTTTTTAGTAAATAAAAGGTATAACTTTTTGTTTTACACATATATATGTACAAACACAATTTATACCAGGAGGATTTTTTATGGAGAATATTTATAATGATATAGGGGTAAGGTGCGGCGGTGATATATACATTGGTGTTGTTGGTCCCGTAAGAACAGGTAAATCCACTTTTATAAAGCGATTTATGGATCTTCTTGTAATTCCGAATATTAATGATGCATATAAAAGAGAAAGAGCAAGAGACGAGCTACCACAAAGTGGTGCGGGCAAAATGATAATGACAACAGAGCCTAAATTTGTTCCAAACGAAGCAGTTAATATATCACTTTCTGATAATGCGAATTTTAATGTAAGAATGATTGATTGTGTGGGGTATATTGTTGACAGTGCTTTGGGACATTTTGATGAGGAAATGCCAAGAATGGTAAAAACACCATGGTCGGATGAAGAAATTCCATTTTCCAAAGCGGCAGAAATCGGAACAAAAAAAGTTATAACAGAACATTCTACGATAGGACTTTTGGTTACATGTGATGGTACTATAACGGATATTGATCGTAAAGATTATATCGAAGCTGAACAAAGGGTTGCAAACGAACTTAAAGAAATTAACAAACCATTTGTAATTTTGGTAAACAGTGTTAATCCAGAAGGTGAAGTAGCACAAAAAGTAAAAAGGGAACTTGAAGATAAATATAATACTTCGGCAATTTGTGTTAATTGCGCAACGCTTACAAAGGAAGATATAAATAAGATTATAGAAAGTGTATTGTTTGAATTTCCGCTTTCAGAAATTTATATTGATTTGCCAGATTGGGTAGATGTTTTAGATAAAGAACACTGGCTGAAGAAAGATATTTATTCATTAGTTTTAGATTCTGTTGAGGATATTTACAAAATTCGTGATAACAAAAAAATAATAGAATTTTTATCACAATACGAAAACATTGAAAATGTGAATGTTGATAATATTGATTTATCAAAAGGACAAATTAAATTAAATATAAATACACAAGATGAATTGTTTTATAGAATACTTGGTGAAAAAACAGGCATTGATATAACAGGAAAAGAATCTTTAATTGAGCTTGTATCTGAACTTTCTGAAATAAAGAAAAAATATGACAAAATTTCGAATGCACTCAATGAAGTTAGTGAAACCGGATATGGAATTGTAACGCCATCTATTGATGAACTTACTTTGGAAGAACCTGAAATTGTTAAACAAGGTAATAAATTTGGTGTAAAATTAAAAGCTTCTGCACCATCATTACATCTTATAAGAGTAGATGTAGAAACTGAAGTAAGCCCGCTTGTGGGTACAGAAAAACAATCAGAAGAGCTTGTTCATTACCTTCTTAATGAGTTTGATGAATCGCCAACAAAAATATGGGAATCAAATATTTTTGGTAAATCTCTTCATGAACTTGTAAACGAAGGATTACACAACAAACTTTACCGTATGCCGCTTGATGCACAGGATAAACTAAAAGAAACACTTCAAAAAATTGTAAACGAGGGTAGCGGCGGACTTATTTGCATTATATTATAACAAAAAAGAGTATCTTTTTTAAGATGCTCTTTTTTTAAACGACTATTTAGATTTTTTTCTAAATAGTCGTTGACTTTTTTTGTACGGTGTGATACAATCTATTTAGAAAAATGTCTAAATAGTTATAAAGAGGTGTCAAAATGGCAATTAATGAAACACTAAAAGCAATATCCGACCCTGTAAGGCGTGATATATTGCAAATGTTAAAAGAGGGCAGAAAATCCGCAGGGGAAATTGGAGAGCATTTTAATCTGACGGGTGCAACGGTTTCGTATCACTTAACAAAATTAAAAAATGCAGACCTTGTTACAGAGCAAAAATACAAAAATTTTATTTATTACGAGTTAAATGCCTCGGTTTTTGAAGAGGTATTAACCTGGATTTATAATTTGGGAGGTAATGTGCAATGAAATTTATAAAATGGAAAAGTGTTATTATAACATCTGTTGTTTGCCTTTTGCCGGTTTTTTTAGGACTTCTTTTGTGGAATAAACTGCCTGATACAATGGCAATACATTTTAATATTTATAATGAACCTGATAATTTTGCTTCCAAGGGGTTTGTTGTGTTTGGAATGCCGTTTTTTATGGTACTTTTGCAGATAGTTTGCTGCATTATTAATGATATCAATGCACATAAATATGGGGAACGCAAAAAAATTGAACAAATAACAAAATGGATTATACCTGTTATGACAATTGTTTTGCAGACAGTAACTTTGGTATGCGGATTGGGTATCAAAGTAGATATTAGAAAAGTTGCCGCAATTATAGTAGGTGTTGTATTTCTTTTGATCGGTAACTATCTTCCTAAATTCGATTATATAAAAAATTACGATATCGATACCCAAAAGGCAAGAAAAATAAACCGTTTTATTGGCTTTGAAACTGTTGTTATGGGAGGTTTAATGCTTGTAAGTATATTCTTGCCGCCGATTGCAACGGTCGTATGTTTGTTTTTGCTGATTCCTTATGCAGTAGTGGGTGTTATATATGGAATAAAGGTTGGGAGATGTAAATAAGTATTATAAAGCAGGGTCTTATATTAAGACCCTCTTTTTGTTTTATCTTGCAAAAACATAAAATTTATTGTATAATCAAATGATACATATCATATTGACACGAAAGAAGATGCAAAAAAATGAAGGTTATTGATGTTCATGCACATGTTTTTCCAAAACAGGTTGCACAAAAAGCGGTTGATCATTTAAGCACATATTATTCATACAAAATGCACGGAAATGGTACTTTTGAAGATTTATTAAACAGTGCAAAAGAGGCAGGGGTAGAAAAACTTGTAATTCACTCAACTGCTACAAAAGCGGCACAGGTTGAGCATATTAACGATTTTACTTCAGGGTTTATAAATGAAAATATTGTTGGCTTTGGTTCTCTTCACAGAGATTATGAAGATTATGAAAAAGAAATAGAAAGAATAATTTTACTTGGTTTAAAAGGCATAAAGCTTCATCCTGATTTTCAACTTTTTGATATAGATGATGAAAAAATGTTTCCAATTTATGAGTGCCTTGAAGGAAGACTTCCAATACTTTTTCATGTAGGAGATAACAAAAGTCCACATTCACACCCCAAAAAGCTTGCAAGGGTTATGGAACTTTTTCCAAAGCTTACAGTTATAGGAGCGCATCTTGGCGGATATTCTCAGTGGGAAGAAGCAGAAGAATATCTTATAGGAAAAAATCTTTATATCGACACCTCAAGTGTGTTCAGAGTTTTGAGCGAAAAAGAGGTTACAAGGATTATAAATAAGCATGATATAAATAAAGTATTATTTGGTACAGATTATCCTCTTGAAAGACACGATTATCCGTTAAAACATATTTTAAATCTTGAACTATCAGATGATAAAAAAGAAAAAATATTTTATGATAACGCATATAATCTTTTGTTTAAAGGTGAGAAATGAAGTATATAAGTTTTATGAAAGATGCCTATAAAATGGCAAAAACAGCTTTTGAAAAAGGCGAAGTTCCTGTTGGTGCTGTTATAGTTAAAGATAACAAAATAATTGCAAAAGCTCACAACAGAACGGAGAATAAAAATTGTGCCATTTATCATGCCGAAGTTGTTGCAATTGAAAAAGCGTGTAAGAAGCTTAATAATAAATATCTTACAGATTGCGATTTGTATGTGACATTAGAGCCATGCCCGATGTGTGCAGGCGCAATAATTAATTCAAAAATAAAAAGAGTGTATATTGGAGCATTGGACGAAAAAGGCGGAGCATGTATGTCCAAAACAAATCTTTTTACGCCAGGGATTTTTAATCATTTTCCTGAGGTTTATTATGGATTTATGGAAGATGAATGTAAAAAACTTATGCAGGATTTTTTTAAGAATAAAAGATAAAGAATACTAAAAAAATTAAAGCATAATATTTATAGTGAAAGGACTGAAATATTATGCATAAAAAAATAATATCTTTACTTTTGGTTTTTGCTTTAAGTATGCAAACTGTATTTGCAAACGAAGGAGATAAAATTGAATTGTCGGCACCATCTGCAATTCTTATGGAATTTGAAACAGGAAAAGTTTTGTTTGAAAAAAATGCACACGAAATGCTGCCTCCTGCAAGTGTTACAAAAATTATGACTATACTTCTTACAATGGAAGCAATCGAAAGCGGAAAGATTAAATATGACGATATGGTTATTGGAAGTGAGAGAGCGAAAAGTATGGGAGGCTCTACGATATTTCTTGATGCGGGTGAAGCTTTAAGTGTTAAGGATATGATAAAAGGTATGGTTGTTGCAAGTGGCAATGATGCTTGTGTTGAGTATAGATAAAGGAGACAAAAACCACACATTTAACTGAAAAATGAAAAAAATATATAATTTCAAATTGGATAAAAAGCATGCATAGATTTTAAACTGTGTATGCTTTTTATTTATTTAATGCTTTTATTAAGCATGAGAAAATTTAAAACCTACGGAGGGCGATTGTTCGCTCTCCTTTTTGTTTTATGTACTGTTTTTAGCAGTATAACTGTTAGTGCAAGACGGCGTTTTAAGTGGTCCCTTGTGTGATGTAAGAGAAAAATATAAACGGTATCGTGTTGGTTGTGACAGAGGTGGAAACAGCGATAACTTGGAATGGAAGTATGTGTCGGAGTGCTTT
>SVJU01000033.1 GCA_015068825.1 Oscillospiraceae bacterium | reverse complement strand
GGCGATGTAAAAAGATAAACAAAAAAACAGAAACTTTAATAGTTTCTGTTTTTTATTTAATTACAAATCAACCAGCTCGCATCTTGCATCAAAGCAAACGCCTCTTTCATGTTCACCTTTTACATAATATGTACCATCATATTTTTTTACATACATTTTAACCTTATCCCCCAAAAGCGCCTCCGAGTGAAAATAAATATCAATTTTGCTTACTCTTTTCTTTGTGATATCGTCACTAATAAAATCAAGGGTGAAATCGGCATAAACGCTATTGTTTACATGGCCGTTGTAGTCAATATCAGAATATCTTACAACCCTGTCGCCCACATATTCCAAATCGGGCGGCATAATAATTTTTTTATCTCTTAAATCATACCCCAAATCGTAAGACGGAATATTAAAAAATTCAAATTCCTTTGGTCTTAAAAGCTTTCTTGTAGTAGTATTTGCAAGTATCCATTTAGACGATGCTACCGCCAGAACTTCACCATTTTTATCTAAAATTCTGCTTGGTCTTTCAAATTGAATTCCTTTTACTCCCCTGCTCCATGTCTGAAGTGTAATTTCATCATTTAACTTAGGCATTTTGTAAAAATCAACACTTACCGCAATTAAAAGAAACATCATTTCCTTTTCAAAAAGCGACTTAGCATCCATTTTGAAAAACATGCAATGCTCGTTTGCAATTTCCTGAAAAAACCTTAGCGCGCTTGATGGCTTTAATATGGAATTTAAGTCTGTCTGATACGAAAATACTCTTGTTTCTTCTGTTGCAATTTCGCCGTTTTGTATTAGTTTTGCCATTAGTTTTCTTCCTCCATAGGACATTTTAGTGTTGCGGCTCTTTTATATAAAGGTGATAATAATTCTTCTTCACCAATTCCTCTTTTAATAAGTCCTTCTTCTGCAATTTCAACAAGATCGTAAATAAATGCCGATAAAAAATCTTCATCGCAGATTTTATTGTATTTTTCTCCATTTGCAACTATATTTCTAAGCTCGGTATTAGAAAGAGTGATTTCATTTTCAAAAAAGAAATCGTCTACCGCCCCAATAGCTTCATCAAGATTTGAAATTATTCCAAGATTAAACGCACAAGGAGCAAATAGCGAATCAAATGGCTGTGTGCAGTCGCCTCTTACCTCAAGCGTACCCCTTCTTGTAACTTCAACAGTTTTAAACGATAAATATTCTTCTATATCACTTTTTAGAGCACCGTATTTTTCATTTTCAAAATACTCTTTTAAATTAACCGGCTCAAAAATTTCGTATTTACCATTTCTTTTTTTGTTGAACATATCTTTTGATAAGATAAAATTAACAATATCACTTACATTGTCAAATTCATAATCAACCTTACCCGTTATATTTTTGCATTTTGAAAAAGCACTCTGCTCCCACAAAAAATCACGGTAACAACGATACTTTTTGCCATCAAATGAAGGTGAATTTGAAAATAAAATTGCGCGCACAAAATCCAGTTTTGCAAAATATGTGTATGCTAAAGGGAGAGTTTTTAAACCCACATCAAGATGCGTTTGCACCGATGATAAATACGCTGGAAAATCGGGATATTTTGTGCCCTTTCCAAAGGTTTTTAAAAAATTATCCACCATATTATAGGTAGAAAAATCAACATGATTTTGCTTTATTTTCTTTTTATTAGGATTTGTGCCAATGCCTAAAAGAGTATGATTTTGTTTTTTGAAATAGCTTTGTACCTTATCAAAATAAATATCAAACCTTTTTTTGATATCCATTAAATTGTTGCCGTAATTTAAAGAAAACTCAAAATTGTTGTATGAATTATCGAACGATAAAACATCGCCTTTTTCGTTTTCTATAAAATAGCCCTCATCGTCAGCATTTTTAAATCCTTCTTTTTTAAACTCCACAAGAATGTTTTTTGCAAAGAAAGTATCAACATCACCGCCATCAAGATTTACAAGCGGGAACTCAAGCTCAACACCAATAGTGCCGATTTTTTTGTTTTCAAATTTTTTAATAAAGGCATCATAAACCAAATCATAAGCTTTAATATTCATAAATAACCCCTTATCATAAAAGGACAGAAAAATCTGTCCTTTTATCTTTACATTATTTACTGTTTTTTCTTATTTCTGCTCTTTTAATTTTACCGCCAAGTGTTTTTGGAAGCTCATCAACAAATTCCACAATTCTTGGATATTTATAAGGCGCAGTAACCTTTTTAACATGGTTTTGTAATTCTTTTATAAGCTCGTCTGATGGTGTATAACCTTTTGCAAGCACAACAGTAGCTTTAACAACCTGACCTCTTACAGGGTCAGGAGCACCTGTTATAGCACATTCAACAACCGCAGGATGCTCAATTAACGCACTTTCAACCTCAAAAGGTCCTATACGGTAACCCGAACATTTTATAACATCATCGCTTCTTCCAACAAACCAGTAGTACCCTTTGGAATCACGCCATGCAACATCGCCACAATCGTAATATCTTCCGCCAAGTGCTTCTTTGGTAAGCTCTTCATCCTGATAATATCCTTTAAATAAACCTGTAGGCATATTTTTTTGAATATCATCAACAACAATTCTGCCCTCTTCACCATCTTGCAGGATGTTTCCATCGTTGTCCATAAGCTTAATATTATATAGTGGAGAAGGTTTTCCCATTGAGCCTGGAATCGGGTCAAACCACTCAAAGTTTGCAAGCATAACAGAAGATTCACTCTGACCAAAGCCTTCGCAAAGCTTTAAACCTGTTAATTCATACCACTTGTTAAATACTTCCGGGTTTAACGGCTCACCTGCAATACAGCAGTGCTTTATGCAGGATAAATCAAATTTTGTTACATCCTCCTGAAGCATAAAGCGGAACATTGTAGGAGGCGCACAGAAGGTTGTAACCTTATATTTTGTAATAACCTCCAAAAGCTTTAACGGAATGAATTTATCCATATCGTAAGCAAAAATAACCGCACCGCATAGCCACTGACCGTAAATTTTGCCCCAGCCAAATTTTGCCCAGCCAGAATCAGATACACTCATATGAAGCTTGTTTTCCTGAACCCTCTGCCAGTATTTTGCAGTAACAATATGGCCCAACGGATATGAAAAATCGTGAACAACCATTTTTGGTTCTTTTGTCGTACCTGATGTAAAATAAACAAGCATTGTATCTTTTGTTACGGTTTTTTCATCGCCGGATGGTCTTTCAAATTCATCAGAATATTTTTCAATTTCTTCGTTAAAATTAAGCCAGCCTTCTTTTTTATCTACAACCATAATTTTGTTTTTAAGGCTTGGAGAATCTTTTTGAGCTTCCTCTACCTGATTAATTACAAAATTATCGTTTACACAAATAATAGCTTCAATTTTAGCGGCATTTGCACGGTATGTAATATCTTTTTTTGTAAGCTGAAGCGAACCCGGAATTAAAATTGCACCAATTTTGTGAAGTGCGGTTGCACAAACCCAGTATTCCCATCTTCTTCTTAAAATAAGCATAACAACCGAGCCTTTTTTAATGCCTAAAGTCTTTAAAAAGTTAGCTGTTTTATTTGATAATTTTTTAATATCAGAAAATGTAAGAATTTTTTCTTCGTTATGGTCGTTAACCCATACAAGAGCTTTTTTGTTTTCATCATAATCTGCCCATGCGTCAACAACATCAAAACCAAAGTTAAAATCATTTGGTACATTAACTTTATAATTTTCTTTAAAATCTTTGTAAGATTCAAACTCTCGTCTTGGTAAATATTTATTTAATAACATTTTAATTGAACACGTCCTTTATTCAGCTATCATGGTTAAAAATACTGCTTTTTTGTCGCCGACACATCTTTGTCCGTGTTTTAAATTAGGATTAAAATAGATGGTGTCGCCTTTATTTAAGATGAGCTCCTCATCCTCAATGACGACTGCAACGCTTCCTTCAAGCACCATATTAAATTCCTGACCTGAATGCGATACCAAAGATGCAGGCTTATCTGACGGGTCAAGTGTTACAAGAAGCGGCTGCATAATTTTTCTTCCGAATTTATGCGCAAGGTCTAAAAATCTGTAACCCGGATATCTGTCAACTTCTTTTCCTTCGCCTTCTCTTACAAGCTGATATGTATCAAGCTTTGCAGAAACACCTGTTATAATTTCAGTAAAATCCACTTTAAATTTATTTGCAATCTGGTAAATAACACTTATAGGAATGTTATCGCCTTTTTCTTCGTATTCTTTATAAACTTCAACAGGAATCGAAAGCTCTTTTGCAAGCTCCTCTACGGTATATCCGCAAACATCTCTAAGTTCTTTAATTCTTTGAGCAACTTCGCTTATAGGAGTATTTGACATATACTTATTCCCCTTTCTTTAAACAGGATTTATTTTATATATTTTTCAACAAGTTTGTCGATTTCTTCTTCTTTTGAAATATCAAAATCTTTTTCCATATCAAACAGATTCCACACTTCTTTTACGCTAACACTTTCATCAGGTTTTAATGACACAATGTTTCCAAGTGTTTCCATTTCCAAAATTTTATCGTTTGTATATGTTTCGTAATTTACACCGTTATCAGGAAAATCACCATTTTCGTAATCTGCATCAAAATACTTTACAAAAAGACATCCTTTGTTTTTATAAGCCGCCCAGCCGTGCTCTGATTTAAGACCGATTTTAAATGCGCGCTCAATATCTTTGTTCTGCTTTAATGTAATGTATTTTTCAAAATAATCAATTCTTTCATCATTTAATTTTGCATAAGGCCATACAGAAAGATAATTATTTGGCAAAAGACCGTTATCCTTTGTTGCAAGCGGCATAATTTCCACTCCGCCTTTATCCATAACTGTTAAAAGCCATGGCGCAAACTTAGCATCAAAAGCACCTTTGTTTGTGATTGTGCCCTTAACATAGACCTCATTTTTATCTTCATACATAAAAATTTCGGTTTCAAACTGTAAATTAGTATATTTTTGAACAGCGCATTTTAATTTTACGCCATTTTTTGTGATTTCATAATCAACCTTATCGTTATCAGGATAGCAGGCAGTAGGTATAATTTCAGGGCTTATCCACATTCTGTGACCGCCATATAAATGCCAGCCATCGTCAACGCCCATTTTTTCTTTGTATAATTCAAGCTGTTTTTCTGATGCGTGAACATCATCATTAACATCGTTAAAAAGCATATTTTCGCCTAGGTTTGTTTTAAAGCTTAAAATTCTTGGGCCAACATCAGTTGAAACCACAAGAAAAATTTCACCATTAGAAATTTCAAGTGCTTTTCCGTAGTGTTTATAAGTTATTTCGTTTACATTAATCATTATGTATTCCTCCTTAAATTTCGGTAATACCAAATCTTTTTGCAACCTTTAATATTACATCGCATCCCACTTTGGCATCGTTTTTTGTAAGCATATTGTATGCACATTCATAAGCTAAATCGGGAGTATTGTTTTCGTTAGACAAATGCCCGAGTATAATGTTTTTTGTTCCCCATTTTGCAAGCTGAGTTGCAACCCAGGCAGCATTATCGTTAGACAAATGCCCAAAATCACCAAGTATTCTTCTTTTTAACGGATAAGAATATCTTCCGTTTTTGAGCATATCCAAATCGTGATTTGATTCAAGAAGTATTGTATCGCTTTTATAAAGACATTTTAAAAGCTTTTCGTTTATATGTCCGATATCAGTTGCAACCGTATATTTTTTATTTTCTGCAAGAACTGAATATCCAACAGGATTATTGGCATCGTGCGGGATTGCAAACGGAAATATTTCAAATTCCCTTATGCCAAATACCTCGCCTTTTTTAATGCTTCTTATGTTAGAAGGAAAAACATCATATAAGTTCATTCCTTCAAGCGTTTCTTCCGTTGCAAAAACCGGGATATTAAATTTTTTAGACATAACCCTTACACCGCTTGTGTGGTCAATGTGTTCGTGGGTTATAAGAAGTGCGTCTATTTCGTTTGGATTTACTCCAACCTTATCAAGCTCACTCACAATTTTTGCACAGCTTACGCCTGCATCTATAAGTATATTTGTATCGTTTCCCGAAATAAGGGTTGCATTACCCGAACTTCCTGAAAACAAAGTTATAAATCTAATCATCTGTTCTTATTATCTTTGCACCTAAACTTATTAATTTTTGTTCTATATTTTCATATCCTCTGTCAATATGATGAATATTACATATGCTACTTTTGCCGTTTGCGCTAAGTGCTGCAATTATCATACCTGCACCTGCTCTTAAATCGGTTGCACAAACATCGGCACCTGTTAAACTCTTTCCGCCTTCAACAACCGCAACCTGACCGTTTACAGTTATTTTTGCGCCCATTTTTTCAAGTTCAGAAACATATTGAAATCTTGAATCCCAAACGCTTTCTGTAACAATGCTTGTACCGCTTACAGTAGTTAAAAGTGCCACCATAGGAGGCTGAAGGTCTGTTGGAAATCCCGGATAAGGAAGTGTTTTAACATTAATTTTGTTAAGAGCTCCTTTTGCATTTACTCTTACATAATCGTCGCCTTCTTCAACATCAACGCCCATTTCAACAAACTTTGATGTTATAGCATCAAGATGCTTTGGAATAACATTTTTTATTGTTACATCACCACGTGTTGCTGCAGCAGCAAACATATAGCTGCCTGCTTCAATCTGGTCGGGAATTACACCGTATACACCACCGTGAAGCTTTTCTACACCTGTAATTTTAATAACATCTGTACCTGCACCCTTAATGTTTGCGCCCATTGAGTTTAAAAAGTTTGCAACATCAACAATGTGTGGCTCTTTTGCGGCATTTTCCATAATTGTAACACCTGGTGCCTTAACTGCCGCAAGCATAATATTTATTGTTGCGCCAACCGATACAACATCAAAATAAACTTGTCCACCTTTAATATCAGATGCATCAAGTTCAATGTTTCCGTGTTTTATTTCAGTCTTGCAGTTTAATGCCTCAAAACCTTTAATATGCTGGTCAATAGGTCTGATACCAAAATTACATCCGCCCGGAGGTGGAACAACAGCCTTTTTAAATCGCGAACAAAGTGCGCCAAGCATATAGTAAGACGCTCTCATTTTTGAAGCCTTTTCTTTTCCAACAATATATGTATCAAGGCTTGTTGCGTCTATTTTTACTGTATTTGCATCTATTTTTTCAACCTTTGCACCCATTGAGCAAAGCATATCAAGAATAATTCTTACATCCTTGATATCGGGCACATTTTCAATTATACATTCATCTTCAATTAATATTGCCGCAGGAATAATTGCTACTGCAGCGTTTTTTGCACCTGAAATATTAACTTCGCCAAATAACGGTGTTCCGCCATTAATTACGAATTTTTCCAAGTCTTTCACCCGCCCCTTTTGTAAATAAATATATCAAAAGCATTTTAATATTCTACATATTGTTGTTGTTTTTTGTTGTATACAACATATTGTATTTTCGCATACGCATAAAAATAACATTATACTATATTTTAATATTATAACACTTTTTTTGATAAATTAAAAGGGTTTTTTAAAAAGTTTTCAAAAAAATATTCCACACTTTAAAAGTGTGGAATATTTAAAATTTGTTTACCTTATTCTTCTATAATATGGTCGCAATATTTTGACATAAACGAAAAGTCATAACAATCATCTAAAATATTGTAACAAACAAGAGTATCATATTCAGGAATATTAAACACGATTTTTGCAAAATCCGATGCAACATAGATTGTACCATTAATATTTAAAACCTTATTATCAAGTGCAAACTCTTTGCCGTCAAGATAAACATTGTTATCTCCATCGTCAACACAAGTAAATACAGCTTTTGCATAGTTACCACATTTAACCCACTCAGGTCTTGCAATCACTATCATACCATTATCATAAGATATGTCATAATCTGCAAAACCAAGCTCTTTTGCAATTGCTCTTAAAGGCGCATAATATACACCATCTTTTATAACAGGAAATCCGTTTATCTGCGTATAATAATAATCATAATGCCAGCATTTTTCCCCTGCTTCATATTCAGGCTGTGGTCTGCCCATAAATTCATCGTTAAAATCTATTGAATTTTCCTCTGTAACAAGCGGAAACTCAATATTTATATTTTTTCCGATGTTTTCTATAACTGCATTTAATTTAATACTAAAATCAATAACACCGTTGTTGTAATCTTTGTATTCTTCTTCATAACCTGAAATAAGCTTTATAATATCAAAAACATTAAACTTAATGTTTATATCAGCACCCAGGCTTTCTATGTAAGCTTTTCTGTCGATTCTATATTTTAATTTAATACCCTCATCACCGAGAATATCAACATTTTCAAGAGCATTCTTTACATTAATCAAAACAGGCTCAATTTGCGATAAATATACATTGTCAACAATTTCCTGTGTAAAGAAATTACCATTAACAAGATAAGCTTTAACATAATTTACAAGATAATCAATGCCTTCCGACAAAATACCTTTTAATGCAGTATTATCTATTGAAATTGTGTAATTCTGACCGCTTACTGTTATTTTTGCGTATTTTAAAATTAAATCCTTATATGCTTTGTTAAGTCCTAAAACAGAATCCTTATTTAACAGGTCTGCCATAACCTTTGCAAAAACTTTGCCAACATTTTCATCTTCTTTAAGCATTTTAATTAAATCCATTTTTATATATTTATCAAACATTGGATGACTTTGTATTATATAAAATTTCGGATTTTCTAAATCGGTAAAATCGTAATCAATCCACATCGCTACCGATGCTTTCGCATCTAAAGAAAGGTTTTTGTTGATTTCAAACGGCATAAATGCTTTTTCTTCAATGCTTATTTGTCCTTTTAAATAATCGTCAGATAAATTTGATTTTAAAATCATATCGGTTTTAGAATCAAAAATTCTCTCAACAAGTTTTTTAAGATTTACAAAAGTATTGATTTCATTAAATTCATCTTCATCAAACTCATAAAAAAGTTTAAAGTCATCATTAAGTTTAAATTCCAATGTAGCTTTTTGCTCATAAGATGTATAAATTTTGTCAAAAAACGGCAAATCAGTTGAAGCAAAAGCACTTACCGACAAAGACAAAATCACCCCTAAGCAAAGCGCAATAATTCTTTTTAAATTTGTCATACATATTCCCTCCTTTTGTTTTCTTTATCTTAGCATAAAAATAAGATTTTGTAAATATATTTTACAAAACCTTATACATATCGGCAGCATCTTGTTTTAAAACATGTTCTGCAATTGATACAACCTCAACCGTTATAATTTTTTCGCCAAAGGTAAGTTCAATTTTATCGCCCTCTTTAACATTAGCCGAAGGCTTTGCAATTTTATCATTTACCTTTACCTTACCGTTTTCACACGCCTCACATGCCAGCGTTCGCCTTTTTATAAGACGCGATACCTTTAAATATTTGTCTAATCTCATAAAACATACCCTTCTTATTTTACAAAATACGATAAAAAAAGAAGGTGTTTCAAACCAAAGCCTGAAACACCATTTACTCTTTTAAATTATTTTACAGCGTCTTTTAAAGCGCTACCAGCTTTGAAAGCAGGAACTTTTGTAGCAGGGATTTTGATTTCTTTCTTTGTTAGAGGGTTGATACCATTTCTAGCAGCTCTTTCTCTAACTTCAAAAGTACCAAAGCCAACAAGCTGAACTTTTTCACCTTTTTTAAGAGCGTCTGTAACACCAGCTACAACTGCGTTTAGTGCTTTTTCAGCATCTTTTTTTGTAAGACCGCTTTTGTCAGCGATGCTTGCGATTAATTCTGTTTTATTCATTTTCATTTCCACCTTTTCTTTTTATTAAGTAACAAAATTACCCTACTTATTATTTTAATATTTTTTTGAAATTTTGCAAGTGTTTTTTGCGATTTTAGCCATTTTTTTCATTTTTTTATACAATTTACACTAAATTATTTCTTAAATAAGCGTATTTTAACCATATAATTGGCTATTTTTTCACCTTTTGGAAGCATTAAAACATCGTCATAAGTAACAAGTTTAGTCACAAAAAGCATTGCAAAGTAGCTTATTGCACCAAACGATACGCCAAACAACACTATTATTATACTTGAAAGTCTGCCAGTAAACGGAACAAACACATTAACAATACTGCTTGATAAAATAACCATAGCTGTCATTACTGCAACACATATCAAAGGCTTGATTATAAAAGAAGAAACTGAAAATTTTACCCTCATAAGTTTAACAATCCAGAAAATGTTAAGTGTAAGTATAAGAATATAACATAAATTTGTACCAATTGGTGCACCGCAAATATTTATGTGCGGATTTGCAACAAGAACATAGTTTACAACAATTTTTAAAAGTCCGCCCAAAAGCATATTAACAACAGGTATATAAACCTTGCCTATTGCCTGAAGTATTGCATTTGTAAGCATAACAAGCGACACAAAAACTATTGCGATTGCCAGGATAGATAATGTGTTTGCCGCATTAGTGTTCATATACACCGCCGAAAGTATGGGTTTTGATAAAATCGACATTCCCACAGCACACGGAAGCGCAAAAAGAAGGGTTATTTTAACCGACTTCTGTGTAAGATTTGAAACAAAATCATTTTCCTTTTTTACAAAAGCTCCTGCTATTGCAGGCACAACGCTTATGCTTATTGACGAAATAAGTGTTGGCGGCATATTAAACAGTGGCACTGCATAGCCTGTGTACGAACCATAAAGAGCAAGTCCTGTACTTGATGCACTAAATCCTGCAACCTCTAATCTTCTCATAATCATTGCCATATCAATTATGTTGGTTAAAGAGAAAACCGACGCGCCGATTGTAATGGGAATTGCAATAAGAACAAGCTTTTTGCCTATTTCCCTGCCACTTCTTACTTTTTCAGTTTCAGATACATTTTTATAAAGTTCTTTTCTTTTTAATACATAAATAATAAGCAGTGCCAAAAATCCTAAAAGCGCACCCATTGAAACACCGGCAACCGCACCCATCGCACCAAAGTTAATTCTAAATGTGTCATCAGTGATTGAAGTTACAAAATAATACGCAAAGCCATAACCGAACAATAGTTTTCCAAGAGCCTCTAAAACCTCACTGACAGCAGTTGGAAACATATCCTGATGTCCCTGAAAAAATCCTCTGAACGCTGACATAAGTGCAACAAAAATCATTGCAGGCGCAATAGCCTTAATGCCTGTCATTGCCCTTGGGTTGTTAAGCGCAACCGAAAAATCTTCGGCAAATAAGAATAAAACCAAAAATCCTAAAATTCCTATAACCGATAAAATCATAAAGCTTACCTTTAAAATAAGCTTAACTTCTTTGTATTTATTAAGACTTCTGCTCTCCGAAACCATTTTGGAAACCGCAACAGGAAGCCCTGCCGTTGCAATTATAAACAAAAGTCCGTAAATTGTGTATGCGGTTGAAAAAAGCCCCATACCCTCTTCACCTAAAATGTATGTAAGCGGAATTTTAAAGCCTGCACCTATCACCTTTACAAGCACATTGGCAATAACCAAAATAAATGCACCCTTTAAAAATGCCTGATTTTTATTTTCGCTCAAAACTTATCCACGCTCCTTTTTTAATAAAAGCCTGTACTAATTATAACAATATATATGTACTTATGTCAAACTAAAATGATACAAAATTTTCGACAAAGAATATTCATAAATAAACGAATTAACGTTATGATATTGAATTTTATAACATTATATGTTATAATAATTATGCTAGATACTATAAAATCAATATACTGGGAAAGTATACATTTCTCTGCAAAGTATATACTACGTTAAAAGCGTACTACTTTGAAAATTGCTTTGTAGAGAAGTATATTGATTAGTGTCTAGCAACCTATCATTCAGAGTTATGTGCGTTTTTAGTGCATCACTCTTAAATGTGGGTGATGCATTTTTATTTTATTGGTTAAAAAGAAAGGATGATTTTATGAAAAAAACGATTTCTGTTTTACTTGCACTTATGATAATGTGTGCACAATTTTTTGTATCTGCCGATGCAGAGTACCTTTCTCAAGGACTTAAAGAAACTCAAAAGAAATATGCTGATTTAATTTCTACTGCTATTGAAAAATCAGAATATGAAGAAGAACAGATAGATAAAGAGCATATTTTTATTGTAGAGCATACAAGCCCAATGCAAATGTGTAAAATTGAAGAAGCAATCTGGATTTATGTTGCACTTCCAATTCTTAATTCTACCGATATTGCTTATGCCCATTTTGATGAAAATGAGTATGTATCAGAAATCACAAACTTTGCGGCACTAAAGGGAATTGAAAATCCTTATGGCAATAAATTGCAAAATTACATCAATAACAACTATCTTTCCGAACCAACAAAAATAAAAAATATGTGGATTAGCGAAAGGGTACATTTATTTGCTTACAATGTTATTTGTAATAATAAAGAATATATTATACCTTATTATTTTACAGACGAATCCACCTTTAATATTACAAATAATGAAGAATGTAGCATAGAATTAGGAAAAGCATATATTTTAGATGATTTTCTTAACATTTGCGAAAAAGAGGCAGAATTATTTGCTGAGCAAAGAAAAAACGAAAGAGAACAGGAAAAAGAAGAAAATTCTTATACTTATGTTGATAACCAAGGCGAAACTGTAACAACAAAACCAGAAAAACATAAAAAAGGAACGGAAGAAGAAGTTACAAAATCAGGAAACACAAAAAAAGAAGAGAAAAAATTAAGCGGTGGCCACCCTTCTAATGTTTTAACATTTGAAGAGCTTACAGGATTTTCAAATGAAGATATAGACCATATTGTTATAAGAAATGGTGTAGACGGCATTGGATACTCAACTTCTTACAAAAAAGTAATATCAGCCATATACGATACTATAAATACAAAGACTTTTAATGTGGATATGAATGAAGATATACGAGGCGGTTTTGGATATCAAATTTTATTTTTTGATAAAAACAACTCAACACATACCTATACAATTCCTCACGGAATTACCAAAAACGGAATCACATATACGACAACAAACGAAGAAAACTTGGAAAATGTTGTAGCAAATGCCTATAATCTAATTGCTAACAATTGCAGTAATTGGTCTAACGATTATATCGTCCAGGCAAAAGATTTAGGATTTTTAGAAGATATATCTGATATTTTATACAAAGAGCCTGTAACAAGAGAAAAATTTTGCGAAATAGTTTACAATATGCTTATGAAAACAGTTGATGACGGTTTTACAGTTCCACAGACATTTTATTTTACAGATACTTATAACGCTAAAGTTTCTACCCTCTATTATGCGGATATTATCAAAGGAAAAAGCGAAAGAATATTTGCACCAAATGATTATCTTACAAGAGAAGAAGCCGCAACAATACTTTATCGTGTTGCACAGTTTATGAAAATCGACACACCTCAATCCTCATACAACGAAAGCGTCGAATACTATATTGATAAAGATATCATTTCCGATTGGGCTTTTAATCCCATTTATTATATGAAAGAAATGGGTATAATGATAGGGATAAGCGAAAGCCTCTTTTCACCAAAAGATACTTACACAACAGAACAAGCAATAACAACCATTGTAAAATTATATGATAAGCATCAAACAAAATAACATCAATTTAAAATCAGCCTTTTTATTCTTACAAGGGCTGATTTTTTGATTGACACAACCATTTTATTTTATGAACACAAAAAATAACAAGTATTGGTTGACCTTTAGGCTAAAAACTGTTATAATTAATAGAATATACATACCGATATTTCAAATTTTTATTGGGAGAATAAATATATGCTTATTGCTAAAGACTGGATAGATTATACTTTAATAGATTGCGCAAATGGTGAAAAGCTTGAAAAGTGGGGAGATTTTACACTTATCCGCCCCGATCCACAGGTTATATGGCAGGAAAAAACAAACGAGAATGAATGGAAAAAAGCAGATGCTCACTACCACAGAAGCAAGCAAGGCGGCGGAAGTTGGGAATACAAAAAAAAGCTTCCTGAAGCATGGCAGATTAAATACAAAAATTTAACCTTTAACATAAAGCCTATGGGATTTAAGCATACAGGAATTTTTCCTGAACAGGCAGTTAACTGGGATTTTATAATGGACAAAATCTTAGGTGCAAATCGTGATATAAAAGTTTTAAATCTTTTTGCATATACAGGCGGAGCAACCGTAGCGGCTGCCAAAGCAGGGGCAAGTGTTGTTCATGTTGATGCGTCAAAGGGAATGGTTTTGTGGGCAAAAGAAAATGCCGCATCATCAGGACTTAAAGAAGCGCCTATCCGCTATATTGTAGATGATGTTATAAAATTTGTTGAACGTGAAATAAGACGCGGCAACAAATACGATGCAATTATCATGGACCCGCCCACCTACGGAAGAGGTCCAAAAGGCGAAATATGGAAGTTTGAAGATGAACTTTATCCTTTAATACAAAAATGTATGGCATTATTATCTGACAATCCTTTGTTTATAATAGTAAATTCGTACACATCAAATGTATCGTCTACCATTGTAAAAAACGTGCTTGAATTAACCGTTGCAAAGCGCTTTGGCGGATATGTAACCGACGACGAAATTTCACTTAACATAAAAGATACAAATCTAAATCTGCCTTGCGGAGCAGCAACAAGATGGATTAATAACTAAACTTTGGAGGGAGAAAATCCTTGATAGAAACAAAAAATTTAACTTACAGCTTTGATGAAGAAAACCCTTTTGAAAAAAAGTTAATATTGAATAATATAAATTTAACTGTTCGCGATGGTGAATTTTTGTGCGTTTTAGGGCATAATGGGTCGGGAAAGTCTACTCTTGCAAAGCATTTTAACGCAATTTACCTTCCAAGCGGAGGATGCGTTTTTGTAGACGGAATTGACACAAAATGCGAAGAGAAATTATGGGATATAAGGCAGAACACCGCTATGGTTTTTCAGAATCCCGACAACCAGATTGTTGCAACAATTGTTGAAGAAGATGTTGCATTTGCCGCAGAAAATTTAGGTATCGACCCCAAAGAAATACAACAAAGAGTTGACTGGGCATTAGATGCAGTCGGAATGTCAAAATTTAAAAATCACGCACCGCATCTTTTATCGGGCGGTCAAAAACAGAGAATAGCCATTGCAGGCGTTATTGCAATGAAGCCAAAAACCATTGTCTTAGACGAGCCAACTGCAATGCTCGACCCAAAGGGAAGAAAAGAAGTTTTAAAAACAATAACAAAACTTAATAAAGAATACGGCATAACAATAATTCTTATTACCCACAATATGGACGAAGCAACTTTAGCAGACAGAATTGTTGTAATAGATTCAGGTGAAATTGTTCTTGACGATATACCAAAAAATGTTTTTTCAGATGTTGAAAAAATGAAAAGTTTAGGCCTTGATACTCCACAGGTTACCGAAATTGCATATCGTTTAAAAAAAGCAGGCTACAATATAAAAAGCGATATTCTTGATGTAGAGGATTGCGTAGAGGAGATTTTAAAGCTATGTCAATAAAGGTTGAAAATTTAACACATATATATTCAAAAGATACTCCGTTCGAAAAAATTGCCTTAAACAATATAAGCTTTGAGATTAAGGATAACGATTTTGTTGCAATTATAGGACATACCGGCTCGGGAAAATCTACACTTATTCAGCATCTTAACGGTCTTGTAAAACCAGATAGCGGAAAGATTTATATTGATGGGGAGGATATTACCGAAAAAGGTTGCAATCTTACAAAAATAAGAGGTAAAGTCGGCATTGTTTTTCAGTATCCCGAATATCAGCTTTTTGAAGAAACAGTTTACAAAGATATTGCTTATGGCCCGTCAAATCTTGGATATTCCGAAAAAGAAATTGACTCTATTATTTATGATGTTATAAAAATTGTAGGACTTAAAGAAGAGGTCCTTTCAAAATCGCCGTTTGAATTATCGGGCGGACAAAAAAGAAGAGTTGCAATTGCAGGTGTACTTGCAATGAATCCGAAAATTCTTATTCTTGACGAGCCTACCGCAGGTCTTGACCCCAAAGGAAGAGACGAAATTTTATCGCAGATTAAAAGAATACACGAGGATAAAAACATTACCGTTATTATTGTATCGCACAGCATGGAAGACGTTGCAAAGCTTGCAAAATCCGTTCTTGTTATGTCGGATGGCTCACTTTTGATGCACGACGATGTAAAAAATGTATTCAAAGATGATAAATTTTTGCAAAGCATTGGCTTAAATGTTCCGCAGATAAGCCTTGTTGTATCGCGCCTTAAAGAAAAAGGAATTGATTTGGGTGATGATATTTATACACTTGATGCCTGCGAAAAAGCTATTATAAACTACTTAAAGGGGGTTAAAAAATGATTAAGGATATCACCTTAGGACAGTTTTTCCCCATTGACTCCCCCATTCACAAAATGGATCCAAGAGTTAAAATTCTTGCAACTATTATTTATATTTTTGCTGTTTTTTTCGCAAAAGGATATGCAGGTTATATTGTGGTTGCACTTTTTACCTATGTAATTATTTTAATGTCAAAAGTTCCTTTAAAACTCATTTTAAAAAGCTTGAAACCACTTGTTTTTTTAGTGATTTTTACATCGCTTTTAAACATTTTTATGACAGACGGAAAAATAGTTACACTCTTTAATATACCATTAAAATTAGGATTTTTAAAAATCACTTATGAGGGCCTTAGCATTGCAGTTAAAATGGCGTTAAGACTTATTTTTCTTGTTGCAGGAACATCGCTTCTTACATTTACAACATCGCCAATTGTTTTAACCGACGGAATAGAAAGTTTATTATCACCATTCAACAAAATCGGACTTCCATCACACGAGCTTGCAATGATGATGTCAATTGCAATAAGGTTTATTCCAACTCTTATTGAAGAAACCGACAAAATTATGAAAGCTCAAAAAGCGAGAGGTGCAGATTTTGAAAGTGGAAATCTTATAAAAAGAGTAAAAGCTCTTGTACCTATTTTAGTTCCGCTTTTTATAAGTTCATTCCGCCGTGCAGATGAGCTTGCTGTTGCAATGGAGGCAAGATGCTACAAAGGCGGAAAAGGCAGAACCCGATTAAGAGAATTAAAGCTTTCAAACATAGATTTTAAAGCGAGTCTTTATATGCTTTTGTTTGTATTATCTATTGTTGTTACAAATATTTTTGTTAAGGTGTAAAATATGAGAAATTTATTTCTTACATTAGAATATGACGGAACAAATTATCATGGTTTTCAGATACAGCCAAATGCCATAACAATACAAGGCGTTTTAGAAAATGCAATTAAAGAAATTTTTAAAGAAGACATAACAGTTACAGGCTGCAGCAGAACCGATGCAGGCGTTCACGCAAAAAAATATGTATGCTCTTTTTTTACAGAGTGCAAAATCCCCTGTGAAAAAGTTCCGATTGCATTAAATACCAAGCTTCCTTATGACATAAGAGCAATTTTATGCAAAGAGGTTGATGAGAATTTTCATGCCCGTTTTGATACCGTATCAAAAACCTATAATTATGTTATAAACAACCGTGAATTTGATGTTTTCAAACGCAATTATTCATGGTATGTTGACGCAAAGCTTGATGTTGAAAAAATGAATAATGCGGCTAAATATTTTATAGGCAAACATGATTTTAAATCATTTATGACAGGCGAAAAAGACAATACCGAAAGAGAAGTATTTTCGCTTGATGTTGAAGAAAAAGACGGATTTATAAATATTTTCATAACTGCCGACGGATATTTATATAATATGGTAAGGATAATTACAGGCACCTTAAAAATGGTTGGCGAAGGAAAGCTTAATAGCGAAGATATAAAACACATAATCGACGCAAAGGACCGCACCAAAGCAGGGGTTACAGCTCCGCCGCAGGGTTTATATCTTTATGATGTCAAATACTAAAAAGAGGAAAAAATTATGATTAAAAAAAATACCGTAATAAAAATTATAATCCTTATTCTTATTGTGGTTTCGGTTTCACTTCTTATATATGTAAATCAAACTCCCACTTTTTTAACAAAAACAATAAAATTATTTAATAAGAATTACGAGTATAATGCTCCGTCTTATGAGCTTGTAAATCACGAAAGTATTTTTGCCGAAAAACTTTCGGATAACAAATTTATTATTTCCACGCACGAAAAAACCGAAGTTTTATCACAGAATTTAAAAAACGAAGCTACAATGTCTTTTTCGGGTGAAAAACCAACAATAAAAACAAGCAATGACAAATTTCTTATTATGCATAAAGATACCAACAAAGCACTTTTTGTAGACGGCAGCAAAAATATTCCTGTAAACTGCAGCGGCAGTATTTTAACAGGTGCAGTAAATAAAAATGGATATTTTGCTCTTGTAACCGAAGAAAAGGGGTTTAAAGCACAGATTATTGTATATAACAAAAACGGAAAAGAGCTTTACAAATGGCATAGTGCCGAAAATTATATTACAGATGTTGATATATCCGATTCTAACGATATGGTTATTGCCTCTACCGTCGAATATGGCGAAAACAAATTAAAAAGCAAAATACTTGTTTTTAACACATCAAAAGAGCTTCCCGAAGAAGTTTTAATTGATAATATGGCAGTAAAAATAAGCTTTACAGGTAACTCAAAATTTGTTGTTATCGGAAGCGAAAGTATAAGTGCATATTCAACCAGCACAAAAATGTTATGGCAAAAAAGCTACGAAGGAAAGCATCTTATTGCATATAAATTAAAAGACAGCAAAATCGCACTTGCAATCGGCACATCAAATCTTGCTACCGAAACAAGTTCAGTTTATCTTTTAAACGATAACGGAAAAGAAATTTCAATTTTTGAAAACAAAGGCGAAATTGTAAACCTTGATATTCTGGCAAAGGATGTTCTTATTGCGGGAAAAAGAGAATTAAAAGTAGCTGATGAAAACGAAAAATTTTCTCTTCCTGTCGGAAAAGATATAAAAAAAGCTATGTTTTCTACAAATAATAAAACCGTTCTTGTTGTAACGGATTCTATTGCACAGATTGTGTATCTTAAATAGGGAGGCATTATTAAAAAATGGCTGATTTAGTAATTATTTTATTTATATTGTTTTTTGTGTTTTTAGGATATAAAAAAGGTCTTGTAAATACTCTTTTAAATATGTGCTCGTATCTTTTATCCATTATTGGTGTTGCATTTTTATTTAAACCGTTTTATGAGTATTTATCCAAATCGCCAATAGGAATAAATATAACCGATAAAATAAATACATATCTTATTGAAAAATTCTCTGATACGGTTCTTTCACAACTTAATATACCGCAAATATTCAAATCAGGCATAGAACAAAGTGCATCTTTACAGGAAAACACAATATCTTATGCCCTCGCGCAAAATATTACAAGTGCAATTTTTATGATTTTAACTTTTATCATACTTTACTTTGTAATTAAAATTTTGTTAAAACTTATGCGTGCACCGCTTAACTTTATTGCATCACTTCCAATAATAAAGCAGGCAAACAAACTTTGCGGATTGATTTTTGGTGCCGCAATGGGTTTTCTATGGCTTTATGTTATAACAAGCATTATTGGCATATTTGCATTTGCAGATGTAATAAAACCTGTTGCAGATGCAATAAATAATTCAACCGTTATGAAGTTTTTATACGACTATAATTTTCTTTTAGGATTAATAAAATTTTAGCTATAAAACTATTGACAAACTTGTGTTTTTACGATATAATATTTTGGTATCGTAAATATAGGGGTATAGCTCAGTTGGTAGAGCAGCGGTCTCCAAAGCCGTGTCCCTATGTTCGTATGGTAACTCAATAAAACTTAATATTTGCTTTTTAGGGGTATAGCTCAGTTGGTAGAGCATCGGTCTCCAAAGCCGTGTTCCTATGTTGCAAATACTGCATAATAAAAACTTAATATGGCGCTCTTTAGGGGTATGATGTAATGGTAACATGCCGGTC
>SVJU01000062.1 GCA_015068825.1 Oscillospiraceae bacterium | reverse complement strand
ACAATTGATAAAACTAAAGATGTTTTTCTTTTCATACTATCAACCTCTCCTTATTGAAAATGATAACCTGCGGCAAAAGTTCTAAATTTTTTACCATTGCGATATAAAGTATTATTTTTCACGGTATATGCTGAAGAACTTACAACAACTTTACCGTTCCAATTACCTTCGGCCGTTTTTAGTTTTTGTCCATTTCTTTCCAAAACTACAAACCAATGCTGGCTACCTGTTACTTTAATAACATCTCCTGATTTAATGTCTTTAGGGTTAGTAAATTTTGTTCCACTTGTTGGTGATTTTTTTCCAAATACATATTTCGCGAAGTCAGCAGCATAAGCACAACAACCACTACAACTATAAGATGAAAGTTTTGGTTTTTGACTTGATTTCCAAGTTGCACCATTTTTAAAACGACTATCCTTTAAAAATGATTGCATTTTGTCTGAATAACTATTGCTTACAGGAGTATATTTTTTTAATTTAGTGTTGTAATCACTTCTTTTTATATATCCGGTTTTTCTACCTGATGAAGTGGGATAATCTACTTTTGCATAGGAAGAAGTTAGTTTTTGGATATTGACATCATCTTCCTTTGAAATGTATGCATTATATGCTTTTGCAGGACTAACCGTTCCTCTTGTTTTGCATTTGGTATCTTTATACACATTGATTTGAGCAGTAGCAATATATGTGTCACTTGCTGCAAATACATTTACACTAAAGATTGTTGATAGTATTAGCACTAATGCTAATATTGATGATAAAATTTTTTTCATAATAAATTCGTCCTTTCAAAATGTCATTTCATTTAATTATAATTATTTTTTGTATATATCAGAATCTTCAAAGTCTTCGTCATAAGAAAGTTCCAGTGTATCT
Source organism: Oscillospiraceae bacterium (assembly GCA_015068825.1). Classification (GTDB taxonomy): domain Bacteria; phylum Bacillota; class Clostridia; order UMGS1810; family UMGS1810; genus Qingrenia. The sequence continues at coordinate 1,787 of SVJU01000062.1, read as the reverse complement.
CCGCTTGCTTTAAAATAATATATGCGAGAATCCACCAATATGCCTTCTAATCGTATTCTGTTGCCATCAATTGAGTAATCGCCTTCATAGTTTGGATGACTTGAAGTATATTTGCCATCTGAGAAGAATTCTATATAATCAAAAGAAGTGCTTTCTTCTCCTACATATCTTCCAGATAAACTTTTAGGGGCACTATTGCCGCATCCACTTAATAACGAAATAAACAATATGCAACTTATAATTCCAATTATAAAACCATTTTTTCTCATTTTAATGTAACCTCCATATTTATGTCTATATTTAACAATCATTAACTACATTTATTTTTATGATGTATTGAACATTTTGCAAATCCTCGCTTCCTATATTTTAATAATTCATCGTCAAAAACACATAATAACAATAATACAACAGCAATAATACCTTGATTTATTTGCCATTTGTCCGTAAACAAGGTATTTACGGACAGAAAAGCGGAAATACACTTTAAAAACTGCATTTCCGCTTTTCATTGACCATAAATTTTGACGGAAAATTTATCCGCTGAATATTTCTTCTAATTTGTTCATTTCTTTAATTTTGTGCTCTTTTAATGAATGTGCATATAAATCAAGTGTAATTCCTACAGAAGAATGACCGAGAATTTCTGATAGTGTTTTATAATCCATCCCGACCTCTAATGCACGAGTTGCAAATGTATGTCGGAGTGAGTGATATTTCATATCCGGCAATTTTGCTTTTTTCAGAATATTCTTAAAATGTCTGCGATAGGTGCGAACATCAAAAGCCTTGCCGTATTTTGATAATACAAATTCGCCATTATGGGATATTTCTTTTATTTTATTCTTTAAAAATGGCGGTATAGGGATTTCGCGCTTTGATGATTTGCTTTTCGGTGATGTGATTTCTATACCTTTTTCTGTTCTTGCCTGTGTTCCGTTTACTGTGAGAGTATTAGTTTCAAAGTTAATATCAGACCATTTCAAAGCACATACTTCGCCAATACGCAGCCCTGTATATAATGAAATCAGAATACCGATGTCAATTTTGTCAATCAGATAACTTTCAAGCTGTTGTTGTTCGATGGTGCTTAATACACGAACTATTGACTTTTCCTTTTGTGGTAATTTAACTTTACTCCAAATGTTCATTATGAACCCCTTATCTTCTGCACATTCTAAAGCTGATTTTAATATTGTAAATACTGTTTTAATTGTTGCAGATGATAATTCCAATTCATTGATAAATTCTTGCAGAATATCTCCGTTTAATTTTTTCAGTGGTATATCCCCGATGTAGGGAATAATACTGTTTTTTATATGACTTTGGTAAACCCTTTTTGTTGTGGTTTTTATTGCACCTTGCGTATTTATCCAAATAGTAAGCCAATCACTTAATTTTACATTTGCGCTTGTTTTTGTTTGCCTTTTTTCACTTTTACATTGTGCTAGTTTTTCTTTAATTTCTGCATAGCTTTTAGAATAAATATATCCATAGACAGCCTTTCCAGAAGTATCATAATACTTTATGTATCTGCCTTCGTAACGACCATCTTTACGCTTATAAATATTTTCGCCTCTGCGAGCCATAATAACACATCCTTTCTGTTGACTACAATTTTGACGGACATTTCAAAAACTTTCTTTGTACAAAAGGGAGAAAATTCCGCTAAATACTTGTTTTACCGACACTTCTGTGGTATAATAAATTATATCATTGTAGTCGAATGTAAAACATAAACAGTGAAAAATTCAGCATTTACGCCAATTTTCCATTGTCCGTAAATA
>SVJU01000061.1 GCA_015068825.1 Oscillospiraceae bacterium | reverse complement strand
GAGAATATAGTTTGAATATGATGAATAAGTTTAATGGATTTGGTGACTATGCTTGTATAGTTGCGTCGCTACCGTCAACAGGAGGAACTATTAGTCCCGCAGGTGTTTTTTATTCTGAGGAAAATAATTTTTTTGTTTCATATACGGGGAGGACACCGCATCTTTCTGAATTTCCTGACTACATAGCTCCCAGTATTATAGAATCTGAATATTGGGCGGAATTCGATGATGAACATCGTGAAAAATGTCCGGGTTGTCAAGAAATTCTTTCGATCGTGAAGGGTGAAAAAAGTGGAAAAAACCAAGCTCAGTGGAAAATGATAACTATGTTGCATTATATTTATACGATGTATGTGACAAATGCATAAGAAATGGTCATATGGCTACAATGCCATATGACCATTTCTTTTTTCGTATAATATATCAGGATTCATTCTCGATGCAAAAAAACTTTGGCAATCTATGGGCAAGATATTTTCAAAATTATCTTTTAAATATTTCCATTGATTTTCGTATTTATTTTTTAAGAAGAGTTTGTATGTGGGCCAAATATTTTTTTCTTTTATTATGTTCAGTAAAAGATTTAGGTTATCATTTTTTACTTTATAAGGTTTTTCCTTAAGCATTTTTAATAATTTTATCAAATCACAGTTAGATAGACTTTGTATGCAGAATTTTATATCACAGTCATTTTCCTTTGCAGCTCTGCGATACGAAAAAAGCATATTATTGTTTGTGTCTATTCTATATGTTATTATACCACATTCTTCTGGTACATGTTCTTTTATCGTAGTAAGTTTTTTGTCAGGGATAATAATATATATTTTTTCAAATGCCTTAAAGTAATCGAGCATTTGTGTATACAATCTATCATAATTGTCATACTCTGTCTTTATTTCATATGCGCACAATTTTCCATTGATTCGACAAATATCAATACGACTATCGCCAATAGACATTTCAAAGGCTACTATATCGTGAATAGCATTTTGTAAATGTTTAATAAAATGATATTTTACCACTCGTTCACAAATGTAATATTTCATTATGAGATAATTAACAAATTCGTTTGAAAAAGTAGACTTTCTTAATTCAAATAATTCGTTTTCAGGTGTTTTTGACAATGCATATTTAATTTTTCTCCATCGTACATCATCTGGTTCGTATATGTTGTAGTCCTTATTTAAATACTTGCATATTTGTATGATTTCCGAGGTAGAATATGCTTTCAAAATGCTTTTATACATTTTATATATTCTCCTTTCTTGTTTCACTCCATATAACATTCATGTTTAGTATGGTTGCAATTTCTAAAATTTCAGAATATTTAATTGTTCCTCTAGTTATCTTGTTAGAAAGATTTTGTATTGAAGTTTGATTGTCTTTGGGCCGGTTAATATTTATCTGATTGACAACTTCGGTTAATGTCATTCCTGCTCTAGCAAGTTGTGATTTAATTTCTCTATGAATTGGGTTGTTTTTCATATAAATTACACCTTAAAGTTTATTTTTATATATTATAGTATAAAAATTAGGATTTGTCAATACCAATTATAATTATTAATTGGTTTAGGATTTTATAAAAAATATCGATGAATAAAGGAGTTGTCTAAACTAAACTGTTATGGAACCAAAAAAAATACCCTCACGTCAAATGAATCTATGTGAGAGCAGAGTTTCCTTATATTGATGAAGCTTACACGGCGTATCTATTGAAAAGGTACGCCCACACATATTATCCGGAAGGGATGATATTGATGATGGATGGTTTGAAAACTTTAAAATGATTTTAAAATCAGAAAATAATTCCTTCGTTGACTTCCGTCACTTTCTGTGGTACTGTTTGTGTTACCAAAGGAGGTGACACGGATGGCGAAGTATACATTTGAAGAAATCATGTATGGCGAGAAGTACAACATTGAAAGTGATGTGTTTATGGCAGCGTATGAACTTGTTAAGCAAGGAGTAAAACCGACAAACATACGAGAGCAACTACGAGAGTTTTATGTAAGAGAAGCAATTAAAACAACACTAAAAATGATTAAAGAGGGCGACTCGATTTCGGATATACCGGAATTTGAGGCGCTCTCTTTGCGTAAGGAGGGAGAATAATGCAAATACTTGAAGAATTCTGGTATGGAAACATACATCCAAACGAAAGGCATGGTGAAAGCAACCTAGAAATAATTAAAATCAGCGACCTGATTAAAAGGCACGAAGGAACATTGATAAAGTCATTAGACGAGAAGAACAAAGAGGTATTTGAAAAATACAGAGACTGTTATGATGAACTGACACAACTCAACGAATGCGAAGTGTTCAAGACAGGCTTTAAATTAGGTGTCAGGATGCTACTCGAATGCTACGATGACCTAGCGAAGAACCAAAAATAAAAAAATGGTGCAACCGCCATGCGAGCAGTTGCACCAATTTTTTATTTACGAGTCGGTTTAACATTTACATCAGGGTTGATGTCGCCATCAATAGAGCCGTGTTCTTCTTCAAACTTTTTGATATTTTCACGAATCAAAACTAATACGTGACTGTTTACGCTACGACCTTCGTAGTCAGCAACATAACCGATTTTATTGAGCATTTCTTCCTCAATTCTTATAGATACACTTTTAATAGCCATAAAATCACCTCATAATAAATATATTATGTATTTATTTTATAGCCTTTATGTGCTATAATGTT
>SVJU01000060.1 GCA_015068825.1 Oscillospiraceae bacterium | reverse complement strand
TATCACCGCCTTGTTTATATATAACCACTTTTCAAATTATCGCAAATGAGCCGCAGCCATATATAATGTATTAGGTAAAGAACACATCTGTTCAATGCCCTTTACATTATACTGCTTCCATGGTGTATATACGTGTGGTGTTTACGCTTGAATGTCCGAGAATGTCTGCAAGTCTTACAATGTCTTTTTGAAGTGTGTAAAAAGTGCGTGCGAAAAGATGCCTTAAATTATGTGGAAACACTTTATACTTAGATACTTTTGCACTTTCACAAAGTGCCTTCATCATTTTCCATATAGTACTTCTGTCAAGTGGTTTTCCTGTTTTTGTTACAAAAACGGAGCCACTTGTTATTTTTTGGGTTTTCGCGTATTCTATGAGCATTCTGCAAAGCTCCTTAGGTAAAATTACAATTCGCATTTTTCCCTTACAATTAATAGTAGCTTTTCTTAACTTTATTGCCTCAACTGTTACATGCCGTAATTCCGATACCCTAATTCCACTTGAACAGATCGTTTGCATTAACAAATATAATCTCTGGTTACTCTTTGCTTTTGCAGCATCAAGCAATCTTTCATACTCTGCCTTTGAAAGTTCTTTATCTTTTTGTGCAAAAATCTGTTTTTGAATTTTGAGCATTTTTATCTTAAGATCATACCACTTATTAAATTCAAAAAAACTGTTTAGGGAAGATAAAACAGAATTAACAGAGGCAGGAGCAAATTTACCTATCAAATATTCTTTGTAATCAAGAACCTTTCTCTTGTCAAGTTCGGAACCCAAGGTCCACTCTGAGAAAGCTTTGATATCACGCATATATTTTTCCAGCGTAGCAGAAGCCTTCTCCTCGTTAATTAAATAATTTTCGAAATTTTCAATTAAATCCTGGGTTATTGTCTCACTCATTGTAACAACTTCCTTTCTATAATTGATATTATTATTTTACCACGAACATAATAATATTTCAAAAAAGTTGTCAATGATTTACTGTTTTTACAAATTAAGTCTGATAATATACAATCTATCGCCTTAAATTTGAATTATATATATAGTATCGTCTTTTAATTATACTAATAAATAGTAAAATGTCAACTGTTTTTGTTAATTTTATTGACGAATTTGACATTGTATTGTAAAATATAGATATAAGGATGTGATTTTGATGGATTTATATAAAGACTTGATTCGCAAAAGAATAAAAGAAAAATTTGGTACGATAGAAAATTTTTCAAAACATACAAACATCCCGCGTACAACGGTTAATTTCATTTTAAAAAATGGTGTGTCATCGTCTAATTATAGTATGGTAAGTACAATTTTAAAAGAACTTGACATTCAATCTGTTAATGAACATCCTGTCGTCATTGATGATGAACTTTTGGATTTTATAAAAATTTATAGCTCGCTTGATGATATTGGAAAGCATAGTGTAACCTCAGTGGCAGAAACTGAGTATAGACGGATTCATCCTGAATTTTTGAAAGAGGCTATTATTGCTGCCTATGGAAGCATAACCTCAGGTAAGTCTCTCACAAAAGAAGAGAAGGCAATTATGGAAATAGTCGACAAAATAAAAAAGGATAACAATGAAAAATAACTCACCAAAGCATATAGCTCTTAAAACGCTAATTAAACACAAGCATTACTTATTGAATAATTATACTGATTTAAGGCGCATCATTGAATCTAATCAGTTTACGATTATTGAGTATAAAAAACATGCTAATTCAGAACCTGTGTCTGAACTTATAAAAAGATTAAGGATTGAAAATGAAACCCGCCAGAAGGACTCTTTTATATATATAAACAACAACCTAAAATTTGTATTTATAAATGCGGATATTCCCGATGAAGATAAGTGTTCACTTTTACGTCATGAGCTTGGACACATCTGTGATCCTGATTTGAAAAACAGCAATCCGCAAAACTCCAGTATTGAAAGAGAAGAGTTTGCAAATGAATTTTCTTGTTACACTAAAAATCCCGGCATTAGCTTTAAGCTTTACGTCCTTATAATGAAAAAATGGAAATTATTAGTCAGTGTACTGATGTTAATAGTTTCTATCTTAGGATTATCATTTTGGATTAATTCCCTAATCATAAAACCAACAAAATCTGTTACAACCGCTGCATCAGTCTATGAAAATTTCGATAATATATTTTATGTAACAACGAGTGGTAAAAAATATCATCGAAAATCCTGTTTTATTGTTAAATACAAAACTAATGTAACACAATACACATTAGATGAAGCTGTTGATGCCGGATATGCACCATGCATGATATGTAATCTCGAATAGTGAATTTATTAATGTTTTATAACAGAATTAAAATATGCACCTCCAAAAGTGTCTAACTTTTGGGAAAGTATATAAAATATCATAATGAAAAAAAGTGAGGAAAATTAAAACGAAATTACTTATAGTTGTAGATATGCAGACGGATTTTATCACGGGAACTCTCGGAAGCAAACTGGCTGAGGCTATTGTTCCCGATGTTGTTAGCAAAGTTAAAAATTACGATGGCAAGGTGATATTCACAAGAGACACACATAGTGAAAATTATCTTACCACGCAGGAAGGTAAAAAGCTTCCTGTTGAACATTGCATAAAAAATACATATGGTTGGGAAATCTGTGATGAATTAAGACCTTATGCAAATATAGTTATTGATAAAATAACATTTGGAAGTGTTGATTTGCCTGACATA
>SVJU01000032.1 GCA_015068825.1 Oscillospiraceae bacterium | reverse complement strand
CTGATAATTTCTTTCCCATAAACCACACCTACAAATTCTTATTTGTTTAACTGTTTTATTGCCTATATAGACAGAAAATTAGCAAAAAGTTCTATTTCCTGTCTATATTATAGCATAATTTTTCTCATTTGTCACGATACAGAGATAAAATCAACAAAATTGTTAACTTAACATATCATTGAGAGATTGCAAGAAAGCACTAACAATTCTATTTATGCATAATTATATTTAAAATTGTATATTTTTGTTTACCAATACTCATGTAGGACAGAGACTATTTTTTAAGAATATAAAAATAAAAGGTGTGCATTGCACACCTTTTAAATAACTGTTAGCTTTATATTTTTATCTTCAAAAAACTTTTTTTCATCTTCGGTAAATGTTTTATCCGTTATGAGCACATCAACATTTTCTACATCCGTAAGCTTAATATGCCCTACTTTACCGAATTTGCTTTTATCACATAAAAAATACTTTGTTTTGGAATTTTTAAGCATTTTCTTTTTTATACCGCACTCTTCTTCTCCGCCTTCAAGAATCAAACCATTATCGGTAAATCCCTTTGCAGAAAAAAACATTTTATTGGCAAAAAAGTTGTTATCTATATTATCTTCTGCAATACTTCCTACAAAGGACTTATTTTCGCTAAGAATTCCCCCTACTCCAATTACCTTTATATTACTGTTATAAAGTTCTTCAATAATACGCAAAGAATTTGTTATAACCGTTAAATTGCTGATGTTTTTAATTTCTTTTGAAATATAATAGGTAGTTGTAGATGCATCAAGGAAAATTCTATCCCATGCATTGATATTTTTTGCAGCTTCTTTTGCAAGAGCCATTTTCTCATTAATAAAAGCATTTTTTCGTCTTTGATACGAAAACTCGCTTAAATTTTTATCAATGGCTACTGCGCCACCATGTGTTCTTATAAGCTCTTCGTTTTTTTCAAGCTTTTCCAAATCTCGGCGTACAGTTTCTTCAGTAACATTCAAAACAGAACTCAAACTACTTACAGATACTGCACTTTGCGTATTTAAAATATCAAGTATTTTTTTATGTCTTTCAATGGCAAGCATATTTTGGCCCCCGGATTAAAACTATTTTCTTAAATTAACACAACAAGAAACAACATCACAGTTTTTGCAATCACCTTTACATTCATTAGCTGGATGTTTGCCTGTCATTTTAAAGTTTCTTCTTATTTCGTAAAGTCTTTTTACATTTTCGTTGTCAAATTTATTTGGTCCACCAAGCTGTTTTGAAAGGAATAATAGTTTTGCATAAAATTCTAATGATTCCATTTTATGATATGCATTTAAAAGTGAATCACCAAAAGATAATGCACCATGATTTTCTAATAATACAGCATCATAATATGGAAGATATTTTGAAACTGCATCAGGAATTTCTTCTGTTGAAGGTGTACCGTATTCTGCAATTGGAACACATCCTAATGAGATAACTGCTTCAGGCATAATTGGGTCTACAAGCGGAATTCCTGCAATTGCAAAGCTTGTAGCATACATAGGATGAGCATGTACAACACTTTGAACATCAGGACGCTCTTTATAAACTCTCATATGCATTTTAATTTCTGAAGAAGGTCTGAAATTGCCATTAGCTTCAATTACCTTACCTTCAGCATCAACCTTACATATATATTCAGGAGTCATAAATCCTTTACTTACACCTGTTGGTGTACACAAAAATTCATTTTCAGAGAGTTTAACAGAAATATTTCCGTCATTTGACGCAACCATACCCCTATCGTAAATTCTTTTACCAATATTACATATTTCTTGTTTGATTTCTAATTCTGTCATTTTAACAACCTCACTTTATAAAATTTATATCTACCTATATTTTAGCAAATCTTCAAAAAAAGTCAAGCTTTTTCAAAGAAAAACAAATAATTTCAAAGAAAAACAAAGATTTTTGCCTTTAAAAGATAAAATTGCCAAAAGAATAATTTCAAAATTGAGTTTTTTGTATACTATTTACAATTCTATTCAGGCTTCTATTGACATATATTATTTTTAGTGATAACATTGTAAACAGTTAACATTGTTAACTATTAATTTTGTTAAATATTATACTGGAGTGTGTTAAATGAGTAAAGCAGAAAAATACGAAAAAATATTAAAGCTTGTACTATATCCAAGGAAATTTCCCCCCACTTTGCCTTTTAGCGATATATCATCAGCAGAGTTCATTCTTATAAGCACTTTTTTGACTTACGAAGAAAAAAACAATGGCGAACACATTACCGTAAACAAGCTCGCTGCACAAATTAATATGTCTGTGCCACAGGTATCTAGAATGCTCAAAACTCTTGAAGAAAGAGAACTTGTAAAAAGAGAAACTTCCAAAGACTGCAGGCGAAATACACTTGTGATGATTGGCGATAAAGGGAAAAAACTATTTGAAGAAAACCGAAAAATTGTTAAATACTTTTTAGACAAAGTACTTGATGCTTTAACCGATGAAGAGTTCGAATTCCTTATAAGCACCAATCAAAAAATAACCGATATTGTAAATGCTGAAATTGAGCTTTTACAAAATAGAAAATCATTACATCAGGAAGGAAGTACACAAATATGAAAAAATTTATTTCTGTATTACTAATTTTATTTGTTTCGATTACAACAGCTTTTGCGCAAAGCGCATCACAATCCCCTGTTATTTATGAGCTAACACTTGATGAAGCCATCAATTTAGCTTATATTGACAATCCTCAGCTTACTGCAAACGAAATGGCACAGCAAAGTCATAAAATATCTATTAAAAGCGCAAACCTTAGTAAATATAAATTAAAAGATATGGCAGTAAGTATGTCATCTGGTGTTGATATGCTTCTTTTAAAAGAAGGCTATTATGTGAATGCTGCTAAAACACAACTTATGCTTTCTGAACTTGAAAACAAAAAAATCCATAGCAATATTGCTTATAATGTTACAGAAAGCTATTATAATCTTGTTCTTTTACAAAAGCTTGTTAATGCGGCACAAAATGCTTATGATCTTGCAGTTGCAAACCAAAAAACTGTTGATGCACAATTTGAATTAGGATTAATTGCAAGGCTTGATTACGAAAACGCATCAGTTGCTTCAAAAAGAGCTTTAAGCGCACTTGAATCATATAAACTCAACTATGAAATTGCACATCAGAACCTAAAAATACATTTGAACAAAGATGATGAAAACTGCATTATAAAAGTAGATGACAATGTTGATTGCAGTGAGTTTGAATCTGATGTAAACAATGATGTTTTATCTGCAATGAATACAAGATATGATGTAACTGCACTTAAGGAAAGTATGAACCTTGCAAAAGAGCATTTTGATATTGCAAGCGTATTAACCGAAGATTCTGCAGCATACAATTCATCATATTCATCATACATAAATGCTGATTATAATTACACTCACAATTCAAAGCTTATTGCGTTGTCTATAAAAAGCGCATACAATAATATCATAACATCTCACTCTAATATGGATACATCCGCAAAGCTCTACGAAATTAAACTTAAAGAATATGACAGTACAAATTTAAAATACCAGCTTGGAATGATTACCAACCTTGAGCTTACAAAAGCAATTAATGAGCTATATGAGGCACAGACGAATTTTGCAAATGCCAAAATAACATATAAACTTGCAGTTGAAAAATATAAATACGAAATTTCAACAGGTCTATAAATATATTTATTCATCTTGGAAAGGAAATGATTATAATGAAAAAGACAGTATCACTATTAGTTGTATTAACATTAATTTTCTCTTTTTGCGGTTGTGGCAAAAAAGAAACTGTTTCAACCGATAAAAAAGTAACTAATGTAGAAGTAAGCAAAGTTATAAAGGACAACATTGAAAGCACAGTTAATTATACAGGCGATGTATTATCTTCTGCGAGTGCTTCGGTAACACCTAAAGCAGCGGGAATTGTTAAAGCAATACATGCTGAAATCGGTGATTTTGTAAATGCAGGCTCTCCCCTTTTTACCATTGATTCATCTACATATCAGTTATCATACAACCAGGCAAAAGCAGCTTATAATAGCGCAATTGCCGCATATAACAACATAAAAAATGGTAGTAATGAACAAAACAAAATTTCGCTTAATCAGTCTGTTATAAGTGCACAGACAAATTACGACAATGCACTTTCAAACTACAACAGACAAAAAGCCTTATTTGATATAGGTGCAATAAGCCAAGTTGCTCTTGATAGTGCAAAAACTACTTTAGATAACGCAAAGCTTGCTTTAGATACCGTAAAAGAAAGTGAAAAATTAAATTCTTCTGTTATTGCACCACAGTCAGAAGCGAGCGCAAAAGCGGCTGTTGAACAGGCTAAAGCAGCCATGGATATTGCATCAGATTCACTTAATAACTGTGTTGTTACTGCACCCATATCCGGTTATATTTCATCTAAAAACATTCAATTAGGACAAACTGCAGCACAAGGTATGGAAGCATTTTCAATAAAGGGTTCAGATAATCTTGAAGTTGAATTAAATGTTACAGAAGCTGTTATTGGAAGCATAAAAGAAGGAAGCAAAGCAAAAATAAATATTAAATCTGCAAATATCAAAGATGTTGAAGGTATTGTTACGGTAACCGGCAAAGCAAAAAATGACCGAACAGGTATGTTTACTGTGAAGGTTTCGGTGCCAAATGATAACGAAAACATTAAAGTTGGTATGATTGCAGATGTATCACTCGTTACAGGAAAAGTAGAAAATACTCTTATAATTCCACAAAATGCACTTCTTCAAGCTGGTGATGAATATTATGTTTATGTTGCCGAAGGTGAAAAAGCTGTAAAAAAAGTAATCACCACAGGTATAAGCGATGAAATAAATATCGAAGTTACATCAGGCCTTAAAGAAGGTGAAAATGTAATTACAGAAGGCAAAGACTTTTTGTCTGATGATAACACAAATATTAAAATAACATCAAAGTAGGTGTAAAGTATGAATTTAATAAGAACATCTGTAAAACGACCAATTGCTATTACAATGATTATTCTTATTTTTGTTGTAATAGGTTTATATTCACTTAGCATGCTCCCAATGGAGCTTATGCCCGAAATAGAAATGCCTATGGCACTTATTTTCACATCCTACCCCAATGTAGGCTCTCAGGAGGTTGAAAATCTTGTTACTAAACCTATTGAAAGTTCAATAAGCTCTGTATCAGGTGCAAAATCAATAACCAGTCAGTCATCTGAAGGAAGCAGTATGATAATGATGGAATTTTCTTCAAGTGTTGATATGGACGATGCTGTTCAGGCATTAAAAGATAATGTATCGCTTATAGAAGATTATCTTCCGGACGGCGCAAATGACCCGATGGTTTTAAAGCTTGATACATCTATGATGCCAGTTGCTATGTTAAGCGTTTCATACGAAGGCGCTGACCTTGTTCAAGCAAAAAAATATATTGAAGATAATGTTCAAAACAAAATTGAAGCCATTGACGGAGTTGCATCAGTAACAGTTTCTGGTGCACAAGACAGAATAATTGAAATAGAAATTGACCCTGAAAAGCTCTTTGGATACGGAGTAAGTATGACTGATATTGCTACTGCAATTGCAAGTCAGAACATCAATCTTCCATCAGGTGAAACAGACAGTAAAGGAAAAGTTCTTCCCATAAGGGTTGCAGGAAAATTTTCTGATGTAGAAGAAATAAACACCATTCCGCTTGTTACCGATTTAGGACAGATAATTTATTTAAAAGATGTAGCCACTGTTAATGATACCTATTCTGATATAGAAACCATATCAAGATTAAACGGCGAAAATTCTCTTTCACTTACTATAAGTTCTGAATCGGACGCAAATACTGTTGATGTGGTTAACAGTATTTTAAAAGAACTTGATAAAATAAAATCTCAGACTCCAAAATTTTCATATAATGTAATTATGGAACAGGCAAGCTACATAGAAGATTCAATTTCAAGTGTTACAGAGAGTGCAGTTTCCGGTGCCCTTCTTGCAGTATTTATTCTATTGTTGTTCCTTGGAAACTTTAAAACTTCGATGGTTGTAGGTATATCGATGCCGATATCCGTAATAACAACATTTATAGGAATGTATTTTTCGGGTATGACACTTAATGTTGTATCTCTTGGAGGCCTTTGCCTTGGTATAGGTATGCTTGTTGACAATGCTGTTGTTGTTCTTGAAAATATATTCAGACGTCGTGATGAATGTAATGATGATAAAGAAAGTGCATCTATAAACGGTACTTCAGAAGTAATAAGCGCTGTTGTAGCTTCTGTTATTACAACCTGTATAGTTTATGTACCCATCTTGTTTATTGATAATATGATGGCAGTTATGTTCAAACAGCTTGCTTTCACAATTATTTTTTCACAGATTGCCTCGCTTATTGTAACAATTTTTATTGTACCCATGCTTTCTGCAAAGCTCCAAAATACAACACCAAACAAAAAACTTGGTTTTATTTTAAACCCATTTTCAAAATTTATGGATAAGTTTTATGTTTACTATGACAAAGGCTTAAGATGGGTTTTATCAAACAGAAAGAAATTTATGTTATCTGTAATAGCAGTATTTTTAATATGCCTTTTCATTTTAGGTCAGATTGGTATGACACTTATGCCCTCCTCCGATGAAGGAACTCTTAGTGTAAACATTGAACTTCCGCAGGGTGTATATCTTGACAAAACAAACAATCTTACATTAGAGATAGAAAAAATCATTTCAGAAAACGAAAATGTTGATACAATCTTTTCAAATGTCGGTTCAGGAAGTATGAGTATGCTTGGTCAGTCATCTGACAATGCATCTTCACTTACCGTAACTTTAAAAGACGACAGAAAAAAGACAACTGACGAAGTTGCACAGGATATAAGACAATCACTTTCCAACATTGCAGGTGCCAATATTACTGTATCAGCATCTTCATCAATGAGTGGTATGGATTCAAACAAGGTACAGTTTGAATTTACAGGCAACGATGATAAAATTTTAGAAAAATATGTTCTTGAGGCAAAAGAAATTCTGTCACAAGTAGAAGGTGTAGTTGAAACAGAAACATCAATTTCTGAAAAGAAACCTGAATTGCAAATTAATATTGATTCTTCAAAAGCATCAAGATATGGAATGAGTACAGCTACTGTATCGAGCTACATAAGTGGTGTTTTAAACGGCAAAACTGCAAGCCAGTATACCCAGGCAGGTCAGGAATATGACATAAATATTGTGTATCCTGACAACTATGTAAAAAATGCTGAAGGATTAAAAAACCTTAAAATTAAAACAATGACAGGACAATGGATTTCCCTTTCGGATATTGCCGATGTTTCTGAAACATCAGGTCACACTACCCTTACCAGAATTGACCAGAAAAGAGTTATAACACTAAGTGCAAAAATATTTGATACTGATATGGGAACTGTAAGCAAAGTATTTAACGAAAAACTTGACTTGATTCCTGTTCCAGAAGGTGTAAGCCGTTCAACAGGCGGTACATACGAAGTTATGATAGAATCAATGTTATCGCTTCTTTTAGCAATATTCCTCGGTATTCTTCTTATGTATCTTGTTATGGCAGCACAGTTTGAAAGTCTTATTGAACCTTTAGAAGTATTGTTTACAATTCCACTTGCTATGATTGGTGTTGTTCTTGGACTTTTGATTGCCAGAATTCCTTTATCTGTTGTTGGTTGTATTGGAATACTTATGTTAACCGGTATTATTGTTAACAACGCAATTGTACTTATTGACTTTATCAATACTGCAAAAAAAGAAGAAATCTACAACGATGACAGAACAGAACTTCTTGTATTTGCAGGAAAATCAAGAATGAGAGCCGTACTTATGACATCGCTTACATCAATTCTTGGATTTTTACCAATGGCACTTGCATTAGGCTCAAGCGGTGCACAGATGATGCAACCTTTGGCGGTTGTGCTTATTGGAGGTCTTGCAATAGGTACCTTCCTTACACTGTTTGTTATTCCTGTAGTTTATTCTATAGTTGATGATAAACAAATAAAACACAAACAAAAGAAATTATCTAAAATAAATAAAAGCTTATCAGTTTAAATAAAAAAACCACTCTTTACAGAGTGGTTTTTTTATTCTGTTTTATTTTTCAAGTTTCTTCATGTAGTCTTTAGTTGAACCGTTTTTAAATATTTCAACTGCTTTATTAAACTGTGTATCGACTTCTACACTTTCAAGACTCTTTAATATATCTTCAATTTTAAGCTGTGTTGTGAAATCTAAAACACCATAAGGATAAAGCCCTGTAAGTGATTGAAAATCCATAACTGCATAAAACATATTTTCATCAAACTCATCATTTGGTATTTCAACATTGAATCCCAAAGCATCGAGCCTTTCTTTAAAGCAGCGCACATCTTCACCCTTATCGCCTATTCTAAGAACTCTGTCGTGCAAAAGTGGTGAATAATATTTTTTATCGTATTTTCCAACATAATTTTCAACTTCAACATCAGGAATAATTCCTATACCATTAATATGTCTGCCACCTGCTGTAAGATACTCGGCATCGGTAAGACGAACACCGCCGCCTGAAATAATTCTGCTTACAAGCTGTTTTGTGCCTTTGCCATAAGATTTTGTACCTAAAACAATACCAACATTTGTATCCTGAACCGCACCTGCAAACGCCTCTGCTGCACTTGCACTCATACCATTTACAAGTGCAATAACATCATATTTAGGTTTTTTTAGTGTTGAATATAAAGAAGAATTCTTTTTCTCATCTTTATATTCAAATGATATAATCGGACCTTGGGGGAAAAACATATTTCCCATTTTTACATATTCTTCTAAAGAGCCCCCGGGATTATCACGCAAATCAAAAATTATTTTTGTTATATTCTTCTCATCAAATGCTTTAAGCGCCTGGTTGATAAATTCTGAGCTGTGGCCGTCAAACGAATAAAGAGATATGTAACCAATATTATCTTCTAAAATGTTGTAAAAACCCGATTCTGTGCTTACAACATCACGTTTCATAGAAAGGGTAACAACTTCGCCATCTCTTAAAACATCAATTACAACTTCGGTACCTTTTTCACCAAGAATATAAGACTTTGCCTCTTCTATGCCCTTTCCTTCAATAGAAGTGCCATTTACGCTTGTTATAACATCATACTTTCTTACTCCTGCGCCTGATGCAGGTGAATTTTTTATAACCGACATAACACTAAGGCCTTTTTCGTGTGTTACAACAATAACACCAATACCAAAATATTCATTTGCAATATCTGCAACAAAAGAATCATATTCTTCCTTTGTAAAATATTCGCTGTGCTCATCAAGGTTAGAAAACACACCTTTAAGTGCATCGTCTAAAAGCTCTGGATTTTTTGCAAGAACCATTCTTAATGCATTTCTGTAAACATCTTTTGCATCAGAGTCGAATTTATATGTCTGATTAAGCATTTTCGCGGTCTGGTCAATCACATAGTTTTCAAATGTGTCAACATCTATTTCATCGGTATCTGCTATTTCATCAGGAATTTTTTCTTCTTCCAGATTCTGTGAAGCTGCGGCATCTTCAGCAAAACCACAAGCAGTATTAAAAACGCCAAATATTAAAGCAAACACAAGTAACCATGCTGACAATCTTTTTTTAAAATCAAGCATTTTTTACCTCCGTATTTTACATTAAATTACATTTTTTCAGGTGCTTCAATACCTAAAATATCAAGAACATTTTTTATAACTGTTTTTACCTGAGTAATAAGGAATAATCTTGCTTTCATAAGATTTTTATCATCGCATTTTACTCTGCATAAAGGTGCATTATAAAATGTATGGAAAAGCGATGCTAAGTCAAGCACATATCTTGTAATACGGCTTGGGTCACTCGAAAGTGCACAGATTGAAATTTCATCAGGAAGCTTTGCAAGTTTTTCCATAAGGTCAATTTCTTCGTTTTCTTTTAAAAGTGTGATATCTGTATCTTTGTCAATTACAACGCCTTCTTCTTTTAAGCCATTTATAATACTTGCAATTCTTGCGTGTGCATACTGAACATAAAATACAGGGTTTTCGCTGTTTTGTGCAACTGCCAAATCAAGGTCAAAATCAAGATGACTTTCACTATGACGAAGATTAAAGAAAAATCTTGCTGCATCAACGCCAATTTCTTCTATCAAATCAGAAAGTGTAATCATTTTACCCGTTCTTTTACTCATTCTTGCAACTTCGCCGTTTCTCATAAGACGCACAAGCTGCATTATAACAATTTCAAGTTTTTCACCGTCAAGACCTATTGCATTCATTGCACCTTTCATTCTTGCAACATGACCGTGATGGTCTGCTCCCCAGACATTTATTGCTCTGTCAAATTTTCTTATAGCAAATTTATTTCTGTGATATGCAATATCAACCGCAAAATATGTTGGAATACCGTTATTACGGATTAAAACTTCATCCTTTTCACTACCAAATTTTGTAGCTTCAAGCCAGAGAGCTCCATCTTTTTCGTAAGTTAATCCACTTTGTTTAAGAGCGTCAATTGTTTCTTTAACTTCACCGTTTTTATGAAGTGTGCTTTCTGCAAACCAAACATCATAATTGATTTTGTATGCTTCAAGACCTGTTTTTAAATTTGCAATATTTATTGGAAGTGCATAGTCCACAAGCGCTTTTTGTCTTTCTTCAGTTGGAGCATCAATGTATTTATCGCCGTTTATTTTAATAAAATTTTGTGCATGCTCTTTAATGTCATCACCCTGATACCAGTCAGGAGAAAATTCAATTGCGTCCTCACCTTTTATAGCCTGAATATATCTTGCTTCGAGTGATTTTCCAAATTTTTCTATCTGTGCACCTGCATCATTAATATAAAATTCTTTTGTAACATCAAATCCGGCATATTTTAATATATTTGCAAGAACATCTCCTATAACTCCGCCTCTTGCATTACCCATATGCATTGGACCTGTGGGGTTTGCTGATACAAATTCAACAACAACCTTTTTACCTTCGCCAACATCGGTTTTTCCATAGTTGCTTCCCATTTTATCAATAAGCTTTAAGGCATCATATTTCCAGTCAGGTTTTAAATAAAAATTAATAAATCCGGGGCCTGCAATTTCGCATCTTTCTATATAAGTGCCTTCAAGGTCAAAATTTTCAAGTAAAAGTGTAGCAGTTTCTCTTGGATTTTTTTGAACCATTTTTGTTATTTTCATAGCAATATTGCTTGAGAAATCTCCATTTTTCTTTTCTTTTGGAATTTCGATTTCAATTGGAACCAAATATCCCGGTTCGAATTTAAATACCTTTTTTTCTTCAAGAGTTGCACACGCATTACCTATTACTGCGGTTATTTCGTCTTTAATTTTTGCTATAATATCCATTTTAAAAATTCTCCTTATCTTACGCTTCTTTTATGTTTATTGAAAGAGAGCTTTCATTTGCAAATTCGTCGTTTATATCCATGCGATAACTTATATCAAGATTTCCACCCTCATCACCAACATCAACCTTGACATTACTGCTGATAACACTTACTGTAAGTGAGCCAAACTGTGTATTATAATAAGATGTTGTTTTTTTATTCGGTATAAACAAAAGCTGATTGTTTACAACACCGTTTCTTATAATTGCAACCTTCTGATTTTCAATTTCTACAGTTGTGGTTGTACCTTCCATACCTGTTACTTCAGTTTCTTTATACACAAGATAATATTTTTCTTTTTCTTTATAAAAAGTTCCTTCAGTTAAAAGTTCAACATTTTCACTCTCGTTTTCCGCATCCTTCTGAAGACCTTTTATATTTATAAGCACATTTTTCTTTTCCACTTTTCCTAGTACCTCTCAATATCTATCTTTTTAACCATTTTATCAATATTTCTGCCAAGAAATACATCTGCAATTTTAGAAAATCCTTCAACCGAGTCGCTGACAAAATATTTATACTGCTCATCAAATGTTTTATTGCATAAAAGATTATTTTTTGTTAAATACTCGAGTACAAAATCTGCCGTTGCAGCACCCGAATCAATAAGTGTAACATCATTACCTAAAACTTTTTTTATGGTGTTTTTAAGATGTGGATAATGGGTACATCCCAAAACAAGTGTATCTATACCCATACTTATAAAATCTTCAAGATAGTCCTTTGCAATAAGATATGCAGCCTCACTATCTGCCATATTATTTTCCACAAGTGGAACAAACATTGGGCACGCAATACTTTTTACCAATGCATCGGGCATGATACTTTTTATTTGTTCCTCGTATTTATTGCTTCGTATTGTACCCGAAGTTCCAATTACACCTATTTTTTTGTTTTTTGTAGCATTGCATGCAGAAATTGCAGCAGGCTCTACAACACCAATAATCGGAATATCAAACTCATCTTTTAATGTCGGAAGTGCAACGGTGCTTACCGTTCCGCATGCAACAACAACAAGCTTAATATCATGTGATTTTAAAAATTTCATATCGCTTATTGCATATTTGGTTATAGTTTCGTTAGAACGCGTTCCGTAAGGAACTCTTCCTGTATCACCAAAATATACAATGTTTTCATCGGGCATTTTTTTAATGATTTCTTTAACGGCACTAAGACCTCCCACACCCGAATCGAAAACACCTATGTATTTATTATTCATATTTATTACTCCATACCGATTTCGATTAATTTATCAAGAATTTCGCTATATTTAAGCCCTTCGTGCATAAACAGCTTTGGATACATGCTTATGCTTGTAAAACCAGGAAGTGTATTGATTTCGTTAAGCTTAATTGTGCCTTTCTCTTCATCTACAAAAAAGTCAACTCTTGAGTGTCCTTTTCCATCTAACGCAATAAATGCTTTTTTTGCAATCTCCTTAATTTTTTCTTCAATATCGCCGATAAATTTTGCAGGAATCACAAGTTCACTTTGGGATGCAGATGAGTATTTTGCATCGTAATCGTAAAATTCGCTTCCTGCCTTAATTTCTCCAACACAAGAGGTTGTTACATCTCCATATCTGCCCATAACCGCACATTCAACCTCACGGCCTGATAAAAATTCCTCTATAATAATTCGTCTGTCAAACTTAAATGCTTCGTTTATAGCATCAATAAGTTCTTTTTTGCTTTTAGCTTTGCCAATGCCAATGGAAGAGCCTGCATTTGAAGGCTTTACAAACATAGGATAACCTAATTTTTCTTCTGCTTCTTTTATTTTTTTATCTATATCATTTTTATCATACTCATTTACTTCAACCCAGTCTGCCTGATCGATATTTGCATTTTTAAAAATGATTTTTGTGTATGCTTTATCCATTCCAAGACAAGATGTAAGCATATTAGGTCCTGCATAAGGAATATGAGCAAGCTTTAACATTCCCTGAACAGTGCCATCTTCACCATTTGCACCGTGAAGTGCAATAAATACACAATCAACTTTTACCTTTTTAAGATTATCATCATTGTAAATAATCAAAGAAGAATCCAATTCACCTAAATTCACACTTACATTTTTAAGATTATCACTATACCAGTTGTTTTCAAAAATTTTCTGAATATCTTCATCAAACAACTTCCATTTACCTTCTCTTGTTATTCCCACAAGCATCAAATCGTATTTTTCTTTGTCAAGATTTTCAATTATTGATAAGGCTGACCTTAATGAAATTTCGTATTCAGTAGATTCACCGCCAAAAAGTACACAAATCTTTTTCTTCAAATTAAAAACCCCTTTATTTTTATATAGAATTACAAGTCACAATATTACATCATATTATTATATCACAAATATAAACAAAAGCAAATAGAAAATGCACAAAAAATCAATAAAAATTTTGTCAAATTAGTACTATTAATTTTAAAAAAAGTATGATATACTTATTACACTTGATTTTTTAAGTTATTTTTATACAAAAGGTAGGATAATATGGCAAGTATTAAGTTAAATAATAAACGTTACTTTGTTCCGCTTTCAATGACATTTGTTGATAAATTTATGCCCAGCGCAAATGCAACTTATGTCAAGGTATATATATATGCACTTCGCTCGTCATTTGATACAGGATATGAAGTTACAATTGAAAGTATTGCGTCAAAACTCAATATTTTGGAAAGTGATGTTATTAAAGCGTTTGAATACTGGAAAGATGCCGGCGTTATAACATTTAAAAAAGGAAAATTAGGTTACGAAATTGATTTTCTTAATGATGATGATGTTGAAATAAATTCTGATAAGAAGAATACTTCAACACCTAAATATGCCGCAAAGGATGTTACATCTTACATAAAAGAAAACGATGATATGAAAAATATGTATCAGATTGCACAGGGTATTTTAAACAGACCATTAAGTTCTACCGAAATTACAACTCTTTACAGTATGTATGACTGGCTTGGTCTTCCAAGAGAAGTTGTGCTTATGATTCTTGAAAACTGTGCACAAATTGGCAAAACAAATATGAGATATATTGAAAAGGTCGCAATTTCGTGGTCAGAAAAAGGCATTGATACTTTAGATAAAGCAAAAGCACATCTTCGTGCATCTAAAGAATTTAATACTATAAAAGCAAAAATCAAAACTATTTTCCAGATTAAAGACAGAAACTTTACTGAATCTGAACTAAAATACATTTCAAAGTGGATTAACGATATGTCGGTTAGTATTGATATGATAAAAAAAGCCTACGATATAACCGTCACAAATACTCAAAAACTCTCCTACCCTTATATGACAAAAATACTTCAGTCACTTTGTGACGGAACATTTGATGCACCAAAATCAAATGCCAAAGGAATAATAAATTATACTGAAAAAACAGGTCTTGATAAAAGAGAAATGGATTTAATTCAAAAAAGGCGCGAATATATTAAACGAGGTGAAAACTAAATGGAAATTTCTAAAAAGCTAAAGAGTGAAATATCTGCAGAATATTTTGCTCTGAAAGAAAAAAACGAAGCTGAATATGAAAGAAACCGTGAAATTTTATATATTGAGCACCCCTCGCTTAAAGAGCTTGACACTGAAATTTCGCTTACTGCTTTAAGATGTGCACAAAAAATTGCAAATTCTCAAAGAACTGTTGAAGATGTTACAAACGAAATGCTTGAAACATTAGATAAACTAAAATCAAAAAGACAGACTTATATTTTAAAGAATAATATTAATCCTGATTATCTTTATCCTAAATACGACTGCGAGATTTGTCAGGATACAGGATTTAAAGACAAAAAGATGTGCAAGTGTTATAAAAACAAACTTACACAAAAGCTTTACGAAGCATCACATATTACTGACGAAGGTAAAAAATGCACATTCAAAAATTTTAAACTTGATTTTTATGATGATAAAGATATTTATAATCTTGGTATAACACCTCTTGAAAATATAAAAGAAGTTCTTATGGCTTGCAAAAAATTTTGCGAAAACTTTGATAAAAACAAAAATGGTGTTTATATTTGCGGTAATGCAGGTGTTGGCAAAACCTATCTTTCACACGCTATTGCAAATTATCTGATTTCAAGAGGACACACTGTTTTATATCAGAATGCATTCCGTCTTTTCTCGTTTTTGGAGGATTACAAATTTTTACGAGTAGACAGAATTGAAAATGACGATTTTTATGATTATATTTATAACTGCGATATGCTTATAATTGACGATTTGGGAACGGAATTTTCTACCCCATTCGCAAAGGCTGCATTTTTTGATATTATAAATATGCGTGCCGACAATAAAAAGAGTACCGTTATAAATTCAAATCTTTCGCTTTCTGAGCTTTCTAATTTCTACTCACCAAGAGTAAAATCAAGAATAAATTCTTCTTTCTTGTTCCTTAGTATTTTAGGCGAAGATATTAGAGAAAAAATATAACAAAGGTAACTTTTTTGGGAGATACTCCTTATGGATACACTAAAATTTAAAAGAACAAAGTTGGCATGTTTTGCTGCGTACTTTACAATGTCGTCAATATTTTGTCTGCCTCCATTATTATTTGTAACACTTCGCAATATGTATAATATTTCTTATACACTTCTTGGCACACTTGTTCTTGCAAACTTTTGCACACAGCTTGCAATCGATTTAATATTTACTCTGTTTTCAAAATATTTTAATGTAAAAAAAGTTGTCAGAGTGATGCCACTTATTACATCGTCAGGATTAATAATATATGCGCTTATTCCAACATTTTTTCCAAACATTGCATATTTTGGATTATTAACCGGTACAATAATTTTTTCTGTTTCAGCAGGGCTTTCTGAGGCACTTCTTAGTCCTGTAATTGCGGCAATTCCATCAGATAATCCGCAAAGAGATATGAGTATGCTCCATTCACTGTATGCCTTCGGTGTGTTTTCAATAGTAGCAATAAGTACATTATTTCTTAAAATATTCGGCACAGATAACTGGATGTATCTTACATTATTTTTAGCTCTGCTTCCTGTTATATCATCTTTGCTATTTATGACCTCACCTATGCCAGAATTGAATTTTAACGAAGAATCATCTGATAAAAAAGAAACAAAAAAACGCACACTTGGCCTTATTATGTGCGTTGCATGTATATTTTTAGGAAGCTGTGCAGAAAACACAATGTCTAACTGGATTTCTGATTTTATGGAAACTGCACTTAAAATCGATAAAGCTGTTGGCGATTTGCTTGGCATGGCAATGTTTGCAGTTCTTCTTGGAATTGCACGCATATCGTATGCAAGATTTGGAAAAAACATTTATAAAGTTTTGCTTTTTGGTATGATTGGTGCTTCTATTTGTTATCTTGTTGCAGGGTTTTCAAAAAGTGTTATTACCGCCTTTTTTGCCTGTATTTTAACGGGTCTTTTTACATCTATGTTATGGCCCGGCACACTTATTATGATGGAAGAAAATATTCCCCATGTTGGCGTTTCAGCCTATGCTCTTATGGCTGTCGGTGGCGATATGGGTGCATCTTTGGCGCCACAGCTTATGGGAATTATAATAGATAAAATATCTTTGAGCAGTTTTGCAAATAATTTAAGCATGACCCTAAACATTACACCAGAACAAATAGGTATGAAATCAGGTATGATTGTATGCTCAATCTTCCCTGTTTTAGGAACGCTGCTTTTATTATTTATTATCAAATATTTTAAAAAATCGAATGATTAGATAACAAAGCAACCCGAAGTTTTTAAACTTCGGGTTGCTTTTATATGAAAACTAATACTATTTGAAATATGATTTTATTACTCATATTTTGAATTTATCATCATAATGATTTTATTTTGAGAACTCCGGAAACAGGGATGTTGTAGCAAATCGCAAAAAATGAAATTTTTTAACATTTAAAATAATAAAACGCTTTTTTCTCACTTTAAAAGCAAAAAAAATACCCATTTAAATGTATTTTTAACATTTCAATGGGTATTTTTCATAATTTTAAATAGATTTTAAATTGTTTTTAAAATTCGTTTAAATAGTTTATTTAAATTGCTTCTTCCTACTCATCCGCATCCGCTCTCAGAACATAAACCTCACCTATGGCAAACATCTTGTTGTAATAGTCTGCAGTGTGGCCGTAGGGTTCATCTTTTAAATCGTAGTATTTCGGAAAATACTCATTAAATTTTGCAACATTCTTTTCAAGACCTCTATATCCTTCTTTTTCAAGATGCTTTAAGCACCTTAAATCAACCGGCGCACCATCATAAAACATAATGCTTTTTTCTTCCGGGTAATATTTCCAACATTGACCCACAGGCGAACACATATATATCGGCATCTTGCGTTTTTTAGCTAATGCTCTATCCTTCGGAGAGATTGTATTTTTAGCTCCGCCACATCCACCATGAGTGTGAAGTATCGCAACTGCGCCGTCAAAGTCGAATTTGTATTCAGGTATATCTTCCTGATTCCCTATACAAACTCCATCCCAGTAAAATCCTTTGTCGCACTTTTTAACCGTCGCACCCATCTCTCTGAAGATGCCAATGCTCATTGCATTGAAATTCATATAAAAATCAATCGCACAATCATCTATTGTTTTAAAATATTTTATACGGTCAAAGATTGTAACCTCTTTGGTAGTATCATTCCAATGAACATTGTATCCAAAAAGCTCCGCAAACTTGAATATCTTTCCTGCAATGTATGTGGCATAATTTTTCATCCTCCTTAATATTATTCCGGTTTAAGCTCCGGATTGTTTTTATAAAAAGCTTCTTCAACGCCGTCTGCACTTTGCGAAGCACTGCCCATTTTAAGCCCGGTGTCAGAATTACCCGAAGCATCATTAAATAAAAATGCGTTATCCGCTTTTACCTTTTCAATTTGTTCATCAAATCCTGTAATAACACCGTCTTCACCCAAAGACATTTCATCAGTATTTAATAATGCCTTTAATGCTTTGGTGTTTCTTGCCCCCGATTTCATCATCAAAAGCTCAAGCGCATGGTCGAACTTAAGAGAGCTCATATCTGTTTTGTATTTCTCATTTTCAGAAGAAAGCGAATTTATTTTTTCTTCAAGTTCCTCTACAGTGTTCCCACTGCCTTCTTTACCTTCCTTTTCTTCTGTAAGCTTAATAAGTTCTTTTTCCTTTTCGTCAAAGTCGGTCTTGCTTACAAAATTCTCATTTGTATAACTTTCTATTTTACCAAAAACTTCATCACTTACTTCAATCCCTGCTTTTTCAAAAAGCTGTTTCAAAAATTCAATCATTGTATTTTTTCCTTTCTTAAAAATAAATTAAACACCTTTTAAAAAGCTTTAAATATGCTAAAAAGGTATAAAAAATAAGCCTTTAAAAAGGCTCATTCTCATAATCAACTGTTTTTGTGTTTGTTAAGGCGGTATCTTCCTGATTATCATTTATTATCACTCCTTATTAAATTTTTGCAATTAAAAAACACCCCTAAGGGTGTTTTAAAAATCATTATCTGTCTTCTTTTATTTCCTGTATTGATTTAATTTCAGATTTAGAAAATTCTATCAGTTTATTTTTCTCTCCAATATCCAAAGCAATACTTACTTCGCCGTTTTCATTTTCATCCGCAGAAAAATATGTGTCTACTTTTCCGCGCCATTCGTCGCCATCCGAATCAATAAGAAGAACTTTCTTAAAAAGAAGACTGTATAAATATTTATCTTCCATATTAACTTTCCTTTCTTGGTACCAGATGTGTACCTGTTTTTGAATAATGAATTGTAGCTTTTGTTACCGGTGTTTCTTTGCCTGTAAACTCATCAATATCAACACCTATAACAAATCCACAGTCGATTTTTTCTTTTTTGTTCCATTCGCCTTGCTTTGTAAAATAAACTTTCCCCGTTCCGCATTTCTCATTAACAATCTTTTGAATTTCTTCTCTTGTAATTGTTAAATAGCTTTTTCCGGGAACATAATCTTTTGAATCTTTAAAATGATGGTTCTGTTTTTCATCATTTACTTCAAGCTTTATTTTATTGTTTTTCAAATACTCTTTAATTATAGCATTTCTTTTTCCGTTGTCAACAAAATCCTTATAAGCCGTCGTTGCCTTACCGCTTACCGATTTATTAAATCCTCTGCCGGATTTAGTCATACAAACCTGAACTCTTGCCTTATCCTCTGTAAGACCTGTTTGTTTCAAAAAGTCCCTAAGCTTCGCTTCCTGTCCTTTAAGCTTAACAGAAGAATTATTAAATTCAGTCAGGTACCCGTTTTTTTCTTCATCGGTTTTAGAAGTTTTAACACATTCATCAAAGGCAACAAGCTCACGCCTCGTTGCTCTTATGCCTCTTTCCATAGAGCGTTGTTTTTTTATGGCATCGTATGCTTTATATTCCTTATCGTTGTAAGTAACGGTAGCGTTTTTATATCTTTCAAGCTGCTCTTTGGAATAGGGCATATTAGAAAGCCCTTCAAAAAATATATTCCAACTGTGTCGGCAGTTCGCACCCTGAAATCCAGTAACCTCACCGTATCCAATATCGTCTAAAGATAAATATTCTTTTCTTCCTGATTTAGAAACAAGCTGTCCCTGCCATGCAGCGTGCTCTGGTCTTGCGCCGTAATGAGCACTTATTATCATAAGGTCGCATCCAAACTCTTCAGACCGCATATATTGAATTTGTCCGTAAGTCTGATTAACCCCCGTAAGTACACTTCGCCTTACTGCCGCATCAAGACTTGCTTTTTTACCGGAAGGATAAATAACACTAGAAGCTAAAACATCTGGGATGACCAAGCAAGATTATATTACGGCAAGACTGCTAAATAAAGAAATTGTTGTACGACCTAATATTCGTATCCAACATTATCTTGAAAAATATTTGATAGACCTGACAGCCGAATTAAAAAGGCTGTCAAACTTATCACAACCAAGTGATATTTTAGAAAACATAACTTACATAGTAAATTTGATTTCACAAATGACAGATAAAACAAATACAAAGGAGAACTAAACTAGACGAATGTTTAAAGGGTGCCATATACATAGGAAAAGACCTCCACAGTTTTACACCAAACGTAATAACTACTGCATAGAAAAACTGCTCTGCCAGAAATGGCAGAGCAGTCAAATAACAAAATTATTCCTATTTGCAGTCATTTTGCAGTCAATACACCATTGACAGTTGCAAAAATGCCCATATTTCAAGGGTTTAAGCGATTTCTGGTCTTATTCCCACTCTTAACTTTCACTCCTTTATGGGTTCTCAAGCCCCATAAATACTATGTTTTTGTGTGGTTTTATGTGCTGATTTCTATAGTTTCTCCGTATTCTACAAAGAAATTGCAGTCATTTT
>SVJU01000031.1 GCA_015068825.1 Oscillospiraceae bacterium | reverse complement strand
ATAATTCATTTTCAAAATTTCGTTTAACAAGCTCTATTGCACCCTGTGTCTGATAGGGGGTAAGATTGCTTTTGTATCCCTTAGGTATAATGGTTTTACTCATTTAAATCATCCTTTCGCCGTTAAAGAATACAGTGCAAATTTTGAAAAAATGCACATTCCTTCATAATTATATATCAAAAAACATATTTATGCAATATTTTAATTAAAAATATTTTGAATATAATTAAAATACTATAATCGAAAAGGAGTAGTGTATAAAATTTTTAAAAAACACGCATATGCGTATACGCACAAAAGTACATACTTATAAAATAAGCATATGGAGGTGTTTTTATGGGAATTAAAAATGCTGTTGTAGAAAGAATTAAAAATTTATGCAAACAAAAGAATATAAAATTTAATGAACTTGCAACAAGGTCGGGTGTAACACCATCTACTGTTTACAGTATGCTTGATGAAAGAAGACTTGATGTAGGTATTGTGGTTCTAAAAAAATTGTGTGATGGATTGGATATTACAATAACAGAGTTTTTCAATGACTTGGTATTTGAAAATCTTGAACAGGAAATTAAATAAATTTATATTTTAAAAAGGAAAAATATATTCTGTCGTCGAATTATATTAATAACAAATTCTTTTCGGCATGAAACAAAAAAGAAGGGTTTACATATTGAAGTTTTCTGTTATAGGGCACAAAAAAATAGCAGTGTCAATAGCACATCATTTTAAGAAAAACGGCTTTGAATTGGTTGCTTTTTATTCAAATAATGTTGAAAAATGTGTTAAGTGTGCTATAGAGACTTTTTGCAAAGCATATACAAATATTGAAGATGTTATCAGTGAAAGCGAGCTCATAATACTTGCTATAGACGATATTTTATTAAAAACTTCGATGAGGAAGATTGCATCTTTTAATCCGGAGAATAAAATTTTTATTACATTAAGCTATTCTCAAACCTCTGATTTAATAAACATTGGTAATAATAATACATATTTTTCAATGTTTGTTCCAGAGGTTATTGATAACAACGATATAACTGATTTATCAAAAACTACACTGCTACTTGAAGGTTGCGGCAAAGATTACTGGGATTTATATGATGAGCTTTATATTCATAATATAAAGTTTGAATTTATAGATAAAAACAAAAAATGGGTATATAACATATCTGCAAAGCTTGTGTCTGATTTAATATTTACATTCTGTAATCTTGCAGGAGATGCTTTATCAGAAGCAGGTGGAGAGTTGAAAAATATTAAAAGTTTTGCTTTGAATACGGTTTTGGAAATGTTTGGTAATGAACATAGTATTGAAAAAGCTGATTTTGGAGATATTTTAGATAATCTTTATTTAATTAATCCTTCCTCAGCTAAAAAGATTGATTCAATTTATAAAGTATTAAAGCTTATGTCAAAATAAAAGCAACGGTAAAAGAGTTGAATATACTTTCGGTAATAGCGTAGCGGTGCTTACCGCTGTTGGCAAATGAGGCCATATTTTAGCCGTAAAACAATGATTTTACCGATTAAATAACAAAGGAGTTGCATATTATGAAAATCAAAATTGTTACAAGAAAAATGGAATTAACACCTGCTATTGAGGCTTATGTTGAAAAGAAAATAAGCAAGCTTAATAAGTTTTTTGCAGATGAAGCAGATGCAACAGTTACACTTTCTGCACAAAAAGGTAATCATATAGCAGAGCTTACAATATATTACGGCGGAATGGTTTTCCGTTGTGAAGAAAGATGCGATGATTTGTATCGTTCAATTGATATCATTGAAGATTTAATGGAACGTCAGGTAAGAAAACACAAAACCAAACTTGAAAAAAGGCTTAAAAAGAACAATGTGGTTGTTCCTGAAGATTTTGCAGCCGATGTGGCAGAAGAAAAAGAATTTTCTATTGTTAAAACAAAAAAATATGCTAAGAAGCCTATGAGCGCAGAGGAAGCAATTCTTCAAATGAATCTTTCAGGACACAATTTTTACATTTTCGATAATTCCGATACAGGCTCAGTTGCGGTTGTTTATAAAAGAAACGATGGAAATTACGGTTTGATTGAACTCGAATAAAATACAATGAATTAGTTTTAAAAGGCAGAAGTGATTTTAAATCTCTTCTGCCTTTTTTATGGAAAATATTAAAGAATGTTTTTTCTGTATTTTAAGGGTGATACCAGATATTTTGATTTAAAAAGTTTGCTGAAATAAAACTGGTCTTGTATTCCCACTTTTTCTGCTATTGTGCTAATGGTATCATTTGTATGTGTTAAAAGCTCGCTTGCAACAGATAACCTGTATTCGTTAAGATAATGAACAGGGGATGTACCAAGTGTTTTTTTAAAAAAATCATACAAATAAGATTCGGAAATATTCATAATTTCAGCCATTTGTGACACCGTAATTTTTTTTGCGTAGTTTTCTCTTATATAATCCAAAAGTGTGTGGAAATGTTTATCTTTGTAAATACTTTTTTCTGTAGAAATTTCCAATAAATGCTTAAGCATACGATAAAGGCAACTCATTTTATCACAAACAGATTCGCATTTTTCAAAATCGTCAAAATCAGAATCGAGAATTAAAGAATATTTTTTGTCGGTAACTACCGGAAAATCAAAAACATCATCCAAACGGTATTTGTTATTAATAATAACATCCAAAAATACATATCTGGCTGTAAAAATGTTTTTGTCGGTATTTATAAAATGTGTAATTTTTTGACGCATCATAGATGGGGCTATAAAAAAACCGCCTTCACCTGTAGTGTATTCTTTTAAATTACCTATTTTAATGTTATATGAGCCTGTTTTGGATTGAACAATTGACAGATTGGGAAGCTGTTTAATATGAACAAATCCATTATTGGTAGATGATGAAAAACCCGAATAGAAAAAATCCTGAATATTTATATGCGTAATATTCATAAAATCACCTCTAATGTAGTATTATACATATTTTGTGCATTTTTGTCAATTTGAAATATCGCCTTTTATAAGTATAATATAGTAAATTGCAGGAGGTGTGATATGGAATTTTATACATGTTTAAAAAAGAAAAGGCCTGTAAGACTTTGTGAAAAAACCAGATTGTTTGCATATAGGTCTTTAAATCACAAATATGGACTTGAAACATTAAAAACCCCATATGTTTCTTTAGACCATATAAAAAACTATGAAAAAATGTCTGATATAGAAAAATACAACTGTGCAATATACGAAATAGCAACAAAGGCTCCAATTAGAATTTGCGATGGTGAAATGATAAGCGGTGCTGCTACTTTGGCAAATGCAATTAATCATCAATTACCTGCTATATACAAAGATGAGAAAAAAACAGCTTCTTCAGGAGTGAGTCATTTAACAGTAGATTTTTTTGAGGTCCTTAAAATCGGTATGGACAAAATAAGAGAAAAATGTGAAATTTCACTTGAAAACCATCAGGATGCTTACAAGAGGGAGTTTCTAAAAAGCTGTATTCATTGCATTGATTGTATGAAATTATGGCATACCAGATATATAGAGGCTCTTTCAAAAAAACAAGGCTATGAAAATGTAATAAATAATTTAAAACAGGTGCCTTTTAAACCGGCAAGAAATTTTTATGAGGCCGTTCAAAGTGTTTGGTTTTGTTTTGCTTTTTTGCGCCTTTGCGGAGTTTGGCCGGGAATTGGAAGAATTGATGTTTTATTTGGCAAATATTTAAATGAAGATTTACAAAAAAATAAAATTACAATTGATGGAGCAAGAGAAATTTTGGCACATTTTTTTATAAAAGGGTGTGAATGGATTACAGGAAAAGAAGTTGGAAGCGGTGATGCACAGCATTATCAGAATATTATTTTGTCCGGTATTGATGAAGATGGCAATGATGTTACAAATCTTGTTACATATCTTGTGCTTGATATAATTGAAGAAACAGGCATAAGTGATTTTCCAACAACTGTACGAATAAACAAAAACACAAAATCCGATCTTTTAAAAAGAGTTTGCGAAGTAATACAATACGGTGGTGGAGTAGTTGCAATTTACAATGAAGATTTAATTTTAGAATCACTATCTTGTATGGGATATCCTGAAAAAGAAGCAAGAAGTTTTGGAAATGATGGATGCTGGGAAGTTCAGATACCAGGTAAAACCTGTTTTTCGTATATTCCTTTTGATGGATTAAAAATTTTACAGTATATAACGCTTGATGAATACTCTAATAATGTAAGTTTTGATAATTTTAATTCGCTTTATAATAAATATTTATCTGATTTGCAAAGTCATATTGATTTTATATTTAAAACCAGAGTGCTTTCAAAATTTGATGATAATTTTAATTTCAAAAAAGAATATCCATGCAGTGTTGTTTCTCTTTTTGAACAATCATGTATAGAAAGGGGATTATCTTATAAAGAGGGCGGTGCAATTTATAATGTTGAATCACCTCATATAGGTGGATTGCCAGATGTGGTTAATAGCCTTTATGCTATAAAAAAACTGGTATTCGATGAAAAAAAGATTTCTTTTTCTGAGTTTATGAGTGTATTAAAAAATAATTGGCAAGGTGAAGAAGAGCTTAGAAACTATGTTCAGAAAAAGTATATATATTATGGTAACGATAATGATGAAATAGACGATATTGCCACACATTTACTTGATGCATTTTCGGATATGGTTTGTAAATACGACAAAAAAACGCCAATCCGTTATGTTAGTGGAGTAAGCACCTTTGGAAGACAGATTGAATGGGCTCAGGCAAGGTATGCTACACCTTTCGGGCGAAAAAAAGGCGATGTGTTATCGGGTAATTTATCTAGTACACCGGGCACAAATTTTAACGGTGTTTCTGCTATGATAAAGTCCTATTGTAAGGCAAATTTGAAAAAGCAATATACGGGTGCGGCACTTGATGTATCTTTTATTCCTTCAAATATTCAAAGTGACAATGCAATTAGTGCATTATCAGGTTTTATTAAAGCTTTTGTTCATCTTGGCGGATATTTTATGCAAATAGATACAGTAGATAACAAGGTGCTCCTTGATGCTCAAAAGCATCCTGAAAATTATCAGAATTTATCTGTGCGTGTTTCAGGGTGGAATGCAAGATTTGTTACTATGAATAAAGAATGGCAGGATATGATTATAGAAAAGAATAAATAGTATTTTAAGGAAAGAAAAATGAAAGCAAATATTTTTGAAATAGAAAAAAATTCATTTGTTGATGGGCCTGGAATAAGAACAACTGTATTTTTTAAAGGTTGTAATCTTAAATGTAAATGGTGTCATAATCCTGAAAGCCAGAGTGCATCGTTTCAGATAATGCATTATAAAAACAATTGTATAGGATGTCAAAAATGCAAAGAAGTATGTAAATATGAAAAGTGTGTTTTATGTGGAAAATGTGTTGATGTATGCCTAAGCGGAGCAAGAAAGGTTTGCGGAAAAGAATATTCAGTTAAAGAAGTTTTTTCTCATATTTTGAAAGATAGTCTCTTTTATGAAAT
Organism: Oscillospiraceae bacterium; assembly: GCA_015068825.1. Taxonomy (GTDB): domain Bacteria; phylum Bacillota; class Clostridia; order UMGS1810; family UMGS1810; genus Qingrenia. Next base: position 17,717 of record SVJU01000031.1, on the reverse strand, counting down.
GTCAAACGGAGGCGTTACTTTTTCGGGCGGAGAGTGTATGCTTAATATAGAATTTCTTGAAGAAATTCTTAAAATGTGTAAAGATAAAAAAATTCATACAGCCGTTGATACAGCAGGTAATGTGCCATGGCAGTATTTTGAGAGAATTATGCCGTATACCGATATGTTTTTATATGACATAAAAGCATTTTCTGAAAAATTGCATATTGAAGGAACGGGTGTTTCAAATAAGCTGATTAAACAAAATCTAAAAAAACTTTCGCAAACATTTAGCGGCGATATAATTATAAGAATACCAGTAATTTGCTCATTTAATGCTACTTTATCCGAAATGAAAAAAATAGCACGTTTTTTAGGTAAAATTAAATATAAAAAGATAGAATTGTTAGAGTATCATTCTATGGGTGAGCATAAATATGATGCACTTGATATGAAGTTTACTAAATTTGATGCTTTGGATGAAGAAACTCTTGATATGTGCAGGCTTGTTTTAGGATTAAATAAAAAATGAACCTTAAAAGGTTCATTTTTTGTTTTTTAAATTATGAAATCTTTTTAAAATTTAAGCATATTGATAAATAATCCGCCCTGAACAGATCTGTTCTGGAAGCTTGATTTTGCGGCATTATTTGTGTAGTACCAATCGCAAAACGGAACTTTATCGTTTGTGTCAGACAGCATATTAAGCATTGCCGAAACTATTTTATCGGTATATTCCTTATCATCACAAAGTATGGTTGACCACATCTGCCAGTCGCTTTTTGTGTAAAGACGGCGGCAATCTAATGGAAGGCCATACTTTTCTATTTTTGTTTTATAATATTTGATTTCGGTTTCAAACACATCTTTATCAAATATATCAAGATTAAAAAGCTTATCCCATACAAGATTGTATTTTATACTCCAGCTGTCCTCTTTATCAAACGATAGGCGGTAATGGTCTTTTTCAAATGTTATTTCTTTCCATTTTTTAGCATATTCTTTTGCAATTTGTGTATATGAATCTTCTTTGCCCATCATTTTAAGAAGCATACCAAAAGCTCCAATTCCCATAATTGCCTTAACCGAAAGATTGCTGTTATGAGCAAGATGTCCTGCAAAATCGTCTGTGCAAAGTTGATTTTCGGGGTCAAAACCATATTTAACAAGATAATCAGCCCATTGTTTTATCAGGTCAAAATGTTTTTGTGCCAAAGACGGATTCTTTCTTTTTTTGCAGATGGAAGCAACACATAAAATCATATTGCCACATTCTTCAATAGGCATTTGCATATCTAATAGAAGCTCTCCATCTTTTAAGCCGTAAACCTGACCATTTACAATAGGATAACATCCTGCATCGTGCGGTGCAAAATCAAATGGCCATTTTCCATTTTCAATAAGCTTAAAAATAGGGTTTAACATAAATTCTGCAAGGTCGGGATTATAAATTAAAAATAGCGGAATAGAAGGGTAGGTAACATCAACTGTTGCAGCGCATCCGTTTGAAAAACATTCTTTTGATATAAAAATGCCTTCGTTTCCATCATAGCAAAGTGTGTGTGCTGCAATAGCCTGACGGTATGCGATAGAAATAATTTTTGCATAGTCTGGGCTTACTTTGTTTGCTTCATCTAAAAGCCTTTGGTCAAATTCGTTAACTTTCTTTAAAATACTTTCATAGTTTTCAACAGCATTTTTAAACATATTTTTAAAGCTGTCACCATCTTTTGTCCAATAGCCTTTTACCTTTTTTCCAAAATATTCAACAGAATATATATCGTCATATGCAAATGCAACAAATCCTTCTGCTAAAGATGTTTTTTCATATTCAGAAAAATTGTAAAGTACAGGAAAAACATCCGATACTTTTACAGTCTGACCGATAAGGTCATTAATTATTGGTTTTAAAGGGGCAATGCCATCAAATGATTTAATGCCAAAGTTTTTCTCACCCTCTTTTGTTATTCCAAGCTTACCGTACGGTGATGCAAGACAAAATCTTCCCCAACTGATTCTTTTGTTATCGCCAGCATCTTTAAGCATATCATCTTCGCCGCTTGATGCATATACAAAGTTATCTTCATATCCTAATGTAACCATTTCATCGGGCATATTAACTGCCAAAAGTGCTGATGCATCTATGTAAACTTTTATATCGTGATTTTTATTATCAATAGCCTTTATCTTGTAAGATAAATAAGAAACAGGTCTTGATAAAAGCATTAAATCATCCAGAAGAAGCGGTGTGAAAAAGGTAACCTCAAGCTCAATTTTATCATCACGGAAGGTATAAATTGTTTTAAGCGGTGTAACCTTTAAATCAACCTGATTTATGATTTGTGGAGTTGGCATATGTGAGAATGAAATCTGGTTAAAATATGGGTTGTGTCTTTTTTTGCCCATAAAAATTTTTTCCACTCCGTCAACTGTAACGCACCCTGTTAACGGATGCTGCATACCTGTCCAGTGGCGCGGAACATCGTCGTACAAATTATCGCACATTGACCATATGCTAAACTGAGGATTACAGGTAATAAGAGGTATGGCAGGATATATACTTTTCATAATTTTTCATCCTTTCTATAATGATTGACATTTTTATTTTATCATTATATAATGATTAAAACAATATAAAAAATAAACTAAAATGTGGAGAATGTTGATATGTATGAGGATATAGTATCTTTTTCAAATGAAGGCGAAAATCTGCCGTTTTATGCTTCAATGTGCGGTATTTCTTATTGTGATGGTTCTTATAGTATAAAACGGGAAAATTCTTCAATATATGTTATTGAGTATATTGTATCAGGCGTAGGAACTGTAAAAGAAGATAACAAAACCTTTGAAGCATCCGAAGGTGATGTGTATTTTCTTAAACAGAATAAAAAACATTATTATTATTCAGATAAAGAAAACCCGTGGGTGAAAATATGGATGAATTTTTCGGGACCTTTAGCAGAGAGTATAACTAAATGTTATTTTCTTGAAGATTTAAATCATTTTTATGCACCTGAGCTAAAATGTTATTTTGATAAAATAATTGATATATCAAAAAGCAAAAACGATGTTATCACCACAAACAATGAGCTTGCAGAAGTATTTTTAAAAATTGCGCAAAAGCTTTACTTTATAAGTGAGCAACAGGAAAAAAAGGATACAGTTGCAAAAAAATTAAAAAACATCATAGATTCTTTGGATTCATTTGATAATACATTAGAAAATATAATTGAGCCTTTATACTGCTCAAAAAACCACGCAATAAGACAGTTTAAAAAAGAATATTCGGTTTCACCGTATGAATACATTCAGATTAAAAGATTCAAAATGGCAAAAAATATGCTTAAAAATACCGCTATGTCAATATCAGACATAGCGGAAAAATTAAATTTTTATGATATACATTATTTTTCGGGATGCTTTAAAAAAAGATTTGGAATAACACCTTTGGCATACCGCAAAAAATAGTTATTTTAAAAATCTTTCGATTATATAATTGTGAGCTTTTAATTCGTATTCAGAATCAATTTCACAAAGAGAAAAGTCTTTATCTTTATTTAATATGGCACATTTTATTATATAGTCGGTAAGAATAGGGTTTTTAGGAAGAAGCGGTCCGTGAAGATATGTTGCAATTACGTTTTTATAAACAACACCTTCAAAGTCTTTGCTGTCATTGTTGCCGTTGCCGTAAACAACCTTTCCAAGCGGAGTGTGATTGTTTATATATGTTCTTCCACCATGATTTTCAAAGCCTACAACAGTAGTGTTTATAATATCACTTTCTAAAATTATATTCCCTATAAGCCTTGGATTTTTTTGTTCAGTATAAATATCTAAAATTCCAAGGCCTTCTATTTTTTCATCTTCAAGCTGATAGTAATGGCCTAAAAGCTGATACCCTCCGCATACCGCAATAAGAACGCCGTTGTCTTCTACATATTGTGTTAAATCGCTTTTAATCTCTTTTAGTCTGTTGCAAACCAAAAGCTGTTCTCTGTCTGAGCCTCCGCCTATAAATACAATATCAAGCTCATCAAAATTTATATCGTCATTAATACCATAAGTTTTAACTTCTACATCTATTCCTCTTTGCTCCATACGGTTTTTAAGTGCGGCAATGTTGCCTTTATCACCGTATAAATTTAAAAGGTCATTAAAGAGGTGACCAATTACTATTTTCAATTTTTCAAACCTCCTTTTTCAAGAGTTAAAAGATCACTTTGAGTTGAAAATAAAGCTGTGTAGTTTACAAGAAGATAAATTGGCAAATCATTTTTTGAAATAATATGTGACAAATTTTTGATATTATTTTCAATCACTTCAATATTACCAAGATTTGCGTATTTCAACCTTAGTGCCAGATCATCCTTTCTCATACCGCCGACATAAATATTTTTTATGTTGCATTTTTCGAAAAGTTCAAAGTCAACATCCCATATCCACGAAATATCTGTTCCATCCTGTGCTTTATCGTTTATAACAACAAAAACATCTTTTTCGTTTTGGTCTGCGTTTAAGGTTGCTATTGCCTGATTAAAACCTGCAGGATTTTTAGAAAGGTTAAGTATAACCTTTTTGCCGTTTATATTAAAGGTTTCCATTCTGCCAATCTGTGGCTTGTAGTTTTTAAGAACGTTGTTTAAATTGTTATACCCAAGATTTAAAGATTCAAATGCACTAAATGATGCAAGAATATTGTAAATATTGTAAAAGCCTTTATAATCAAGCGATAAGTTTATAACTTTATCTTTAAAATAAAGGTCAAATTTCATGCCATCTGAAAGATCAACATTTTTTGCAAAATAGTTAAGAGATGGTCTTTTAAAGCCGCATTTTTCGCAGTAGTAATCGCCAAGCTGGCTATAATGATAATAATTATATTTTATTTCTCCACCGCACTCTAAACAAAATCTTCCTTCTTTGGTTTCGTTTGTGTTAAGGTTTGATTCTTCGTCAACGCCAAAATATATGGTGTTATATTTTGTGCCAAAATATGCACATAACGGGTCATCACCGTTAACTATAAGGTTAACATCTTTAATCTTTTCAAAAGCCTCTTCCAAAAGCTTTATTGTTGTGTCAATCTCTCCATATCTGTCAAGCTGATCACGGAAAAGATTTGTAAGAACAATTTTATTGGGTATAACATGTTTTACAATATGTCTTATGCTTGCTTCGTCACATTCAATAACTGCATAGTCTGCATTTATTTTGCCAAAAACATTTGCACTTGATACAAAAGCACAGGCGACACCAGGAAGCATATTTGCACCAACATTGTTACACACAACTTTTTTGCCTTCGCTTTTAATAAGTGAATACAAAAGATTACTTGTTGTGGTTTTTCCGTTTGTTCCGCAAATAAAAATTATTTCTTTTTTTACTTGCTTTGCAAGATAAAAAAGAATATCGGGGCAAATTTTCATTGCTATTGTTCCGGGAGTAGACGAGCTTTTTTTGCCAAGCATCCTTCCTAAAATTATTGAAAGCTTTGCAAACAAAATTGCAATAAATCTTTTTAAAAACATTTTATCACCTTAAAATTAAAAAAATATTTATGTATAGCTATTTGCAAGTTTGGGGATAAATATAAATGACCTCACAAAATACATTAAGTGTGTTAAGCTTTATTTGGTTTGACACACTTAAAGACCCCCTTTACTTGAGCATCGGCTTAAAATTTTTTAAGTCGGTGCATTTTTTTATATATCAAGTTTTAAATCGTCATCGCAAAACAGGTTAAATTTTTTGAATATTTTTGCAATTATGTATGTTAAAATTGCAGGAAGGATTATGCATATTAAAAGCATTACAAAAACATTGTAAAAGCTTAAAGGTTTTGCACTTAAAACTCCTATAGGTCCAACAAGACCGCATGTTCCCATACCTGATGCAACTGCAACACCATTTTCCATTTTAAATACAAAAGCAGAAAGTGCACCTGTAATTGCACTTGTTATAATAGGTGGAAGCCATATAACAGGTTTTTTAACAATGTTACCCATTTGAAGCATACTTGTTCCAAGACCCTGAGCAATAAGTCCGCCCCATTTGTTTGCTGCAAAGCTCATAACTGCAAATCCAACCATTTGTGCACAACATCCTGCAGTTGCAGCACCGCCTGCAATTCCTGTTAAAGAAAGTGTTGCACAAATTGCGGCAGAGCTTATAGGAAGAGTTAAACAAATTCCAACTACAACCGATACAAGAGCACCCATTAAAAGTGGTTTAAGTTCGGTAAATGTCATAATAAGTTTTCCAAGAGTTGTCATTACATAAGAAATTCCAGGTCCTATCAAAACCGAAATTAAAACACCGATTGTAATTGTTACGGTAGGGGTAACAATAATATCTACTTTAGTTTCTTTATAAACAATTTTACCAAATTCTGCAGCAATAACTGTTGCAACAAATGTGCCAAAAGGTCCACCAAGTGAGTTTGCCGCAAAGCCTACTGCACAAAGCGAGAATAAAACAAGTCCCTGTGCACCAAGTGCCGAGCCTATTGCCATCGCCATTGCAGGACCTTGCGCAGAAGAGCAGTATCCTTGCATATCTTTTAAAAATTTTGCTATTGGCTCGTATGGAATGTAATCTGCAACTGTTCCAAATATTGTGCCGATTAAAAGTGAAGCAAAAAGACCTAATGCCATTGCACCAAGCGCATCAATAAAATATCTTTTTAATGATAGCTCAATACCTTTTTTCTTTAAAAATTCCATTTAAATACCAGCTTTCATTTGTTAATAATTACCTTTAAGTATATAACAACAATCGCCTCTTTGCAATATTTTTTAAAAAAATAAAGAATATTTTGTTTTATTTAACAATAAAATTAGTATGAGGTGATGAAAATGAGAGCAAAATCACATAGGTACACATTAAATGATGAAAAAGAAAAAAACATCCAAAGCAGGAAAAAGACATTTTTTCAAACCATATCAAGTATTCTTGTTCTTGTTTGTTCGCTTTATGTATGTTATTCCGATAATCCAAAATTAAATTTTTTTAAAAATTATATACGCACTTCTCTTAATGTTTCAACCGATATTTCCGAGGCAAAGGCTTTTGCAAAAAATATTTACAAAAAAAATGTAAAAATAAAAAAAGAAGATAACAATGAAATTTTTGAAGAAACTCAAATTGATGAGCAAGATGTAATAGTTAAGGATGAAACTGTTATTGAGTATCCAAATGAAGAAAAAAAGCTTGACGAAAGCATTATGCCGGCGTTTAAAAATCCTACTGAAGGCGAAATCACATCTGTATTCGGAGTAAGAATTCATCCTGTAACAAATGTCAGCACCACACATACCGGTATTGATATTGCAGGAAATTTTAATCAATGTGTTATTTCTGCGGCAGAGGGAAGAGTTTTAAAGTGCAGGGAAGATGAAATTAACGGTAAATATATTATTATTGAACATAATGGTGGATACCAAAGTGCTTATGCGCATCTTAATGAAATATGTGTTACAGAAGGTGAATGGGTAGATGATAACACAAAAATAGGATTAATGGGAGAAAGCGGAATGGCAACAGGAGTACATCTTCATTTTGAAATAAAGAAAGATAACGAACGACTTGATCCTGAAGAATTTGTAAAATATAATCATAGAGGGTAGTTTTATGTATATGAAAACAAAAAACAGAAAAGCGGTGAACCGCTTTAAAAAAGGTTTATGTAAGTAAGTATTTTTTGTGTGTATTTTTAATGTTTTTTGTGTGCAATTGTCAAAAGGAATATTTTATAATGCTTTTTGCATCACTACTTCACGAGGCAGGACACCTTTTAATAATATTAAAGCTAAAAATAAAACTTGAAAAAATAAAAATAATGCCGTATGGTATTGCAATAAAAACCGAGATGATAAAAAATCCCACAGATGAAATTCTGGTTTGTGTTGCAGGACCTGCGGTTAATTTTTTGCTTTTTATAATTTTTAAAAAATATGTGTTTTTTTCACTTTGTAATATAATAATTTGTATTCTCAATCTTCTTCCTGCATTGCCACTTGACGGAGGTTGCGTTTTAAAAGCATATTTATCAAAAAAAGAAGGATACATAAATGCAATAAAAAAACTTATTATTTTTACAAAAATAACAGGTGTAATTGTTGTTTTTTTAGGTATGATTGTCTTAATTATTACCAAATATAACATTTCGTTATTGATTATCGGTATGTTTTTGTTGTATAATATAATTTATGAAAAAGAAAATATTGCATCAGTTAAAAAAAATCTTTTGTGCAATGAATTTTTAAAGTATAAAGAACGTTTTAAAATAAGAAAAACAGGCGCTAAGGAAGATGTAAAGCTTATTAATTTTATTTGTGAGTTTTCGTATGATTATGTTGTTGAGATTTGTGTCTATGATAATCATTTTAACAAAATTGGCGAAATTTCACAGGATTTAATTGTTCCGTCTCTTTTAAAATACGGAAGCCTTACAACCTGCGGTGACCTTTTAGAGAGGATAAAAACAAATGATAAAAAATCTTGAAAAAATATTATCGTGTGTCGAAAAACCAACCCGTTATACGGGCGGTGAATACAATAGTGTTGTAAAGGATTTAAAAGATATAAATGTGCGTTTTGCATTTTGCTTTCCTGATGTTTACGAGGTTGGTATGAGCCATCTTGGAATGAAAATACTTTATCACCTTTTAAATTCGTATGATGATATATATTGCGAAAGAGTTTTTGCTCCATGGGTTGATATGGAAGAAAAAATGAGAAGTGAAAACATACCGCTTTTTTCACTTGAAACAAAAACAAAAGTTTCAGAATTTGATTTTATAGGTTTTACTCTTCAGTATGAAATGAGCTATTCAAATATTGTGAATATGCTCGATCTTGCAAATGTTGAGGTGGAGAGTAATAAAAGAGGTGAGGGTGACCCGTTTGTATGCTTTGGAGGACCTTGCGCATACAGTGCCGAAGCAATAGCCGATTTTGCCGATTTTTATATGCTTGGCGAGGGCGAAGAAGTAATTATTGAAGTTATGGATGCCTATAAAGAGTGGAAAAAAGAAAAAGGCAAGAGATTTGATTTTCTTAAAAAAATATCAAAAATTGAAGGAGTTTATGTACCTTCTTTTTATGATGTTAAATATAATGATGACGGAACGGTTAATGAAATAAAGCCTTTATATGATTTTGTACCAAAAACAGTAAAAAAGAGAATTATAAAGGATATGGATAATTGTTTTTATCCTGACAGAATTATTGTTCCGTTTGGTGAGATTGTTCATGATAGAATTATGCTCGAAATGTTTCGTGGCTGTATAAGAGGATGTAGATTCTGTCAGGCAGGATTTATTTACCGTCCTGTAAGAGAAAAATCAAAAGAGGTTTTATTAAAGCAGGCAAGTGATTTGTTAAAAAATACAGGTTATGAAGAAATATCTTTATCATCACTTAGCACAAGCGACTATCGTGATTTAAAAGATTTTACCGCTGAACTTATTAAAATTACTGAAAGCAAAAAAGTTAATTTGTCGCTTCCTTCTTTAAGGCTTGACTCGTTTTCTATGGATTTAATGCAAAAAGTGCAAAAGGTGAGAAAAAGCTCTCTTACCTTTGCTCCTGAAGCAGGAACTCAAAAAATGCGCGATGTTATAAATAAAGGTATTACCGAAGAAGATTTAATAAATAGTGCAAATTTAGCATTTAGTGGCGGATATTCAAGCATAAAGCTTTATTTTATGCTTGGACTTCCGTTTGAAGAAATGGAAGATGTTGTAGGAATTGCACATCTTTCAAATAAAGTTTTGGCACAGTATTTTGCAATAGAAAAAGAAAAAAGGCCAAAAGGCTTGAGGCTTACAGTAAGTGTTTCGTCATTTGTTCCAAAGGCATTTACACCTTTCCAATGGGCAAGACAAAATTCGCTTTCTGAAATAAGAGAAAAACAGTCAGCTTTAAAAGATAATATGCCAAAAAGAATTAATTTTTCATATCACGAAGCGCCTGTAAGTGTGCTTGAAGGCGTTTTTGCAAGAGGTGACAGACGACTTTCAAAGGTTATTTTAACTGCTGTTAAAAACGGTGTAAGATTTGACGGGTGGGACGAGTATTTTAAACAAGATGTATGGGAAAAAGCATTTGAAGAATGCGGTCTTGACCCGAATTTCTATGTGAGGGAAAGAGATTTTGATGAAATTCTTCCATGGGATATGATTGATGTTGGCGTTAGCAAAAAGTTTTTAATCAGCGAGGCTAAAAAAGCAAAAGAAGCTACTATAACTCCAAATTGCCGTGCAAAATGTGCCGGATGTGGAGCAAATAGCTTTGGAAGGGGTGTTTGCTTTGAGTAAATACAGAGTAAAATACAAGAAAAAAGAAGAAGCAAGATATATCTCTCATCTTGATTTTGTAAGAACAATTACACGCACATTAAAAAGAGCCGAAATCCCCATAAAATATTCGCAGGGCTTTAATCCGCATATCATTATGACAGTTGGACTTCCTTTATCTGTGGGAGTTTTATCTGATGCAGAATATATGGATGTTGAGCTTTATGAAGATATGGACGAAAATAAGCTTGTATGTGATATAAATAACAGTATCCCTATGGGACTTGAAATACTTTCTGCAAGAAAATTGGAAGAAGGCGATATACCTCTTAGCAAAATTTCGCTTGCAAAATATCTTGTTGGTGTTGAGTGTACTGGTGAGTGCGATTTAGACCTTCTTATGAAAAATGCTTCTTTAGAGGTTGACAAAAAAACAAAAAAGGGCATAACCTTAACCGATATTAAGCCTATGATAAAAAATATTTGTTATCTTTACCAAAAAGAAGGCAAAAATTATTATGAAATGCTTTTGTCGGCAGGAAATATACAGAATTTAAAGCCTGAAACGGTAGTTTTGGCAATGGAAAAATACTCTGATAATTTTAAGTCAGAATTTGTTTGTGTAAAAAGGCTTGAAATGTATTTTGACGAAAATATGCCGATAAACTAAAAGGAGTTTTATTATAAATGATAAACGAATATAACGAGCTTAAAGAAAAACTTAATAAGTTAAGCTATGAATATTATGTTCTGGACAATCCTACCATAACAGATTATGAATACGATATGTTAATGCGCCGTCTTATTGAGATGGAAAACCAAAATCCCAAGCTTATTGCACCCGATTCGCCTTCGCAAAAGGTTGGGGGAAAGGTTTTGGAAAGCTTTGAAAGTGTAGTTCATGAAGTTAAAATGCAAAGCTTACAGGATGCTTTTTCAGAAGATGAATTAAAGGATTTTGATAAAAGGGTAAAAAGCGTAGTAGAAAATCCAATCTATGTTACAGAGCATAAAATAGACGGACTTTCGGTATCACTTGAATATGAAAATTCTGTTTTTGTGCGTGGCTCAACACGTGGTGACGGAAGTATTGGTGAGGATGTTACAAATAACCTTAAAACAATAAAATCCATTCCTCTAAAGCTTAATATAGATGTTCCTTATCTTGAGGTAAGGGGCGAAGTTTTTATGCCTAAAAAGAGCTTTGAAAAATTAAACTTAGAGCAGGAAGAAATGGGCAAAACTCCTTTTGCAAACCCAAGAAATGCTGCGGCAGGCTCATTAAGACAGCTTGATTCTTCTATTGCGGCAAAACGAAATCTTGATATTTTTATATTTAATATTCAGCGTGTTGAAGGCTACGAATTTAAAACTCATCTTGAAGGACTGAAGTTTTTGAAAGATGCAGGCTTCAAGGTTATAGATAATGAAGAAGAATTTGACACAATTGAAGGTGCAATTGAAAAAATAAAAAAAATAGGAAATGAAAGACCAAATTTATATTATGATATAGACGGAGCAGTAATAAAGGTAAATTCGCTTTCGCAAAGAGAACTTTTAGGCTCAACAACAAAAGTGCCAAGATGGGCAATCGCGTTTAAATATCCAGCCGAGCAAAAAGAAACAAAAATAAAAAGAATTTTTGTAAATGTAGGAAGAACAGGTGTTTTAACACCGCAGGCAGAGTTTGAAACGGTAAGCATTGCAGGCACAAATGTGTCAAGAGCAACACTTCATAACCTTGATTATATCAGGCAAAAAGATATAAAAATTAACGATACAGTTGTTGTGCAAAAAGCAGGCGATATAATTCCTGAGGTTGTTAAAGTTGTTTTTGATAAAAGAGACGGCACAGAAATCGAATTTGAAATGCCACTTGTTTGTCCTGAATGCGGCGGTGAAGTTGTTCGTGAAGAAGGCGAGGCTGCATATAGATGCACATCTTTTTCGTGCCCTGCGCAAAGTATCAGAAACATTGAGCATTTTGTATCAAGAAATGCTATGGATATTGAAGGCTTAGGCCCTTCTGTTGTAGAAAAGCTTATTTTGGAAAATCTTATTTCAAATAGTGCAGATTTATATAATCTTAAAAAAGATGATTTATTAAATCTTGAAAAGTTTGCCGATAAATCTTCCGAAAATCTTATAAATTCAATACAAAATTCAAAGAAAAACTGTCTTTCAAGACTTGTTTTTGCGCTTGGAATAAGACATATCGGTCAGAATGCTGCAAGAATTTTAGCCAAAAAGTTTAAGACAATGGATAATTTAATAAATGCAACCGAAGAAGAAATTTCTGAGATTAATGATATTGGATCTATTATGGCAAAAAGCGTTAAAGAATTTTTCAAAACAGATAAAAACATAGAAATTATAAATTTATTAAAGCAGTCGGGCGTTAATATGGAATATATCGAAGATGAGGCAGTAGAACAAAAATTTGAAGGTATGACCATTGTTGTAACAGGCTCTCTTGAAAGTTTAACAAGAGAAGAAGCAAAAGCTTTAATTGAAAAATATGGTGGCAAAGCAGCAGGCTCGGTATCTAAAAAAACAACCCTTGTTGTTGCAGGAGAGGCTGCAGGAAGTAAGCTTGCAAAAGCAAATGAGCTTGGGATTAAAGTAATTGACGAAAATGAGTTTTTAAAAATGGTTGAAAATTAAAAAAATATATGGTAAAATAATTAGTTGTGTTAATTTTTAATGTAAAATATTTCCGTATAAGGAGTGAATAATATGAAAATTACAAAGGAAGAGATTTTGCATCTTGCCAATTTATCAAGGCTTACTCTTACCGATGAGGAGATTGAAAATCTTAATATGGAGGGCATAATAGAATTTGCAAATGAGCTTGGAAAGCTTGATATAAATGATGTTGCCCCCACAAATCATATTCTTGATATAAACAATGCTTTCAGAGAAGATGTTATTAAAAAATCTTATGACAGAGATGATATATTAAAAAATGCACCTCAAAAACAAAGAGGATGCTTTTTAGTTCCGCAGATTGTAGAATAAACAAAGGAAGTGACAAGTAAAATGGCTCTTTATAATTTAACAGTTGAAAAATTAAGCAAAATGCTTAAAGATAAAGAAATTTCAAGTGTTGAACTTACAAAAGAAATGCTTGAAAGAATAGAAAAAACAGATAAAAGCATAGAAGGTTATCTTGAAATTGCAAAGGATAGTGCGATAAAAGAAGCTGAAGAAGCAGATAAAAAGCTTTCATCGAGCGATGATGTTTCTTATCTTACAGGTATTTGTGCATCTATAAAAGATAATATCTGCACAAAAGATATATTAACTACCTGTGCATCAAAAATGCTTTATAATTTCAAACCGCCTTATGATGCTTTTGTTATAGAAAAATTAAAACAGCAAAATTCGGTTATAATCGGTAAAACCAATATGGATGAGTTCGCAATGGGTTCATCTTGCGAAAATTCTTATTTTAAAAAGACAAAAAATCCGCACAATTTAGCTAAAGTTCCGGGTGGCTCATCAGGCGGAAGTGCGGCAGTTGTTGCAGCGGATGAGGCTATTTTTTCACTTGGTTCAGATACAGGTGGCTCTATAAGACAGCCTGCGGCATATTGCGGTGTTGTAGGTTTAAAACCAACTTATGGTCTGGTATCACGATTTGGTCTTATTGCTTTTGCTTCATCACTTGACCAGATTGGCCCTATCACCAAAAATGTTACCGACTCTGCAATTGTTTTAAATGCGATTTCAGGTTATGATAAAATGGATTCTACAAGTGCCAACATCGAAAAGGTAGATTACACAAAGTCGCTTACAGGTGATGTTAAAGGAATGAAAATCGGTGTTCCAAAAGAATATCTTGGCGATGGCATAAATCCGGATGTTAAAAATGCAATACTTAATGCGGTTAAAAAGTATGAAGAACTTGGCTGTGAAATAGGGGAATTTTCAATGCCAATGACAGAATATGCACTTTCTGCTTATTATATAATGTCATCTGCCGAGGCAAGCTCAAACCTTGCACGATTTGACGGTGTTAAATATGGATACAGAGCCGAAAACTATACTGACCTTAACGATATGTATTTAAAAACCCGTTCAGAAGGCTTTGGCAGTGAGGTTAAAAGAAGAATTATGCTTGGAACTTATGTTTTAAGCTCAGGTTATTATGATGCATATTACAAAAAAGCTCAGCAGGCAAGAACACTCATAAGAAAAGCATTCTCTGATGCATTCGAAAAATACGACATTGTTTTAACTCCAACAACACCAACAACTGCATTTGATATCGGTAAAAACATTACCGACCCTGTTACAATGTATTTAAATGATATCTGCACAGTATCAATAAATATTGCAGGCCTTCCTGCAATGAGTATACCTGCAGGATACGATGGCGAAAATATGCCGATTGGCTTGCAACTTATTGCAAAACCTTTTAATGAAAGTGCAATTTTCAAAGCAGCATATGCATTTGAACAGAATACTGACTTTTCACATAAAGAACTTGACATAGAGGAGGTAAAATAAATGAATTACGAATCAGTTATCGGGCTTGAAGTTCACGCAGAGCTTGCAACAAATACTAAAATTTATTGCAACTGCGAAAACAAATTCGGTCTTGATGTAAATACCTCCTGTTGCCCTATTTGTACAGGTATGCCGGGTACACTTCCAAAATTAAACAAAAAGGTTGTTGACTATGCAATAAAAGCAGGTCTTGCGCTTCATTGTGATATAACACCTTTTGGCAAACAGGACAGAAAAAACTATTTTTATCCCGACCTTCCAAAAGCATATCAGATTTCACAATTTGACCTTCCGCTTTGCACAAACGGATATGTTGAAATTAATGTTGACGGCGAAAAGAAAAAAATCGGTATAACAAGAATTCATATAGAAGAAGACGCAGGAAAGCTTATCCACTCAATTATGGGTGAAGGCTCAATGGTTGACTTTAACCGTTGCGGTGTTCCTTTAATAGAAATCGTTTCAGAGCCCGATTTAAGAAGTGCAAAAGAAGCAAGAATTTATCTTGAAACTTTAAAAAACATTTTGCAGTATATTGGCGTATCTGACTGTAAAATGGAAGAAGGTTCGCTTCGATGCGATATTAACGTATCAATAAGACCTGAAGGTCAAAAAGAATTTGGTACAAGAACCGAAATGAAAAATGTAAGCACCTTCTCAGGCGGCGAAAAAGCTATTGAATATGAAATTGACCGTCAGATTAAAGTTATTGAAGATGGCGGAGTGATTAATCAGGAAACAAGAAGATGGGATGATGCAAAAGGCGAAAATGTTCTTCTTCGTTCAAAAGAAGAAGCACATGATTACCGTTATTTCCCCGAGCCCGACCTTATGCCGATTGTGGTAGATGAAGAATGGATAAATTCTTTAAAAGAAGATTTGCCTGAGCTTCCAACTGTTAAGGTTGAAAGATATATAAATGAATATAAGCTTTCCGAAAAAGAAGCATCAATCATTATAGAAAACAAATATATGTCATTCTTCTTTGACGATTGCGTAAAACTTGGCGGCGAGCCAAAAACCTATGCAAACTGGATACTTGGTGATATTTCAAGATTTTTAAAAGATAAAGAGCTTGATTTTGAAAATATTCCGTTTAGTGCCTCTTCTTTAAATGATTTGATTAATCTTGTTCAGGGCGGAACAATTTCAATTTCTGCCGCTAAAAAAGTTCTTTTTGAAATGTTTGAAAGTAACGTGGCACCAAAGGAAATTGTTGACAAATTAGGTCTTGCACAGATAAGTGACGAAAGTGCACTTTATGATTTGGTTCAGTCTGTACTTGATGCAAATCCACAGTCTATTGTAGACTATAAAGCAGGCAGAGACAGAGCATTGGGCTTTTTAATGGGACAGGCAATGAAATTATCTAAAGGTAAAGCAAATCCGCCTGTTATAAATAAAATACTTAAAGAAAAACTTGATCAGGCTTAAATAACAAAAATGTTTCAAAAATGGACAAATTGTTAACGAATTTGTCCATTTTGTGTATTTTACACAAAAAACTCGGGTAATAAAATTGTATTTGGTACATTAATTCTATTGAATTTTAACAAAAAAAGTGATATTATATAACCATACCAAACACAACAAACTTTTTTCATTTTCCCTCCTTTTTTTATAAAAAGGAACTGCCGACATTTTGTTCGGCTTTTTTTTTGCCCAAAAATAAGAATTTATTGTGTTTTTAATTTTATTGTGTTATAATTGACACATACAGAATTTGGAGATTGGATAAAACCAAATTTAACAAATTTTAATTAAGAATAAAACGGAGGCTTTTATGAACGACAAGACGAAAAAAACAGGTATGTTTATTTTGGGGATTGCTATTTGTATGGCTGTAGCAGTCCTGTCTATTATGCTTGAAAAATTGATTCCCGGAGAAATGCTGGGTTCTTCCATCATCGCACTATTTATGGGAACAATAATTAATAGCTTTTTTCATCCGGCATGGATAAAGCCTTCACTTAAATTTACATCAAAAAGAATTTTGAAGGCAGCTATCATTTTGCTTGGTGCTTCGCTTTCTGTGGGTACGATTATGTCTGTTGGTAAAATGACTTTTTTTGTAATGCTTTTCACTTTTGCAATGTGTTTTGGTGGTGGATTTTTTGTCCGCAAAATATTTGGAATCAACTGGAAACTTGGTAATTTGATTTCAGCGGGAACGGGAATATGCGGCGGCAGCGCTGTAGCAGCTATTGCGCCCGTTATTGATGCAGATGATAAGGATATAGCTTTTGCTTTGTCATCAACATTTATTTTCGATATGGTTATGGTTGCGTTGTACCCAATTATGGGAAAAGCTTTAGGTATGTCAGATATTGCTTATGGCATTTGGGCCGGAACATCTGTAAACGATACCGCAAGCGTGGTTGCATCAGGATATGCTTTTTCTGAAATTGCAGGTGATTTTGCAACAATGGTTAAGCTTACCCGTACCATTGCAATTATTCCTACTGTGTTAGTGTTTGCATACATTGGCACTCGTATGAAACAAAAAGAGTTGCAAACGGTAAGCGGTGGCAAAAAAGTAAATATTATAAAAATTATTCCATGGTTTATTGGCGGTTTTTTAATATTGGCAATTGTAAACAGTGCAGGTCTTATTCCCGCTAATATATCAAATATTATGAAAAATGTAAGTAAATTTCTGATGGTAACTGCATTAGCTGCCATTGGTCTTGGTACAAGTATTGCTGACTTTAAAAATGCTGGACTTTCTCCTATGTTCTATGGCGTAACCATCGATACACTTGTAACATTGACAGCGCTTTTAGTTATTTGGTGTATGGGACTTATTTAAAACTTAGTGACAAAAGATTGGGAAAATGTGGTCAAGCGGCTCAATATGTGTGGATATGATGATATTCTTACCTTTGAACTGAATAAAGTTAGTAAACCGAACAGACATGAAAATGA
>SVJU01000030.1 GCA_015068825.1 Oscillospiraceae bacterium | reverse complement strand
TGCAACTTCTGCGCCTGCGCCTTCCATAAGAGCAAGTTCTTCTGTATCAATAAGATTTTCAAGTCCTACGAAGCAAACTGCAAGTGTACCAACAACATTCTCTTTTGCAATAAAGCCCGTAACCGCCGCTGCTGCAAGTTGCCAGCTAAGTACACCAACAATAGGAATAAGAAGGTATGCAAATGGACCAGCAATAGATGCAAGAATTGATGTGTCAGCAGTTTCGGCAACCTGGAAGCTCCATGTAAAGACTTGCATAATCTGTACTGCCATGTTACAAAGAAGAATGATTGTAGCTGCTTTTACTATGTATGCCCAACCACGGCTACACATTGATTTGAAAGCACCCCAAAGAGAAGGAACTTTATATTCAGGTAACTCAATAATAAAGAATGATTTTCTTGCTTTATAGCCTGCAATTTTATTCACAAGTAAAGCACCTAAGAATATGAGTACGATACCGGAAAGGTACATAAGTGTGCTAACCCAACCTGCATCATCAAAGAAAGCACCTGCAAAGAGTGCAATTACAGGAATTTTAGCACCGCAAGGCATAAACGGAGAAAGCATTGCTGTTGCTCTTCTTTCACGCTCATTTCTTATAGTACGGCTTGCCATAATACCAGGAACTGCACATCCAATTGTAATAACAAACGGAATAACTGACTTACCCGAAAGCCCAACCTTTTTGAAGATAGGATCAAGAACTACTGCAACTCTTGACATATAACCGCAATCTTCCAAAAGCGCAATCAAAAAGTACATTACCATTACAAGTGGCAAGAAACCAACAACGGCTACAACACCGCCAATCACACCATCAACAAGTATTGCCGAAAGAAGTGGATTTGCGTCGCCAAGAAGTACGCCAACCCATCCCTGGAAGCCTTCGAGCCAACCAACAAGTAAGTCTGCAA
Organism: Oscillospiraceae bacterium; assembly: GCA_015068825.1. Lineage (GTDB taxonomy): Bacteria > Bacillota > Clostridia > UMGS1810 > UMGS1810 > Qingrenia. The sequence goes on along the minus strand of SVJU01000030.1, from coordinate 22,376 downwards.
CAGGAGTACCTACCCAAACCTGAGAAATTTGGAATACAAGATACATTATAACTGCAAAAATTGGAATACCAAGCCATTTGTTCGTAAGTACAGCGTCAATTTTATCCCCAAAGTTCTTATCTTTTGTGAGAACCTTACGGGTTTCAACCTCTTTAACAATTTTATTCACGAATTCAAAACGTTTACGGTCAGCAACTTCAACTGCTTCTTTACTTGTAATGTCAATATTATCCTGAGTATAAACAGCTTTCTGTGTGGTTCCGGCATTTTTAACCGCTTCTTCAACAACTGTCTGCAATCCATTTGCAGCTGTAGAAACCGTTTCAATTACAGGGCATGCTAGCTTTTCGGAAAGTGCTGCTATATTAATTTTAGTTCCTTTTTTCTCATTGATATCACTCTTATTAAGAGCTACAACAACAGGAATGCCAAGTTCTAAAAGCTGCGTTGTAAAAAACAAGCTTCTGCTTAAATTGGTTGCATCTACAATGTTAATAATAACATCAGGATTTTCTTTTTTTACATAAGAACTTGTGATGCTTTCTTCCGAAGTAAACGGTGACATAGAATACGCACCCGGAAGGTCAACTGCAATAAGCTCCTCTGCTCCTTTGTAATAATTCTTTTTAATTGGATGTTCTTTCCTTTCGACGGTAACACCTGCCCAGTTGCCAACCTTTTCATTACAGCCGGTCAAAGCATTATACATTGTGGTTTTACCGGAATTAGGATTACCTGTTAAGGCAATTCTCATGATATATTCCCCCTTATTATTAAATCCTTTCGGATTAAAATTTATGTGCTGAAGTTAGGTGGAACTAACCGCCAATCAAAAAAAATATGGCTTAGAAGCTATATTAAATAATTATAGCTTCTGCCAACTGATTATCTATATTATATCTTCCGTCTTTAATTGAAACGGTGCAACCGCCTTTTCTGAATGCGATAACTGTGATTGTTTCTCCTGAATAGCATCCAAGAGAGAACAAAAAAGCATTTAATTCTTCATCATCAGTTTCTATGTTTTTAATTATGTATTCCTGTCCTTTGGAAGCTTCAAGTAAATTCATGAATATCACCTTATCGATTCAAATTATAATAACATTTAAATGGAACTAATCCAAACTTAGTTAGGCAACACTAACTTACTGGAACAGTTTAACACAACTAACTCTATTTGTCAACAATTTTTATGTAAATTTTTGCATTTTTTTCTAATTGCTTGTTTTTATAAAACAAAAGTATCCATCTCATATAAGGAAGATGGATACTTTTGTTTGACTAATTATTCATTTTTTCAATATCTTTATTTCTTATTTCAACTCGTCTTACTTTACCGCTGATTGTTTTTGGAAGTTCTTCAACAAATTCAACAATTCTTGGGTACTTATAAGGAGCTGTATGTGTTTTAACATATTCCTGAATTTCTTTTTTGAGATTATCTGTTCCTTCGTTTCCTTTTGTAAGAACTATAGTTGCTTTTACAATCTGACCACGAACTTCATCAGGAACTGCTGTAATTGCACATTCCAAAACGTAAGGAAGTTCCATAATAACACTTTCTATTTCAAATGGTCCGATACGATATCCTGATGATTTGATAACATCATCAATACGGCCTACATACCAAAGATATCCATCTTCATCCATTGTGGCCTGGTCACCTGTATGGTAATACCCATCATACCATACATCCTTTGTTTTTTCCTCATCAAGATAGTATCCGATAAATAATCCACAAGGTACATCCTCTTTTGTACGAATACAGATTTCACCTGTGTCACCGGTTTTACATTCATTGCCGTCAGGATCCAGAATTACAACATCATAAAGTGGACTTGGTCTTCCCATTGAACCAATTTTGGGTGCTGAGCCTACAAAATTTGCAATCGAAAGTGTTGTTTCGGTCTGACCAAAGCCTTCCATAATAGTAAGTCCTGTAGCTTTTTTAAACTGATTAAACACCTCTGGATTGAGTGCTTCGCCTGCAGTTGTAGCATATTCAATAGAAGAAAGGTCATATTTTGACAAATCCTCTTTTATGAAAAATCTGTACATTGTAGGAGGCGCGCAGAATGTAGTAATGTTATATTTTTTGAACATAGGAAGTATGTCTTCAGAATGGAATCTGTCAAAGTCATAAGTAAATACACCTGCTTCGCAGAGCCACTGACCATATAATTTACCCCAGAGAGCTTTACCCCAGCCTGTATCTGAAATTGTAAAGTGAAGTCCGTCGGGATTAACATTATGCCAATGCTTTGCTGTTGGATAATGACCTAATGCATATTTGCACGAATGTGTTGCAATACGGGGATATCCGGTTGTACCCGATGTGAATAGCATAAGCATTGGATCATCGCCGCACGGAGAGGCTTCTGTGCGGTTGTAATGTGTACTGAATCGTTCCATTTCCACATCAAAATCGTTCCAGCCATCTTTTTTTCCGCCTACAAGAATTTTTAACATTCCGGGAAATTCTGCTGCTGCTTTTTCTGCTTCGCATGATACATCGCCATCTGCAGTACAAACAATTGCTTTAACCTTAGCAGCTTTATATCTGTATGTGAAATCATGTTCAACAAGCTGATTTGTTGCAGGAATTGCAATAGCACCAATTTTATGAAGTGCAAGCATACAGAACCAGAACTGGTAATGTCTTTTTAGTACAAGCATTACAGTATCGCCTTTTTTGATACCTAAAGATTCAAAATAATTTGCAGTTTTTGCAGAATACTTTTTCATATCACTAAATGTAAATCTACGATCAGACTTATCATTTGCAACCCACATCATAGCTAGTTTATCAGGATCTTTTTTTGCAATTTCATCCACGCAGTCAAATGCAAAATTGAATTTGTCTGCATTTTTAAATGTAATTCCATTAAAAACACCATTTTCATCATACGATGATTCAATAAAATTATCTGCAACAGTTTTCTTGACACTTTTTGCTGCAACTGCCGCTTTTGCCGCAATAAACGGTGCTTCAGGATACTCTTCACTAACCTGACCATCCTGAGGATTTAGGACAACTGCATGGAACTCACATCCACCTTCACTTACAGCAATCATACCATGAGGAATGATGCTGTTATAGAAAATAGAATCTCCTTCGTGAAGAACATCTACATGATTACCTACCTGAACCTTTAAAGAACCTTTAACAATAACATCAAATTCCTGACCGTTATGCGAGTTTAACTTGATTGGTGCATTCTGTTCCTCAGCAAGATATGGGAACTTAACAAGAAAAGGTTCTGCGAGCTTATCTTTAAATTTTGGTGCTAAGTTGTTGTAAACAACACCCTGCTTTTTAACGATTTTAAGCCCCTCACCTTTTCTGGTAATTGCAAACGATGTAAGAGTAGTACTGGTTCCTTCAAGAATATCAACAACCTCAACACCACATGCTTTAGCACATTTGTAAATAAAGGTAAAGCTAAAATCAGTTTCGCCTTCTTCTAAAACTTTATAATCTTCTACCGATACACCTGTAAGCTTTGCAAGTTCTTCTTGCGAATAGCCTTTTGCTTCTCGTAAATCTTTTATTCTTCCTGCAACCTCTTTTAAATTGTAATCCATTATTTTTGCTCCTTTCTTTTCCGCACTTTAAATAAATTTATATTTTACGGATTTGAATAAAACAAAAAAACTCGTCTCAAAATAAACTTTTGAGACGAGTTGTTCAACCCGCGGTACCACTCAAATTACGAAATAAATTTCGTCACTTACCAGGCTCTAACAAGCCTTTTGCCTTTACGCAGCATTACGGAAGAAGTCTACTTGTTTAAAACTTTCGGTTCTCCAACTCAGAAGTGATAAGTCATTGGAAAGTTTTACCATTGGCTCGCAGCAACCGCCAACTCTCTTTAAGTTCCACTCTCCGACCGTCTTCGTCATAGTCGTTTTTGTGATATTCAAATTTAGGTGTATTATACTCCATAAAATATAAATTGTCAATAGCTTTTCAAAAATTTTATACTATTTTTTCAATCCTAATTTTTCTGCTGACTCATCACGCATTTTATATTTTAAAATTTTGCCTGCAGCATTCATTGGGAACTCTTTAACGAACATAAAATATTTCGGAACCTTATGTCGTGCAATTGATGCATTACCAAATTCACGCATTTCATTTTCATCGGATGTTTCGCCTTTATGAAGAATAATCCACGCACAACATTCTTCACCATATTTTTCGTCAGGAACGCCAACAACCTGAACATCGCGAACCTTTGGATTTGTTAAATAAAACTCTTCAATTTCGCGTGGATAAAGATTTTCACCACCACGGATAATCATATCTTTAAGACGACCTGTTACTTTATAGTAACCATCAGATGTTCTCATACATATATCACCTGAATGAAGCCAACCATCACTATCTATCGCTTGTGCAGTTGCCTCGGGCATTTTGTAATATCCTTTCATAATGTTAAATCCACGAGCAACAAATTCCCCACTTTCGCCATCTGGAAGTTCCTCTCCTGTTTCAGGGTCAATAACCTTGCATTCCACGCCAGGAAATGGACTTCCTACTGTTTCAACACGATGATCGATATCTTCATTAACCTCGCCCATTGTGCACCCTGGTGATGCCTCTGTCTGACCGTAAACAGAAATAATTTCACTCATATTCATTTCATCAGCGGCTCTGCGCATAAGGTCTGCAGGACAGTTAGCACCCGCCATAATACCAGTTCTCATATACGAAAAATCTGTCTTTGCAAAATCTGCATGATTAAACATCGCAATAAACATTGTCGGAACACCATTAAAACAAGTAATATGTTCATCATTTACGCAAGCAAGAGATGACTTTGGTGAGAAATATGGTATTGGACAAAGTGTACCGCCATGAGTCATCATAGAGGTCATAGAAAGCACCATACCAAAACAATGGAACATAGGAACCTGAATCATCATACGGTCGGCAGTAGATAAATCCATTCTGTCACCGATTGTTTTACCATTGTTAACAATGTTTCGATGTGTAAGCATAACGCCCTTAGGAAAGCCTGTTGTTCCTGATGTATATTGCATATTACAAACATCGTCAGGTTTAACAAGTGATGCGCGTCTGCGGACTTCTTCTCTCGGAATAAGAGTTGAGCGCGAAAGCATATCATCCCATGTCAAACATCCATCCATTGAAAATCCTACTGTTACCACATTGCGCAAAAATGGTAAATTCTTTGAATACAAAGGTTTTCCCGGAGCAAGATTTTCAAGTTCAGGACATAATTCCTGTATTATTTCTTTGTAATTTATATCTTTGCAATATTCAATCATAACAAGAGTATGTGTATCAGATTGTCTTAATAAATATTCAATTTCATGAATTTTATATGCAGTATTAACTGTAACAAGCACCGCACCAATTTTAGTTGTTGCCCAAAATGTAATAAACCATTCAGGAACATTTGTTGCCCACACTGCAACATGGTCACCGGCTTTTACCCCCAAAGAAATAAGTGCAGCCGCACACTCATCAACATCGCGACGGAACTGTTCATAAGTTCTTGTATAATCAAGTGTAGGATACTTGAACGCATACTGATCAGGATAGTTTTCTACCATTGTATCAAGAACATCTGAAAAAGTCGCATCAATAACATCGTATTTTTTCCATACAAAGGTACCTGTTTTTGCTCTGTTGTAATAAGCATGTTCAAAAGTTTTTTTCTCACGGTTAAGTGAAGAAATATAATTCGCAAAATGTGTAAGAACGATATCAGCATCGTTTATTTCTTCATTCCACGCTGCACATATAAAACCATCAAAATTAAGTGAAGAAAGCGCATTTATTAATTTTTCAACTTCAAGCTCACCTTCACCAATTAAAACTGTTTTTCCTTCTTTCATATCACCAAGGCGGACATATTTTATGTATGCACCCAAAGTTTTAATAGTAGTCTCCGAAGTTTCTCCGGCATCAAAGTAAGTGCCTCTTACATTCCATGAAGCACCAATTGCCGCAGATGAGAAAAAATTAATAATATCAATTACATTTTCGGTGTTTGAAAGATAACCGACTGTTTCAAATAAAATACCAACATCCGCCATTTCAGCTTTTTTTATGGCTTCAGAAAGCTTTTCGCTTAAAACCTCAAAAGATGTCTTTTCTTCAACACGCACAATAATATTGGAAATATCAGAATTCGCCGCCATATCCACATATTTAGAAATCAAATCAGCAGTTGTTTTATCGCTTTCGATACTATCAGGCATACGAAGTGCAGAAACAGAAAGATTTCGGTTTATAAGCTTTCTTTTCGAATCTGAAACACGGTCGCGTCGCAAAATGCTGTCATAATGCTGACTTCTTTCTTTTATAGCATCGTATATTTCAAAGCCTTCAAAACCATAATCATAAGCATAACGACATGTGTCAAGAAACGAGGCACGACTCACATTCTTAGTTGAAAATACAATCTTCATATTATGCCTCCTCAAATACTATTTTATTAAGCGCGTTTATATATGCTCTGATACTTGCTGCAACAATATCAGTCGAAGTACCGTTTCCAGAATAAAGTTTTCCGTTATTACGGAGTCTTACAAGAGCAGAACCTAATGCTTCTTTGCCTTCGGTTACAGCCTGAACCTGAAAATCATCAAGTTCATAATGATATCCTATACACTGCTCTATCGCACGGAATGCTGAATCAATAGGACCTTCACCAACACTTACACCACACATAATTTCATCATTACATTTTAGTGTTACCTGTGACATAGAGCTTGAAACATTACTGCTGGTCGTTGTATAACTTTCAAGATGATATGTCGAAGGTGCCTGCATAGCAGAACTTGCAATAAGTGCCTCAAATTCTTTAGCACCAACCGCACCTTTCTTTTCACAAACTTGCATAAGTGATTTATGCACATTTCCACAATCCGAATCAGAAAGATCATATCCTAAAATATTAGCAGCCTGTGAAACCTGTGCCAAAGTAGAATCAGAATCAAGTAAAATTTTCTTTTTCTCACTAACAACAATTTCAGAGTCATAAGATACATGATTTATATTTGCAAGCATATCATCAATACTTGCATGAATTTTAGTATTATTCAAATCAATTTTTACATCAATTTGTGTACCACAGGCTTTTATAGCATCACAGAATTCACCAGTCAAAAGAACATCTTTTCCTGCCATAGCACATTTTATACCATCAGCTCCTTTTGAAATTACAGAAAAAGCTGATGCAACACCCATATTAATACGATCAGACACCTGAACATATACTGGAACACTTACATTTTCTTTTACTTTTCCAACCAAATTCGCAATTTCCTCAGGAAGTGATACACCAGCATCGTCGCAAATAGTAATGATATTTGCACCATTAGCCTCTGCCTCTTTTGACGCAGAAACAAGGAAATCTACATCAGCCCTTGTGGCATCAAGCGCGGAAAATTCCACATCATCACAAAGTTCTTTCGCTTTTTTTGTAAGTTCACCGATTTTTGCAATCATCTTATCTTGTTTGATATGATATGTATATTCCATCTGAACTGTAGAGGTTGGAAGTTCAACCTGAAGTCTTGGTTTTTTTGCATATTTAACGCATTCCCATGCATTTGCAACATCATTCAAATTAAATCCTACCGGGATAGTCAGAATAGCATTTGGAATATTTTGTGCAATTGTTTTATAAATTATAGCATCCTCACGAAGATTCTTAACAGGAGCCAATTCAATAGCATCAGCACCGAGATTGTCGGCACAAGTAGCAATAGCAGCTTTTTCACGAAACAACAATGCAACCTCGCGTTCTGCAGAAAGTCTTTTAAGCGTAATGTCTGTAATGTTGATTTTTTTCATTTCGAAAAACCCCTTTCAAATTCTATGTTTATAAATAACTTTTGCACCAACAAAAAAAACGTCTCCATCTCCTTGTCGGTTCAAAGAGACGAAAACGTAAAACATACCTGTTTCCGCGGTACCACTCTTCTTCATTCTTTAAGAATGCACTTTAGATGCCATCACATCTTAACTCTGTTACGGGAGTTCCCGTCTGCCACTACTTAACACAAGCTTTCATGACAGCCACTCCACGGTGAGTTCTGCAAATCTTTCCCAATGTCTCGCAGCAACCGACATCTCTCTCAAGGCGAAAGTATTTTGCGTACTATTCCGCATCACAGTGTTTGTAATGAAGTATATTTTAGCACACCATTTTTTATTTGTCAATATTTTTTTGAAAAAGTTATATAAATTTTTTTATAAATTCAACTAAATTATAAATAACCGGTGCATACAAAATTGCCGGAAGAAAATCGGCAACTTTAATTTTTGTCATTCCCATCATATTCGTTCCTATCATTACTATCAAAAGCGAACCTGCACAGGTCATCTCGTTGATAGCAGCTGTACTCATGAACGGCGCAATAAAGGTTGCTAAAAGAACAATTCCTCCTTGAATTAAAAGCACAGAAACCGATGACAAAAGCACCCCTATTCCAAGACTTGATGCAAGCATCATTGACGAAATAAGGTCAAGTGTTGCTTTTGTAATAAGAATAGTATTATCTCCTGTAAGTCCTGCCTGAACAGAACCAGTTACAGTCATAGAACCTACACAAAACAAAAGTGTACTGGTGACAAGACCTTCAGCTACAGAAATGTTGTTATTATTATTCTTAAATCTTTTTTCCACCAAAATTGCAAGTTTGTTGATTGAACCATCTATATTTAAAAGTGTACCGGTTATTGAGCCCAATACAACAGAAGCGATTAATATCAAAACATTTTCACCACAAAGACTTCCTGTAATTCCTATGTATAAAGTACAAGTACCTAATCCAATCATAACGGCATTGCTTACTTTTTCACCAATTCCTTTTTTTAATAAAAGTCCTATGCAAGATCCAATAATTACAGTAATCACATTAACAAGTACTCCGAACATAAATACCTCCAAAATCCATTTTATGTAATTAAATATAATCACGTTATTTTAACATATAGATTTACAAAATTCAAGTGTAACTTACTGCAGGTAACTTAAAAAACATTAAAACCTATATTTTGTACAAAAAAATCAATAAAAAATGCATTGATGCAAGAAAATCTATATGTTAAAATCAATTTGTATAATTATATCTAGGAGGTTCATGTCATGAAACATAAACACATTTTATTCTTGTCCTTTGCAGTTGTTTTTTCTATTATGCTAGGCATCAGCATACTTACAAATGCATTTGCAAGCGGCGAAATAACTATCGAATTAAAAAGAGATTTAAATACAAATGGAATTTATTTAAAATCTAATCTGGCTCACAACGACCAACTAATGATTCTTGTTCAATACAGGGACAAAATGTTAAAATCTGTAAAAATAATTCCTGTCAACAATGGCGAAGGATACAGCAGTTCAACAGATGTCTGCACAGATTTTTTACCTACCGATTTATTTAAAGGTTTTTTGTGGGAATCTAAAGAATCTATAAAACCTGCATTAATCAGCATATCTGCTCTTGCAAGCGAAATTGAAGCTCCTGCTTTATGGCTTGATGCAGCAGATGTAAGCACTTTAACACTATCTAACGGTAATGTAAGTAACTGGAAAGACAAAAGCCAAAACAACAGAGATGTTTATCAGGAAACTGATGCTAATATGCCTTTATACAATGCAGAAGATAAATATGTTTATACTAATGGTGATACAACAACACCTACATTTTTGGAAAACCGTTCACCTTTTATATCTACCAATTCCCACACGCTCTTCTTTGTAGGTGATTTTGAAAACTTAAGCACAAGTAATAGTAGTCAATATTATATTGCTGATGGCAGTAGTACCGATAATTATCCGTGTTACACATTTTTCTATCACATTAAAGATGGTAAGTATTATAACGCTGCCATCAGAGGAACAACCTCATCTATGAAAAAAATTACTGTTTCTAATGGGTATTGGGCCGAAGGAAAACAGCTGCATGTATATACTGATAACAAGGTAACCACCAAAATTGCTTCTACTGTGTACAGAAACGACGCAACAGTTGAAATCCCCGAAGAAAATTATTCAGATCTAATAGCAACCACAAACGCAGAATTCGATATTTTCAGTATTGGTGCAAGAAGACATTACAATAATTCACTTAAGACAAGTTCTCCTAGTGCATGCAAATTTCGAGAAATCATCATTTATCCAGGTGTTTTAAGTGAAGAAAGGATTAATGAAGTGAAAGAATATTTGTTAAATAAATGGAAAATTGAACCACCCATTGCAACTGCTGACGAAGGTCTTGTTGCAGGCTCGCTTAATACAATCGCACTTGCTCCTGATGCCGAAGATGATAAGCAATATGCGTCATATTATCTTCCCGAAGCGGCACTTGATTATGAAGCCGACCCTGTTCCCCTTGTAGTTGGTCTTCACTCCTGGGGTGGCTCATACAAATCAGATTCTGTTAATGGATTTAAAGAACAGGCTGAAAAATATGGTTGGGCAATGATTCATCCCGATTTCAGAGGTCCTAACACAAAGCCCGAAGCTTGTGCATCAGAGCTTGCCATAAGTGATATAGTAAATGCAGTAAACTATATGAAAGAAAATGCAAATATTGATGAGAACAGAATTTATCTTATTGGCGCATCAGGAGGCGGACACATGTCGCTTATGATGGCTGCAAAGCATCCTGAAATTTGGGCGGCAGTTTCTGCGTGGGTACCAATTACTGACCTTACGGCATGGTATGATTTTTCTTTAGCTTGTAACAACGATGACATTGAAAATAATAACCATGACTATCATATAAAACTTCCGAAAATTTGTGGTGGTGCGCCCGGTGATAGCGATGAAGTTGATTTGGAATATTACAATCGTTCACCAATTAACTTTATAACAGCTGCAATAGATGTTCCACTTGACATAAATGCAGGTATCAAAGACGGACACGGAGCAAATTCAGTTCCGATAAGCCATTCACTTAATGCATTTAATAAAATGGCAGAAGCAGGTGGCTACACAGACCAGATAATAAGCGAAGAAGATATTGCGTATATGGTAGCAAACAAAGCTATTCCAGAAGGTATTGCAACAGAACCTGTTGATAATAATGCTGAAGCAAGAGCCAAAGCCGCACTATTCAGAAGATATGCAGGAAATACAAGAATAACTTTATTTAATGATGGTCATACAAAAGATTATCCTGCAGCATTTAAATTCTGCGAAGACAAAGTAAAAGGTAATTAAAACATAAAATTTGAGAACAAAACAAAAATAACTACTGGTGAGCAAAAAGCAAAAGACAGATTTCAAAAAATGAAATCTGTCTTTTTTATATCATTAATATTCTTACCTTTTAAGAAATCAATTTAATTATAAAGTTTAAATTTGCTTTGTAAAATTCTTTATCTTTATCTTTTTTTGTATGTTGTACCATTGGTGGTCGTACTGTAAGATATAATTCATCTGCATGTTTTATGTTAGAAAACACTTCAATTTCACTAAGAGGAATTTTAACTATTTCAGTTTTATTATCAACAGGACATTTAACACCAAATTCTTCAAAAACTTTATAATTTGCAAGGCATTCGCTAGCCTCGTATCTTTTATACATCTCATCATCGGTAATTTGAATTATATTTAATCCTGATGCAAGTTCAACATTAAACTTTGTAAGTGCAGCCATCGCGTATTGGGGATCGTTTTCTGAAATTTTTTCATTATATGCAATTGGTGTCGCAAGAGATATTTTTTTATTATCCCCATTGTAATCATCTAACATAAGTTCTACTTGTTTATTAAACTCTTCAAGATTTTCATCAGAAAAAGTATATTGCGTAGTAATAAGTATGTTAATATCAGGATCAGGTGTAAAGAAAACTGTTTTTATCAACGAAACCACAACAACAGCGACAATAATGCCCACAATTGTAGGGATACGATAATAATCCCAAAAGAACTGAAACCTTTGACCTTTTGGCACCTCTTTAAATTTAACTATATGATCTGCCATTTTATATTTCTCTCCCTTTGTTGCGTTTAAATTCTACTATAATAATACTTTATATAAGCAATTTTGTCAAATAAATTCACAATATTTTCACAAAAAATATGGACATTTTTAAATTAATGTGTTATTATGTAATAGTGTATGAATATTGACATTAATTATAGGAGTGTTTTGTGTGAATAATAAAGAATACAATATTTTTGACATAATATCAATGGCAATGAGAAGATGGTGGATTATCGCCCTTTGTATGATTATTGGCGGTTCCGCACTGTATCTTGTTTCTTATTATCTTTCCAAACCTGTTTACAAAAGTGTTGGAACATTGTATGTAAGCAACATTAATAAAAGTACCGCTCCTACAAATAGTGACGACATTTCTTTAAATGAAATTGTAACTTCACAGGAACTTTTAAAATCTGCGGTTGAAGTTTTAAGCACGGAAAAGTTTTACACCCGTGTTAAAGAAGTTTCAAAAGTCAGATACACACCTTCGGCTATTAAAGGTATGGTATCTATGTCATCCAAAAACGAAACTGAAGTTTTGGAAATATCGGTAAATTCATCTTCACCATACGATTCCTATGTAATTTTAGAAACGATAATTGCTCTTTCAAAAGAAGAAATTGAACTGGTAATTGAAGGTGGTACAATAAAAGTTTTAGACCACGCCAAATTTGCTAGTAATTATTTACCGAGAAACATTGGAAGAAATTCACTTTTAGGTGCTATTGCAGGAATTATTGCAGCAATTGGTATTATAATAATTATAGAAATGTTTGATACAAGAATAAAATCTTCCAAAGATTTGGTTGATACCTATGAATTCTATATTTTAGGAGAAATACCTTCTATTGAATAAAAACTAAAAGCCGATGATATCGGCTTTTTTGATATAATATTTAAATTAAACGAGGTAAACACAATGAATTTAAAACCAGTTAAATTATTGCCAGCATTTAAAGATTATTTGTGGGGCGGCGTAAAACTCAAAGCTGACTTTGGCAAAAAAAGCAATCTTGATAAAGTTGCTGAAAGTTGGGAGCTTTCGATGCATAAAGATGGTCAAAGCACTATTTTAGAAGGAAACGATAAAGGACTAACATTGTCTGAATACATAGATAAATATGGCAAACAACTTCTTGGAAAAGATGCTCTTGCTTTCGATTTCTTCCCTATTTTAATTAAATTTATCGATGCTGCCGATAATCTTTCTGTTCAGGTTCATCCAAGTGATGAATACGCACTAAAAAATGAAGGCGAATATGGAAAAACGGAAATGTGGTATATTCTTGACTGTGAAGATGACGCACATCTTTATTATGGTGTGAAAAGTGAAATTTCAAAAGAAGAATTTACACAAAGAATAAAAAATAATACCCTTTTAGAAGTACTAAATAAAGTAAAGGTTAAAAAAGGCGATGTTTTCTTTATTAACGCAGGAACAATACATGCCATTGGAAAAGGTATTGTTATTTGCGAAATTCAGCAAAACTCAAATACAACTTACCGTGTATATGATTACGACAGACGAGATAAAAATGGTAATCCACGAGATCTGCATATTGAAAAAGCAATAGATGTTTCAACACTTGTTCCCTCCGTTCCATACGAAAGTAATAACAATATTCTTGCAAAATGCAAGTATTTTACTGTTGAAAAACTTGAGTGTACCACAACACAACAAATCTCTATAACAAAAGATTGCTTTAAATCTGTAATTGTTGTATCAGGCAGCGGAAAACTTATGTTAAATGACGAAACACTTGATTTTTGTAAAGGTGACAGTATTTTTATACCCGCTCAGGATGGAATAATAAATATAGATGGCATTTGTGAATTAATTATTTCATATGTATAAAGACAAAAACCCTCGAATAATTTCGAGGGTTTTGTTATTTATATAAATTTATGCCCACCACATTTGACCGGGATTTTCATATATTAAAACTTCTTTTAAAAATGTTATAGCCTTTTCAAGACCTTCCTTTGGTGACATCAATCCATCTTCGTGTTCAATACTGATTGCACCATCATATCCAATAGTTTTAAGCATACTTATTATATCATTCCACACATCTTTGCCATGTCCATACCCAACAGTCCTAAATACCCATGAGCGATTTAATATATCACCATAGCTCTTATTATCAAGAACGCCATTAACTTTACAGTTATTCTCATCAATCAATGTATCTTTAGCATGGAAATGATAAATTGCACCTTTTAAAGCTCGTATTGCTTCTTTTGGATCAATACCCTGCCAGAAAAGGTGACTTGGATCAAAGTTAGCACCAATTATATCTCCCACTGCTTCTCTTAGCTTTAAAAGAGTTTCAGGATTATATACAACAAATCCAGGGTGCATTTCAAAAGCAATTTTTTTGATACCATGCTCTTTTGCAAATTTAGACATTTCTTTCCAGTATGGAATTACTTTTTCTTTCCATTGCCAATTTAAAATCTTACCAAAATCCTCTGGCCATGGGCATGTTACCCAGTTTGGATACATAGAATTTTCACAATCGCCAGGACATCCCGAAAATCCAATAATAGTGTCTACTCCAAGTGCTTCTGCAGCTAAAATCGCATTTTTAAATTCATTGTGGAATTTATCAGCAATTTCTTTTTGAGGATGTAATGGATTTCCATGACAACTTATTGCAGAAATTTCAATATTATTCTCTGAAAGAATTTTTTTGTACGCCGCAATCTTATCTGGTTTACCAATAATTTCTTCAGGTTTTAAATGCATATCTCCCGGATATCCGCCTGCACCAATTTCAATACAATCAACACCTAAAGATGCAAGATATTTTATTGCATCTTCAAATCCATATGCGTTAAGCACAGGATTCATAACACCTAATTTCATATTTTTTCCTCCTAAACATAAATAATTTAAAACATTTTGCTTTTTAAGAATTTAATATAGTAATTCCAATCATCCCTGCTAAAATAATGTGTTCCGCCTCTTAAATGATATCCAATACATCCATCATGAAAATAATCATTACATTGCGCAAAAGCGTCATTGCACATAAGACCTTTTTTTTCGTACAAATTCCAAACTGCTGACGCTGCCAAGCAAGAAAGTTGTTCAGACTTAGGGTCTGCCCACGCATCTTTTTCGGCACTTGCAACATACGCATATCTTGGTGCAATAAGAGAAATTAAATAATGCTGATCAAATGGTAATTTATCCTCGTTGTTCTGATATTTATAATAATTTTTACAAAACCAATAAGGGAATTTCTGACAGATATCATATATGTTTTCTCCTGTATTACCTCTCGCAATTGCAGCTCCGCTACAACCGGAATCATTCGAAAAAGCACAAGCAAATCTATCATCAAACGCCCCTGTTAAAAGAGCAGTTTTTCCAAGCCTCGAATGTCCGCAAACAGAAACTTTATTTTTATCAACACATGTAATCGTTTCAACATAATCCATTACACGCATTGCAGCCCATGCCCACATTGCTATTTTTCCCGGATCTGTATCGCATCTTTCGCCATTTTCAAAAAGCACTCCGGCTAATCCATCTGTAAAATCATTAGAATCACTTGTCACATCTTTATAGCAAAACGAAAAAACTGCAAACCCGTTATCAATAATTTCTTCATTTGGCATATATCTGTCAGGAACATCATCTCTGAAATTAATATGTATAAATGCCGGCAACGATTCTCTATCTTTTGGAACGGTAGAATATGCAGGAAAAGAAAACATTTTATCTCCAATATATGAAGTTATTGTAATCTTTTTCAAATCAGTCTTTCCTGCGCCAAAATTTTTAACAATAATTTCTTCACTAAATTCTAATCTGTCAGGTTTTTGAGGTATAAAGCCATATTCTTCTTTTTGCAACAGATCTTTTATATATTCTCTTCTTTTATCCCAGTCAGATACAGAATTAACATTTTCAAGCACATCAGGGATATTTCTTTTTTGCAAAATATCTTTCATTTTTCTCTCCTTTGATATTTATAAAACATCCTAATTTATATTGTACCATTTTCTAAAAATATTTCAAGTAAAAAACCAAATATAAGCAAAATATTTTTATAATAAGTCAAAATATTTAAAACACAAAAATTCCTGCTTGAAAATTCAAACAGGAATTTCGTTGATAAAATTTATTTATTAATCTTTGGAAGGGATGCCGCAGCAACAGACTGGCCTACTCTTCTTGCTTTTTCATCAGGAATATGTAGTTCTAATTTTTTGAAAAGATCAGGAAATTCGTTTTTTAAGACTTCGTTTGCTTTGTCAAGAAGAATTATTCCGCCTTTACCACTTGTTACTCTTCCCATTATAAGAACATGTTTTATATCATAAAACATTGAATAATAGGCAATTGAATATCCAAAATATGTACCAATTGTTTCGTAAATATCTTTTGCACGAGCATCATCATTCTCCATAAGATTCTGAACAACTTTAAGCTTTTCTGCTGGTGAAAGAGTCGCATCAATCTCAATACCTGCTTTTGGTGCAAGCTTTATGACTGCATCCTGTGAAAAATACTTAACACCACAGCCATAGTCACCGCTCCACTCATCAACCATTGCACCTTTGTTAAAGTCAACAGGAACAAACGCAAGTTCATTCAGCCAGCCTGTAATATTTCCAGCTTTGTCAACATACCCTGCTGCCTCACTTGTTCCCATAGCAACACCGAGCACATTATTATCTTCAAGGCTCATTGCCCCCGCAAGAGCTGTTACATCACCGTCGTTTGCAACTTCAACAGGCACATCGCCTATTTCTTTTGCGACATCAATATACATATTTTTAACATACTTTTCAAAATCATCATCTGAAACCTTTATAAAAAGTGATGCTACCATAATTTTGTTATCAATATAAACTCCGGCTGATGAAACACCAATAGCATCAACTCTTGGCATGTGTGATGCAGCAGTTTTCATAGCATTTAAGATACCTTCATAGTGATACTTAGGATCGCTATTTGTTTTTGGAAACCATACAACTTCTTCTGAATACACTGTTTCGCCATCAACAACCGCAGAAACCTTTCTGTCACTTCCTCCTGCATCAAAACCTATACGGCATCCATCAAGATGACGACCTATTGGAGATGAAACATCATTTTCCTTTGGAGCATCCAAAACATCTTCTACATATACAACTTCGAATGTCTTTTCATATACACGAGACATAAAGTTAAAATCAAACTCTCTTGTACCGCCAATTTTATAATCATCATAAATTCGGTCGAATATGCATTTTGAGCCAGCAATATATACTTTAAAACCACCTTTTACCCAAAGAAGGGTTTTAATTAATCTTTCTACAATTTCATAATTTTCTTCATCGTGACCTGTTCCATCTTTGAATACATCCATTTTGTAAGAAGCAATAAGAGAGTTGTTTCTTTCAACACAAATAACAATTTTTTGTGAATCTGCTTTTTTCACTCTTTCGTTAAAATCACTTATTACCTTTGCCATAGGCATAAATTCAGGTTCTAATTTTGCAATCATATTTTTTCTCCTTTATATCTGATTTGACCATCAATTATTGTCATCAGAACACTTATTTTTTCATCAAACACAACTAAATCGGCTGTTTTTCCTTCAGCAATAGAACCAACCCTATCATCTATTTTAAGTGCTATTGCAGGATTTAAAGAAGCTAAATTTACTGCTTCATAAATTTTAACCTCGGTATTTTCATAAATATTTAAAACTGCTTCGTTAAGTTTTAGTACACTTCCTGCAATTGTACCATCAGGCATTAAGCATTTAATACCTTCCTTATGAACAGGCTGACCGCCTAATGTATAATCACCATCAGGCATACCACCTGCTCTTATGCAGTCTGTAATAAGGCAAAGCTTATCTTCCTTAATTTTTGCAATAAGTCCAAAAATTCCTTTGTTAACATGGAATGTATCAGCAATTAATTCTACGCTTACATTTTCATCAGAAAGTGCTGCCCCAACAACACCCGGACTTCTGTGAGTTAATGCAGTCATAGCGTTAAAAAGATGCGTTGTGTGTTTTGCACCGCTATTGATTCCTTTTTGTGCCTCTTCAAATGTTGCATCTGTATGCCCCATTGAAATCAAAACATTGGTATTTTTGTTCACCTTTTCTATACATTCAAGCGCACCATCAACCTCAGGTGCAACTGTAAATAGTTTTACAACATCAGAATTTTCTATAATAAAATCTGCATCTGGTTTAAGAATATGTTCTTCCGCCTGGGCACCCTTCTTTTTAGAATTAATAAAAGGCCCTTCACTATTTACACCTAAAATTTTTGCGCCGTAATACTCACTGCTGTTTTTAACTTTTCTTACCGCATCAAAAGCATTTTCTATCTCTTTTTTTGAAACTGTCATAGTTGTAGGACACCACGAAGTAACACCGTTTTTTGCAATACCCTCTGCCATTATTTTTATTCCGTCTGCATCACCATCCGAAACATCTTTTCCAAGATATCCATGAATGTGCATATCAATAAAACCGGGTGATACAAAATTTTCTTTTGCATCAATAACTTCATACTCAGATAAATTCACTTTATCAACAGGCAGAATTTTCTCAATTTTTTCGCTGAATATAATTACATAATTTTCTATAATTTTATCTTTTAAAAGGATTTTTCCATTTGCAATACATTTTTTCATAAGTTTATTCTCCTTTCATCAATATGTTTTATAAAAAAACTATAACATTGACAAAAGAAAAAGTATTTACACAAAAGTAAATATATTTTGCACTATTTACCAACAAAAAAACCTTTGCAACTGCCCACCTGCAAAGGTTTTAAAAATTTATTTTTTATTATTGAATGCAATTTTCTTACTGAGTATATAATTTAAAATAATTACAATAATCTGTGCAATAAGTTTTATAAATATTGCACCATAATTTAGTCTGGTAACAAAAACATAAATTATTGCTTCTTCTAAAAACAATGTAAACAAACGACTGAAAAAGAATTTTATTATTTGATTTACAACAATTTTAAATTCTTTTTCTTTATCTTCAAATACAAAGATTTTATTGGTTACAAATGCAAAAATCACAGCAATAATCCACGACAGTATGTTGGACATATGCTCATCAAAGCCAATTTGAATAAATATTGCAAATGTTGCAACACTTATAACCATGGTTAAAAACCCGAATATAAGATACATAATTGTGCTTTTATATTTTTTTAATAATTGTGTGATTTTATTATGCATTTCTTCTCTCCATATTTACTTGCTTTTTCTTTTATACTTGTTTAAAAGCCTTACTGCAACTACAATACACCCAATCAATGCCAGTATACTGATGTTATATGCTGTTTTAGAATTATATATAAACCAATACATAAAATTTGCATATAAATTTTTAATAGGTGGAAGCTTTGGATATGCATCTTCTGGTAGTAATGAAATAAGTTTATCAAAATCCTCAGCCTTTATAATATAATCTCCTATTGGTGCGCTATGCATAGACACACGACTGCCTGCCACCTTGCAGTTATCCCATAAAGTTATTTCATGTAAATCTTTTCCCTCATAACACCTTACAACCAAACCATTTTCCGGATTAGTCACCAGGACATTATCAATATCAACTAATCTTATTGCATCAGAAATCTTGTAAAATTTATTTTTATCTATTTCATATACTTTTGAATTACCTAAAATATTTATTTCTACTTTATAACACTCTTCATCATTTGTTTCTGTAAGCGATGATAATGTTATTTCATCGCCAACCTCCGTAAACTTTGCATTTATTTTGTTAATTCTGTCTTGCTCAGCCTTTTCGTATTCTCCGTCATTTAAATACTTTTCAAAACGCTCCCACATATCACCTGCAATATTTTTTATTTTAAGAGTTGAAGTATCATAGCTTGTTACCTCAAAAATTTCTGTTGGATTGTTTTCATCAAAATACGTAAAAAGATAAACATTGCCTTGTTTAATCAGAAACTCCCCAACTGTACTTGCCCTATCATAGTGTTTTTGTGTGCCTATTTTAACATCACCTTTGACTTTCTTAACCGGACATACTGTAACAGTTGAATTTTCCTTTGAATACGAAAGTATCTCTGCAAAGAATATCTGGGCACCATCTTCATGCATTAAATCTTCTGGTATACTGCCACAAAAAACCGTATGTATCGCTAATGTCGCGATAGCAAAACATAATATGCTGATTAGCTTTTTCAAGCACATACACCTCCTGATGCATTTTACTGATCACTCATAAAACCTTCCCAATACACTTCAACAATTTTATACTTATCGTCTTTTTTTCCAAGAACAAAATACCTTGTTACATCACCATTTCCAACCTGTGGAACCATACTAAGTGCCTTTTCGTTATGTGTTATAGTTTTATCAACTTCAACAATTGCAAATTCTGTCATTTTTAAATCGTTAATCTTTTTAACAATTGCCTGTTTGTTTTTTATAGCAATTTCATCAAGGTCATCTTTATCTATAAGTTCTATCTCATCAATTTCAATTTTACTGTAATATATTCCTTCTTTAAAATTATTTTCATAAGCATCATTCGAAGCAAGCAGCGAACCATCAGCAATAATTTCTTTTACATCTTCAAAAGACCCTGACATTAAATTTTTGTAATATTCATATATCAAAAGTTCAAGATTATTCTCAATAGTGTCATCTAAAACCAAAATTCTGTCATCCGATACAACCGGATTTTCAATATTAATATCAAGAATTGGTAATTTTTGTTTATCCACATAGTTATCTTTAAAATATTTATCTATATCATTTAAATTACTTGTTTGCTCTTCATTTTCTGCAACAATGACACTAGTCGGCCCATCAGAGCCACCTATTATTCCAATACTTACACTATCACAAGAACTAAGTAAAGCACTACACACTATAACAACCAATGCTAAAATTCGTTTCATTATCTTTACCTCCATATATATAATTTAATTATAACATTGCATTATTATTTTTGTCAACGAAACCAAAAAACCTTCTGCAAAAAGCAGAAGGTTTTCGTTATTTAAAGATAAAAAGTTTTGTTATCTTTCCACGAACAATGTTTGCATGTTGCACAATTACCATTTATAATTTCCTGACAAAATTTTTGTGATAATTCATTATTGAAAATGTCAATAATATCATTTTCCTTTACATTGCCAGCACTAAAATCATAAAAATCAGTACAATAAAGCACATTTCCATTCCAAGCAACGTGAATATGTTTAAAAGGCGAAAAACAATACTTTTCTTCGCTTTTAAAATGTGTTTTATGAATGATTTCGTAATTATAAAGAGATAAATCAGCTTTATTCAAATATTCATCAACTTGATTAGCAAAAGAAAAATCATCGTTGTTTTCCCAGGAAATAATATCACTTGCTTTAATATCAAATGCTTCTTTTAACCATATTTTATAGTTTTGAATCTCTTTATTATTCAGCCCTATCATATCCTGAAGGTAAAATTCGTTTATATTAAGGCCATCAAGAAGTGTTAAATACTCGTTAAGATTATCTACCAGCTCTTTTGTAATTACCGACATAACTGTTACAGCAGGGTGGTTTAAAATTTTAATGTTTTGAACAACCTTATCAAAAACACCATTTCCTCTTATTGCATCGTGAATTTCTTTTGTCCCATCAATTGAAAGATATATTTTATCTACGCAAGTTTTTATTACATCCAAATGTTTATCAATAAGCACACCGTTTGTAACGATTGCAACTTTATAATTGTTTTTGTGCAGACACTTTACAATCTCTTCAAAGCATGGCGAAACAAGAGGCTCCCCGCCCCACACAGTAATGTCTATTTGAGTATTATTCTCTTTGCGGTATTTATTAAGTGAATTTATAACATTAACCCAGTCATCAAACTCCATATTACTTCCACTTGCATCTGAAAAAAAGCCTTTTTTGCCCCATTGTCCGCAAAAATGACATCTCAAATTACAATTTCTTGTAATTTGAAAATGTACCATTTCAAGTTTCTTTTCCATTACTCACCAAAGTATTCTTTACTCATTAAGAGGTCATCAATAGCCTTAATCTGTGTTTTCATAAGGTTTGGTGAATATAAACCTCTTTTTTCTGCTATGCCACCTTTTTCCATTGCTTTTGCAATGTAGTCATTTGCTTTATACATATCCTCCAAAGATTCTCTTACATTAAATCTTCCGGGAGAAGTTGGTGCAGGAGGCCATCTTGAATCTGATACCCAAGCAGATGCTAAGGCTTTCATTGCATTATCAAGTTCTATATCAAGTGAAGCTAAATCCTGATCAAGTTTTTCTGCAACAGCTTTAATACCATTAAGAATAGAAATACAAACAGGGTCCATGATTCTTGAATATTCTGTGTTCGCCCATGCTTTTGCAGTACCACCATGCCATGCA
>SVJU01000059.1 GCA_015068825.1 Oscillospiraceae bacterium | reverse complement strand
GGGGAATTCCTGAAAACAAGCTTGGACATATATTTGAAAGATTTTACAGAGTTGAGGATGAAGCAAGAAGCCGTGACAGAGGAGGAACAGGTCTTGGGCTTTCTATTGCAAAGGAAATTATAGAAAGTTATAAAGGAAAAATAAAAATAGAGAGTGAATATACAAAATATACAAGGGTAACCATTACTCTTCCAATACCCAGAAAAAAATAAAATTTATTTAAATATTTGATAAAAAGAAAAAATTGTGTGATATACTACGGATATCAATTACAAGGAGTATTAAAATTATGATGGAGAGAAAAAAGGTTCTGGAATTTTTTCACGAGCAAAAAGAATTTATGGAAGAAAAAATAAATTCAGGTATTGAACAGTACCGAAAGGGATATGCTGATATATTAGTTAAGGATAGTGAAGGTAATCCTATACCAAATGCAAAAATTTCGGTTAATCAAAAGTCACATAATTTTAAATTTGGCGCAAATCTTTTTATGCTTGATGAGTTTGAAACAGAAGAAAAAAATAAAAAATACAAAAAAGCCTTTTGTGAGGTTTTTAATATGGCAACACTGCCTTTTTACTGGAATTCAACAGAGCCCAAAAAAGGACAGACAAGATATGATAAAAACAGCGAAAGGTTATATCGCAGACCACCAATCGATTTATGTATGGAATTTTGTGAAAAGCATGGAATTGAGCCTCGTGAACATGCTTTAGCATATGAACAGTTCTTCCCGGAATGGCTGAAAGATGCCAGTGTTTTAGAAGTAAAGCTTGCACTTGAAAAGCGATACAGGGAAATTTCCGAAAGATATAAAGATAAAATTCCTACAATTGAAGTAACAAATGAAATGCAATGGGAAAAAGGGAAAACTTCCTTTTATGATGAACCTGATTTTATTGAATGGTGTTTTAAGATGGCAGAGAAATATTTTCCGTCAAATCAGCTGGTTATAAATGAGGGTACAAACTTACCATGGACCAATAGCTGCCGAGCTACAGACCAATATTATTCATACATAGAGGCTAATAAATTAAAAGGTGCAAGAATAGATGCTATTGGAATGCAGTATCATATGTTTTTTAAAGATGAGGAAGAATATGAAAAAACAAGACCATATTACAATCCAAAAAACTTATATAAACATATGGATTTATATTCTAACTTCAAAGTTCCTCTTCAGGTTACCGAAGTAACAATACCTGCATATTCAAATGATGAGGAAGATGAAGAAATTCAGGCAAAGATAATTGAAATGCTCTACTCTATTTGGTTCTCTCATCCTTCAGTTGAACAGATTATATATTGGAATCTAGTTGACGGATATGCACATATATGGGATCCGAGTCCGGAAAAGATAAAGAAATCACAAGGTGATATGACATTAGGTGAAAACTATTATTACGGTGGTCTTATGCGATTTGATATGGCCCTAAAACCTGCATACTATACAATCAAGAATTTAATTCAAAATAAATGGCATACCGAAACAGAGGTTTCAACCGATAGTGAAGGAAAAGCAAAATTTAAAGGCTTTTACGGCAAGTATATTTTAAAAATTGAAATTAATGGTGTAACAACAGAAAAAGAAATAATTCTATCTTCAAAATCAGATAACATCTTTTGTTTGGAGTTTTAAAAAACAGAAAAGAATGAAATGCCGAGTGTTCTTAAGAACACTCGGCTTATGTTTTTATTTTATTTTTTTGTTTTCTTCATAAAAATATAAACAAACAAGCTTCCGATTATCAAAAGAAAAATATCAATAATAAGACCGATTCCCTGTCTTGTTCCCGGATAAACTGCAATAATTGATGATATTAAAAATCCAAGTGCCCCATAAGAAGCAAAGCCATGATATTTTTTAAAAGCAATATTTAAAAGTTTTACAAGTAAAACAGCAATAATTAAAAAGCCTAAACCTATCCATAAAATATAATAAAAATCAAAGGCTAAAAGAGCACTTAATATTTTTTCATAAACTCCCATTTGAATCAGTACAAAAGAAGAGCTTACCCCAGGAACAACCATACCGAGTGCTAAAACTCCTCCGCTTAAAAGAAGTATAAGAGGAGTAATTTCTGCATTTTTAATATTTGAATCCACAGCTCCTGCAAATATCATTCCCAAAGCAAAGAATAAAAGAAGAGGAAGAATATAAAGTAATCTGAATCCTCCTGTGTTTGCAGTTTTTAAAAAAGACGGCAGACTTCCAAGGACTAAACCTATAAAGAAATAAATTATACTTATTTCATAGTTCTGAATAAGAGGCTTCATTATAACGCTGAAGACAAAAATTCCGGTTACCGCACCAATAAAAATCGGGAGTAAAAATAATAAGCTTTTTTTAAAATGCGCTTTAATATTTACAATTGCATCAAGAGCAGGCTCGTAAAGACCGAAAGCAATAGCGAGTATGCCGCCGCTCATTCCGGGCATAATTGAGGCTATTCCCAAAAGGAGGCCGTAAATTATAAGTTTAATAAAAGTTAAATTTTTTTCCAAAAGGAACAGCTCCTTTTATTGTTTATCCTTTGTAACCTTATTTAAGATTGTTGTAACTAAAATTATTATACCAATAACAATAATAATTCCAAGCATTCCAATACCCATATATTTAAGATTATAAACAAAATTCATTGGATTTATATTCATTTTTTTATCCTCCTACATATTTATAAAGAAGTTGAGTATCAAACCGCCGGCAATAACAGAAGCAATCTGACCTGAAACGTTTACTCCCATAGAATGCATAAGAAGGAAGTTTTGAGGGTCCTCTGCAAGTCCCATCTTATGAACAACACGACCGGACATTGGGAAAGCAGATATTCCTGCTGCACCAATCATAGGATTTATTTTTTTCTTTGTAAAAAGATTTAAAAACTTTGCAAAAAGAACACCGCCGGCAGTGTCAAAAATAAAGGCAACCAAACCAAGGGCTAAAATTAAAAGTGTGTCGGGCTGTAAAAACTCACTTGCCTGCATACGGAGAGAAATTGTAATTCCAAGGAATATGGTAATAAGGTTTGCAAGAACCTTTTGTGCAGTTTCCGAAAGAGAATTTAAAACTCCGCATTCACGAATTAAGTTACCAAACATTAAAAATCCAACAA
>SVJU01000029.1 GCA_015068825.1 Oscillospiraceae bacterium | reverse complement strand
ATCCTGATCAAGTTTTTCTGCAACAGCTTTAATACCATTAAGAATAGAAATACAAACAGGATCCATAATTCTTGAATATTCTGTGTTCGCCCATGCTTTTGCAGTACCACCATGCCATGCAACACCGTTTTCTATATTATCAACATAATCATTTTCAATAGTGTTATCTAAAACTTCACTTGGTAGAACAAACTCGTATCCAGCATCTTTTGCAGCATCCAAAATTTCTTTAAATCTTGTTACGCTATCAGGTTCTTCTTCAAAGAATCTTGCCTGATTAAACTGCTTAACATAGAAGTATGCACTTGAACCAATGTATTCTGCATCTTCTGCATAAGGCATAATAAAGCTACCAGTATTTGCAATTCTTTCTTTCCAGTTTGCAAGCATATTTTTAATTTCACCCATATTTATAGGCTCGTCTCTCATACCTTCTGTAGCGCCCATTAAGTACCATAACAAAAGATTTGCCATACAGTCACTTCTGAATATCATTTTTAAGCCGTTTGGAGCAACCGATGCGTTTGTAATGAATTTAAGGAAATTCGGTTTATCTTTAATGTATTCTTCAATTTTAAATAAGTGGTTTTTATTAGAGTGACCTGCAACGTCAAATTCCAGACCAGTTGCTTTTCTGATTTCATCAAAAGAAAGCATTAAAGAGTCGGCATCCATAATAAGTGCTTTAAGACCTGCTTCTTTATATACATCAGGAATATAACCTGCCCAACCACACTCTGGGTTCCAGCCAATTTCAGGACGTTTTCCTGTGTGCTTTTCCCAAACTTCCATAGAATATTTTAACGAATGAAGACAAACTTCTTTAGGAATGTTTGAAAGCATAAAGTGAATATATGGTGAACAAACAGGTTCAACCTTACCTTCCCCAACAAGCTTTCTTAATTTAGCCAAAACTTCAGGCGCCTGATTTGCCATTTCATCAATTGTTATACCACTTGCTTCAAAACCGATTTTATAATCACCGCTATCAATTAAATCAAAAAGTTTTTCATAGCAGTTTTTCATAACCCACTGTCTTTTTTCGGGTGCAAGCTGTGAATACTGAATATTTGCGTGTGGTAAAAATATTACTTTTGGTTTACTCATTTTGTTTCTCCTTTTGTTTTATAATAATTTTGTTATGTAATTAAGGCACTTATTAAGGCCTTCTTCAACATCTTCGGTATTTTCATACTCAAAAACTGCAAAACCTTCAAAATCTTTCATAGCATTTAAAATATTGTTCCAGTTCATCTTACTGTCACCGCAGAAAGAAGGTTTCAAATGTCCTGAAGGTAAAGACGCAAAATCTTTAAAATGCGAATAAGCAACTTTATCTTTAATCTCTGCATAGAATTTATCAGGCTCACTTACGCCAACCGCATAAAGATTTGAAGGGTCATAGCATACTTTTGCATTATCAGGAATTAATCTTAATATCTTTTTAAATGTTTCTAAATCTGTGGTTGTACTCATTATATGCTCAACACCATCATCATATCCATTAACCGCACCATGTGTTTCGATTACAGGAACAACATCATTCTCTTTTGCATAATTACAAACCTCACAAAGAGCTTTTATCATCATATCAAAAACATCATCTGTAACATCACAAAGTGGTGTGAATCCTGCAAAAATTCTAAGATACTTAATTTGAAGTTTTTTACAAATATCAATAACTCTTTTTATTTTTGCAATATCATCTGTGCCAGTTGTGAAATCATCGCCTGTTGCTGCGCAAAGCATTTTTACACCATATTTTTCAGACATATTAATAATTTCATCAAGTCTTTTGTCCGTTACATCAAGCGGAATATCATCTGGTGCATTAGCAATGCCAATTTCAAGGATATCAAGTCCCATATTTTTTGTTATTTCAAACTGTTTTTCTAAAGGAGTTTCTCTGAACCCCCATGAAGCATTTCCTAATCTCATAATTATTTACTCCAATCGAATACAATTTTAAATACATCTGCACCTTTTTTATCAAGATATTCAAAAGCTTCTTTACATTTTGAAACAGGCCAGATTTCAATCGGAAGCCCTTCTGTATCAAATTTGCCTTCTGAAATCCACTGTAAAACCTGTTCTTTACAACCACCTCTTAAAGCACATGTCATAGTAATGGTTGCATTTTTAACAAACCATCTGTGATAATGGTCAAATATAATTTTATCGGGATAATCACCTTGCAAATGAATATGAGCAGGAATATCATCATCTTCCCAGCCGCCATCCTTGATGTATTTATGAAGTGTACCAACAACTTCAGGATTTCCTGAACATTCCATAAGCTGGTCTGCCATTTTGCCGTTTGTAAATTCTTTGATTCTTTCAACAGCTTCTTCAGGGCAAACAACCATATCTGCATATTTTTCTGCAATACTTCTTCTGAATGCATTTCTTTCAATACAAATAACATTTAATGTAGGCTCAATTATTTTTAATTCCTGAATTGCAGAAATACCAACCATACCTGCACCAACAACAACAATTGTTTCATTAGGACGAAGTATCATTCTTTTAATACCTTTTAATGGCACACATGCAAGATAAGCCAAAACAGCCTGAATATCTGTTACATTATCAGGAACTTTTACCATATAGTCAAACTGATCATTAGTAGTAAAACTATCTTTAATTGTATATTCACTTCCACCACCCCATGCAGCACAAACATCACCATACTTACGGCATTCGTTTATCATAACTCTGTCGCCCACTTTAATTTTGCGCGCACTTTCAGGAATTCTTGCAATTGCCTCAGGATTTTCGGGAACTGCAACTACAACACCTGCTGTTTCGTATCCAGGAACAAGGGGAAAATAGCACTGTTCAGGATGCTGCATACCACGATATGTTTTCATATCAGTACCTGTACTTATGCTGCTAAATGTTGTTTTTGCTACAAAAGCATCTTCTTTTGGTTCAGTAAGTTTAATTTCTCTTAAATTTGCCTCATAAGGTCTTTCGATTACAACTGCTCTTGTTGTTTTAAATTCACTTGCTTTCATTAATAAACATCTCCTTTTATAAATTTAGCTTAACTGGTTTAGCATATAAATAAAAAAGTCATTAAAGACCTTTTTCTTTTTAATTTGATGATTCTCTTATTATGAGATCGCTTGGAAGTGTAACCGCTTTTACGCTACCACCATTTATCATAGAATGTATAACATTGACCGCTTCCATACCAAGCTGATGTTGATTATTTTCATAGGTTGTAAGCGATGGTGAAACATATCCTGAAGTGCAAATATTATCTCCACCAACAACAGCAATCTCTTTTGGGATATTAATATTCAACTTTTTTAATGCTTTTATAACACCAATTGCCATATCGTCATTTGCGCAAACAATAGCATCTACATTTGGTTTTAATTTCAAAATCAAATTCTGTGCTTCTTTTTCGGAATATTTTGCACTTATTATATTTTGAGGTAATATGCCTATTCCACTTTCATTAAGTGCAGAAATACAACCTCTTTTTCTCTCGTCAGAAACAAAACTACCATCTATACCAGATATATACATAAACTTTTTTCTGCCATTTTCAATAAGATGTTTTGTTATATTTGCCGACATGGTAAAATTATCTATATTAACACTTGAAATATCTTTATCAGGTTCGATTCCTATACCAACAACACTCCTTTTTTCATTAGAAAAAATTTCGCGCCATTTTTCAGGGATGTTAAGCCCGTAATAAATAAGTCCATCTATTTCTCGGTTTCGAAGCCATTCAAAGACTTTTTCTTCATTCATTTCATTATTGTACAGCTGAATAGAAATTCTGTAATCAATTTTTTCTGCTGCAAGAACAATTCCACCAAGAATACTGGTTATATTAAGGTCTGAAAATGGATTATCACTATCTGCCAGAACGCCCTGATTTACCAAGAATCCAAAAGTATTTACATATTTTTTATTAATAAGTTGTGCATGAATATTCGGGACATAATTAACCTTACGGCAAAATTCGAGAACTCTTTCTTCAACTTCCTTACCAATTCTGCCCTGCTGAGCTTTGCCATTTAATACCATTGAAATAGTTGCTTTGCTAAGCCCCAATTCGTCTGCAATTTTTGCAAGAGAATAACGCATTTATATCCCTCCTGATTTTCATTGCATAACTAGTTTAGCACAATGACTTTTATTTGTCAATAAATTTCAAAAAAAGATACCTGAATTTTAAATTCAGGCATCTTTTTTAAATTTAACAAGTTTTGATCTGTTTAACGAAACCATTATTACAGGAATTAAAACAAGTTGTAAAATCATTCCCGGAATTGCATTTAAAAATGCTCCCGACAAAAATGCAGAAACAGAAAATGATGTTTGATTTACGCCAACAAGTAACATTCGTACTGTACCCCACACTAATCTTCCAAGAATCATAGAAATAATAAGGCATTTATATAATGCTTTTATGCACTGCCATTTTGAATGTGAGTACAAAAATCCAACTGAAAAACCATATGTAGCAAGTTCAAATGCCATTCCAACTGCATTTGGATACATAACAGGCATTGAAAAAAGAAATGAACGCAAAACAGGCAATATAAATCCAACAACCAGACCATATTGCCAACCACATATTAGACCGCATAAAATAACCGGTATATGCATTGGAAGTAGCATATTTCCTATTTGTTTTATTTGCCCTGTTAAAAAAGGCAATACCAACCCAAGTCCTATAAACATTGCCGAAAGAACAAGTTTTTTTAATTTCATTATGTACACCTCTTTCAAAAGCTTTTATATAGTTTTATTTTTTACAGATTTCCTGTTAACAAGCTCACTTTTAACTACAATATTTTCATTTGAAAAATAAAACTGGTTATCCATTTTACGATACAAAATATCAAGCGCCTTTTCACAAACAAGATCAACATTGGTTTTTATAGAAGTGAGAGGGACATCAAGATATTCACATTCCTGAATATCATCCATTCCTATGACAGAAATATCGTCAGGCACTGTAAATCCACTTTCTTTAAGAAATTTAATTGCTCCTATGGCAATCTTGTCATAAGCAGTTATTATGGCATCAATATCAATATTTTTCAAAGTTATTTCTTTTGCACCCTCATATCCAGCCTTTTCAAACCTGTACTTGGATGTTTCGATTATCTCCCTGCAAAGCGGCATTGAATAAAAGTTCATTGCCTCTTCAAAGTATCTTTTTTTGCTTTCTGTTAATTTTTCGCCTATAAAAGCAATATTTTTGTGCCCACTTTTTTTCAAATTTCTTACTACCTCGTAAATAGATTCTTTTATACTTGTACCAACAGCATCAATATGTCCTTTTGAATTACCCAGCATAAAAACTGTTGGAGTGTTAAGCAAATTGAAAACATCAAAATTACTGCCAATAATAAGTACACCATCCACTTTTTGGTATTTTGTATGATACTCATAAAGAGTTTTAACATTTTCTTTTTCAAAATCACTTATAGATATATTAAGAATTCCGCCTCTTTTTTTAATTTTATCATTTAAAAGGCTGAGTATATTTGTATAAAATCCCCCGTTTATTTCAGGTGTAATCGCAACAATAACTTTTTTTGAATACTTTTGTAAAGTATATTTTTCAAGTGAATCATATTTTTTTGCGATATCAAAAATACGTTCTCTTGTTGCTTCGCTTATTTCTTTGCTATATGAAAAAGCCTTTGATACGGTAGATACCGATACCCTCGCCTCTTGTGCTATTTTTTTCATATTAATACTCATATTAATTTTACCCTCTGCTTATGTTATAAAACTATATTAGTTATATCACAAATACCACTATACAGTCAACCAAATTAACGAAAAAGTTTCGTAATTTATTATATAAAATTAATATTTGATTTTATATGTTGGTTTTGTGAATGTTTTGTTAATTTTAGACGAAAAAAGTTGACTTTTAGCACTATTTGTGTTAGTATCCAAGATAAAGAAAAGTTGTTATTTTCAATGCTCAGGCATTAAGGAGTGATATTATGTTAAAATCCACCGGTATTGTAAGACAAGTTGACGAATTGGGAAGAATCACACTTCCTATTGAACTTAGAAGAACACTTGATATTAACGAGAAAGACAGTCTTGAAATTTTTGTAGAAACAAACACAATAGTTCTTAAAAAATACGAACCTTCATGTATGTTTTGCGGTAATGCCCGAAACATTACTACATACAAAGAAAGAAACATCTGCTTAGAATGTCTTGAAGAACTAAAAAATTTTAACAATTAAATTAAAATCAAACCCTGCAAATACATCATAATTTGCAGGGTATTTTTTATCTTGCTCCATATCGTTCCTGATATGCATCTATGGCATTTTTTATAATTACTTTTGCTTCCTCAGCATCCTTGATTTCATCAACCGCAGTATCTTTATTTTCAAGCGATTTATACACAGTAAAGAAATGCTTCATTTCATCAAAAATGTGTTTTGGCAGTTGTGAAATATCAGTATATGTGTTATATGTTGGGTCATCAAATGGTATTGCAATAATTTTTTCGTCATTTCTGCCGTTGTCAATCATTGTTATAACACCAATTGCGTAACACTTTACCAAAGTTAACGGATATAGAGTTTCTGAACATAACACAAGAACATCAAGAGGATCATAGTCATCTGCGTAGCTTTTAGGAATAAAGCCGTAGTTAGCAGGATAATGCGTAGATGTATGTAAAATTCTGTCCATTTTCAAAAAACCTGTCTGTTTGTCAAGCTCGTATTTTATTTTGCTTCCTTTTGGAATTTCAATTACAACCTCAAAAGATTCAGGGTGTATTCTGCTTGAATCAATATCATGCCATGCATTCATTTTTTAACAATCCCTTCTAAATAAGTTAATCAACCATTTATATTTTTCCCAAATATTCCTGATTATATTCAGCCAAATTAGTGTTATTATAATATCACAATTTTATTTTTTATGCAATAATAATTTTTAATAATATTATTTTTTTGATACTTTATCTTGTGTGCAAATTCACTAAAAACAAATTTTATTGACATAATTTTGAAATTTAAAAACTTAATATTTACTTTTTTAAAATTATATGTTATTATAACTATGTATAAATTTTAAAGGAATGAATTTTGTGAAAATAAAAAAAGGTTATATTCTAAGACAAGTTAATGACAAATTTTTAGTCGCTGCCATTGGCAAAGAATCAAAAAAGTTTGCAGGGTATATTCTTCTTAATGACACAGGTGTATTCCTTTGGAAAAAATTAGAAAAAGGTATTGATGAATCTAAACTTTGTAATTTTTTTATGGAAGAATATGGCATAGATAGAAATACTGCGCAAAAAGATATAGAAGAATTTCTCAAGCCCCTGAAAGGAGCTAATATAATTGAATAATGACTTTTCACTAAATGACCTTTTTCCTGTTATGGAAGAAGTATTAAACAGCGGCGGAGAATTTAAAATGATTTCAGGCGGCACAAGTATGCTTCCTATGCTTCGTGATAAAAAAGATACCGTTGTTTTGATCAAAAATCCTTCAAAATTAAAAAAAGGCGATGTGCCGCTTTACAAAAGATGCGATGGTTCATTTGTCCTTCACAGAGTTGTAAAGGTTAAAGATGATGTATACACCATGCGCGGTGACAATCACTATGTTTCTGAATATCCGGTATACAACGACCAGATAATTGCAATACTTACGGCTTATATTAAAAATGGAAAAAGAATTGAATGTTCCGGATTTAAATACAAACTTTATAGCTTTTATGTAATTAATTTTTTACCCTTGCGTTTTATATTAAAAAAAGGCAGAAAACTAATTTCAAAAATTAAACATAAAATATTCAAAAAGAGTGCGTAACAAATTTAACGCACTCTTTTTTATAACATATTCTTATTTCTGTATTCCTTTGGTTGCATTCCTTCAATCTTTTTAAATACCTTACCAAAATAATTTGAATTTTGAAACCCTACCATAACAGCTATATCTCTGATTGCAATATTGTGTAAAAGAAGTAACTTTTTAGATTCAATTATTCTGTAATTTGTAATATATCTGCTTATTGTAGTGCCTGTTCTCATTCTGAAAATCTTGCAGGCATACGACATATTAAGTCCCAAATAATCGCTTATTTCGCTTACCGACAAAAGCTGGTGAGTATAGTTTTCTTTTACATATTGTTTAATTTTAAATACAATATTATTTTCGCTGTCAATATTAATACAAGCAAAAAAACCATCAATTTCTTTTATAAGTTCGTCAACAATTTCATCGAGTGTTTTAAACTTAAAAATTACTTCAAGAATATTTTCAGCATATTCTTTGTCACTTTTTATGTTATATTCTTCTTTTAAATTTACAATCAACAATGCCATTTTACAAAAATAATTCTTTGAAGCAGCATTAAGTGTTGCAGGGTAATTTTTCAAATCTGATGCAATACTTTTTAATATATGGATTGCAGTTTCTCTGTCTTTGCCGATAAGACACTTTTCAAAAGCCTGAATTTTTGACAAATCAAAATCATATGTTTGATTACCTAAATCAACAGACACAATTTTTCCATATCCTTTGTAAAAACCTGCTACCAGGTTTATTGTAGCATCCTGATAAGAGTTATAAGCACTCTCGACAGGATATGCATTACCAATAGAACAAAACATTTTTATATTTGCTTTTTCAAGCAAACTGTTTGCAAAATTAACAACACATCTCGCGTCAACACTTGCTTTGTTTTTAAAACAAAATGTAACTACGAAAGCATCATCGCCTTTAAAAGTATAAATTGCATCGTTTTTTTCTTCACCTAAAATACTTTCGGTTATTTCAGTCAAGGTTTCGCGTGCAATGCTCACATCAGCATCACATATTTTAAACACAACAGTAATTACATAAAAAGTAGCTAAAATTTCAAAATTTGTAAGTGATACAAGATTAATAAATTTATTATTATCAAACTTTGGTTTTGTCAAAACAAGCGCCAACTCTGATTTTAAAATATGAGAAGTGCTTTTTATAACTTTGTCTGCATTTTCTGTAATTTTGCTTGTAGAGCGAGATTTTAAAACTTCATCGGCTGCCTTTTTTAAAGTATCCGAAATTTTTTCGAGTACAATTGGCTTTTCTACATAATCAACTGCTTTTAGTTTTAAAGCTTCTATCAAATATTCTTTATCAGAATACCCACTCATAAAAACAATTCTGCAATCCGGAAAGATTTGATGAATTTCTTTTGCAAGTTCAATACCTGTCATTTTAGGCATTCTAATATCTGTGAGCAAAATGTCAGGTGTAAATGCTTTTACTGCTAAAAGCGCATCCTTTCCATTTTTGCAATCTTTTATATTGTGAATGCCAATGCTTTCAAAATCAATATTTTCAATAAGACCCTGGCGAGTCATTTCTTCATCATCAACAAGCAGCAAATTCATTTTATCACCCCTTTGTCTGTTAATTCTACAGCATTAAAAAAATTTTTTCAAGCCTAAAGGCGAAGTAATGTCCCCCGCCTTTAAGACTAATATTTGATTTAGCTATTATAAATTACAAATGCAGAAATTTTTCCTGATTTTACATAAACGAATACTTTTGATGCTTTTGTTCCATAACTTATGGCATCTTTAACATCTGCAAGGCTACCCACTTTTATTTCTTTTTTGCCAGCGATGTTATCACATACTATTATAGGTGCATCCCCCATTTTAAAATATCCAAGATTTGTATCATCAATATTATTTCCACGTGCAACCATCATAACATCATCTTTTATTTCATAAACATATCCAACAGTCATTCTGTATGTTGCACTGTAAGGAGATGCAGAATCACTTGAAGAACTTGAAGATGCAGTTGATTGATTCACATCATAGTTCTTGCTTGTTGCCGAATAATATGAACGAGGTGCTCCCTTAAAAGCATCAAGTGGTTTTTGCTGAGTATTATCGTAAACCTTTACAAAATTACCGGCAAGACCATCCTTTAAATAATATGTAGTAATATCTCCAACAGAAAGCTTAGCATCTTTCAATGAAAATTCTTCATTCATATCACTTGCATATTTAGCAGATACAACAAATTCTTCCTCTGTTCCTTTTAATGTTATCAAACTGATTTTATCTGTAATTTCACCATTTGGTGAAACTGCTTTTGAAATCTTTGTCACAACAGCATGTTCAGTAAAAGTACCCGCTGCCATTCTGTATGACGGATAGCTTTCATTTTCACTTGGTTTTGAAACATTCTGACCGTAACGCAAAATCAAATCTGCATAAGCATCGTCATCAAAATAATAAAACTCTGTTGTTGTACGCAATGTCATATTATTTGAAAGCAAATACTTATTTCTTGGTGTAATATAGTGCTCTGCGTAATCTATATAGCTTTCTGTGGTTTTATTGGTATATGGCAAAAACACAAACACAGTTTCATCGTTATAAATAATCTTATCTCCTACTGTATACATAGAATGTCCTATATATTCATTACCAAGTTCTGCCTCGTATGAATTAATTCTTTTAAAATCAGGCAAAACAGGTGAACCAACAGTATTAATTTCAGTAAGATGATTATCACTGTTTATTTTATACTGTAAAAGTTCAAAAGATACATAATTTGTTGTAGCACTTGTTTTGTAATTTCGTCTGCATAAATCCTGCAAATCTTTTGCATTTTCCTTTGTTTCTACATCTTTTTTCAGCCCATTAAATTTAATCTTTTCATCAATTTCAGCTTCAAAAACAGATTTCGATTCAACATCATACATAACCACTTTTACTTTAGGACTTGCAACATCATCAGGAAGGTATGCCCTTACTGCAAAGCCTTTTTTGAATCCATTTCCATTGTTTTTAAAATAAACAATATTACCATCAAAATCAAGCATAAATGTAGCATCTAAACCAAGATATAAATCATCTTTTGAAATTATACCAAATTTAATTTTATATTCGGTATCGTTGATTATTACCGTTTCAAAATCCGAAGATATTGATGTTATTTTTCCCGAAACAGTCTGCTGACAATATGATAATTTCACACCATTATAATATGGATTTACCGCTACCGAAACAACCATTTTTTCTGACAAAGCTGAAACATTTGACAATGTGTTTTTATCATCCATAACTCTGTAATAAAAATCAGTACTTTCAGATGCTTTTATGGAATTTGCTCTTTTTGTAACAAGAGTATCATTTTCTATCTGATAGTATGAAATATTATTTTCAAACAGCAGATTATTGTCTGATAAAACAGAACCTTTTAAAACAGCAAGTGCATTATCTTCAATTACAACTGCATCATAGCCAAGCCCCTGTATATCAGCATATTTTATTAAAGTAACACTTCCGTTTTCGGGAAGCATAAGTTCTTTAAAATAAGACACTTTAGCTCCATTATAATAAATGTCCGCATCAGATTTCACTTTTGCTTCTTTTTCTTTATTGTCAACCTCATAAGTGTAAATACCATTACTGTAATTCAAGATTTCTTCTGTTGTAAGTTCAAGTGTTGTCAGCCCATCTTGTTCACAAATATAAATAAGTGTTTTTTCTTTGCTGTTATCCTTTTCTTCGTAGTAAACATCTACTTCTTTTCCAATATAATCATAAACATCAATATTTCCTGTTTTATAAACCACATTATCTATTACAACTGTTGGTTTTACATTGGCATCAATACTTTCTAAATTTACCTGACTAACTATGCCGCTGTTTTCGTAGATATCATAATATTTTGAAAATACAGTTTCATCCTTTTCAGCTTCATAAACAATGTATTCACCTTCAACGCCTGTAATTGTAAGCGGACTTGTTCTTAATGTATCGCACAAAAGATTAACGAAATTGTCGCAAGTCATAATCTCACCAAGATTATATGTAGGCTTCCAGATTTTTAACGTTTTTGCAACTTCAACATATCCTCTTGGATGTGCGCCAATACCTTCTGCAGCTGGTTTGCTGCCAAGTGCACTGATAAGTATTTTTACACCCTGTTCCATTGTAATATATTCATCAGGTCCAAACTTATTTGCACCAATACCTGAAATATAATCTAAATTTTTAAAAGCAGTAATTTCTTTATATGCAAAATAATCACTTTTTACATCATCATAATCCTTTGCCGGAGAAAAAGCATCACGGTTAAGTTTTAAAAGATTAAATACCGCTACTACAAACTGTCCTCTGGTAATGAAAGTAGCACTTGGGTTAATATTTGTATTATTAAAAATACCAATTCTCTCAAGAAGCTTATATTCATCTTCTAAATATTCTGATGTATTAAAAGCAAATGTCGAAAAAGAAAAGCTTTGGATAAAGATGGCTAACAGAAGCACAAAAGATAATAATTTAAATGTTCTTTTCATATTTTGTCACCTTACCCTTTCACAATTTTTAAAACACCGTAAATAATTTTTGCTGCCTCGGCACGTGTTAAATTACCACCAGGATTAAATCCTGTACCTGTACCATCAATAATCTGTGAACAATAAAGAGCCTTTATGGCATCCGCAGCATATCCGGCAATGTCTTTTTCATCTTCAAAAGATGTATAAGTTCTTTTTGCTGGAAGTATTCTTCCTGATTTAATAAGTATATTATAAATCATTACCGAACTATCTTGTCTGGATATAAAATTACCTGCACCAAATTTATTTTCACTTATACCTTTTACATATCCTTTTGAAAATGCGGTTGATACATATGGATAATACCAATCATTACCTGATACATCATCAAAATCAGATTTTGCATTCATATCGCACTTATCTAAAGCCACAATGAGCATTTTAATAAATTCTTCTCTTTTCACATTGTTATTAGGAGCAACAGTGCCATTTGCATATCCATTAATTATTCCTCTTTTTGCAAGATTTGCAATTGGAATGTACGCCCAGTGTTTCTGATTTAAATCTTTAAATTCGGATGGTGCATCTTCCGTATCCTCAGGTTTAATTTCGGGTATAATCGGTGAACCCACAAAACCAGAAACCGAACCTCCAGAACCTTTTGAAGAACCTGAGGAAGAAGAAACCGATTGCAGTTCTCTTGTAAGTTCTCTGTTACATTCTATAATAAACTGTTCTTTAAGAGCACCAAGAGTATTAATAGAATTTTTCAAGTTCACAATCGCTTTATCAACATTTTCAGGAAGTCTTGGACTTGTTATAGTATTGTACTTATCTAAATCAATACCTATCTGGTTATCAACTCTTTTTACAAAACGCATAAATTCAGAATAGTTGTCCATTGCCTTAAGACTGGTTATAGCAACTTGTTCGCAAAGCACACCTACAATATCTTCACTAATTTTAAATGTGCTTTTTGACAGTATTTTGTTTATACTGTTAAATCCGGTCTCGTTTGATGTTTTCATATTTTTATATTCTTTTATAATCAAGTCATAACCACTTGGTAAAAATGATTTCAAATTATCGTATTTACCTGCGATTTCGGCTTCTGATGCACTGTTGAAAATATCCACTACCACACTATCAATAAAGATTTTGGCAAACTCACCTTCAGTGGTTGGATATGCTTTATTATAACTTAATAAAATTTTATATGCATTATCCGATACACTGTCGAGTTTAACACCATCCGGCATATTAGTCTGATATATTTTCAATGCATCATAAACACCTTTGTCATTAAGTATTAATTTCAATGATGCCACACGCGAATCAATATCATCATTCTTGTTTTCTGCATCTCTTAAAGCTTCGATTTTTTCAATAAGTTCTAAATAATACGAGCTTCCTCTGCATACAATCATACCCTCGCCTTTTAGTGAGCCATCAAAGCTTTTTACGAATGTGTTGTATATGCCTTCGTTATTTACTTTATAAGTAAAATTAAACTCACCATCTTCGTTTGTTATAACCTGTTCAAGATGCAACAGATAATCGTTTATATTGGTCTTTGTAAGACCGGTTAAATTTTCTTTACCATCTTTAAGAATCCACACAGCAGCAGGTGCATTTTTGTATTCATCAAGATGTCCTTCTACATAAACTTCTTTTGTTGCTTCGTTATATGTGCCTTTTATCGAATTAGCCGCAAAACAAGTAAAATTACACAATAACGCAACAATCAAAACTGAAACAAGTATTTTTTTCATTGTTTTATTCTCCTCATTATACGACTTTTTAATTCACTTTTACAAACTTTACATTTTTAATCATAAAGTCAGAAGTATCACCTGTAGCAATAGAAACATGTCCTCTTGAATCTGTAAACAGCTTGTCATCTGTTATTTCAAATTCTTTTTCAATTGTTGTCCATTCATCTGTAATGTTGTCAAATTTCTGATAATCATTCTGATTTGCATCAGAAGCATCTTTATACATTAAATATACTTGAAATGTTCCTGTAGCGTCTTTATCAGAAAATTTAACATCTGCACTGAACTTATATTTACCGGTTCCGTTTTTGTTAACTCCATCACTGATAAAATGATCCACTCTGGTGTAATTAAAAGGACGGTTAGCAAGTTTTAGTGCATATTCACCATCATCAATCTTTTCGGCAGTAAGCTTGGAAGATCCAGGATTTGAAACAGTCCACAAATCTATTATGCCATATTTAAATTCTGCATTTTCAATAATGTTTGCAGATTCTTTTTCAAGACTTACACAATCTATGTAGGAATCAGAAGTTGCAGAAAATTCTACAGTAAATTTATCTTTTCCTTGTGGCGCTTTAAATTTAATAACATTGTATCTGTAGCTTGTACTTTCAGCAAACTCTTCTTCTGCAATTTCTGCTTTTGTTTCATCAAGAATTGTTGCAGTAACTTTTCCGCCTTTTGAATAAAATACAAGTTTATAATCATACCCGGCAATCAAATCCATTTCCTGAGCAATTTTACCTACCTTAATATAACCTGCATTTGTTCCTGAAAGTACATCAGTATCAATTACATCATTATTTTCATCAAATATATACCCGGTTTTTCCGTTTTCAAAACCACCATTTGAAGTAAGATTATTTGTGATTGCAACAGAATCTATAAAGGCTTCTGATGCTACATTGCCTGTTTTAAATACAAGGTTTACTTTTTCGTTTTCTTTAGTTTCAAAAACAAGCGATGATAAATCCCACTCGGTATTGCCATCAAATGTTTTTGCACCACCCGACAATGAAGAGGTTAAATCCGTATCCATCACATCAAACTCAAAT
This sequence comes from Oscillospiraceae bacterium, assembly GCA_015068825.1. Lineage (GTDB taxonomy): Bacteria > Bacillota > Clostridia > UMGS1810 > UMGS1810 > Qingrenia. Next base: position 8,870 of record SVJU01000029.1, on the reverse strand, counting down.
CCGCCTTCGCCTTTGGCTGCAAATACCAATTTATAAATATTATTTTTTTCAATCGCAACCTCGTTTGAAATCATATCATTACTGCCTGTTCCTGATACAATTTTCAAAGAAGTTCTTCCTGTATATTTATCACTTGATGTTATATTTGAATAGTCAGTTAAATTCCATCCGTAAGAAGTAAAATTCATACCGCCAGCTTTGGATGTATCAAAATTATCTGAATATATGTAATTTGCATCAGCATTGTCCCAAATAAAAGTTTTAATGCTGTATTTTCCCTTTTCAAGCGCCAAAGGAGATGTTAATTCAACTGAAAGATTAAAATCACCTTCAGCTTCTTTTACATCGTATCCTGCAAAAAGCATTGTGTTATTTTCATCATACAAAGCACTTACTGCAGAAATACTTTTCTTGGATCCTGAGTTTGTTCCTGAAATGGTCATAGTAATTACATCATTTTTATTAATATTACCACTTAAAATATTAGTTCCTATTTTATATTCAGGTACATCAATGCGTATATCATCATCCAAAGTTTTTATTTCGAAATCTGAATCAGTAATTGATACAGTACCTTCAACATTAACAACAGGGTCTGACGGCAAAATTGGAGAAGCTGCATTTACACTTATCTGATAATAACTATAAGCACCACCCAAACTTACAAGTTTAATAACATCTCCTGTTGCAACTAAATCATTTACCTGAGTATAAGTTTTTGTGGTTGTATTGTATCTGTAAACTTCAGTTTTTTCTGCATTAGTAGCCAAAGATGCAACATCAGACACAGTTTTGCCTTCATCAATCGATAAAACTCCATCAACCGCACTTTCAATCTTAGGAACTAAAGCCGGTGTATATGCCGAATTTTTATAAATTACATTATCAAAATAAAAATTGTGTTTTTCGCCATTTACAAATTTTAAAGTTGCTCTTGATAAAAAATACCACGAAGATACCGCAGAAGCATATGCAGTAGGAACAATTGTATCACTCTCAACTTTATACATACCGTTTGTTGAAGAGTATCTGTAATGTTCACCTTTTAGAATTCCATCAACATAAACTTTGTATGTTAAATTTTTACCATCAAATGCAAAATCAATAGCAACATTGTGCCATCTATCTTTTTCTAACCCATAAAAAACGAAACCTGAGTTACCAAAATTACTGTCTGATTCTTTATATTCACCCGCTCTAAAAACTATATTCATGGTTTTACTTGAACCAATAGATTTATCTACACCCGAACCGATTGAAACAATAAATTCACTCTTTGTCGTTGCATCAGTTGTAGTTGGGAAATATAAATCAGTCATAAAAGAATAGTTATTATTTTTAATAAAATTAGTGTCTTTGGCTAAACTTTTATTAAAAGCGAATTTCCAATATCCATTATCACCAACTGACGATGTACCGTAAACATGATACACTTTATCGGTTGCAGTATTTTGTGGACCCGAAGTATTGTCATCTTGAGTAAGTCCTGATGATGTAGAAGTGTTGTATTTGGCAAAGTTAGTAGTTGTTGAAGGACTTGTTGTACCATCATAAGAATAAGTAGTAGGTGTTACAGCCGAAGATTCGACGACTTCATCTTCAACCTCTTCAATATTTTCAACCTCAATATTGATTTCATTTTCACTATTATTTTCTTCTGAATCATTTTCTTCAACAGCAATTGCGCTATTTATAGTTGCATCAATATTTGTTTCATCCAAAATTACTTCTTGTGCAAAAACAAAAGAAAACTGCATTGATGAAATAACCAAAATTGATGCAAGCATCAAGCATAATTTTTTCATAGTGTTGCTCCTTTTGCAAAAATTATATGTTTCAAATAATATTTAAGCATTTACAATATGCCTGGATTTACTTAATTAAAGCGGCGTTTAAAACGATATTCATTCTTAGCGCCGCCTTAGTTTATAATTCTATTTTAACATATTCATACTATTTAAGCTATCCCATACAAAAGCTTTTGCTGTATAATTACCTGCTTCAGTTGGAACAGTTATAGATTTTGATAAGTTCTTTACTTCATCGCCATTCGAAATAGTATCTGTTAACATTTCAACAAGTGTTATACCCTTATATAAACACACAACAAGTGTAACATCTTTGTCTGCTGTATCACCCGAAAGTTCAAGTGTTGCAGAAACACTACCGTCTGATACATCTAAATCAGAAGTTAAATCACCAATTACAAATGGATTTTCAGGTTCATCAGGTTCAACAACAGGTGGTTCTTCATCTTCTTCAACATTTAATGTGTAGTAGCTGTACGAACCATTTGCGGTTACAAGTTTAACTATATCGCCTGTTGCAAAATTTTCTGTTATTGCATCATAACCTGTTGTAGATTCAGCATTTTCTCTGTAAATTTCAACTGCATTAGCATTTGTTGCAAGAGCTTTTATTCCATTTAAAGTAACATCGGTTTTAACTTTTACAACGCCATTTTCAGCAGTTGCAATTGTTGCTGGTGCATCAGGTGTGAATAAAGAATTTTTATAAATAACATTATCAAAATAGAAATTGTGATAATCACCCACATCAAAAAATAGTGAGTTTCTTGCTAACATATACCAATCAGTGTATGTAGTTGCAGATTCGTTAACAATTGGCATAGCGTTTGCTTCAGTCCATTTAGATGAAGCATATTTATAATATTTACTAACCAAGTTGCCATTAATATAAATATTTCTTTCAAGTCTTGAACCACTTGCATCAACATTATTTTTACCATCATACTTAACATCAAATGTAATATTGTACCATTTATCGTTTTCGAGCCCATCAATAACAATAATTGAAGAACTTGTAGATGTAGCTGCAATATTAAACTTCCTATTAGTATCAAATTCACCGCATACAAAAACAACATAAGGAGCTATTTTATTTGTACCGGCAGCAACAACAAATTCACTTCTTGCATTATTTTCTGTTAAAGTCGGAAAATATATATCAAAAGAATAAGAGTTATTATCAGTTTTGTTTTTGAAATCGTTATCATTCGATAAAGATTTATTAAACGAATGTCGCCATATTTCATGATTTTTTTCAGTTACAGTGCCATAAACATGGTAAACATAATCATCACTGTTTTTTTGAGGTGCATTACCAATTTTGTATTCATCGGTCAAACCAGTTGTCCAAGTTTTTTGGCTACCATCTGAATCTTTGCCAGTATATGATTCGTATGAGTATGAAGAAACATATTCACCGTCATAAATATACGAACTTGCCGCAAATACAGGCACAACGGCTATTGATGAGAAAATCAAAACAAGCGCCAAAAGAAAAGATAATTTTTTCATATCATAACTCCTTTACAGAATAAATTTCTTATTTCAAATAATATTTCAAGCTACTGTCAGAAGAAGCAAGCATTTCTGCAATAAGCTCTGCAATAAACTGGGCTCCATCTTCTGTTAAGTGAACTGGGTCATCCGAACCATCTTTAACATGATCATTATTATGTTTTTTGTTATCTTCAATTCTTAAAAGTTGTGTATATGTATCTTTGAACATATGCATTGCTCTAACTTCAGCTTCTGTCATGTTGTTATAACTTTCTGCTTGTTTAGCACCAAGAGGTAAGCAAACAATGTTATTATCAGCTGCAACTTCTACCATCAAATCACCACGAGCTTTATAATCTTCATCATAAACACCGGTATTATCCTTACTACCATTTGCAGTAGGTGTAGCAAAAATAATCTCTGCACCTTTTGCTTTTGTATCATCAATAAATTTTTGAAGATTTTGTTTGTAAAGTGTTCGATCTGCCAAAGCAGGTTTTGATTCACTCCAATTTATGTTAATATTTAAACCATCGTTTATGCCAAGTGATATTAAAACATAATCGCCTTTTTTAACTTGCGAAAGAATGTTTTCTGCAGGTGTACTACGATAGTTCTCATAATGATACCCTATATCACTATCATCGTCTTTTTTTGTAGCTGTTGTAATTGTATCGCTACTCCATGCGTGTCCGTTAGGCCAACCATTAGCAAACCTATCATACACAAGGAAAGTGGTAGTTGAATATCCACCATGTGCACAGTTTACAACATCAATTCCTTCAAGCATATCAGTTAATTTAACACCCCAGCCTTGTTGTGGGTAGTTAATCTCTTCGCCACTCGAATTAGGCTTATACTGAACACAAATTGAATCACCAATGAGGAATAGTGTAGGTTCAGCTTCTTCGTAAGATGTAAACACATCAGCATCTGATAATGGGATAATTGTTGTCATATTTTCAAACAAAAACAATTTTGTTTTTTTAGCGTTACCACCAACTGTGACATTTTGATTTACAAGAGTTGAATGTGTAATGTCAAGTGGTGTAACTACTGTATTGATGAGCATATTATTTGCATCATAGTTTGCTGCAATTATAGAAAGTGAATCAATATCTCTTGTGTCTACATAATCAAAAATATCGAAGCTTACCTGAACTGTTTTATCGGTTTTTAATACAGTTTTATTGCGTGCATTGGATGTTGTAACATTAGCAGTTGATACCGCTTTTGTTGAAGGATTATAAACCTTCGCAGTTAAGTTATTGATTGATGTGTCTTCGGGTAATTGAAGCGCTGTCTTATAACCGTATTCTTCTTCGGGTGCAATCTCATTTGCATAAACAACACCTTCGTCATTTTCAATTGCAATGCCTATTTTTTCAGGATTTGAATACTCTTCGACAAAAGTAAATTTCAAATCATCTAAATACATATCTCTAAGATCGTCATCGTCTGTTGTGTTGGAGCCGGCTGTCACGAAAATTAATGAAGAATCCAGTTCCTCGTCTAATGGGAATTCTTTCAACACATCAGTTCCATCATCAGTAGTACCTCTAATCGAAACATCAAAATCAAGAGAAAACTCTGTCCATGTATCTTCTGCAACCGTAACATAATTATTAATATTGTTTTTTGCAAAAATTGTTTCATCAACGCCAGAAACGTTATTAGCAGACTTATTTAATGTAAGAGTTACTTGTAAATTGCTTTTTGTAGCAGTGTTTCCATACTCAACATCATCATAAGTTGCGGTTTTTAATTTAACCTTTCCGGTTAATCTGTACTTACCTAAGCCATGCTGTTCTAACTTGCTATGTACCGTCTGTGCAATACCAAAATAATATTCTTCTCTCTTTATTAGCTTTAATACAGATGAATCGGTTTCATCATAAGAAAGTTCTGCCAACTTACCAGCCCACGCACCTCTGATAAACCAATTTTCGTCCTTGTAAGCATTGTTGTTTCCATAAATATTACTTGAATTAATTTCATGAGTTAAAAGGTCAGACGAAATCTCTTCACTTGGGAGTTGTCCTTTAATAGTAATAGTATCAGTGTCAGGATTATACACTGCGCTGTCAATTACAGCAGCACTCACAACAGATGTAAGCATGCAAACTGTTAAAAATAATGCGGTAAGTATTTTTGCTAATTTCATAAATTTACCTCCGTTTAGATATACAAAATATTTAAAAAATAGCCCTTAACATAACTATTTTATCTTACAATGCCATTATAGCACTTTATTTGCAATATATTTTTAATACTTTTTCAACATTTAGGGTAATTTTTATACAAAAAAACGAGAGAACATATATTATGCCTCTCGTTTTGTTAATACATTCACATTATTTATTAGTATCTTTAAAAAGTGGTCCATAAGCAGCACATGCTCTGAAATCTGCGCCTTCTTTATCCATACCAAAAGCATTCCAGCTTGCAGGTCTGAATATTTTTTCTTCAGGTACATTATGCATACAAACAGGTATCCTTAACATTGAACAAAGTGTAATAATATCTTCACCGATATGTCCGTATGAAATAGCCCCATGATTAGCTCCCCAGTTATTCATAACATCGTATGCAGTTTTAAATGCTCCTTCACCTGTGCATCTTGGTGCAAACCATGTACAAGGCCATGTATAATCAGTTCTTTTCCATAGTATATCAGATACTTCTTTAGGTAGTTCAACAGTCCAACCTTCAGCGATTTGCATAACAGGTCCAAGACCTTTTACAAGATTAAGCCTTATCATTGTAGCAGGCATTTCGGCTCTTGTTTCAAATCTTGATGAATATCCGCCTCCCCTGAAATAGCCAACATCTGCATAATTCCATGTTGAATTTTCTAAAATTGCTTTTTGATCTTCTTTTGTGATTTCATACCATGGTTTAATCAAAGGAATTCCGTTTGCATCTTTAGCAGCACCGTTTGCATCAAGACAACAAGCACCTGAATTTATTAGATGTATAAATCCATCAGCATCTTTTGCTTTGCCTTCTATATCATATCCTGTAGCCTTTTTAACTGCATCACCGCTCCAGTATGTACGAACATCTGCAAACATTTGGGCTTTGTTTGTTAAAAGTTTCATAAACAACATACTTATTCCGTTTAAAACATCGTTTTCTGTTGCAAGAATATACGGCTCTCTTGCCCCCTCCCAGTCAAATGAAGTATTAAGCATTGCTTCAGCAAAATCTGCATTCGGATAAAAATCAGTCCACTGTCTTTGCCCCTGAAAGCCTGCCGCAATAGCATTATGCCCTACCATTTCTTCTTCACAGCCTTCAGGAAGGTTACTATTTCCATTCATAAGGTCTTTAATAATAACCATCATTTTTACAACAAATTCCCAATCAGCATCTTTTTGCTGTCTTGTTCGCTGCACATTTTCAGGATTTTTATCAAAACCTTCTATGCAATTTTCTTTAGTCCATTTTAATGCTTTCTGGAATTCTTTTTCGTTATATATTCCTTCCGACATTCGTCTTATAATTTCAACTTCGTCAACAGACTCAACTCTCATACCAAGATATTCTTCTATAAATTCAGGGCTGATAATTGAACCACCAATTCCCATACAAATCGAACCAATCTGAAGATATGATTTTCCCCGCATTGTGGCCGCAGCTACCGCCGCTCTTGCAAATTTTAGTATTTTTTCTTTTACATCATCAGGAATATTTGTATCATCAGCATCGCACACGTCACGACCATAAATACCAAACGCAGGCAAGCCTTTTTGTGCATGTGTTGCAAGAACTGATGCAAGATATACTGCACCGGGTTTTTCGGTTCCGTTAAATCCCAAAACAGCTTTAATAGTATTTTTATCCATATCCATGGTTTCTGCACCATAGCACCAACATGGAGTTACAGTTATTGTTATATCGACCCCCGCTTTTTTAAATTTATCTGCACAAGCAGCTGCCTCCGCAACCCTTCCGATTGTTGTATCAGCAATAATTACCTTTACAGGTTCACCATTTGAATATTTTAAATTATCGCTTATAAGTTTAGCGGCACTTTTTGCCATATTCATAGTCTGCTCTTCTAAATTCTGACGAACACCAAGAAGGCCTCGTCTTGCATCAATCGTCGGTCTGATGCCAATTACAGGATAATCTCCGATTAATCTTGATTTTGCCATAATATTCCCTCCAGAATCTTTTAATACTAAATATAATTATATACTTGTTTTTCAAACATTTCTTGTGTTATAATAGAAAAAAGTATAACAATATACAGAAAATGAGGTTCGATATGGCTTATAATGAAATTGAACAAAGAGGAACTGCTGATTTTCCTATTTTATTTGCTTGTTTAGATTCAGCACATCCAAGATACAATATGTCTGCTCACTGGCATTCTGAAATTGAACTTATACGAATTTTAGAAGGAGAATTTCCAATATCATTAAATAGTAATCGATATAACTTAAAAAAAGGAGATTGTGTTTTTATAAACCCACAGACAGTTCATCAGGGAATTCCCCAAAACTGTATTTATGAATGCATTGTTTTTCACATTGATTTTTTATATTCGATTGGGCTTGACAACAACTCATTTATAAAATGCATAATAGATGGTGAACATTTAATACAGGAATATTTTCCTTATGGAGATAACAAAACAACCCATGCTTTAAATAATATTTTTGATTCATTTACCAAAAATTCTTCTGCTCGTAAATTCAGAGTTATCTCTGCCTTTTATAATTTTTTCGCTGTAATTTTAGAGGAAAACTTATATATTCAAAACATTGGAAATAACAAGATTATGAACAACAAAAATATCATTAAGCTAAAAAGTATTCTTTCATTCTTAAGAGAAAATTATGACAAACCTCTCTCACTTGAAATGATTTCAAACAATGCAAAAATGTCACCAAAATATCTTGGTAGTTTTTTCAAAAATATGACCGGTAAAACACCCATTGTGTATTTAAATGAATACCGTATAGAAAAAGCATCTCATAAACTAATTTATACTGATATGCAAGTTACGGATATTGCTTATTCATGCGGTTTTGCAGATTTAAGTTATTTTATTAAAACATTTAAATGTATAAAAGGCGTTTCTCCCGGAAAATTTAGAAATATGTAATCAAATTATTAAACATATTTCAAAACGCGTTATAACGCTGGCAGAATACATAATAGAAAATCGTTCCACAGTTCGTGCAACAGCAAAAAAATTCGGCGTATCCAAATCGACTGTACATACAATGAGAGTAACATAGAAACTTTTTATCTCCAAGTTGCTTAAAGGTTGCTCTTTTCGGTGATTTTATAAAATTCAAAATCTTTCGATATCATGTGCATATATTAGACAGAGCAAAATTTTATAAAACACCTGCAAGACTTGATTCTTGCAGGTGTTTTGACATTTAAACTAAAATTATTAAAAACCACTTGATTTTGTTTCGGTATAGCGAAACAACAATAGTATAGAATATATTAAGAGAATTATTGGCAGAGCATATAACTAAGCAAACGGAAAGAAACTTGCAATTGAAGTTAAAATACAGATGTCTATACCCGAAAACAATTTCT
>SVJU01000058.1 GCA_015068825.1 Oscillospiraceae bacterium | reverse complement strand
GCAAATGCATATTTCAATTTCATTATACAATTTATTCAAAATTTTTTCAACCACCATATTTAATCACTTTTAAGGTAAAATATGCAATTTTTAACATCACGATTGTAAAAAAGAATGTTTTTTGCTATGATCTTTTATGTGATTCGTGTATGAAGGGATTGCTACCGTTGTCTCAAGTACACTATGGGATTTCGGGTTTCATGTGGAATACAGTGAAAATGATCTTTGAAAGCACTTGCACAAGAATTCTTTCTCTATCCAGCTTATATCAGCCATGCATTTAAGAAGCATCTCAACATTAATTTCACCGAATATTTAAAAACCGTGCGAATCAAAGAGGCTACTTTATTGCTTAAAAACTCGGAGTTGGATATCGCCAAAATAGCACAAAGAACCTGTTTTGACTCTGCCACAACTCTTACAAGAACCTTTAAATCCACCGTCGGTTTCACCCCCCTTGCAATTATGATAATAGAGTTATCCCGAAATTACGAGATGACTCTATTTTTGATAGTATGACAAAGACACTTTGAAAATCATACTAAAAGAAATGTAGCTAAAAACTTTGTTCTTAAGTAGTGAAAGCACCAAAAGTATGATGGTTATTCCTGCCCTTATTCAATAATTACCCTTTAAGTGGGAACCTGTAATTCAAAAACATTCTTTTTTAAAAATCACTCATAAATTCGGTAAAATCTTATTCCAAATTATATTCCAAATTTTAAAGCGGGTCTTATTCCAAATTTTATTCCAAATTATGTTCCAAATTTTCGCTTTTCCTTATTCCAAATTTTCATTCTTTACATTATTTTTAAAGTTCCAAAAAATAGGTAATCTTGTGTTTCACATCATCACTGAATTCTATTAAATCTGTTTTACTTATTGCGTTATCGCTCATTAGTTCCCAAAGGGTTGGAAGCATATTTTTCCTTGACATTTCAACTATTACTCCCGCCTTCCTTCTGTCCGTTTTAATTTTATTTTCTAAAATCCAAAATTTCTCTGACGGATTTTCCTTAGAATTTAATATCTGGATATATTCAGAATTAAGTTTTTCTATGTACCTTTCCTGCCACAAGGGTAATTTTTCTTTGAAAAGTTTCCAATCCTTTTCAGATATATTCATAATATCTGCTCCTTTAATTACTCATTTCCTGCTTTAATTTCTCGACTTCTTCAATAGAAAGTCCGCTGTATTCAACAACTTTTCAATCGAAAGATTGTCTTTCAACATCTTTTTAGTTCTTTCCACATTTTCCTTTGCAATTTTCGCCGAAACTTCCGCAATAGCCTTTGCAGCACATTCATCAATATATTCTTTAATCATTTCATCCATAATTCTGCTCATAATATTTTTTCTCCCTCATTTTCTCCTTCAAAATGAAGGAGAAAATTCCAACCTCTATTATTTTTATAATACTTTAATGTTTCAATTCCTTTACGATTGCTTGTAAAAATTCCCATTTGCCATATTTCTACTGCGACAACTCATAAAGCTCATGCGGTGCTATATCTTGTCCTCCAACCCATTCGATACCTCTGCCACCGTTTGCAATGTGAACTGTGTCAAAATATTCTTTATCCTTTAAAAGCCCGAACCAAGAACCTACGATATACGGAGCAACATCAAAAATTTTAATTTCACCTGTGCTATATTCAAGTTTTAATTTATAATCATTCAAAGGTGTCACTTTTAAAATTTTAGGCACAAAATCAGCTCCTGCTTTGATATTATTTTATAATGATTATCCCATCACTTGTCAATGGTTTTATATTACACTTTTATTATTTTCAATTCTTCTTTTATTTTTTCTAAAAAAGATGCCTTCCCTGAAATCATCCTTATGAGTTCATATCTTTTATCCGGAAAAGCCCATATGTAAAAATCAATTGCAATATCTCTATGAGCGTATGTTCCACCGCCGTTTCCTTGCTTTGAAATAATTCCGGTTGCATTTGTAAAGCGTTTCCATATCTTTACCGTAAGCGAAAAAGAAGGGTCTGATATCTTTTTATTTATAACAATAAATCCACTGATTGAATATTTTGGATTATTCTTTGTTTCCCACGAAGATAGAAATTCTATTGTATTTCTATTCCTCAGCCAATTTTGAATTACATAGCTTGGATTTTTCGGATTTTTAAGTTTTGCTATTTCAGTAAGCGAAACATAATTATCAGAATCTTTATCTTTATAAGTCTCCAACTCCATCATCAGCATTGCATACTCATTGTTAACTTTTAAATATTCTTCTATCTTTTCTCGTACTACTTTCAATTCTCTCTCTATATCTAAGTCCGGAATTGTTTTTTGTAATTTCTCAAGCTTTCGTTTATACGCATCAATATATTCCTCGACTGCACCCTTTATATAATCCACATTATTAACTCCTGACATATTAAAATGCACTTTTATGTGTTAATTATATCACACTATTTGTTATTTTGAAACAATATTATGAAAACTCGTCTCAAACTTGCGTATTTGCAAGTTTAATTTTTATGCTTTTAGTATTAAATTGCATATTTTTATGTTTGAGTGTAAAATTTCATCAAAATACCCTTTTTTAAAGCCCAAAACATCGTTTTTGGCTTCAAAAAGGCATAAAAAGGCAAAAAAATAACTACTCAAACCTAAGTTTAAGTAGTTATTTTTTACTGTGATTCATAGCCAAAAGCGAACCATTCAGAACAGTTCAAAATATACCCTGAATTTTTATTATGAGTATATCATATTTTTAAGTTCTTTATCATCAAGATACTTTTCTGTATAAGAGCAACCGTTGGAACAGTACCACCGTTCTCTTAATTTATGTTTTGCTTTTCTGGTAAATCTTTTACCGCATTTGTTACATACACAGTATTGTTTAAGATATTTATTTTCCTCTGTATCTGTAGGTCTGTTGCCTCCGCCCTTACCCAATTTAACCTTTTCGGCATCCAAAAATGTATCTTTTTCAATGATTTTAGGATACTCGGCATCTCCCATATAATGCTCGTTTTCAAGGATTCGTTTAACAGCATTTTTGGTCCATACAGTTTTATCTTTAAAATACACAACATTATTTAAAGTTAAATATTCGGCAATAGCAAGAAGTGTTTTACCCGAAACATAATCATTAAAAATACCTTTTACAATCTCTGCTTCATATGGCTCTATTTGGTATTCAAACTGTTCTTTTTTATATCCGTAAAGTATTCTTCTT
>SVJU01000028.1 GCA_015068825.1 Oscillospiraceae bacterium | reverse complement strand
AATCACATTGGTTTTGGCTTTTGTTTTTCTGCACGAACAGTTTACAACCAAATCGTTGATTGGGTGTATACTTATCGGCATTGGTACTTTGGTAATGGTTCTGTAAAATTCAAATTTATATGTTTTTAGTTATAACTTGATATTAGCAGCTATCAAAAAGGATTGCATTTAAACCGTATGCCTCGCAATTAAAGACTGTCGAAAGGAAATGAATTATGCCAACATATTTTTAATTGGATAAATTATGGGAATAATATGTGTTGTTTTAGAATTTTTACATATCGAAATAAATTTATATAAATCATAATAAGAGGTGAAAAAATGATTAAAAAACTAACTGCATTAATTTTAATAGTAGCGTTAGCTTGTTTGCTGCTTTTTGCTTTTCCTTATATAAGCGAGTATTTTTCTCAAACGGATAAAGAAGGGGAAAATATTGAGTTTGTAATAGAGAGCGGAGAGAGCATTTCAAATATTGCATCAAGATTAAAAGAGGCAAATGTTATTAAGAACGAAAATGTTTTTAAGCTTAAAGTAAGAATTGATAATGTTGCCACAAAAATACAAAAAGGAATTTTTAAGTTAAACACCGGAATGAGTCTTAAATCGGTTGTAAAAACTTTAATAACTTCAGGGACTGAAAAAACCTTTACTTTAACTATCCCCGAAGGATATTCTGCCGAGCAGATTGCTAAAAAACTATCGGATTTAAATTTGTGCGATTATGATGATTTTATGAATGCTTTAGATGATGATTATGACTATTCCTTTTTGAAAAACATTCCCAAAAAAGATTATAAAATAAAGCTTCAGGGATTTTTGTTTCCGCAAACATACGAGTTTTTGATCGGTGAAACACCTCATAATATAATAAATACACTTTTAGGTGAATTTGAAAAGCAGTATTCAAAAATCGGTGATATAAATAATATTAATTTTGATACAATAACTATGGCATCACTTGTTGAAAGAGAGGCAAAGCTTGATAGTGAGCGTGATATTATTGCAGGTGTTATAAAAAACAGAATATCAAGTAATATGCCCCTTCAGATTGATGCAAGTGTTGTGTACTTTTTATCTGACGGTTTATATGATATAGACAGGGTATTATACAAAGACCTTGAAAAGGATTCGCTTTATAATACCTATAAATACAGAGGTTATCCTGTAGGACCAATATGTAACCCCGGTATAAAATCTTTAAAGGCGGCACTAATGCCAAAGCATCACGATTATTTATATTATCATACCGATGAAACCAAAAAAGATGGTAGTCACATTTTTACAAAAAATTATAATGAACATTTAAATACACAAAATTAATCAAAATTCTTTACATAATTTTGAAAATGTGGTATTATTAAATAAGTATTGTTAAAAAATGTTTTGTGTCAATTTATTTTAATTGGCAGAAGGGAGATAAATTATGGCTAAAAAGAAAGAAGAAGCAACCGCTTTGTTATATAAGGGTATCCCTCTTGTAAAACGCGGTAATGTTATAATTTACGGAGATGTAAACGATAAATATTATCTTCGTATGTCAATTTTAAAAACAAAAATGCTTGGTGAGGTTGAAATTCCTCAGTATCTTTATATTGAACTTATTTCATCTAAAGATGACAAAACTGTAAAAAAAGCCGAAAGAGAAGATATGTATGAAGCTCTTGATATAGGTGGATTCTGGCTTCAGGAAGCTTTGGAAGAATAAGAAAGGGTTTTTACAATGCAGAATATTAACTACACAATGCTGATGGATTTTTATGAAATCACAATGGCAAACGGATATTTTGAAAAAGGATATAAAGAAAAAGAAGCCTGCTTTGATATGTTTTTCAGAAAAATTCCTGATGGTGGCGGATTTGCAATAATGGCAGGTGTTGAACAGCTTGTTGATTATATAAAAAATTTAGAATTTACAGATACTGATATTGAATTTTTGCGTTCAAAGAAAATATTCAGTGAAGCTTTTTTAGATTATCTTAAGAATTTTAAATTTACCTGCGATGTGTGGGCAATAGAAGAAGGAACACCAATTTTTCCAGGCGAGCCTATTGTAAAAGTAAAAGGTCCTGTTATTCAGGCACAGTTTTTAGAAACAATGCTGCTTTTAACAATAAACCATCAGTGTCTTATTGCTACAAAAGCAAACAGAATTGTGCGTGCAGCAAAGGGCAGACCAGTTATGGAATTTGGTTCAAGAAGAGCGCAGGGTACAAGCGGTGCTATTGATGGTGCAAGAGCTGCATATATTGCAGGATGCTCGGGTACTGCCTGCACAATTTCAGATGTTCAGTATGGTATTCCTGCACTTGGAACAATGGCGCATAGCTGGGTTCAATTATTCCCGAGTGAATATGAGGCTTTTTGTGCATATGCCGAGCTTTATCCTGATAACTGTACTCTTTTGATAGACACATTTAATGTTTTAAAATCTGGGCTTCCAAATGCAATAAGAGCATTTAAAGATGTGCTTTTGCCAAAAGGATACAGACCAAAGGGTGTAAGAATAGACAGTGGCGATATAACATATCTTAGCAAGAAAATAAGAAAAATTCTTGATGCAGAAGGTTTTGAAGACTGTAAAATTGTTGCAAGCAACTCGCTTGATGAATATATTATAAGAGATTTGCTTGAACAAGGTGCTATGATAGATTCCTTTGGTGTTGGCGAAAGGCTTATAACATCGCGTTCAGAGCCTGTTTTTGGTGGCGTGTATAAGCTTGTTTCTGTTTATGAAAATGGTGAGGAAGTTCCAAAAATCAAGCTTTCGGAGAATGTTGCCAAAATTACAACACCGTGTGCAAAAAATGTTTACAGGCTTTATGAAAAAGAAACCAATAAGGCAATTGCCGATGTGTTATCTTTGGAAGAAGAAGCTGCACCAACAGGTGATGAGTACGAAATTTTTGACCCTGAACATACATGGAAACGCAAAAAAATAACTAATTTTTATTCAAAAAATCTTCTTGTTAAAATATTTGACAAGGGAAAACTTGTGTATGACCTTCCCGATATACATACACTTAAGAAAAACTGCAAAATGGCAGTTGACAATTTGTGGGATGAGGTTAAACGTTGGGAAAATCCGCACACCTATTATGTGGATTTGACAAAAGATTTATGGAATGTTAAAAACGAACTTTTAAATAAAAACAGTTATTAATTTTAAAAGGTACCTTGTGGTACCTTTTATTTTTCTTAAAACTCTACCGCCAGTTGAGAAAAGAGGCGAAAATTTTCTTTAATTTAACTTTGGGGTAGGTTTACTTTTTTTTAATGTTTTATTATAATTAAAGTAAGAAAGAAGGGAGATGAACAGGTGAATACTGTAAATTTTGGTAAAATGGTATCAAAACTGAGAAAGTCGCTTGGTATGACACAGGATGAGCTTGCAAAAAAGCTTAATATAAGTGATAAAGCAGTAAGCAAATGGGAAAACGGAATAGGTTATCCTGATATTACTCAGCTTCCGGCACTTTCAAAAATATTTGGTGTGTCAATTGACTATCTTTTAACAGGTAACTCAAGAGGTATTGTAATTGCAGGTAATATTCTTGTTGATGTTATAAATATTATTGACAAATATCCCCAGAAAAGCATGCTTGCAACTGTTCTTGAAAAATCAATGGCAGTTGGAGGATGTGTTCCCAATACTATAATTGACCTTGCAAAAATTGACCGTGATTTATATTTAAGTGCTGTATGTAAAGTTGGCAATGACGAATACGGCAGATTTTTGGTATCTCAGCTTAAAAAATATGGCATAGATGTAAGCGGTATAAAAACAAGTACCAAATTTGATACATCAATAAGTAATGTTATGTCAGATTCTACAACGGGCGAGAGAACATTTTTCTATTCGGGCGGCGCAAATAAAGATTTTGGAATTGACGATATAGATGTTGATAACTTGGACTGTGAAATTTTTCATATAGGTTATGTTCTTCTTCTTGATATGCTTGATGCAAAAGATGATGAATATGGCACAAAAATGGCAAGACTTCTTCATAATATATCAGAAAAAGGCATAAAAACCTCAATCGATGTTATAAGCAGTCCCGATCAGGAAAAATTTGCAGGTGCAATAGTTCCGCTTCTTAAATATTGTAATTATACAATGATGAACGAAATAGAATGCTGTTCGGTAACAGGTTTATCACCAAGAAAAGAAGACGGCAGTGTTGATGTGGAAAACATCAGAAAAACAATGGAATATTTTATTGACTGCGGTGTTAAGGAAAAAGTTATTGTTCACTGCTGTGAAGCAGGATTTATGATGAACAACAAAAAAGAATTTACAATTGTTCCGTCTCTTTTGCTTCCCAAAGGCTACATTAAGGGCAGTGTTGGTGCTGGTGATGCGTTTGCAGCAGGATGCCTTTATGGTATATATCAGGGCTATGACGATAAAAAAATTCTTGAATTTGCTTCTTGTGCAGCTGCGTGTAATTTAGCAAGTGCCGATGCAATAGGCGGTATGAAACCTAAAAAAGAAATTGAAGAAATGGAAAAATTATATAAAAGGAGTGTTTTGTAATGAGAAGAGAAAAATACGAAGAAATGGAAAAAAGAGCAAGAGAGTTTTACAAAAAAGCAAACATTATTGTTCGTGATGATGAACCTGTTGAAGTAAGTGATTTTGGTCTTGATGATGTTGAAAACATTGGACTTCAGCTTTGTGTTTATATCAACACAGAAAGAGTTTGTGCAAAAGAAATGGTGCTTTTCCCCTATCAGACATGTCCTGAACACATGCATGTTGTAACAGATGGAAAAGAGGGTAAAGAAGAAACCTTCAGATGCCGTTACGGTAAAGTATATCTTTATGTTGCAGGTGAAGGCAAAAAAGAAGACATTAAAGCAAAGCTTCCTAATATGACAACAACTGTTTACCACGAAATCGTTTTAAATCCTGGCGAGCAGTACACAATTTATCCTGAAACAATGCACTGGTTCCAGGCAGGCGAAGAGGGTGCAGTTATATCTGAATTTTCTACAAAAAGCACAGACGAAACAGATGTATTCGCTGATAAAAGACTTGTAAGACAAACAAAAATTGATGAATAATTTATAGATTAGGAGATAAAAAAATGTTAGTTACTTTGAACGATGTATTAAAAGATGCTCAGAAAAACCACTATGGTGTAGGTCTTTTTAACACAACTGATTCTGATATGCTGCAAGGTGTTATAGATGCTGCAGAAGAACTTAAATCACCCGTAATTATAGGTACTGCAGAAGTGCTTTTGCCTTATGGTGAGTTAAAACATATTCTTCCTTCAATTATAGCAGCAGCAAAAAGAGCTACTGTTCCGGTTGTAGTTCATCTTGACCACGGTTTAACATTTGAAAGATGTATGGAAGCAATAAAACTAGGTGTATCAAGCCTTATGTATGATGGCTCTGCACACAGCTATGAAGAAAATATTAAAAATACAAGAGAAATAGTTAAAATTGCTCACAGCATGGGATTATCTGTTGAAGGTGAAATCGGTCATGTAGGTGAGGCTGTTTCTTCTGATAACGATAAAGATGATTTATATACAACCGTAAAAGAAGCAAATCAGTACATAGACGATACAGGTGTTGATGCTCTTGCTATTGCCATTGGTACTGCACACGGTGCTTATAAACAAAAACCAAAGCTTGATTTGCAAAGACTTCAGGATATAAGAAAATCAACAGATGTTCCTCTTGTTTTACACGGCGGTTCAGGTCTTTCTGATGATGACTTTAAAAATGCTATCAAATATGGAATTGCAAAGGTTAATATTTTTACCGATATGTGTGTTGCAGGTGCAAATGCAACTTACGAATATCTGAAAGCTAACGAAGGCTGTGTTCAGATGAATGCATACCTTGAAGCAAGAAATAAAAAGGTTGAAGCAATTAAAAATGTAACAATGGAAAAAATGAGACTGTTTGGTTCTGTTAATAAAGCGTAAATTTTAAAATTAAAAGGCTTCTCGAAAGAGAAGCCTTAATTTTTTTATCATCCAACAATATCTATTGCATTTATCTCATCCTGAACGAGAGTGGTTTCGTATTTGTCAATTATTCTTTGCTGCAAAAGTTCCCTCATTTCCATGTTGATAGGATGGGCAATGTCTTTATATTCATTTTCAGGTGTTTTTCGGCTTGGCATTGCAATAAAGAGTTTGTCCTGACCTTCAATAATTTTAATATCGTGTACTACAAAGCAATTATCAAAGGTAACCGAAACAACCGCCTTCATTTTTCCAACCTCTGCTATCTGTCTTATTCTGATATCTGTTATTTCCATTGTGAAAACCTCCGTAAAATTTTTAAGTTTCACATATAGTATTGATATCTTTTTTTGAAATTATTCTGCTTTAGTGGAAATTTTTTTAAATTTTTTAAGTGTGATAATCATAATAACAGGAATAATTGTAACAAATAGAAGTCCCATTTTAAGTCCAAAGCCTTCTGGATCATTAGCAAAAATTATTCTGTTTGATAAAGTGGGATTAATTTTTTGCACAAGTGATGAAATATATCCTACAAGTGATGGCCCGAATGTGCAGCCAATATCACCGCCAACAGCTAAAAATGCAAACATAGCAGCGGGTGCGTTTTTTGAACTTTGCGAGCATAAGCTTAAAACACCCGGCCACATAATTCCTGCTGCAATACCGCTTATAGAACAACCAAGAAGCGAGATTATAGGATTTTTTGCAAATACTGTTATAAGATAAGTAATAACCGCTAAGGACGCACTTAATAAAAGCGCTCTGTAAAGATTTAATTTAGCACCGTATATTCCGTAAAGAGTTCTTGCAAGGCCCATAAAAACTGCAAACATACACGGACCTAAAATATCTCCCACTTCTTTTGAAACATTAAGCCCTGTTTCAGCAAAAAGTGATGCCCATTGTGCTATTGCCTGTTCGGTTGCACCTGCGCATATCATAAGAATAAGGCAAACAATAAATATTTTTGATTTAAATAAGCTTAAAAGCGATGTGGTTTTTTCGTGCTCGATTTTATCAGGCAAAGGTATAAGCATAAATAAAAACATATTGATAAATGGAATAGATGCCCATAAAAGTGTTACATATTGCCAGTTTTTTATTCCAAAAAACCTAAAGAATAAAGTTGAAACAACAATTACAAGTACGCATCCCCAACAATAAAAAGAATGAAGAAGGCTCATTGCACTGCTTTTTTCTTTTGATGGTAGTGAGTCTACAATAGGGCTTGTTAAAACTTCAGTAAGACCACTTCCGATTGCGGACACAATAATTGAAATTGCAAGTGCAAAAAATTTATTATTCATACAAAACGGCAGAGACATCATCATTACAAGTCCAAGCGCGCATAAAATGTATGAAAGCACACATCCGTTTCTGAAACCGATTTTTTCTATCAGTTTAACAGACAAAATGTCTGTTGCAATCTGAATACCAAAATTAAGCGTTATAAGTATGCTTATAAGATTAATTGATATGTTAAATTGCTTGTTAAAGGTTACAAACAAAAGCGGTGCAAAGTTATTTACAATAGCCTGTGTTATATAGCCTATGTAGCATGCTATAAGTGTGTGTTTATATGTAAGCTTCATATCTAAATCCTTTCTTTGCAAATACTTCTTAATATTTTACCATAAATTTTATATTTTTCAAGCTTTTGTTGATTTTTTAATAAAAATACTGTATACTAATATATTAGTGTACTAAATTTAAAAAGGAGCTGCCAGATAATGAAAAAATTTCTTCTTATTGACGGAAACAGTATCATAAACCGTGCTTTTTACGGCATAAGACTTCTTACAAATAAAAACGGTATTTTTACAAACGGAATATATGGATTTTTAAATATACTTTTTAAAAATTTAGATGAGTTATCTCCTGATTACGTAGCGGTTGCTTTCGATTTAAAAGCACCTACCTTCAGACATAAAAAATATGATGGCTATAAAGTACAAAGAAAGCCTATGCCAAAAGAGCTTGCAATGCAAATGCCCATTTTAAAAGATGTTTTGTCGGCTTTAAATATTGCTATGTATGAAAAAGAAGGCTACGAGGCAGACGATATTATTGGTACAATATCAAGAATTTGCGATGAAGAAAATGTGGAATGCTTTATTGTTACAGGCGATAAAGACGATTTACAACTTGCATCAAAAAACACTAAAATACTTTTAACTGTTACAAAAGGTGCCACAAATGAAACAACCACATACGATGATGAAAAAGTTTTTGAACGTTACCATGTAACACCAACTCAGTTTATAGATGTTAAAGCTCTTATGGGCGATTCGTCTGACAATATTCCGGGGGTAGCGGGAATAGGCGAGAAGACTGCAATGGATTTAATCGAAAAGTATGCATCTTTAGACGGTGTTTATAATAATCTTGAAAGCCTTACCAAAAGTGTTAAAACAAAGCTTGAAAACGATAAAAATATGGCATATCTCAGCCTTGATTTATCAAAAATTGAAAGATTTGTTCCAATTGATTTTTCATTCGATGATAACCTTTATGGCGATTTTGACAAAAAAAGAGTAGCAGAAATTTTTAAAAATCTTGAATTTAATTCCTTTCTTAAAAAGCTTAATGTGAGTAATAAGGAAGAAGTAAATTTAGTGGTTGAGAAAAAGGAAGAAGCAAAAATTGAAGTGGAGGGCAACCTCATTTACAAAATTTATGAGAATAATGGCGAAATATATGCTTTTTCCTATCTTTTAAAAGACAAAGTATGCTATTTTGTAAACGATATGTTCTTATCCGGTGATTTTTATGGCGAAATCAAAAGAGTTTTTGAAGACGAGAGCATTT
Organism: Oscillospiraceae bacterium; assembly: GCA_015068825.1. Taxonomy (GTDB): domain Bacteria; phylum Bacillota; class Clostridia; order UMGS1810; family UMGS1810; genus Qingrenia. The sequence continues at coordinate 15,846 of SVJU01000028.1, read as the reverse complement.
TAAAAATATCATCCGATATAAAGAGTGATATGGTGCTTTTAAATCAGAATAATATTATGTATAACGGAAAGTTTTTTGATACTTCTGTTGCAGGATATGTTATAAATCCATCAAGAAGCGGATACGAAATTTCGGACATTGCAATGGAGTTTTTGTCGCTTGAAGTTATTAATTTAAATGAGTTTTTAAAATCACAGAAAAAGACTTTGAATATGCTTTCGGATGAAGAATTTTCAAATGCTCTTAAAGAAGAGATAAATGCAATAAAACTTCTTTATGAATTTGAAAAAAATGATATAGAAGAAAATAATCAGCATTATCTTTTATATGATATAGAATTTCCGCTTATAAAAGTTTTAGCTTCAATGGAGATTGAAGGCTTTTTGGTGGATAAACAAAAGCTTTTTGAGTTCAGTAAATATTTATCACAAAACATAAATGAGCTTGAAGAAAAAATATATAATCTTGCAGGTGAAGAATTTAATATTTTATCACCAAAACAGCTTGGTGTTATTCTTTTTGATAAGCTGAAACTTCCTGCAATAAAGAAAACAAAAACAGGCTATTCAACAAATGCAGAGGTTTTGGAAAAATTAAGAGGATATAACGAAATTGTTGATTTTATTTTGGAATACAGAATGCTTACAAAATTAAAATCTACTTATGCAGACGGACTTTTGGCAGTTATTGCAAGTGATGGAAGAATTCATTCAAGCTTTAATCAAACAGTTACCGTAACAGGAAGAATAAGTTCAACAGAGCCGAATTTGCAAAATATTCCTCAGCGAAAAGAGCTTGGAAGAGAAATAAGAAAAATGTTTGTTGCAAAAAATAGCGACTATGTGCTTGTTGATGCCGATTATTCGCAGATAGAACTAAGAATTTTAGCTCATATCGCAGATGATAAAAATATGTTAGAAGCATTTAAAAACAATGTGGATATTCATACAGCTACTGCTGTTAATCTTTTTGGTGCAAATAAAGATGATGTTGACCCATTCCTTCGTTCAAAAGCAAAGGCAATTAACTTTGGCATTGTTTACGGAAAAGGTGAATTTTCTCTTGCACAAGACCTTAATGTTACAAGAAAAGAAGCAAAAGAATATATTGACGGCTATTTTGAAAAATACCAGGGTATTAAAAACTATATGGATACAATTGTTGAAAAAGGCAAGGAAAATGGTTTTGTAGAAACAATTTTTGGCAGAAGAAGATATCTTCCGGAGTTGAAATCGTCAAACTTTATTGCTCGTTCTCAAGGAGAGAGAATGGCGTTTAATACACCAATTCAAGGCTCTGCTGCTGATATTATAAAAATAGCAATGGTAAAAATTTATAATGCACTTAAAGAGAATAATTTAAAATCAAAGCTTATACTTCAGGTGCACGACGAACTTATAATTGAAACGCATAAAGATGAGGTAGAAACTGTAAAGAAACTTCTTACCGAATGTATGGAAAGTGCCGCAAAGCTTAATGTTCCGCTTGTTGCAGAAACAGGCGTGGGAAACACATGGTATGAGGCGCATTAGGAGAAATATAAAATGATTATAGGAATTACCGGTGCATCCGGCTCAGGAAAAAGCATTGCGTCAAAATGTTTTGAAGAAATAGGATATAAAATAGTTGACCTTGACAAAATTACGCACGAAATTTACAAAACCGATAAAGAATGTGTAAACGAGGTAAAAAGCGCCTTTGGAGATTTGGTTATAGACGAAAATGGCGATATAATACGAAAAAAACTTGGTGAGATTGTTTTTTGTGATAAAGAAAAATTAAACATTCTCAATAAAATTGTGCATAAATATATATTAAAAAAAGCTTTGGAAGAAATAAAATCGTCATCTGATGTTATAGTTGATGCACCGCTTTTATTTGAATCGGGGCTTGATGAGGTGTGCGACATAACACTTGGAATTGTTTCGGACAGAGAAGAAAACGCAAAAAGAATCAAAGAGAGGGATAATATCTCTTTTGACTTGGCAAAAGCAAGGTTAGATAAGCAGTATGACGATTCTTTCTTTAAAGAAAAGTGCAGTTTTTTTATTGAGAATAATGGCACTATGGAAGAATTTTTAAAACAGATTGATTTATTCATTAAAAATGAGGTGACCAAAAAGTAGCATTATGTTTAAATTTTTAAAACGACTTATTATTATTTCACTTACAATTTGCATTTTATTAGTCTTTTTTAAAACACCCATTTTAAAAGTTATTTACCCTGTTGGTTATATAGATGAAATAGATGTAAACTCACAAAGATTTAATATTGATAAATATCTTGTAATGGGCGTAATAAGCGCAGAGAGCCGCTTTAACCAAAATGCCCACAGCATAAAGGGTGCAATGGGAGCAATGCAGGTTAAAGAAGATACTGCTAAATGGTGTAATGATACATTTGATTTAGGTGTTGATATAAATAATCTTTATAATCCATCGGTTAATATAACAATCGGATGTGCATATCTTGAATACTTAATAGATATGTTTGATGGTGATGTAAAAGTTGCACTTGCAGCATATAACGCAGGACTTGGAAATGTAAATAAATGGCTTAGTGACAAAAAATATTCATCCGACGGAAAAACACTTTATAATATTCCGTTTGAAGAAACTGAAAATTATGTAAAAAAAGTTTTAAAGAGAAGAGAAATTTACAAAAAACTTTATGAATAAAATAACCGCTTTGGCGGTTATTTTTTTTGTATAGTTGTGTTATAAAATTAACAATCTTTATCGTTGATTTTGCCTTTTTTATGTGGTATAATAGTTAAGTATGAGTAAAAAGTATGACAGATTTAAATAAAACTTATATAAGGAGGCGATTTTATTGAAAACTTTAACTTTTAAAGGCGGTATTCATCCTGATGATTGTAAAAAGAATACTAAAGATGAAAAAATTATAGAAGTTTTACCGCCAAAAGAAATGGTATACCCACTCCTTCAGCATATAGGTGCTGAATGTGAGCCATGTGTTAAGGTTGGAGATGAAGTTTTAAGAGGACAAAAAATTGCTGACAGTGAGGCTTTTGTAAGTTCGCCTATTCACTCGTCGGTTTCTGGTGTTGTTACCAAAATTGAAAAAAGACGCCATCCAAATGGCAAAATGGTAAACAGCATAGTTGTAGAGAATGATAATACATATCGACTTAGCGAAGATATTTATGAAAGAGAAGGATTTTTTGAGCTTTCAAAAGAAGAAAAGCTTAAAATTGTTCGTGAGGCAGGTGTTGTAGGCCTTGGCGGAGCAACTTTCCCAACTCACATAAAGCTTAATCCGAATAAAGAAATTGACTATGTTATTGTAAACGGTGCAGAGTGTGAACCGTATCTTACATCTGACCACAGAATTATGCTTGAAATCCCCAAAGAAGTGGTCGAAGGATTAAAGTGCATTTTAAATATTACAGGCGCAAAAGAAGGCATTATTGCAATTGAAGAAAATAAAATGGATGCCATCAATGTTATGTCAAAACTTTGCGAAAAAGAAGAAAATATTTCGGTTGCTGTTTTAAAAACAAAATATCCGCAGGGTAGTGAAAAGCATCTTATTAAAGCGGTAACATCAAGAGAAGTTCCTTCAGGCGGACTTCCTAATGATGTTGGTGTTATTGTAGATAATGTTGATACCTGCTGTGCGATATATAACGCTGCATTAAAAAGAATGCCTGTTATGTCAAGAATTGTAACTGTATCGGGTACTTCAATAGATAAACCAAGAAATTTTAAGGTTTATGTAGGTACTCCGTTTAAAAATGTTATAGAAAACGCAGGCGGATTTATTGGTGATGTGGGTAAGGTTATTATGGGTGGCCCTATGATGGGAATAACTCAGTTTGACTTAAATGTTCCCGTTATAAAAGGTACATCTGCAATACTTGCGTTTGATAAATTAACACTTCCCAAAAAAGAAAATGTTCCTTGTATAAGATGTGGTGAATGTGTAAAAAGATGTCCGATGAATTTAATGCCATTATACCTTAATCAGTATGCAAAAGCGGGCGATCTTGATATGTGCGATAAGTATAATATTACAGATTGTATTGAGTGCGGTGTGTGTTCATATCTTTGTCAGAGCAATCAGAATCCGCTATCTAATATTAAAAATGCAAAACAAAAAGTTATTGCTGCAAAAAGAGCAAAGGGAGGTAAATAAAAATGGAAAATAAACTTATAGTTTCATACGCTCCCCATATAAGAAGTAAAGATGATGTAAAGGGCACAATGCTTGATGTTATAATTGCGCTTATTCCTGCACTTTTTGTCAGTGTATTCTTTTTTGGTATAAGAGCTGCGATTGTGTGTGTTGTTTCGGTTTTGGCATCTATGCTTTTTGAAAGCTTATGGAATATGCTTCTTAAAAAGAAAAACACAATAAACGATTTAAGTGCGGCTGTTACAGGTCTTCTTCTGGCATTTTGCCTTCCACCGTCAATTCCACTATGGGCGGTTGTAATAGGCGATGCATTTGCAATAATCATTGCAAAAGGCTTTTTTGGCGGACTTGGTCAGAATATTGTAAATCCGGCACTTGCTGCAAGAGCATTTTTACTTGCGTGCTGGCCTGTTGATATGACATATTTTACAAAACCGTTTGAAAAGCTTTTTTCACCGGATGTTCTTTCCAGCGCAACACCTATTGCAGAAGGAATAGAAGAAGCAAACCTTCTGGATTTGTTTATCGGAAACTGCGCAGGCTGTATTGGTGAGGTTTCTGCACTTGCCATAATCATAGGCGGTGTTTATCTTTTAATTAAGAAACGAATAGATTTTGTAATTCCTGCATCTTATATTTTGGGTGTTGGAGTTATAGGCTTTATATTAGGAAATGGATTTTTGTTTTCAATGCTATCAGGCGGTGTAATGCTTGCAGGCTTCTTTATGGCAACTGATTATGTTACAAGTCCTGTAACAAGTAAGGGACAGCTTATTTACGGTCTTATTGCTGCACTTATAACTGTTGTAATAAGAAAGTACGGAAGCTATCCTGAAGGTGTTACATATGCAATACTTATTTCAAACATAATAACACCTTTAATAGATAAATATGTTCATCCTAAAAAATTTGGCTATGTTAAAAAAGCAAAAACAGTTTAAGAAAGGAAGGGAATAAAAATTTATGAATAAAGAAAATATAAAAACTATTGCCCATCCTGCGTTTGTGCTTTTTATAATCGTATTTGTTTCGGTTGCACTGCTTGTGTTTTTTGACGGTATAACCAAAGAAAAAATTGAACTTATAAATGCAAAAAACAGCGAGGCGGCAAGAATTGAAGTTTTGCCTGATGCAAAAGGTTTTGAGAAAGTTGATTTTGAAGAAACTGACATTGTAAAAGAAATTTATGAAGGTCATAGTGATAATGATGTTGCAGGATACTGCGTTTCGGTTTCGCCAAAGGGATATGGCGGAGAAATATCTATGACAGTAGGTCTTGATAAAGATTTAAATGTTACAGGAATAAAAATAACAAATTCTTCTGAAACTGCAGGTCTTGGAAAAAATGCCGAAAAAGAAGAATTTACAAATCAGTTTAAAGGCCTTAAAAAAGGCGGTATTAATGTTGTGAAGGGTACTGCAAATAAAGAAAATAACGAAATAGATGCTTTGTCTGGTGCAACAATTACATCAAAAGCAGTTTCAAATGGTGTTGATGAAGCTATCAAAGCAGTAGAAAAAATAATAAAAGAGGGGGCGGCAAAATGAAAAAATTAACCGAAATTGCAAAAAACGGGCTTATTTATGAAAATCCGACTTTTGTTCAGCTTGTAGGTATGTGTCCAACACTTGCCACCACCACCTCAATTATAAACGCACTTGGTATGGGTGTTGCGGTTACATTTGTTCTTATTGGTTCAAATGTTGTTATATCTCTTTTAAGAAAATTCATATCGCCAAAGGTAAGAATAGCATCTTACATTGTGGTTATTGCGGCATTTGTTACAATTATCGAAATGCTTTTAAAAGCGTATTTGCCTGCAATTTCAAATTCGCTTGGAATGTTTATTCCGCTTATTGTTGTTAACTGTATAATACTTGCAAGAGCAGAAAGCTTTGCTTCAAAAAATGGCGTTGTTGAGAGTGCGCTTGATGGTCTTTTTATGGGACTTGGTTTTACAATGGCACTTGCAATACTTGGCGGTATAAGAGAAATTATCGGTAATGGAACAATATTTAATCTTCCTTTATTTGGTAAAAGCTTTAAACCTGCAATTATGTTTATTTTACCTCCTGGAGCGTTTATAACACTTGGTGTAATTCTTGCAGTTAAAAATGCAATTTCACTAAAAAAGGAGGGCAATAGCAAATGATAGGTAAATTTGTTTCAATTGCAATTATTGCAATTTTGTCCGAAAACTTTGTACTTGCAAAATTTTTGGGAATTTGTCCATTCCTTGGTGTATCCAAAAAAACCGATACTGCTATCGGTATGGGTCTTGCAGTTACATTTGTAATGACATTTGCGTCAATACTTACATATTTAACATATTACTATGTGCTTGTTCCATTTAATATTGAATACTTACAAACACTTGCGTTTATTCTTGTAATTGCCTTTTTGGTGCAGTTTGTTGAAATGTTTGTTGCAAAAATGGTTCCGTCTTTATATGCGGCACTTGGAATATATCTTCCACTTATAACAACAAACTGTGCAGTTTTGGGTGCGGCAATTATAAACATTGAAAAAATGTATTCACTTCCCGAAACAATCTGGTTTTCGTTCTGCTCGGCAATAGGCTTTACAGTTGCAATAGTTCTTTTTGCCGGTGTAAGAGAAAGATTAGAAAACAGCGATATTCCAAAAGCACTTCAGGGCTTCCCGATTGCGCTTATCACAGCAGGACTTATTTCAATGGCGTTTTTGGGATTTAGCGGATTGTCATTTTAAAGGAGGGAAGATAAAATGAGTATAACATCTATTTTGATTCCTGCACTCATTGTAGGACTGCTTGGACTTGTGTTTGGTGCACTTTTAGGATATGCGTCAATCAAATTCAAAGTAGAAAAAGACGAAAATATTGACAAGGTATTAGAAAATCTTCCCGGTGCCAACTGCGGTGGATGTGGCTTTGCAGGATGCGCTGCAATGGCAGAAGCGATTGTGTTAAATGGCGAAAAGGTTACAAAGTGTAATCTTGTAAGCGAAGCACAATGTGCAAGTATTGCAAAAATACTTGGTATAAAAACAGAAAAAGTTGTGAAAAAATATGCTGTTGTAAAATGTTTGGGATGCAAAGATGTTGCAATTGATAAATACGATTACGAAGGAATTTGCGATTGTAATTTAGCTTATCAGCTTGGCGGCGGTCCAAAGGAATGTGAATATGGCTGTATGGGACTTGGCTCTTGCGTTAATGTGTGCAGATTTGGCGCAATAAGCATAGAAAACGGCATTGCAAAGGTAGATAAAGAAAAATGCACAGGCTGTGGTGCTTGTGCAAATGTGTGTCCTAAAAAGGTTATTGATTTGGTTAGCGAAACACAGTTTGTAAATGTATTGTGTAATTCTAACGATAAAGGTGCAGTTGTTAAAAACTATTGCACACAAGGTTGTATAGGATGTATGCTTTGTAAGAAAAACTGTCCTAATGAAGCTGTGATTATTGAAAACAACCTTGCGCATATTGACGAAGAAAAATGCACAAACTGTGGTGAGTGTGCAAAGGCTTGTCCTAAAAAAGTAATTTCACTTTGATTTTGAGGTGCTCTTTTGAATAAAAAAGTAGTTTTGGGTATGAGCGGCGGCGTTGATTCGTCTGTTGCAGCATATCTTTTAAAAAAGCAGGGCTATGATGTTTTTGGAATAACACTTAAAACGTTAAAAAATGAGGATGAGAGCATATTTAACGATGCAAAAAAAGTTGCGGATATGCTTTCTATTCCTTATAAGATTGTTGATGTAAGTGAGTCTTTTTCAAAAAATGTTATTGATTATTTTACAAGTGAATATTTAAACGGACGTACGCCAAATCCTTGTGTTGTGTGCAATCGTCTTGTAAAATTTGAGGCTATGTATGATTATGCTGTAAAAAATGATATTGACTTTATTGCAACGGGACATTATGCAAAAATAGAGTATGATGAAACTAAAAAGCGATACATTTTGCTAAAAAGTGAATACGACAAAAAAGACCAGTCGTATGTGCTTTATAATCTTACACAAAATCAGCTTTCAAAGATTATCTTTCCGCTTTTTGATTATCCAAAGGATGAAATACGAAAGATAGCAAAAGATATAGGACTTTTGGTTGCAGATAAAAAAGACAGTCAGGAAATTTGCTTTATTCCGGATAACGATTATGCATCATATATCAAAAACAGAGTAGGGTATCTTCCTCCTGAAGGCGATTTTATCGACCTTGAAGGAAATATTATAGGAAAGCATAAAGGCATTATTCATTACACAATAGGTCAGAGAAAAGGGTTAGGTATGACATTTGGACAACCCATGTTTGTAACAAAAATCAATTCTATTGATAATACCGTTACTCTTGGTAAACTAGGAAGTCAGTACAAAAACACAATAATAGCAAAAAAGCCTAACTTTATTTCTATTGAAAAATTAGATGAGCCAACATACTTTTTGTGTAAGGCACGATATAGCGCAAAGCCTGAAAAGGCACTTGTTACAATGCTTGATGATAACACCTTAAAGGTTGAATTTGAAGTTTGCCATACTGCTGCTGCACCAGGACAGTCAGTTGTATTTTATGATGATAATGTAGTCGTTGGCGGTGCTATAATTATTGATGCTTATTAAATTATAAGTCATACAGAAAAATGTACAATTTTCTGTGTGGCTTTTGTTTATTTTGTAATAAAAATTACCTCTTGCTTATTTTTATAAAATAGTATATACTAAAATCCGGTGATGAAGATGAATAATACATATATTTTTGATTTTGACGGAGTAATTGCAGACTCTATGCCTACATGGGCAAGAATAATGGTGGAAATTTTAGATGAGAACAATGTTTCTTATCCTGAAAATATTATAGAGATTATAACTCCTTTAGGTCTTAAAAGAACTGCCGAGTATTTTGCAACACTGGGAATAAAGGAAAAAGCACCAGAAGAAATTCTTGGTATGATTTATGAAAAAATGCTTTATGCGTATCAAAATGTTATTGTTATAAAGCCATATGTTAAAGAAAAATTGGAACAGCTGAAAATGAATGGGGCAAGTTTAAATATATTAACTGCAAGTCCACATCCTATGCTTGATCCGTGTCTTAAACGAAACGGTATTTTTGAATTGTTTGATAATTTGTGGAGCTGCGACGATTTTAATTTACCAAAAAGTGAAACACCAATTTATTTTGAAGCTGCAAAGCTTCTTGGTAAGGATGTTTCAGAGTGCATATTCTTTGACGATAATATTAATAATGTTGTTGCTGCAAAAAAGGCGGGCCTTTTTGTTTATGGTGTTTATGATGAAACATCAAAAGATGCGCAACACGAAATTGAAAATGCTTGTGATAAATATATATTTGATTTTTCGCAAATTTAAAAAAAGACACATTTCTTATTGAAAGAGATGTGTCTTTTTGTATTCTAAAACTTGAAAAAGATAACAAAATAATATATAATTTAATAAAATATATTATTTAGAAAAGTTGTTGCTTATGGAAAAAGAGATATTTTTGAATAACACAAAGTTTTTATATGAATTACAGTATAAAAAAGTAAAGAATATTAATCTTCGTATAAAACAGGATGGAAAAATTTATGTTTCTGCAAATAAATTTGTTCCAAAAAAAGTTATAGAAGATTTTTTGATGTCCAAAGCTGAATTTATAATTGATGCAGTTGAAAAATATAAAAATCAAAAACCTTTGGAAAAATTTTTTACCGAAGAGGAAATAAAAAATCTTATTATTTCGCTTTGTGAAAAAGTGTATCCGTATTTTGAAAAAAGAGGTGTTAAATATCCTCAAATAAGGTTTAAAAGAATGATATCCCGTTGGGGAAGTTGTCATAGCACACAAGGAGTTTTAACATTTAATACAAATCTTATGTATGCTCCTTACAGATGTGTTGAATATGTAGTGCTTCATGAGTTTGCACATTTTTTAGAGGCAAATCATTCTTGTAAGTTTTATGATGAACTTTCAAAGGTTTGCCCTGAATGGAAAAAATTAAGAAAAGAACTTAATAACATAAATATTTATAATCAAAATTAATAAATTTATGATGTTTTATGGATAAATTATAAAATGCGAAAAAATAAAATCAAAGGTGAAAATATGAATACATTTGAAAAAATATATGAGGTTGTTAAAAACATCCCTGAAGGCAAAGTTGCAACCTACGGACAAGTTGCTTGTCTTGCAGGAAATCCCCGCTGGTCAAGAGTTGTAGGATATGCTTTGCATGTAAATCCAATGCCGGGTGTTATTCCATGCCACAGAGTTGTAAACCGCGAAGGTAAGGTTGCACCGGGGTTTGCTTTTGGAGGCAATGAAGTTCAAAGAAAACTTCTTGAAGCAGAAGGCAGAATAGATTTAAAGAAATATAGTATATGAATAAGGTGAAATAGATGAAAAAATTTTTATGTATAGTGTTAATCTTACTTTGTATATTGCTTTCTGCTTGCGGTGATGCTACAAGTATCGGAATTATCGGTGGTAGCGATGGCCCTACGGTAATTTTAGTAAGTGATAAAGGAGAAAAAGTGATGTATGAACAGATTACAGCAGAAGATGCTAAAAATATAATGGACTTGGGCGTGGAACATATCATTTTAGACACAAGAGAAAAGGAAGAATTTGACGAGGGACATATTCCAAATGCAATTTTAATTCCATATACAGAAATTGAAAACAAGGCAGAAGAAATGATGCCTGATAAGGACATGCTGATTTTGGTATATTGCAGATCGGGCAGACGCAGTAAAATTGCCGCCGAAAACCTTGCAAAGCTTGGATATACCAATGTAAAAGAGTTTGGTGGCATTATCGACTGGCCATATGAGGTAGAAAAATAATATTTAAAATAATCTATATCTCAATAGTATAAAGTTTGATAAAAAATTATAAAAGATAAAACAGAGCTGATTTTAATCAGCTCTGTTTTTTTACCATTTATCAACAAATATTATTATATAGCCAGAGTGTTTTTAACATATAATTAAAATAGCATAATGAAAATTATTCTGCGAAAGGAATGATCCTATGAAAAAAATAAGCTTATTTCTTGTAATATGTTTGGTAGCTACGTCGTTTAATATGGTTGCATTTGCTACCACACAGACAATAAGTGTTATGCTGGATGTGCCGGTTGATACATCAGGGGAAACATACACAAATAGCGATAGTGTAACTACTGCAACACAGATTGTAAAACAATCTGCAAGTTCATTAACTACAAATTTTGTTTCGGATGACCCCGTAAAGGGAAACAATAAAATTTTCAGGGGTGTTTGTGATAATGCATCGGGTAAGGTGATAAGCTATCTTGATTATTTGCAATATAATACCAAAACTTCAGGGCTTTTTTCAATTGATAAACCTCACGATTATATTGTAACATCTTTTGATGTTTTACTTGGTGAAGATTTAAATGGCGTTGCATTAGAAAACAGATTTAATAATACACAATCTATGGTTCTTATTGAAAGTAATGCAAATAGTGGAAATGTGTGGAGCAGTGTTACTACAAGAAATCAGGTTGTTGTAGAAGCAAAAAAATGGCATAAAATCGATATCGTTATGCCTTGGTACGGAACAAATGTAATGCAAAACAACGAATTAAAATATAACAAATATATTGTGTATGTTGATGGTAAGTTAGCTACATATACAAAAGATTCTATTGTTTTTCCAAATGCTATAACAGAAATAACGAACGAGCCAAGAATATATTTTATGGGTAATACCAAAAATACAGTAAAAACTTTTAACTCTGCAATTGATAATTTAACTGTTACCGCATATGATGGTATTGCGGCTCTTGATTTAACTGATACTGAGTTTAATTTATCAAATTTAACCGGATGCGTAGTAGATAACACAAATAAAACTATTACATTACAAAGTAATATGACAGGTTCTGAACTTGAGAATTTAGTGGTATCTTCTAATAATGTTTCTATTGCAAAAACAATTTCGGATTATAAAACATCAGCTAGCGAAAATGTATTAAAAACAGGTGACCAACTTGCTATCAAAGATACAAATGGTAACTATATATATTATACTGTTAATGCTCCGGAAGCTGTTTATGATAAAAATATTGTTTCAAATGAAGAGTATATGTCGAAAAAAGCGTTAACAACACTTGAAAACGGTTATTTAGAAGGATATCAGAATGTATATGCCATAAATTCTCAGGATATATTTAATATTGATGCAAGTAAAAAAGAGGGAATCAGTGCTGGCGATATATTATATTATGAGGTTATTTTAAGGAGTAAGAATGTATCCGGTAAGGTTGAGCTTGATGTGTTAGATAGCAGTGGAAAAGGCATATTGGCTAACGATACATATACAAATTACTTAAATTCAAAAGATAACGGAAAAAATTTATATTATATTACTCCATCGTGGGCAAAAATTTCAATGCCTTATACGGCACTTGGAACAGAAACATCTTTAAAAATTGTTCCTGACTGTCAGAATGGAATTGAAATAGCAAGTGTTAAGCTTGTAAATTATACTGATGAAATGACACTTGAAGATATGTTAAAAAGTGAATCGGGCATGTCTGGTATGTATGATTTATCTGGTGCTCATAATGAAGTTATAACATTCAATGGCTCTCCAAGTGTTGATAAAACTATGTCTGTTATTTATAATAATGGATATATTTATTCAATGGGTAGCGGAAGAGTGACTATTTCTAAGGTTTTAGCAAACAATGAATTAGAAATAATAAGTAAAATTCAGATTGGTGGTATTTTAAGACAGCTTGACATTACAGAAGATGGAAATACACTTGTAGTATCAGGAAGATATTATGGTGTTTATGTTATTGATGTAAAAGACAAGCAAAATCCAATAGTATATAAATATGATTCTGTTGAATTTGCAACAGGTGTTGCAGTTTATAAAAACTATGCATTTATTGCAAACAGAATTTTTGGTGTTGAAGTAATTGATATAAGTGATGTTAAAAATCTTAAACAAATAGCTGTTATAAGATGTGGTGAAGCACAATCCTGCGATGTTGTAGATGGCGTTCTTTATGCAGGCCTATGGGCACAACACAGAGTTGATATGTTTGATATAACAGAACTTAATAATCATAAATTGTTAGGTAGTGTTCCTCTGTCAGGTCGTGGTGATGGTTTTGCTGTAGAAAAAGACGGTGATAAAACATATCTTTATGCCGCAACAGGTCAGCATTCATATGAAGCAAAATATCCAAACAATACACTTAACTGCGTTCAATATGGACAGGGTAATGGTATGGATATTTATGATATAACAGACCCGAAAAATCCTGTATGGCAATCAACCGTCAAGGCAGATGGCAAGGTTTATGCAGCACTTTATGATTATTGGACAACAAAAATAGTAAAGGATAACAACAAAACATATGCATATTTTTCAACAGGTGTTGATGGAATTTATGTTTATGATGTAACTGACAAAAAAGCTCCAAAAAGAATAGGGCATATTTCGGTTCGTCTTCCAAGTAAATATAAACCTATCGGAACAAATGGTATTGTTTGTTGGGATGAAACAAAATATACTCAATCAAATATTGGTAACTTTGATATAAAAGACGGTGCATTATTTGTTGGAGGAGAATTATCTGATTTACATATTGTAACAAATAATGTATTCCCTCTAAAAAACAGATATATTGCAACTGAAAATGTAGAAATTTCTGATGAGGGTATTTTTCATAATCTTAAAAATGATATGGGCATAGTTGACATTATCCATTACAAAAATGACAATGAACAAATTCAGGCAGTAGATGTAAAAGACGGACTTATCTATGCGGCATGTGGCACATCAGGAATTAAAGTATTTGATGAAAATTTAAAACTGTTAAAAACATATCCTGCAGGAGATGTTGTTTCGGATATTCAGATTGAAGGTGACACTTTATATACTGCTGACGGAATAATAGGAATGAGGTTTTATAAGGTTGACGGAGTAAACTTAACAGAAATAGGTACTCCGTATGTACTTACTTCGGTTAAACAGATAGAAGTATCTCCAAACGGAAAATGGGCATTTGTTCAAAATGGTACTGTTACTCATATTGTAAATGTATCTGATCCTGAAAGTCCTGTAAAACACGAATCTTCAAGTAATATAATTAAAAATGTAACTTCATTCTTCAGACCAATAATGGATGGTTTTGCACAAAACAGATATGGTGTTGTTTTACATTCTACAGGTACAAGATATATTATAGATTTTGGCGAAAATTGTGAAAGTGATACACCTGTACTTAAAACAAAATATTCATGTGGTACAGCAGGTATAAGAGGTGGGCTTTGCGCACTTCCTAACGGAGATATATTTACAAGTTTTGCAACAGGTAAATATTATCTTCAAAATAGTCCTGATGATCCAAGAATTGATTGGGCTACACAAAAAATAACTGTTAATTCTATAAATGAAACTGCACTGTCAGGAAAGCCTTATGTTTCAAAAACAGGAAATACATTGGTACTTGCCGGAGCTTTAAATGGTGAAGTAACTATTCTTGGAATTGACGAAAATAATCATTATACAAATGTTATTGCCGAGTTTAGAGTTAATGGTAATCCTAATGGAGCTTATGTAGAAGATAATTGTGTCATTCTGACTTTAGGTCATCAGGGAATTGTTAAATTTACATTTGATAAATCAGGTATAAAAGTAGTTAAAGATAATTACAAAATTAAAAATGATGATGGAACATATACTCAAAAAGAAGATATTATTGTAGGCGGTCAGATTGAAAGTTATGATGATGCATCAAAAGGTGCTAAAATATTAGTTGCTGAATATACAAAAGAAGGCGCATTAGTGCGAGTTCAGCCATCGGAGAGTATTGGATATGATACTGTTAATTCAATTATTTCTGATATGAAGTTAGATAATGTACAAAAGAATGGAAATTATTATAAAATCTTTTTAATTGATAGTGCTAATATTATCCCTTTAGCAACCAGTAAAAAAATTGAATTTTAATTTCTAAGGAGGCTAATAAAATTAGCCTCCTTTTTGTATAAAATATTAAAATATAGTTTTGACACGATGCATCTTATGCAATGCCAACTACGTATTCTCAGTTAGATGTAAATTCAAAAGTTTCGTTATTTAATAATTCTTACGAAAGTTGCAGATTTATGAGTTTACAAAGGGGGTGATAGTCTTTAAAATAAAAATAGGGTTTTTGCATTTATCAAAAACCCCATAAAATAGCGGGTGGGATTCGAACCCACGTCCCTCAGGAGGCATCATGATTTCGAGCTGTTAGAGAGTCTTTTTAGATAGAGAAAATTAGCGGAAGTTAGAAGAACTTAAAAAGCGATAAAAACCGCATAAAATCAAGGCTTTGAGGGGTTGAAATCCTTCAAAGCCTTTGCTGTTCTTGAAAATTTAGTATTGCCACTTTTTGATGCATTTTTTAGGTTTTCGCTAGAAAAGTGCTAGAAAAATGTTAGAAAAAATATATGAAAGAATAAAACAGTTTTGCAGAATAACTTTACCTTGAAAACAAACAATAAATAAGGGAAAATCTACTTAAAGCATTGACAAATCCCTTAATATGTGATAATATTTAAGGGAAAGAAAGGAGGTTAAGGGCATGAGAATATTTAATTATTCGATAATCAAAGAACATAAATGGGATTCTGAACTTCTCGGTCTTGTAGCTAGCATATATAAAGAAGCTGG
>SVJU01000027.1 GCA_015068825.1 Oscillospiraceae bacterium | reverse complement strand
TTAGATTTTTATATTTAGGCAAAGAACAAAAATCCCGTAATGCTGACGCATTTCGGGATTTTTTTATGCAGTATAAATTAAAAATATAGTTTCAAAACCAATGCTACCTTATTACCCTCGACCTTAAAGGGAGGATTAAATTCAAACTACTGTTTACTTATCGTCAAGATACCAGTCGTCGCCGCGTCGAAGTGGCATTGCGTATTTTTTAGTTAAAACACCTTTCTTTTCAAGATGAATATAGCACGCTCTGTCGCACGCTCTTCCGCAGATTGAAGTTCTGTAAGACTGCTTTGCAGGCGGGTAGAAATAAATGTTATCTATAATTTCTTTTGCACCGTCTATATCAAATTTTGCAACACCGTCTATAATTTCTTTTCTGTTTTCAAACTCGCAAAATGCTTCGGGTGGCATAAATGGATTTTTGTGTCTGTTAGCACCGTTATAATAAACCGCACATCTCCAATTATCTGTTTTTCCGTTATCGTCTATCGCATTTCCGTGGCACGCCTTTACACACTCTTTGCAACCATCACAAAGGTGCGGCTCTTTTACATCGTCGCCCTCGATTTCGGCATCTGTAAGAATACAGCAAAAACGCTGGAAAGGACCAAACTCATCAGTTAAAACTGCACCGTGAAAGCCCATTTCGCCAATACCGCATTTAACAGCCGCATCTTTAAAATTAACCTGAACTTCTTTTTTAATACCACGCATAATGTCGGTATAATCCATTTCAGGATTTGTATCATTTTCTTCTTCCATTATAAGCTGATTGTTCTTCTGCGGGATTGCATAAAAATCGTTATCCTCTAAAACATTACAAACACCAAGCATTGCAAGGGGCATAACAGTTTCTTCAAGTGTTTCAACCCCCATTGTTGTGTACTGATAAAAAGTTGTGCCTTCTTCAATACCCTTGTAAATTCCTCTTAAAACCCTGAAACCTAATGTGATTACAGTTTTTGTATCGGGAAAAATTTTGAATATATTGTCGTTTTTATCAAATCTTGATGCCGGTGCAAAGCCTACAAAATCGGCATCGTATTTTTTTGCAATATCAATAATTTCCTGTTTCATTTTCAAAGCACTCCCCTTTCTTATATTTTTCCGTTATTAAGATGCTTTCTGCACACTATTTCGCACTTTTTACCGCAAAGGCACGGAACATATCCAAAATGTGTGTTAGGCAAAAATTTCATCTCGTTTTTAATGTCAATAGCGCTTTGTTTGTCAAATACTTTTTCACCATTTAAAATCAAATCTCTTTGTGGATTATCCTTTAAAAAGTCATCTGTCATAAACGGATTTGATTTGTGAGCGCCTTTATAATAAACAGAGCACTGCCATGTATCAATATCGCCGTTTTCCTTTATGGCACTTCCGGGGCACGCCTTAACACATTCTAAACAGCCATCGCAAAGATTATCTTCAAACGGCTTGTCATATTCGTCTAATTCAAGGTCGGTAATGATAAACACATATCTTAAAAATGTGCCGTATTTTGGAGCAATAATTTTGCCGTGAATACCTTTTTGACCAAGACCGCAAACATATGCAGCTTTTGCTTCATCAATAATAACATCAGGAGCAGGTTTTCCTTCTTCAACAGGCGATGAAAATTCAAGCTCATAAGTTTTATTAACCTCGGGGTTTGTGCTTTTATCGCCTTTTACTTTAAAGCCAGGAATACTTCTTTGAAGGCAGGCATCGTATCCTGCATTTTCTATCATAGAGCCAATTTTAAAAAGGAATATTTCTGAAAAAACCTCGTCTATGTATTTAACACCTAATGCAGTATAATTATAAAACTGTGTTTCGTTATCCATTGCGGCATACAAAGCTTTTGGAATTCTTATACCAAAACCAATAATGGTTTTTGCTTTTGGTAGTATGCTAAAAGGATTATGCTCAAGTGGCTCGTCCTTTAAAAGCTCAACTCTTCCTATACCGCAAGTTGTTGCGCCAAGCTCTTTTGCTTTTTCTTTTATAAATTTTGATGTAAGATTCATTTTAGCCCATCCTCCTATCTATCCATTTTCCAGGCTTTTTTGGTACGAAGAGGTTGTTTGAATCTTCCTTCCATACAACCGCCTTTTTTCTCAAGCATACTTACACACGCTCTTATACATCCACCGCATTTTGCCATATTGTAGCCAACCCAGCTTGGAAAATATTCTTCAAGAGCATTATAAACCTTTTTAACCTCGTTTTCGTTTGCAACATTTGTTACACCTTCCAAAAGGTCTAATGCACCATTTTCGTTTTTGTCAAATACTTCCTTTGGAACAAACGGATTGTAATATCTTCCGCCGTGTGTGTAGAACGCATAACAGCGCCACATATCAATGTCGCCCCATTCACATTTTTTGCCATCTATATCAACAGAAATCTTCTTACCTGAATTAATTGCAGGAATACATCCGCCAGGACATTCCCTTACACACGCTCCGCACTGTCTGCAAAGAGGCTCACCTGAATACATTTCGTCATATTCAAGCTCGGCATCGGTAAAGATGAATGCAACCCTCTGAAGCGGACCGAATTCTTTAGTTAAAAGCATTTTACTCCAGCCGATTTCGCCAAGACCGCAGGCTACTGCTGCAAGACGGAACTGGAACTGCAAATCGGGTGCAACCTTTCCTTCTTCAACCTTTCTTGTAAACTGAACGCTTCTGTGATGCGCAGTTTTCTTTTTGATGTGCTGAACATTTTCAATCTGTTCTTCCGGAGATAGTGTGTTTCCGGGGCTTCCGTCCATATCAGAAACCTCACCTCTTGCACCTGTATTACGATAGATAAACGCATCGTGACCATTATCTTCAATAACCTTACCAACATGATAAAGAACTGCAGGAGCAAAAATTTCGTTTATGCCGCCATACGCCATTGAAGGATACTGATAAAACTGTGTTCCTTCTTCAATACCCCTTTGAACACCTCTTGGAATTCTGAAAACCAGACCAATCATACTTTTAACTCCCGGGAACAAAAGACCTGGATTCATTACATCGGGTGCGCCTGCCATTCTTGATACAGGGCCAATACCACAAAGGTCTGCACCTGCTTCCAGAGCGGCTTTTTTAATCATTTCGCTTGTTAACATTCAAATACTCCTCCTTCTAATTTAACTAAAGAGTTTTCATATATTTTTTTGCAATAATTACATTCGTGGCAATTCTTTTTGCAATTTAAAACTGTATTTAAAAAGTTTTCATCTATGTTTTTGTTTTCTATAACATACGGGTATAAAATATCAGAATGGCTTGGCTCAAGTATATCGGTAACCGCACCGCGATAGCTTTTATTTATATAAGCCTTTAAAACGTTTACAGGATTTTTATTTACTCTTGTTGCAATTTTAAACGACTCAAAATATCCGTCAAAAACATGTAAATCCTCAGGTCTTATAAAGCTTGTACGTGCAATGATGGAATACTTATTTTTATCTTCTTTTAAAAACGAGTGGCAAATACCTTCAAAAAGATAAGCATTATCCATTTTTGATATTTCCACCTCGTGTGCAACTAAATTATCGTGAAAATTATGTGCCGAGCAGTTATTTAAGCAACCGCTGTTTGCAAGCATAAAAAGCTGTTTATTGTTTTCATCGCACCATTTTTTTGCTGTTTTAATTTTTTCAAAATCTCTGTTAAATTCTCTTTTTAAATAATATCCGTCAAAAACATTGGCTATATATTCCATTCCTTCAATAGTGCCTATTTCCATATTTACCGATGCCCTTGTTTTAACATCATCAAAATTTTCTTTTATAAATTTTGCAATAACAGGGCTTGTTGTAGTAACACTTGAAAGATTAAATTCTTCTTTTAAATAGTCAACAGTGTTTCCTATTTTGTTAAAAAATGCTCTTGATAAGCTGTCTTTTCCATAGCAGTTTCCGTTTAAAAGAAGGTTAAGAGAAATATTATTATCACTTAAAATTTTTAAATGCTCAATCTGTTTCTGATAATAAAAGTGCGTTTCGTATGGATTATCGTTTTGAGGCATATTTCTGCCGTTTGGAAAATCAAAAAAAGAAAAATACATTTCATAAATATGATTTTTGTTTTTTACTATAAAATCCACAAGCTCATCTGAATGATTTATGTTATATCCAACAGAAAATTTTATGCTCATAATTTAATCCTCCTTAAAAAACATACTTCCACAATTGACATTTTAACATTATATATGATAATATAATAGAACAAACCAAACATAAAATATAACAAATCAAACTTTTTTTGTTAAAATATTTAAAATTATCATAATAAATCAAACTTAAGGAGAAATTAAAATGCTTTCAGATCTTAATCCCTTTGTAAGATATGCAAACATACTTTTAATAACAGAAAGTCAGAAGGATTGGTGCATAGGTCAAGATTTTAGAATTTTTGCCTGTTTGGACGGCAGCTCTATTATAAAAACAAAGGACAGAAAAATAAATTTTACCCCTAACACAATTATTTTTATTCCACCATATACAAAATACTCTTTTTGTGAATTTGACAAAGAAAAAAACACATCTGCCGCAATTTTGAATTTTGACCTTACAAGCAAAAATTCGCACATAAAAAAAGCATTAAAACCAATTGTTTATAAAAACTGGGATAAGAAAAAAACTCATACAGAACCCATTTTTGAGCATTTTAGTGATATTATTGTTTTAACAAATCAGAATTTGTGTGAGAAAGTAAAAAAAATAACAAGCATTTTCTTTTACAAAGACGAATTTTTTCATGAGAGAGCATCAGGTACGCTAAAAAATATTCTTATAGAACTTATTTCCAAATCAACCGACGAAAATATTTCTCCACTTGCAAAAAAAATAATTAAATATTTAAGAGAACATCACAGCGAAAATATGACAGGAAATATGCTTTCTGATGTTTTTAAATATCATCCGTATCACATAAACAGGGAAGTTAAAAAAGCAACAGGAATGAGTCTTAAATCATACACCATAAATTTAAAAATAAAATTTGCCGAAAATCTTTTGTCGTCTACCGATAAATCCATTACCGAAATTGCATCAGAATGCGGTTTTACCGATGCTGCATATTTTACAAAAATTTTTAAAAGAGAAAAAAATATTACTCCAAAAGAATACAGAATAAAAAACAAAAATGTTTTGATATAAGATAAAACAACTGAAATTTTTTATATTTTTCCAAGATTAGTTACATTTACTTATTAGTACCAGCTATGATATAATTTCAAAAGTCAGGAGGTTTTGTTATGGAATTTTCAAAAAGCAAAGATTTTTTTATAGGTATTGATTCAGATGGTACTGTTTTTGATTCAATGACCTTAAAACACACCTTTTCGTTCATTCCTGCTGCAATTAAAGTTTTTGAACTTGAAGAATATAAAGAAATTAGTGCAATACATAAAGATACAAAAGGTCTTATGGTAAAACTCGACCCTGACGATGAGGATATTGAAAAATCGGTAGAATTTGCAAAGGATTGTGACATAATAATACTTGGAATGTGCAGTGCAATAATATTTAAAAATCAGGTTAAGCTTTATGATGAGCTTAAAAAACTTGGCAAAACAATTATTGTTGTTGCAATGGAATCACCTTATGATATTGAGCTTATACCCGATTGCAAAAACTACATAGCAACCTATGGTGCAGCAAGAGACTGGATGAAGGTTGCAGCACTTAGAATTTTTGGAAAAACCAATATAAATGCCAAAAGCCCTATAACAATAAATTATTGATGGAACATATCAATCAAAAAAGCACCCTTATGGGTGCTTTTTTCTTACTCAAAATCTTCTATTTTCCATTCATCATACCATTTGATTTTTGGAATATTTCCGTCAAACTCAATAGGAAGATAAACATAATCTGCAATAGATGTATTGCGCACTTCCGGGCTATTGCAAGCCATAATTTTATCAAGCTCTTCTTTACTCATTAACGGCTCTTTGGAAGGGTCATCATTAGTTCTTAAAATATCACAGAAATTACTTGGAAAATTATCGGGAAGATTTACAAGCCATCTGTCTGCAACAGCAATATACAAATCCTTTTTAAAAGGATGCTTGAACACCGAAGAAATCTGACTTCTGAAGGATGTGTTTTCGGTATCGTTTACATGGATTGTACCGATATTTTCCCAGTCGCCCTGATAGCTATCACACACAGCACACTCTGTTGGGTTTGGAAAATATCCTGTTGTTGCGCTTGTTAAAAGATATTTTTTGCCATCTCTTTCAAAAAACGAAGGTGCTTCTCTGCCATCTGCACCGCCACTTGTTTTAAGATGCTCTGTATATGATCCTTCTACATCAGTATAATCGTCATTTAACGGGGCACAAACCACACAATCATGCTGCTTTGAATAATCTAAATGATTTGTTTTGTAATCGTGAACCTTATCGAAATAAATATATGCTTTTTTTGTTTTTTCGTCGCATACCAAATCAAAATCACCCGAAGACACACCAAGTATGGTTTTTGCACTAATCATTTTAAATTCATCGGTAATTTTGTCGGCTACTGCAACAACCATAATCTGGTCGCATTTTCTTTCTTTTTTCATTATTTTTATCCACATTACATATTTATTTGTTTTTTCGTTATAAATAATATGCGGTCTGTCTAAATGCTGAGCAAAATGAACAGGGCTTTTTTCATCCTCAGATGCTTTAAAAATAATACCTTCATCCTTCCAGTTATATAAATCATCTGAAGAATAAAGCCTTACACCCCAATGCCATATACCGCTTGAAGGAAGTGATTTTTCTTTGTTTTCACCATAAAGATAGTATTTTCCGTTTGCATACATAATCGACCCGCCGTGAGCCTGAATTCTTTTTCCATCAGTATCAAGCCACTCTTTTCCGGGATAAAATCTGTCGTATCTTTTATTCTCCATAAAAATTCTCCTTGTATTTTTTAAAAAGGCTGCTTTTAAAAGGCAGCCTTTTTAATAGTATTTTAATAAAAATCTGTTATTAAAAGCCTGTACGCAGTTCTTCTACCTTTTGATAGAATGCTATTTTATCTGTTTGCGTAAACTCACCATTATCACCCGCAACAAGTTCAAATGTTTTATAAAGCGATGGATTTTTAGAATCACATATACCGCTTGTATACTGGCTAAATCCTTCACGAAGAAGAATATCGGCGTCGTTTACAGCAATATTGAAACCAAATCTGTTTCCTTGTTTTAAGTTCACCTGTTTAATATTTTCCTTTGGAAGCTTGATAAGATATCTTGCAAGACCAAGTTCATCATTTCGTACCATATTAAACATTTGTGTTTCTATTTGTCCCACCTTAACATCAGGACCATAGTACACATAGGTTTCAAGACCACTTGGTGTCAAACCAAAGCCATACTCATAATCATCAGACTGGAAGCCTGATTTTGTATTAGGTGCAAGACCGTTAAGAAGCGTATCTATTGCAATCTGCACTGAGTCACCCTGCCACAAATCAAATCCGGTAAATGTATTATTATGAACAGAGTCATATACATCAACCATAAAGTAAAGTGCATCCTCGTTCCATTTTGAAAGAACCTTCATAGAACGGTTAAGTCCAATCCACGAATTAATGTCGCTCGGATTTTCCGGAGCTTCAATATAAATTGGATATGCATTCTCCCAACCTTGAATATCGCCTGTAAAGTTTTCCGGGTTAAATTTGGTATTATCATATACCATAATTCTAAAGTCAAGCATTCTTTCTCTGGTTGCAACCTCTTCGCCAGCTTCATTGAGCATTCTCATTTTAAAGAAGTATTCATTATACTTAACCTTTGCTGCTTTTTCAACTTTAAAATCAACATATACTGTTTCACCGCTTGGAATACTTACTTCTTTTTCATTTTCAACTATCCAGCCATCAGGTGCCTCTAAAATAAGTTTACCAACAAACTCATCATCATAAGTGCTCTTAACCTCAACAGTTATACTATCAAGATTTGAAAGTGTTTTTTCACTTGCTACAAGGTCAAGGTCAACCAGCGAGCTTAAATTAACTTCCATTTCTTGTTTCTTTATAACCTTGTCGTTTTCTTTGTATAAAATTTTATATACATAAGTTCCTGCATCACGAATAACAGGCGCTGTTCCTTCTATCTCAAAATCGCAAGCCTCTCCTGCTTTTACATTTAAAGGAAGTTCTTCACCTATAGGAGCTTCGTTTTCATCAACCCATACAGCCGTTCCCACAAAATCGGTTTTCCTTAAGTTTTCAAGAGTAGCCTTCATTTTACGCTTTTCACCCTTATACATATTCTGTCTTGTCTGTGTTGTATAGGTTAAAATAGCTTTAGATGAATCTGGCTCTTCGTGTTTTATCATAGCTCTTGCAAGGTCGGATACCTTATCTATAACATATCCGTAATATCCCATTCTTGCTTTTTTGCCGCTAAACTCATTCATCTTTTTAATTGTGGATATACGGTTATTGTATTTATATGCGTATCTTAACATTGCATCGGTGTAAAGAAGTGAAGAATCAGGCTCATTGCCTTTTTTATCAGCAACTTCTCTTTTTATAGCTTCGTAGTTTTTAAGATATGATGAATAGTCCATATTAAGACCTTCTAACGAGGCTGCCATAGACTCGCCTTTTTTAAACATAATGTATGCTACAAGAGCACTGTTTTCATAAGTCATATCTTCATCATTCATTGTAAGGTCAATGTATTTTTCGGCAAGAGCAAAATATTCGTCAAGATATTTTTTGCAATCAGAATAACTTCCTTTTGATTTTGCAGCTCTTTCACTAAGCTCTTTAAGAAGCGAAAAATCAAACTTTTCACCAAGCTTTTCGGTAAGCTCATCGTAAATTGCCATTGTATCGTGAGCTATTGCCTTTATGTAGGTGCTATTTGGCAAAGAGAAAATATACACTGGTGATTTACCTATTGTGATAGTTTTTCCTTCTATTTTGTTGCCAAATATGTCCTTTGCAACCTCGTTATCCTTTAATGTGTATTCCTTTTCGTTTCCTTCTTCCATTATCCAACAAATTGCATAAGGATTTTTCTCACCCGG
Organism: Oscillospiraceae bacterium; assembly: GCA_015068825.1. GTDB lineage: Bacteria > Bacillota > Clostridia > UMGS1810 > UMGS1810 > Qingrenia. The sequence goes on along the minus strand of SVJU01000027.1, from coordinate 16,322 downwards.
TTTTTTATAAAGAAACGACCTTACACCCTCTGTAATTTCAAATTCGCCTGCATAAACAGCATCTGAATTTGTATTGTTAAAGAATGACAGTGATGCAACAGAAGGCTTTGGCCTGTCATTATACTCAAATATACCAAATCCATGCTCAACATAAGATTTTTGAAGTCCTAAATCCCTTGCAGAAAAGATATCTGTACTTAAAAATCCCATTTCATCAGCATACACAAGAAGCTTAATCATATAAATTGCCTGCAAGTCGTAAGGTGTTGTATTATATGCATCGTGTGTAGGCCAACCAACCTCAGTCATAGCAACATCCATCCATCCGCCGTATCTTTCAAATGCCTCAAGATACTCAGGTACTCTGTTCTTCCAACGTCCGTCAGGATCATTTGGATATGAATATGGGTGAATAGAAATCTGGTCCGAATACATCAAAAGATTATTTCGGTGCATTGCATCAAATATCAACTGATTATCCGCAGCAGTAATTGAACCTGCCATAATGCCAACATCAGGCTTTCTTTTATTAAACTTGAATGCCGCTGCATTAATAAGCTGTGAATAACCTATAAAATCCGGCTTTGGATGCCAGAAGGTAGCAAGGTTAGGCTCATTCCAAACCTCAATATTATCAATGGCATCGCCTGTTTTATATATATCATTAACCCAGTCATCTGCAGCAACTGCATAATCTACATAAGCATTAATTCCGTCTAAGGTGTTGGGAGGGAACATTTTATGCTCGATTTCGCCTTTTGCTACATAATAGTTTCCGTAAGCAACAAGGTAATTATTTATATGTACTCCGTTTTCTTTAAGCGATAAAACTCTTTTATAGAAATTATCACCAAAATTATATGCTCCCTTTTCTCTCTCAACATTTACCCATTCGGGAGAAAATCTTACCTTTGTGAAACCTGCCTCTGCCAGTCTGTCATTAATATCAAGAAAAGATTCAAGCGAGGTTCTGTCACGGCTTGCGTTTTCCTCGGTCTGCCAGGTAACAACATTTATAGATGTTTTTGTAAATTTATCCAATGGAGTTGGCTTATAAAAATCTATAAGACAAATTCTTGCACTGTCATAGCCTACAAGCTGACCATCCTTAAACACCTTTATATCAAGATTCTGAACGCCTTTTTTCTCGTCCTTTAATGATATTTTATTGCAACTTTCTTTTCTTGGTAAAACATCTAATTCAATTACCTTTTTATCATTTTCGCCAAGGGTATATTCAACAGTATATTTTTGAGTAATATCACTGTTTTGCGTAATGTTTACTTCAAAATACGAATACTTGTGATCCTGCATATAATAAGGCTCATTCGGAATATTAACATCCACATATTCATCATAGCCTTTAACGCTTTCATAACCAAGCTTTCTTAAAAGTGTTTCGCTGTAACCTGCTTTTTCAAGGCTTTGTGCTGTTATATTTTCATTAATTGTTTTAAGAACATTTTTGCCTATTTTCATAGTGTTAAGTCTTACATTTTCAAAAAATTCATCTGTAAGCACAAACACACATCTTACACCGCCTAATGAAGTTGCATCAAGCGATGCAAATTTTCCCCAATTAGCATAAACACCACCGCCGGCGATTACATTTCCTGCCTTTGCACCGTCACCTGTTCTTAAATACCAGTCAATCTCATTGTTGTGATCAACAGTACCAAACTTTTTATAATACTTATTGTATTCTTCAAAGCTTAAAAGCGAAATTTTGCAGTTTGCAATGTATGTCTCAGGACAATTACCACCTACATTACCGCCCTCTACCTTCCAGCCTCTTTCGGCAATAAAAGGTGTCATTTCCTTTGGCAAAACTTCATTTAAAAATGTATTATTAAGATAGTATGCAATGTTGTTTTCGTCTGACGGGTCAAACTTTTGTGTTCCGTCGCTATCAAACACAACTGCATCATGAACCTTATTTGTCATAACAAGATATCCGTCAGATAACTTATCAAGTAACACATATTCGGTATTTACATCACTTTCCAAAGTAAAAATGTTATCGTAATTTGGAATTGTTCTGTAATCTGTAAGCTTTGCAGACGGAACCGAAACCGCATTTGAAGTAACAGGATAGCAAACAAATGATGATATCAAAACTGAAATTACAACTAAAAATGATATGTACTTTTTCATTTTTGTCTGCCTCCTTTATTATTTATATACAACTACAAGTCTTGGATATCCTGACTTAGTATAAACAAATACCTTTGATGCAACGCCGTAGGTTAAATAATCATTTATTGCATTAACATTCGATTTATATACCATATCTTTTTTGTCACGGACAGTTCTGTCTGCAACAAAAATCTTGGCACTTGAAAAATCAGAATATTCAAAATCAGAATATTTGTAATCAAGAATAGTTTTATCCTTTGCATAACCTAATGTTTCATCATCAACTATTGAAACAAGATTATTGTTTCTGAAAAGTATATTACCAAACTTGTAGTTTGAGCCTGCCATATATGTTAAGCCCTGTTGCCATCTTTTAACAAAAGCACTTTCAGGATTAAAGGTTAAATCCTTGCCGTATAAAACAATCTCACCGCTGTCTATAACGCCATTTACCACATTGAAAAGAACAACATCTCCAACCTTTGCATCAGCTAAAATGGTTTCGTCTTTTGTCTGATATTTTCTTATATCAACGGTATATCCGCCAACCTCAATAATATTTACAAGCTCGCCGTTTTCATTTACCGATTTTGCAATGTTTTTTACAACATGTGCTTCGTTACCTGTAACCTTCACATCTTCACTTGCTTTATATACAACAGCTTTTGCATAATATGCCCCATCACCGACAGTATATCCCGACACATTATATTTAACATCAACTGTAAATTCGCTAAGTGTTGAAATACGGTAAAAATCGTCATCTGCATTTTCGGGATTTTGCGGTACAACAAATACCTTTGCGTTAGTATCGGCAAACCATTTTCCGCCAAAGGTTCTTCCCGACCAGTATGAAAGCTCGCTTACAGGACCAAACGAATAAAGGTCACTTCCCATTTTATCACTTGTCTGAATATTTTTAACAAGTCCTTCATCATTAAGCTCTATAAGCATAAGTCCGCCATTTGCAATTTCCTCTGGAATAATATCATCTTTTATTATATCTTTTTTCTTTACACCGTTTAAAACTGCACTTTCAAAGACAGTTAAATATTTAATTTCATTTTCAAGTGTTAAAACCTTTAAAACAAGTGCACTTTTTGCTCTTTCGTCGTCAATAAACGATTCAATTACATACATAAAGTTATCGGTTTCATTTCCCGATACAAAATCGGTAATTTCACCAAAGGCATTAAGATATGCAATACCTTCTGCACCAATTTTTATGCTTGCTTTGTTAAATTTTGCATCAGGCGCAACTGCTATTTCCTGACCTCTTATACCATAGTAATTTCTTTCACGGATTATGCTTTCTGTTTCAACCTTGCCCTCTACTTTCTTTTTAGAAATATGCGCAGTTAAAATCATACCGTCATCACTTTCGATATAGCTTAAAACATCACCAGCAACAATTTTTTCAAACTTGATTTCCTTGCCCATTTCATCATAAATACGGATTTTCTTTTCACCCTCTGACTCGCGAAGGCATAAAAGCTCACTTGCGTATTTATCGGCAACTGTTTTATCAACCGAATTGGTTGCACCTACTATAATATTTTTGTACTCGTTAACCTTTACAACATCATATTTTAAATCACCGTTGTTATCTATAAGATGAACATAACCGTAATCAATATCAAACAAATCCGATGAGTAAGTGGTTATTGCTCTGTTATTGTAAATAACATAAGCACCCGCACCGATTTTTATTTCCTTTGTTCTTGTATCGCTTACATAGTATTCAAGTTTTCTGTCTTTAAAATCGTTATCTTCAATGTCGTTTGAATCTATAATAAGTTCTTCATTAAAATCTTTTGCCATATACAAAAGCTTATCGTTAGATGCACCATTTTCTTCTTTGTAATAGTATTTTACGCTGTATCCAAGAAGAGAATCAAAATTACTATCGCATCCAAATATTGTATTGTTAACTTCAACTATATCTTTTTGAACATCACGATGTCCTGTAAGTGATGAAATACTGTTAGAAGTCATAATACCATAATCAATAAGTATTTTTTTGGTTGAATAAATCCAGCTTGAAGCATCATCTATTTCGTATTCAACTTCATTATTTATAAGATTTACCTTCATAACCTTACATTCAAAAGCCCCAACAAGAATTTTTGCTGCCATTTCGGGTGTAAGATTATCTGAAAGCGGAACTAAATTTTCGCCTTTAAGGCCAGCTCTCTGACATGCTGCAACATAACCTGCAGGATATCCACCTGCGGTTTTTGCATAAGGTTCATAGCCTAATGCAGAAGCCAGAATTTTATATGCTTCCTGTGCCATAATAGGTCTTTCAGGATAAAAATTACCTGTTCCGTCACCGCCTACTATACCAAAGCTTTTTGCGGTATATAAAACCTTGCCAAGGTCAGATGATGCATCTACATCCATAAATACACTTACTGCCTCTGAAGCATATACGCCATTTGAAACAATATTTGTAACAAGTCTTGTAAAATCGCCTCTTGTAACTTTTTCTGATGACGAAAATTCATCAATATCCCAGTCTAAAATACCAAGTGCCGATAATGCTTCAATGTCAGAATTGTATACAGAAACATTGTTTTCTTCTGTAAGAGCAATACTGCCATTATTAGCAAATGCCAGGCTTGTAACAAGCATAAATGCCAAAACAAACGCTGTTATTTTTACTATATAGTTTCTCATACAATCCCTCCTATTTTATTAAATTATAAATTATTGATGCTGCTTCTGCTCTTGTTGCGTTATTTTTTGGTCTGAAGCTGTTATCTTCAAAGCCTTTTACAGCACCGAATTTGCAAAGCGCAATTACCGAAGACAGTGCATAATCAGAAATCGAATCTGCATCATTAAATTCACACAATGTATCTTCTGACACAAGATTTTTTGCTTTTGCACAAAGTGTAGCCATATCTTCTCTTGTAATATTAATTCCTTTACCAAAGCTTGTTTCATTAATACCACTTGTAATTTTTTTATTATATAAAGAAGCTACATATTTATACGACCAGTGATTTATTACATCTTCAAAACCACATTCTGCATTTTCATCATAAAAGCCTAAAGCACTTACAAGCATTTTTGCAAATTCTTCTCTTGTAATGTAGCTGTCAGGATTAAAATTACCGTTGTTATCGCCCGATACAATACCTTTTTGTTTCAGATTTTCAACAATATTATATGCCCAATGAGTTTTTGGAAGGTCGTTAAAGCTTAAAGAAGTATCGTTTAGACCAACATTTCCAGTTGCTCCTGGTGCAAAAAATCCTGTGCTGCCACCTTTTGATGACGAACCGCCACCACCGCCGCTACCGCCACTGCCACCTGATGTCTGACTGGTATATGCGGCTAAAATATCATCTTCAAGAGTATCCATATTGGAATATTTCTTGTTAAGAGATGCAATATACTGAGCTGTTAAAGTTTTATTTGTTGCGTTATATACGCTTAAACTAAACGGAATTGCATCTTCATATTTATCAATATGAGTAGCTATTTCGCCATAGCTTACAACATTTGATATTGCAGCTAAAAGAAGATTTTCGTTAAAATATTTTTTAACTTTATCAAGATCCGATAAATCGTTATTGGCAAAATTTTCTATTGCCATCTTTTTAACATCAGCCTGATTTTTGATATTTTTGTCACTTCCTGAATAAACAGGATAGCAAACAAGCTCTTCTATATCAAAATATTTTGCATATTTTTCAAAAATATCTGTTGCAGTATCTTTTGTTGCACCATCAAGCATTCTTATACCCAAAGACAGATTTAAAAGCTCATAAAACTCACTGTATTTTTCATAAGAAAAGCTTTTATTTAAAAGAAGATTTGCGCATTTTTCTTTGTCAGATTTGCCAAGACTAAAATAGTCACAGTTATCTTTTGTAAGTCCAAGATATTTTAAATTGTCTGTAAGAAGCTTTGCCATAACCTCTTTATCTGTTTGATTTGAAAGCACATTTTTTAATATGTCATCCTTTTTAGTGCTTGATGAAACAAAAATCGGCTTATCCTTGCTGTTTGCACCAGCGCCCGAATATGGCATAACGCTTACATAATATTCTTCAGGCTCGCAATCAGATGAAAGCATAACTTTTGTTTTAAAATTTTTGCTGTTAACATTTTCAATCGAAGTATAAACAACACTATCATCCAAAACCTTTTTTACTTCAATTGAATACATAGAAGATTTTGATACATCATCAAAACTTCCTTCTATATTAATAAGTTCTGTTTCAGGGTCGTATGAAACATTTAAACTATCGGCATAAACCGATGTGAAACAGATAAGTGCGCATAGCACCAATGCAAGTATTCTTTTTGTATTCATTTAAAGCACCTCCTGTTATCACTTAAAATATTCAATACCGAATACCGGTCTTTTGTTTTTATCAAGAACAAATACTTTAATGTAATTATCCTCAGATGCAGTAAAGGTATTTGTTGAAACCATATAAGGATCTTTTCCCACTTCAAGTAAAATATCAAGCGGCTCAGATAAGCTTACACATCTGTTTGTGTTTTTATTATACACACCCACATAAAGCTTAACATCTTTGCTCTGTGTAGCTTCAATTTCAACCGAAGCAGTAACCTTTGTAACACTGCCCATATTGGTAATGCTTCCTATCGAAGGATTTGTAAAGGTAAGTATATTTTTATCCGATGCTTTTGTATGGCTTTCGGCAAAGATTTTCTTTGCCATACTTCCATTTTCGTCAACAGGTGTAATTTCAACCTTAAACTTTTTGCCAATATCACTTTGTTTTATAACATACTGCCAGTTTGTTGCACCATCTATTTTTTCGTATGAATTACCATCGCCAACATACCACTGATATTTTGTATTTCCTTCTTTAACACCTTCGGTGGTGTGAGAATACTCATAATCTGCCCAGATGGTATTGCCCACAAAGAAGTTTCCTTTTACAGAAGGGTTATTTGCTATAGGATAGCTTTCAGATATACCCATTTTTGTAAGCTCTTCTTTTGTATATCCTAAATCAAGCATTTCTTCATAAGACATAAGTTCTTTTAAAACATCGGCAATAACGCTGTTTTCGTTAGCTGTTACTTTAACATTTTTAAAGAAGTCTTCGCTTAAATAGAAAACAGGTCTTTCAAGCGTCTGCCATAAATATACAACACCCTCACCGGCAATAGTCTGAGATGACCTTATATGCCATATTGTAGGAACGGTATATGTACCGCTTGTGTGCTGACTTGTTTCTACTGTCGGATGCGGAGTTCTTGTCTGGAACAAAGTAGGCTCCCAGTTAACAGAAGCAACCTTGGCACCAATTCTTTCAATGTTTTCTATATACTCGGTAATAGAAATAAGCGCAATTTTTGCATCCGAAGCATACGCTTTTTCACCTTTTGTACTCATTCCTGCTTCTGTATACCAAGTATGGTCGTTTATATAATCACCCTCATACATAATGGGGAACTGAGTTTTTATATAATTTTCATCATTCAAATAATATGCAATGGATTTTTCATCATTTGCATTAAATACCCTTGAAGGCATTTCGTAATTTTTCGCAATTAAAGAAGCATCTTCACCGTTGTATACACCTGGATAAACCTCACTTAATGCTTTTACCGCACTGCCGTTTGCATTTGTTGCCAAAGCACCGTCAGAAAGCATTACAAAATACCCGTCATCTTCTTTTGCATTTACATTTTTAAGAAGAATATATTCTTTTGAATCTGATACTCCATCTTTTGTTTTTACATTTCTGTCAATTTTAAAAGTATATTCCAAAGGCGATACAGTATCAAGCATCACTTTACCCATACCTGTAATGGTAGCGGTTGAATCAACTCTTACAAGCTTGGTTTCAAGCTCATCCTCAGGAACAGAAGCAATTATGTAAAGATAATCTTTGCTAAATACCTCTTCACCATAAATTTCGTAAGTATTTGCAGGCTTAACTGAACAAGTTATGTATTTATTTGCATATTCATCATCAACATTATATGTAAAGCCCAAATCCTCTCCTATAAGATTAGGTTCCTGGTCAACATCGTCAAGCCAATACCAGTTAACAATACATTTATCTAAATCGGGAGCACCGCTTATAGTATCAAAGCTTGCAGTAAGGTCGCTTTTTGTGTAAGCATCACCCGAAATTTTTACATTATCAATAACAGGCGGTAATGTTTTAATATATACAGGCTCTGATATATATAAATCTCCCATTCCGTCTATGTTTCCAAGTTGCACTTTAAAACGTACATAACATTCGTTTAAATAGCTTGGAACTTTTTCAATATATTTTTTGTCTTCGTTATCAACTATTTGATATCCATCGAGCATATTTTCAGAATATTCCCAGAAAATCTCGGTATATTCTTCCTGTTCAAAACCGTCTTCAAGCTCATAAACGGCACTTAATTTACATCCAACCTGTGTGTCACCCAAAATTTTAAGGCTATCACTTTTAATTGTGGTTGAACCTTTTAAAATTCCCCATTTAACCAAAAGAGAATCGCTGTAACCAATTTCTTTTAAGGTTGCAAGGTCATAAGCTTTAATAATTTCTGTAACTAAAGCATCATCTGTTAAATAGCTTTCGTCTATTTTAACATTTTTAAAGAAATCTTCGCTTAAATAGAAGCAAGGTCTGTTATAACGTGCTGGGTAAGTAGAAGTAACTTCACTGCCTGCATCAATTTTTTTACTGGTAGCTAAAAACTGCCATACTCTTGTCATAGTATTATGAGGAGTTCTTGTCCACCACTGTGCACCAGCACTAAGTACAACACCAATTCTATCGGCATTTTGAGCATATTCTGTAACGGAAGGCAAAGAAATTTTAGAACTAAAGGAATATGCTTTTCCCACTCCGGGCTCGGTATACCAGGTGTGAGTATTAATATAGTCTTTCATTAAAGGAAAATGCTGATTTATATAAGAGGTCTGATTCATTTTGTAAGCCGCACTTGCAGTATCAGATGTATCAAATACATATTTTCCCGATGTTGTGTTATACGCTGTTGCAGCACAGCTATCCGTATAAGTATTTACCATTACAAAATACCCGTCATTCTCACCTGCATTAACACTTTTTAAAAGAATATATTCCTTTGTATCAGCTGTATCTGCCGTTTTAAAAAGATACTTTTTAGGAGCAGTATCAAGTCTTGAATCAATCGCAACCTTTGTCGCTAAAGCCGTATCCGAATAATAAGATATAAGCGGCACACTAAGATTAAGCGCAGCAAGCTCATCTGAAGTATATTCTGTTACAGCCGCAAAAACAACTGTTGGCATAACAGACAGTATCATAATAAGGCATAAAACCAATGATATTAATTTTTTCATAAAATTCCGCCTTTCATTTGCAAAATTTAAATGCATAAAAGTTGTTTAATCAAGGCACTTATACGGCAGATGGGTTTTCACCTGCCGTATAGAACCTAAAATTTAATTATTGTAATGAAGCTTTAATTTCTTCATAAACCAAATCACGAAGTGCAGCATAACCAGCAGCACTTGGATGAACATCGTCATCACTTATTTCAACATTCCAGCTTGTTGTGTCTATATAATTTACTTTGTCGGCAAAAGATGTATTTTTAAGTTCATCTACTGCATCTAAAGTAGCTTCCCTTACAGCATCATATTTAGCCGATAAGTTTACACCCTCGCCATTGTCTTTAACATTGTTAAACTGTCTTATAATGTATATATCTGCATCAGGATACAATGTATTTAATTTTGTAACAAATTCAACATAAGAATCTTTAAAGTCTTGTGAACCTACACCAGAAACTTCGTTAGTTACAAAATAAGCATCATTTGTACCTATACCAATAACAATTGCGTCTGGTTTGTGGTCATTTTCTACATCATATACAGGATTGGTATATTTTAAGTTTTCTTCTTCATCAAGCCAGTATCCATTTTTTGGACTCTTCAAAGTAAAGTACGCGCTTTCCATACCAACGCTGTCTTCTCTTGAAAGCTTACCTGACCAAATCTGATTCTGAGATGAATAATACCAGCCTGCACCATCCTGAAGTGCAATTCCTGAAAGTGCTATAATTGAATAATCATGATCATACACAGCCGGAATTGTGTATGAATAACTTAATGTTCCCTCGGTGATAGAATCGCCTATAAACTGAACATATTTTTTGTTATCATTAGATTTTATAATAGCACCATGCTTTGATGTTTTAACATATTGAAGACCATGTGCTCCGTTTGCATATTTAAATGTAATTTTTGCACTATGTCTTTCATTTGCATCAAGTCCGGATGCAAGCATCGTTTCTACTCCGCTTTTAGCTGAAAACGATTTTTCCACACCATCTACTTCAACAGTTGCAGAAACATCACCTTCAAAATTAGCTACTAAAGAATCGCCTACAAAATCAAATTTAACATAAGGCCATCTCCAGTTTGCAAGAGCAGAAGTAGAAGTTTGTTGCCATCTTCCAAAATAAGTTAAATCACTATCTTGTGCAGTAGCAATTCATGGTTCGTTCCCAAGTGTAGCAAGATACACATCAGCGCAAGGAGCAATTGGCATTACCTCTTCAATGTTCCATACAAATGTTTTAATTAAAATATCACTTGCAGTTTTTGTGCCAATGTTAACTGTAAATGAAGCCATTTTTGGCTCACCTGGCTTAAGTGTAATATCTTCTGTTGCAAGGTAAGAATCAACTAAAGCTAAATCAGCATAAGCTGCTGCAAGAGGTTTGAATGTAATATCTGAATCTGTTGTGTTTTCGCACATATATGTGATTGTGTAATTGCCATTTTCGCCTGCAGTAGCAGTAAAGTCATACATTTCAACATCATTTATATCGCTTACTAAAGCAGGGAACAAGATTTTGATATCAGAATAAGAATATCCCATATCAATAAGCTCAACCTTTGTTTTGCCAGCTAATTTTTCACGCAAGATTGCAATTACTTCTGTGTTTTCTTCTGTAAAGTCAACCGCTACATTTGCAAAGAAATCAGGATTTAGATAGAAAGAAACAGGTTTTGAGTGCCAATAAAGATATGTTGTTTCTTTACCTGCTGTTACGCCAATCTGAGTAAATCTATATTTTGTAGTTCCTGCAGCATATTCACTTGAACCTATTGCTGCAACCTGAGGATTTGTAGCTGTAGCCGAAACACTTGTGCTGTCATATCTTGCTGTTCTTGTAAGCATAGCACATCCGTTTTCGTCAACATAACCAATTCTGTCAATATTTTCTCTGTATTCTGTATAACTTAAAATTGCAGCTTTACTTTCTGTAGCCCAAGCATCCTGAGTATATCCCAATTCTGTATTGTTAATACCTTCATTCCACCATCTGTGTGTATTAAGATAAGGTCTTACACTATCAGGAATTACTTTAGCAGTTTTATCCATTGCTGTATTTGATTTTGTTTCTTTATCCCAGAAAGAAGTCTTGTTAACATCATACGCCATACTTTTTGAATCTTCCGGATCGTAGATAACCTTTGTAAGTGCATTAAATTCTGTTGCATCTGCTACATCATAATAAACAATACTTGTATCGCTAACAGGAACTTCAAGAGTAACAAACTGTCCATCATCAGCATTTGCATTAACACTCTTTAATAAAATCATTTCTCTTCCGTCAACAGAAAATTTATACTGTTCGGGAGTATTTTTTACACCATCTGCTGCTGTACCTGTAAGAGTTACAGATGTATATGACGGGAAAGTAGGTTTAGCTTCTGTTACAACAGTGTTTGTATATGCAGAATGAGAAAGTGTTTCACCTTCATAAACCTTAACAAAGCATTTTATGCTTGCACCAAGGTCAGCAAATTTAACCTTGTAAGAATTTACCACGCTATCAAGAATAGTTTCTGTTCCGTCTGCAGCTACTTTAATCCATTCATATTCTGTTGTTGTAGCAGCATTGTTTGTTGTTACATTTGCAACCAAGGTTTTGTCACATTCGCCTGTGCCTGTAATAGTTGCAGAAGTAATTTCAACATTACCTGCTGCAATACCAATTTCAATAAGTTCTTCTGCAGTATATACATCATTTAAGGCTGCGAGGCCTTCTTCTGTTGAAGCTATATTTTTAATTATTTTTGCAGCTTCACTATCCTCTGTTGTAAGATATGTCATATCAAGCTTAACTTCTTTAAAGAAATTTTCATTTAAATAGAAGCAAGGTCTGTTATAACGGGCAGTATAAGTAGATGTAACCGCCGATCCTGCATCAATTTTTTTGGAGTTTGACAAAAAGCACCATGCGGTTTTGTTTTGATTGTGTGGAGTTCTTAATCTCCATTGTGTACCCGCATCAAACTTTACACCTATTCTATCATAGTTCTGTGCGTACTCAGTAAGCGAAGGAAGTGCAATTTTAGCATCGGTGCTGTAAACATCTTCTTTAGCGTCACTTCTTGGCTCGGTATACCATCTGTGCGTATTAATATAGTTTTTCATTAAAGGAAAATACTGATTTATATATGAATCCTGATTCATTTTATACGCAACAGAGCCTGTATCCGCAACATCAAAAATATATTTATCTGCTACTGTATTGTATGGAGTATTACCGCTATGGTCGGTTTTTTCATTTACCAACACAAAATATCCATCGCCTTCTTTAGCATTAACACTTTTTAAAAGAACATACTCTTTTGTATCAGTAGTATCTGCTGTTTTAAAAAGATATTTCTGCGGTGTTGTATCAAGCCTTTTTTCGACTGTTATACCTTGATTTACCAAAGCTGTATCAGCAAAATATACAATAAGAGGTGTTTCAAGATTTAATGCCACATACTCAGCATTTGTATACACCTTATAGCCTGCTGTATCTGCCGCAAAAGCAGGTGTTACCATTGTTAACAACATCAAGATGCTCAAAATTAATGATAAAAGTTTTTTCATAAATTTTTCACCTTTCTTTTTTTAGTTTTTTATTTATTTTTACCGCTAACACGGTTTTTTAAAATTTTTAATCAATACTTGAAAATGTGTAAGGAATGGTTATAACAAACGGTTGCTTTAAAATAACCTTGCCATTATATTTAACAGCCACATAATAGGTATAACTACCTGCCTCATCAATTGCATCGCCAATAAGCGATACGGTTGAAGATGAATTTGCGCTTACATTTATCGTTTGCTTTTCGCCTTTTGTGTTTCCTTGTTCGTCCACAATATAAACACTTGCAACAAATGGGTCGGTAAGCATATTATCTAAAGTAAAATCTAAAATATAGCTATTGTTTTTACTTACTGTAAGTTTTGATTTTGCATACGGCAGAAGTGCTCTTGTAATATCAACCTCTTCGTTTTGCATAATTAATGCTGCCCATTCGCAAAGCTTTGTTGAAAGATAATCGTTCATTGAAGCAAAACCTGTTTTGCCCTGGAAATCATCCTTCTTTTTAACCTCATTTGCAATTTTGTTATGTCTTTTTGCATAACGCATAATTGCATCGGTAAATAGCAATGATGTTTCTTTCTGATTATTTTTCTTTTGCATTATATCGGCATTGGTATTAAATATTGCCGCATTTGACGAAGGTGCTTCTTCATCATACATTGCATAAGCATTTGCCATTCGTTTTAATGTGCCATATAATTCAAAAAGATTATACATAAACGAATTTTTATCTATATTTGTTGCACCTGAATTTACCTCGCCTATAACGGCTTTACCAAATGCGAACAAATCGTTCATACAAGAAAGCCATTCATCACCATCTGACATATCGGTTAATTTTAAAAATGCATCAAGCTTTTGTTTATATTCATTATAAGAATAAAAATCCTTAAAGCTTTCTATGCTTATATCGCCAAATGCCTGTTTTACAAGTGTGGTTGGAATATTATACACATAAACAGGCTCTGTACCGATATTTATAACATCGCCCTCGATTTTGTTTCCTATCATATCCTCTGCGTTTGTACCCAAAGGAAGTGTATATAAATAATCACTTTCCGAGGTTGCATCCATTTTAACCTTCCACAAAATCATAAACGGCTTTGTAAGGCTTTGATAAATGTAGCCATACACATCATCGGCAATTTCTACCCTTCCGATATACTGTGCCGACGAACAAGTATTATTATATTGCGAAAGTGCGAATGCCGATGGCTTTAAAGTGTAGTCGTGACGAATTATACCAAAATTATGCTCAGAATACGTTTTATCTTCTCCATAGTCATAACCGTCAAAAATATCGGTATGTGATATTCCAAGATAATCGTTATACACAAGTGTTTTTACAAGATATATTGCCTGGTCTTCTTCACTTGTGCCGTATCTTCCATGTTCACCATAGCCGTTTTTGTTGGCATTATCTACATCAATATGTGTTGGCCAGCCAACCTCACTAACAGAAATATCTATCCATCCGCCATAATTCTTTCTCGGCACAAAATGCCTTGAGGTTAAATTGTATACATAATCATTAGACAATGATGCATACATTCCGTCGGAGCGATAACCTGTATCAGGGTTTTTAGGATACATATAAGGATGTATGGAATACTCATCAACATATTTTAACATTCCCAAATCGTACATTTTGGTTAAATATTCCTGATGGTCATTAAATGTTCCCGCATCGCCGTTTGCAAGCGCGCCACCCGCAATAATCACATCGGGGTTATCTTTTTTTAGCTTCGCAGCCGTCCTGTTCATAAGGTATATATACTCTATAGGGTCCGGAGTTTTTGTTCCATATCCCCAAAAGGTTGAAAGATTTGGCTCATTCCATATTTCATATCGTTTAAAAGATAATACTTTTCCATCTTTTGATTTTAATATTGAAGGAACAAGCGAAGCGTAATTTATAAAAGCATCTATATGCTCTCTTTCTATTGGCGGATACATATCAATTCTTTCTGTACCCTCAGGTTCTAAGGTATAATATTTGTTTCCATAAGCAGTAAGAAGTGTTGAAATATTCATACCAACTTCTGCATAGGTTTCAATATTATTTTCAAGATTCGAACCTTCGGGAACTTTAATTTCGCCTTTTTCTTTTTCGGTTACATTCCACGAGGGAGTTGTTCTTAAAGCTGTAAAACCAAGATCCTTCAAGGTTTTTATATGTTCCTTAGGATGTGTATACCAGTCAAATGGTGTACCTATTCCTACATCATAATACTCATCAAGCATTTTTGCCTCATAGAATTTTAAAACAGAAAATTTACTTTCTTTCTCTTTTTTAAACCCATCTGACGCTGTAACCTTAACCTTTAATGTATATTCGCCAACATTTGTATCGCTTAAATCCACTCTCTTTTTTATATTTGTAAGATATGATAATGTAACTTTTTCCTCTTTATAAGTTTCCCAGTTATCAAGCGAGTAAGAAATTGTGTATTCTTTACTTTCGTTTCCTGCATAAACAAACGACACATTAAAATGTGCATCTTTTTGATTATTCAGGTTCTGATAGTTCTGAGGAATTTCAATTTCTACTTTTTCATATTCGTCGGTTGCCTTTTGAATAAGGTCATTCATGCCGCCGTTCATAGCTACATTTGATACCGGAATAAGTGTTGCAAAATTTTGCATTGCAAAAATTTTAACAGTTACATTTGATGTTGTTTCTTCAAATTCAGATAAATCAACAGTTATATCTGCAATTTTGTTTTCTTCACACTCTTTAAGCGAAAATTCTTCTTTATTTATATAACAAAGTTCATCGTCTACATAAACCGAAGCTATGAGTGTAAAATTCTGTGCACTTCTTTTGTAATTTGATGAAAATGCCGAAAACGCCAAAATATTTTCGTTTTTATCAAGTGATGCACTCGCAAAACCTATTGTATAAATATCATAGCCAATATCTATAAGCTCTGTATTTGAATATATCTTTTTTGCATCCTCTAAAGATACATTTTCAAGCAACAGATTTTTGACCTCGTCACCCATAGAAAGCGTATCAAGCTTTACTTCCTTAAAAAAGCTTTCGTTCAAATAAAAACACAGTCTGTTTTTTCGATAGGAATAATCAGAAGTTACTTCTGATCCTGCATCTATTTTTTTGGTTTCCGATATAAACTGCCACACTGTCTTGTTTGCATTGTGCGGTGTTCGTGTCCACCACTGTGTTTTTTCGCCAAGATTTACACCTATTCTGTCGGCATTTTTTTCATATTCCGTAAGTGAAATAAGTGCAATTTTTGAGCTGGAGGAATATGCATTTGCAAATCCCTGCTCTGTAT
>SVJU01000026.1 GCA_015068825.1 Oscillospiraceae bacterium | reverse complement strand
AAATTCTACATTTTTAATTCAAAGAAATTTTTAAAAGTCCTAAAACCCTCTAAATTCCTTATTTATTCATACATTCCTGAACTGCAACTGCAACTGCAACAGTCATACCAACCATTGGGTTGTTACCAGCGCCGATAAGTCCCATCATTTCAACATGAGCAGGAACTGAAGATGAACCTGCGAACTGAGCATCTGAGTGCATTCTTCCCATAGTATCTGTCATACCATAAGAAGCAGGGCCTGCTGCCATATTATCAGGGTGAAGTGTTCTTCCTGTACCGCCACCTGAAGCAACAGAGAAATATTTTTTGTTAAGAAGGTTACATTCTTTTTTGTATGTACCTGCAACAGGATGCTGGAATCTTGTTGGGTTAGTTGAGTTACCTGTAATAGAAACATCAACACCTTCAAGATGCATAATTGCAACACCTTCTCTAACATCGTCAGAGCCGTAACATTTAACAGAAGCTCTTTCGCCGTTTGAGTAAGCTTTTTCTTTTATAACATTAACTTTACCTGTTGCATAATCAAATTTTGTTTCAACATAGGTAAATCCGTTAATACGAGAAATAATCTGAGCAGCGTCTTTTCCAAGACCGTTAAGAATAACTCTTAGAGGTTCTTTTCTAACTTTGTTTGCACTTCTTGCAATACCAATAGCACCTTCAGCAGCAGCAAAAGATTCGTGACCTGCAAGGAAAGCAAAACATTTTGTTTCTTCTCTTAAAAGCATTGCGCCAAGGTTACCGTGACCGATACCAACTTTTCTGTCATCAGCAACAGAGCCTGCTATACAGAAAGCCTGTAAGCCTTCACCAATAACTTCTGCAGCATCAGCAGCAGTTTTAACGCCTCTTTTAATTGCAAGTGCTGCACCCATTACATAAGCCCAGCAAGCATTTTCAAAGCAGATAGGCTGAATACCTTTAACGATGTCATAAGGATTTATGCCTTTTTCTTTACATATATCCATTGCTTCATCCAAAGAAGCAATGCCGTTTTCATTAAGAACTTTGTTTATATTGTCAATTCTTCTTTCGTAACTTTCAAATAAAGCCATTACTTTCAATCCTCCTTATCTAATTATTCTTCTCTTGGGTCAATAACTTTAGCAGCATCAGCGATTCTGCCGTATGTACCTGTAGCTTTTTTAAGAGCTTCATTAGCGTCCATACCTTTTTTAACCATTTCCATCATTTTGCCCATGTGAACAAATTCATAACCGATGGTTTCGTTATCTTCGTCAAGAGCAAGCTTTGTAACATAGCCTTCTGCCATTTCAAGATATCTTGTACCTTTAGCTTTTGTACCGTACATTGTACCAACCTGGCTTCTTAAACCTTTACCAAGGTCTTCAAGGCCTGCACCGATAGGAAGACCGCCTTCAGAGAAAGCTGTCTGAGTTCTACCGTAAACTATCTGAAGGAATAATTCACGCATAGCAGTATTGATAGCATCACAAACAAGGTCTGTGTTTAGAGCTTCCAATAAAGTTTTTCCGGGAAGAATTTCAGATGCCATAGCAGCTGAGTGAGTCATACCAGAACAACCAATTGTTTCAACAAGCGCCTCTTCAATAATACCGTCTTTTACATTAAGAGTAAGCTTACATGCACCCTGCTGAGGAGCACACCAGCCAATACCGTGTGTTAAACCTTTAATGTCTTTAATTTCTTTTGCAGCAATCCACTGTCCTTCTTCGGGAATTGGAGCGGGGCCATGATTTGCGCCCTTTGCTACAACGCACATTCTTTCAACTTCTGAAGAATAAATCATTATAAAACTCCTTTCTTATTTAAAACAAAAATAATTTTTTATTTTACTAATTTATTATTTTATCACAAAATCCAATTTTTCTCAATAAATATTTGAAAAATAAGTCGATTTGTGCAATATACACAAGCTAAGTATTGTTGTATTTGTTAAAAGTTGTGATAATAAACAAATTTTAATTTATCGCTTTACTTTGCTAAAACGATAAAGTATAATAGGCACATAAACTATTTTAAAAGGAGTTTCAGATTATGAAAAAAATTATTGCTCTTATTGCTGCAATAGCTATTATGTTCTCATTTGCAGCATGTACAAAAACAGAAAATAATGGTGAAAACAAAGATACTATTTCTTCAAGCTACGCTGATTTAACAGTTGTTGAAGGTCTTGACCTTGCAGTTGAAGAATACGGTATTGGTTTTAGAACAGGCAGTGACGTTGTTCCAGAAGTTAACAAAATTATAAAAGAACTTTATGATAACGGAACACTTAAAGAAATTGCAGAAAAATACGATTTAAAAGATAACTTATCTACACCTAAAGATGCTGTTTTAGCTGAACTTAGTGCTGAATCAGATTTGGAATATATTAAGAAAAACGGCAAAATGGTTATCGGTTACACAGTTTACGCACCTATGAACTACACTAACGATGCCGGCGAATTTGTTGGTTTTGATACAGAATTTGCAAAAGCTGTTTGTGAAAAACTTGGTGTTGAACCTGAATTTGTTGAAATCAACTGGGATACAAAAGAAGTTGAACTTGAAGCTAAAAAGATTGACTGTATCTGGAACGGCTTTACAATTACAGAAGAAAGAGAAGAAAACCTTGACTTCTCAATTCCTTACATCTTAAACAAACAGGTTGTTGTTATAAGAAAAGCTGATGTTGAAAAATATAAAGATACTGCTTCATTAGCAGCTGCAAACCTTGTTGCAGAAACATCATCAGCAGGCGAAAGCGCTATTAAAGATGATGAAAACCTTTCAAAAGCAAATTACACAGCAGTTGCAAAACAGACAGATGCTCTTTTGGAAGTTAAATCAAAAGCTGCTGATGCTGCTGTTTTAGACTACACACTTGCTAACAGCATGGTAGGTTAATAAAAAAATTACAAGGGGCGATAAATAAAATAATCGCCCCCTGCTTTTGTTTTTATAAGACATTTTTTAAGGATGAAATAATATGTTTATAACTGTTACACAAGCACTTTTAAAAGGCTTTTCAACCAACTTTATTATATTTTCAATAACACTGCTTCTTGCAATTCCATTAGGTCTTGTAATTGCACTTGGCTCTATGTGCAAATTTAAGCCCATAAGTGCAATAACAAAAATATTTGTATGGATTATAAGAGGAACTCCCCTTATGCTCCAGCTTATTGTTGTTATGTACGGGCCAAGCCTTTTGTTTGATTTTAATGGATTTGAAAGAATGGAAGCAGCACTTATTGCATTTGTAATAAACTATGCTGCCTACTTTTCCGAAATATACAGAGGCGGAATTGAATCTATTCCTACAGGACAGTACGAAGCAGGATTTGTTCTTGGAATGAGCAAAACACAGGTGTTTTTCAGAATTGTTTTTATGCAGGTTTTAAAAAGAATTACCGCACCTATGGGCAACGAAATTATAACACTTGTTAAAGATACATCTCTTGCAAGAATTATTGCAGTTGTTGAAATCACCCAGACTGCGCAAAACTTTATTGCATCACGAGCACTTATCTGGCCGCTTTTCTATTCAGGTGTATTCTACCTGATATTCTGCGGTGTTCTTACAATTTTGTTCAGATTCATTGAGAAAAAATTTGATTATTACAGAGGTTGATTATGGCTATTTTACAAGCACAAAACATTATAAAAAGCTTTGGAAAATTAGAAGTTTTAAAAGGAATTAATTTATCTGTTGAAAAAGGCGAAGTAATTGCCGTTATTGGCCCTTCAGGCTCAGGAAAAAGCACATTTTTAAGATGCTTAAACAAGCTTGAAACAGTACAGAACGGAACAATTATTCTTGACAACGATTACATTGTTAAAGACGGAAAATACACAAAAGACAAAGATTTAAAACCTATTTTAAGCAAAATGGGAATGGTTTTTCAGCAGTTTAATTTATTTCCTCACAAAAGTGTTTTGCAAAATGTTATGGAAGCACCTGTTATTGTAAACAAACAGGACAAGGAAGAAGCAAAGCAAAATGCATTAAAACTTTTAAAAGAGGTTGGCCTTTCTGACAAAACCGAAAGCTACCCTTGCAATTTATCAGGCGGTCAGCAACAAAGAGTTGCAATAGCAAGAGCACTTGCAATGGACCCGCAGATTATGCTGTTTGACGAGCCTACCAGTGCACTTGACCCAGAGCTTACAGGCGAGGTTTTAAATGTTATGAAAGACCTTGCAAAACAAAAAATGACAATGATTGTTGTAACGCACGAAATAGGTTTTGCAAAAGAGGTTGCATCAAAGGTTATATTTATGGATGAGGGACATATTATTGAAGAAGGAACTCCAAAGGATGTTCTTGAAAATCCAAAACACGAAAGAACAATAAAATTTTTACAAAGAGTATTAAATTAATAATTTTCACATAAAAAAGCAGTTCAATATGAACTGCTTTTTTTTATATTTTTGAATTTACAAATTCCTGACTTTTATAAAGGCTATACCTTCCGGATAACATATAGCTTATGCAAACCGCAACAGCAAAAAGGAAAATTGAATCTGAGCCAAAAACTTCAAGAGCAAGAATAAGCGATGCAACAGGGCAGTTTACAACACCGCAGAAAAGTGATACAAACCCTATCTGTGCAGCAAAAGATGCATCAAGTCCTAAAAGCGAACCAAAGACACACCCAAAAGTTGATCCTATAAAAAATGTAGGAACGATTTCGCCACCCTTAAAGCCTGCAGAAATTGTTATTACCGTAAATATTATTTTCAATAAAAATGCTTCGTACCTTGCATTTCCGCTCATTGCTTTTGCAATAATATCCATACCGGCACCGTTATAATCGTGTGTGCCCAATAAGAGTGTTAATATAACAATTAGCGCACCGCCAAAAAGTGCACGAAAATAATTGTTTTTTATAAAGCGTTTCATATAGTGCTCGCTTCTTTTTATAGCCACACAAAAAAGAATACTTACAAGCGCACAAAAAACTGCAAGAAAGGCAACTTTGAGTATAACATCAAATTCAAGTGTTTCAAAAGCAATGCTATCAAATCTTACAGGACCAATTTTAAAAAGCAATGCAACAAAATACGCAATATAAGATGAAACAAGACACGGCACAAGGCCCGTATAATACATCTCGCCAACCTTTGTTACTTCAAGTGAAAAGAACATTGCCGTAAGAGGTGTGCCGAAAAGTGCGGCAAAAACGCCACTCATTCCCGACATAACAACTATGTGCATATCATTTTTATTAAGTTTTAATACTTTTCCCAATTTATATCCAATACTGCCGCCAAGCTGAAGTGCGGCGCCTTCTCTGCCTGCACTTCCGCCAAAAAGATGTGTTATAACGGTACTTATAAAAATAAGCGGAGCCATAACGAACGGAACTTTTTCATCCTGTCTTATTGCCTCTAAAACTCTGTTTGTATCAATATGCCCCTGCTTTTTGCAAAGATTATAAAGAAAGGCAATAACAAGGCCCCCAAGTGGCAAAAGAAATATAACATAACTGTTATGCTCTCTTAGTTCGGTTGCAAGGTCTATACTTATATGGAATATACTTCCTATAACACCGCCAATAAAACCAACAAGTGCGGCAACAACAATCCACTTTATAAGTGCTTTAAAGTTTAAAAGCGATATTTTTAAACTGTCTTTTATATATGTCATCAAATCACCCTTATACTAAATTATATCCATCATAAAAATCCGAATACCTAAAAAGTAGGTATCCGGACTTTATTTTTATCTGTTTTTAGCTTCCTGAAGCTTTGTATTTCTTCTTTCTTTAACATGGTCGGGAATAGGCTTGATATCTCCTGCAGCAGTAAGAGCCTGACGGGTAAATAATGGTCCGAACAGTTCATAAATCAAAACTGCAAACAAGGTGATATTTCTTATTAAGTTGCCTTCCACACCAAGCTGCATTGCAGTTGTGCACATTCCAAGCGCAACACCCGCCTGTGGAAGAAGTGTAATACCAAGATATTTACATATTGAAGGCTCGCATTTAACCATTTTAGCACTCGCATATGAGCCAAAATATTTACCAAGCGAACGAAATACAATATATACAATTCCAATAAATACAATAGCTCCGTCGGCAAACACACCAAGCTCAAGCTCAGCACCGCTTATAACAAAGAAAAGCGCAAATAATGGAGAAGTCCATTTATCTGTTGCACCCATCAAATCGTGCGACAGAGGACAAATATTACAAAATACAGTTCCAAGCATCATACAAACAAGAAGTGACGAAAAGCTTATATGCAATGCACCAATGTGGAAATCAAGCATTGATAAAGATGCTGTTAAAAATACAAAAGCTATTGTCATATTAAGTCTGTTTGTGTTTGAGTTGAACATTTTTTCAAGCTGCATTAAAAAGTAGCCCATAACTGCACCAAGGCCAAGTGAGCAAACAATTTCAACAAGCGGATTTATTATAATTGAAATAAGGTCAACCGAGCCCGAAACAATAGTTTTTGCAATACCAAACGATACCGCAAAAACAACCAAACCCACTGCGTCGTCAAGAGCAACTATTGGAAGTAAAAGGCTTGTTAAAGGACCTTTTGCCTTATACTGACGAACAACCATAAGTGTTGCCGCAGGTGCGGTAGCTGTTGCAATTGCACCCAATGTAATAAGCTGTGATATAGATAATTTATCGGGCATTATAATATGTACAATAAAAAGTGCAAGGTCAACAAAAAGTGTTGCAACAAGTGCCTGAAAAATACCAATAACAAATGCCTGTTTACCTGTTTTTTTAAGTTCTTCAAGTCTAAATTCATTACCAATTGAAAAAGCAATAAATCCCAAAGCAACTTCCGAAATAAGCGATAATCTGCTTACTGCATCGTGCGAATTAAAGCCAAGACCTTCAACACCTAATGCACCTATACAGTAAGGACCTATTAAAACACCTGCAATTAAATATGCAGTTACCGCAGGAAGCTTTAACTTTTTAAAAGCTCTTGTCATTAAAAGCCCTGCCAGAAGTGCAATTGAAACCGACAACAAAGTAGTCATAATATTACTTCATCTTCTTTCCAAAATTTATAATTTTACATACAAAATCGACAAGCTTTCGGCAAAACTTGTCGACTTATATTGGTTTAAACGCAAAACCGATTTGTATTTTAACACAATGTTGCAACTTTGTCAAGCACATTTTTTAAGGTTATTTTCACTCTATGCAAATAAGCTTATCATAAACAACCCTATGCTTATTATCAAGCTCAAAATTTTGATGCCAATGTCCTGAATACCATTTTTTAAATTCAACATTCTTATCTATAAAATCGGTAAGCTCCATTAATTTAACACTTACATTTTTCTTTTTATAATCGTAATTATGTGTGCAAATATAGTCTACTTTATAATTATATTTATCAAGATTTTTGTATGCAAGATTTATTTCTTCATCACTGGGTTCTTCTTCAGGATACCAAAGCCCATTTTCCTTCCATTTTGAAGAGCTTTTGCAACCACCGAAAACAAAAAAGGTTTTGCCTTCTAATGTATAAATATTTCCCCTTTTTAAATACACAATATTCTTTGTCAATCTGCCAACTTCTCCGCCATTCCATTCTTTGCAGCAAAATTTTTTTAAATAATCGAAATTTTCGTGATTTCCGTCTAAAAAAGCAATCTTTTTATCTAAAGACATAAAATATCGGGTAAATTCCATATTTTCTAAAGTGTCATAAAAATTAAGTCCCACATCACCCAAAATTATAAGCAAATCTTTTTCGGTAGCTATTTTTAGATATGCCTCCAGTGCCTCACTTTTTTCACCATGCAAATCACTGATAAAATAAATCACAAAATCACCTCTTAATAATTTTGGCCCTTCCGCTCTTGATTAAAGAAATGAAATCTTTGCTGCTTTCAATTTTAGTATCAGACAAAATTCCACTTTTACCCACATCCTCTTTTCTGTGTGTATCTGAACCTGCCGACATATAAAGACCGTTTTCTTTAGCAAGCTGGAATGATTTTTCGCTAAAATCTTCATGTCTTGGATTACTGTTGTAAACTTCTATTGCATCAACATACTCAGGTGTTGGATAATATTTTTCATCTCTGAACGGATGTGCCTGGACAAGAAAAATATTATGTTTTTTTGCTATAGCCGAAAACTCTTTAATGCTTTTTTTATCCAAATCAGGATACATATTCAAAAATTCTCTTGTCACACCATAACCAAGATAATGATTTGATTCAATTGTAAATTCGGCACCCATTAAAACAGTTATACCTTCTTTTTTACCAGCTTCCACCGCCTTATAATATGCTGATAAAAAGATTGTAATTTTATCTTCCCACGGAATATCTCCAAGCAAGTTAAAATATCTTGTTGTAAAATGGTCGGTTACAAAAACTGTGTCATAACCTTCCTTACGGTATAATTTAATCATTTCATCTGCCATTAGATGCGAACATGAGCTAACCTCTTTTAGGTGCATATGCGGTTCTGTTTTATACATATAATCTCCCCTTTGTGTTGACCTGATTTATATTTTATGCTATAATAACATATCGATTTTGCAATTACAATTGTATTTTTGAGTATTTACATTGCATTTTTCTACCAAAAGAGGTGTCTGATTTGAAAAAAACAGATTTTACAATACGCAACACATCATTAAACGGAAATATTTATTCGGTATCTGCATTAACAAATAATGCACAAAAAAATAACAAGTTTGAAATACATACTCATTATGACAAATTTGAAATATACTATTTTATAAAAGGCGACCTCTACTTTGCTTTTGAAGGAAATCGCATTAATATTGAAGAAGGTTCAATGGTTATAATTGCAAATGGCATGCTCCATCGACCAATTATTAAAAATCCCTGCTTATATTTTAGAAAACGCATTTTATTTTCAAGGGATATTTTTACTGAATTCAACTCATCAAATACCGAGCTATACAAAATGCTTCAAAAAACTGAAATTATTGTCTTAGAAAAACAAACAGTTGATAAAATGAAATTTGATATTCTTTTTAACGAAATAGAAGACTTCATATCGCAACGCACAAAATACTGCGATTTTTGTGCAATGATTTCAATTTTTTCATTATTGATAAAAGCAAACAACTGCGTTAACGCATATAATGAAAATAAAATGGAATTACACAATGACAAGGTTTTGGTAATTATGAGATATATAGATGACAATTTAAAAGAATGTCTCACATACAAAAACTTGGCAAAACAATTTTCAATGTCAGAAAAAAGTCTTTATAAATTTTTCAAAAAAGAAACCGGTTTCGCTCTTGGCAATTACATTAACGAGCGTCGCATTATTAAATCCCAATCTATATTAAATTCCGGAAAAAGTGCTAAAGAAGCAGCAATTGAAACTGGTTTTAAAGACTATACGGTTTTTTACAGAAGTTTTTTGAAAAAAACCGGCATCACACCTTTGCAGTATATAAAAAACCTGAAGGATATATAAAATCCTTCAGGTTTTTTATTAAAGATATTTCGGGCCAAATTCTTCTTTCATTTCCACAATGTTTTCTAAAACATCTTTATCGCATTTTACATTTTTCATAAATATTTTTTCTTTATCATCCCAAAGTCTTATAAATGTATCGCCCTTAAAGTTTGTTATATTTACATTTTCAAGATTAATCTTTCCAAATTTTCCTGCATGAATAAAAGCAGTATCTATGTTTTCTTTTGGTTGAGGCGTATTTTTTGCATTTAAATCAAACGGCGCATCGCTTTTTTCCAAAACGGCATCTGTATTTTCTTTTTCGAATGTGTATTCAATGTTTTTCATATTAAGTTCAAGAGGAATATCATCATTTCCAAAAACGGTAATATGCATTCTTACACCATCTGCCTTTATGTTTTCAAATGTAATATTCTCAGGAGGAAGTCCTTTTTGCCAAACTTCGCTTCCTGAAAGGTTAAGGCGGAAAAATCTGTACGCATTTTTAACAGTACAATTTTTTATAACGATATTACCCGGAGTATATCTTACCTTTCTTGATGCATCTATTATATATGTAAAAAATGATGCATTGTTTTTTCTTGAAGTAGCGCTGTCTTCTACTCTTTTTGCCTTTTCTTCCAATGTTAAAGAACCCCTGAAAGGATATGTGCAGGGTCCTTCTGACTTGCAGTTTTCTATTCTTACATTTGTACCGCCAAGTCTGAAAGTGTTACATGCACTTTCAAAATAACAATCCTTAACAAGCATATTTATATTGTCAAAGCCCGCAACCGCATCATCACCTGTTTTAACAACACAATCTTTAACAATGGCATTGTCGCAACCTCTGAAATGCACTCCGTCGTGACCTGCAAGAACAGTAACATTTTCTACTGTAACATTTTTGCTTGTAAAAATACAATGTGCCCAGTTACCAGTGTTTTTAATTGTATAACCGCTAAAATACAAGTTTTTTGATTTGTGCACATTTATTCCGTGAGGCCCTCTGTAATGCTCCTCACCTTTTTCGTCAAAACAATTCTGACCGTCAATAACCGAGCCTTTTTCACCAATTATCGATACATTTTCGGCAAAAAGTATTCTTATCATACCATAATTCCATCTGCTTCCGCTGCCGTCAAGCTGACCGAAGGATTCTTCTGGTGTTCTGTAAGATGCACTTTTCCATTCTTTTGTATATATTTCTTCTTTTGGAAGAGGCTCTAAATTATCATTTAATACATTTAAATAATCGGCAGGATTTATACTGCCTTTTAAAACCGCATTTTCTAAAAGGTGAAGAGTAATATTGCTTCTTAGTCTTATATCACCTATAACATAAACACCCTGAGGTACAACTACCTCGCCACCACCCTGATTAAAACAAAAATCTATTGCTTCCTGAAATTTTTTTGTCTGTATTTTTTCTTCGTTTGGAACCACGCCGTAATCTAAAATATTAACTGTTAATTTTTTCATAATATAACCCTTCCTTTATATAATGTAATTACTAAAACTCGTTTTTCATCTGTTCAAGCCATCGTTTTCTGAAATCCTTTGGTGAGATTTTTTCATATTTTTTAAAAAGACGGCTAAAATATGTCATATTTTCAAAGCCGAGATATTCACTTATTTCAAAAACACTCATTGAATCGCTTTTTAAAAGCTCTTTTGCAACATCAAGCTTTTTTCGTATTCGAAACTGTATTGGTGACATTCCCGAATATTCCTGAAAAATTCTTCTGAAATAGCTTGAGGTCATATTGCACATTTTTGCAATTTCTTCTATTGAAAGCTCCTGCTTTATATCATTTTCAAGATACATTATTCCTTTTGAAATATTCTTATATTTACTTCGGTTTAATTTTCGTGTTTTATCTTCTGTGCCGAAATATGAAAGAATTTTAAAAGCTATGGATTTTATTTGGGTTATTTTATTAATAGGCTGTCTGCTAAGTTTAAGAGCATCTAAAAAATATGATTTTACCGTTTCGTTATCCTGAGTGTTAAAAACCTTAAGATCATTGGGCAAAAAAAACTCGTTTCCATCTTCATCAGAAAACCGCATATTTACAAGTATTGCATCGGTTTCTTTATCTAAAAAATTATAAAAATATGATTCATATTCACAAAATGGCGGAAGATAAACCACATCTCCGCATTTTGCCTTTTTTTCTTTTCCGTCTAACGTTTTGTATGTGCAATCGCATCCGTAAAGGTAATAAAAACCGTTAATTCTTCTCGGTTTTCCTTTAGTGGTAAAATACGAATCATTCCCCCGTCTTAATTGTTCTAAAACATAACAATGGGTTATATTAATATTTTCATAAATAATATCCCTTAGTTTTTTCTCGCAAATCATTTAAATCAGCCCTGTTTTTTAATTTAAAATGATTATAATTCATTTAAATAAATAAGTCAATATCATTTGCGAAAAGTGCAAATTTTGTTGCGTTTTGTTTATTGAATAATAACCATTATTTTTTATAATATAATTAACTTAAACTTTTGGAGGTTTATTTATGATTAATGTAACAGTATGGAATGAATATTGGCATGAAAGAGCTCAGGAAAGAGTTGCAAAAGTATATCCTGAAGGAATTCATATGGCAATAAAGAAAATGCTTGGCAGAAACGAAGAATTAAACATTCGCACAGCAACACTTGATATGCCCGAGCATGGTCTTACAGACGAAGTTTTAAATTCAACAGATGTACTTATCTGGTGGGGACATATGAAACACAGTGAAGTTTCTGACGAGGTTGCAGAAAAAGTAAGACTAAAAGTTTTAGAAGATGGTATGGGACTTATTGTTCTTCATTCAGGCCATCTTTCAAAACCGTTTGTTAAGCTTATGGGCACAGTTTGCCGTTCTAAATGGAGAGAAAACGACGAGCTTGAAAGAATCTGGGTTATTGAACCTTCTCACCCTATTGCAAGCGGTCTTCCTGAGTATATTGAAATTTTGCAAGAAGAAACTTACGGCGAAAGATTTGAAATTCCAACTCCCGACGACCTTGTATTTATAAGCTGGTTCTCAGGCGGTGAAGTTTTCAGAAGCGGATGCTGTTACAAAAGAGGCAGAGGTAAGGTTTTCTATTTCAGACCAGGTCACGAAGAATATCCTATCTACTGGAGAGAAGATGTTACAAAAATTCTTGAAAATGCTGTTTACTGGGCAAAACCAAACAATGGTCCAAAACCAACTTTGGGACATTATGAAGCTATTGAAAATGTAAAAGATAAATTTGAAGGTATGGATGACTCGTTAAGAAAACATACCTACATTACAGAATAATTAAAAGGAGATTTTAACTATGTTAAAAATTGGTATTATAGGCGTTGGCGGAATTGCACAGAACGCTCATATTAAAGAACTCAAAGAGTGCAAAGATGCAAAAATCACCGCTATTTGCGATATTGACGAAGCTACACTTAACAAAGTGGGCGATGATTTAAATCTTGATGCAAAATACAGATTTAAAGATTATATGGATTTAATCAACTGCGACGAAGTTGACGCAGTTCAGATTTGTACTCCAAACTATCTTCATGTCGAAATGGCAACTGCTGCTGTAAAGAAAGGAAAACCAATTGAAGTTGAAAAACCGCTTGGCCTTGATTATAAAGATACACTTCCCCTTACAAAAGCATTGGAAGAAAATCCTGTTCCGAATATGATGTGTATGTCATACCGTTTTAAACCTGCGGTAAGATTTGCAAAATGGATTATGAACAAAAACTTAATCGGTGACATTATTTCAATTGACGTTCAGTATTTAAAATCAAGTGCATTTATGGAAGGAAGACGTCTTGACTGGAGATTTGTTAAAAAATATGCAGGAACAGGGGTTCTTGGCGATTTAGCAGTTCATCTTATAGACCTTGCAACCTTGCTTGCAGGCGATTTAAAAAAGGTGAGCGCACAAACAAAAATTATTGTTAAAGAGCGTAAAAAACTTGACAGCGAAGAAATAGCACCCGTTGAAACAGACGATTACTGCAGCTTTATCGGTGAAATGGACAATGGAATCTTAGCAAACTTCCTCATTACAAGATGTGCTATTGGTAATGTAAACACAATCAAATTTGATGTTTATGCAACAAACGGCGTTATTTCATTTAACCTTAATAACCCTGAAGAGCTTGGCGTATGTATTGGCGAAGTTGATGTTAAATCAGACGGCTTACATACTGTAAAAGTTCCAAAAGAATTTTATGCTAAACAGGAACAATCATTTGTTGACCTTGTTAACGGAAAAGAATGTGAACATCTTCCAAAAGTTGAAGACGGCGTAAAATTACAGAAAATTCTTGATGCAATTTTAGAATCTGCCGACAAACAAAAATGGGTTAATATTGAGTAATAAAATTTAAAAGAGGTTGTCTTATGACAACCTCTTTTTTGTGGGATAATTTAAATTTTAGTCGTTCTTTATAATCGGGTAAAGCTGAATGGTGTTTCCGCCATCAACAACTAATTCTGCGCCTGTGGTGTTTCGTGCGTGCGCTGCAAAATACCACACTGCATCGGCAACATCTTCGCCAACAGCAACATCGCCGATTGGTGTAAATCTTGATGGCACATTTTTATAAAATTCGGGGTTTTTCTCCCATCTGTCTGTTCTTATCATACCCGGAAGAACAGCGTTTACACGAATATTATATTTACCGAAATCAAGAGCCATTGCTCTCATCATACCAAGCTGGCCGCCTTTTGATGCAGAATATGCAATTCTGTCGGGGATTGCTCTGTATGCAGTATTTGAGTTAACAAAAATTATATTTCCGCCGCCGTTTTTAATCATTCTTTTTGCCGCATGTTCAGATAAACAATAGTTCCATGTCATATTTGTATTTATTACACGCATAAAATCGGTTAAAGGGTTTTCAAGCGCCTTAATTCCAAGCCCCTGATCTGCCGCATTAAGAACCAAAGTTTCAACAAAAATACCTTTTTTATCAAGGTCATCAAACATTTCTTCAACAGACTTTTCATCAACCGTTCTTTCATCTATTAAAGAATCTATTGCATAACCTAAAATTTCAACTTCTTTAAATTTTTCCTTATATAATTTTTTTGCCGCTTCAACTTTTTCTATACTTCTTCCTGTAAATACAACATTGTATCCTTCGGATGCGAATTTTTCCACTATTGCAACACCTGTATTAATACAAGCGCCTGTTATAAGTGCTGTTTTCATATTCTTCTCTCCTTTAAAAATAAAATTCGGTTTTTGCAGGTCTTATGTCTGTAAGTGCACCTGTATAATGACGAAGTGTATGTACCTGATACGGATGTTTTAAACATTCTTCTTCGTTAATTTCAATACCAAGTCCCGGTTTATCAGGTATAGTAATAAATCCGTCTTTATATTCTAAGCTTTCGTTTGTTACATCTTTTCTCCACTCTACATCAGAATACATAATTTCAAGTATTTCAAAATTAGCGCAGGTAGCTGCAAGGTTAAGTGTTGCTGCATTTGCAACAGGTCCTGACGGATTATGCGGTGCAAACGGAATATATCTTGATTCTGCCTCTGCTGCAATCTTTTTAAGCTCCATAATACCGCCTGCGTGTGAAATATCAGGCTGAATATAATCTGCCGCCATTTTATCAAACATAGGTCTGTAATCCCATCGTGTATATAATCTTTCTCCTGCCGAAATTGCAACGGGGGATTTATCTTTTACTGCTTTTAGTGCATCTAAATTATCGGGTGGAACGGGTTCTTCAAAGAACATTGGTTTAAACTGTTCCAACTCTTTTGCAATTTTTATACCCGTAGGAATGTTAAATCTTCCGTGGCCTTCAATTAAAAGGTCAACTTCATCCCCAACCGCTTCACGAACTGCCGCAACGCATCTTAAAGCCTTATCAAGCTCTTTGTTTGAGATGTTAAGATAGTTTTTGCCAAACGGGTCCCACTTCATTGCAGTTACACCTCTTTGAACTGCAATTTTTGCTTTTTCGCCAAACTCGCAAGGCTCTTTTGCACCTGCAAACCAACCATTTACATAAATTCTTACCTTATCGTTTACCTTACCGCCCAAAAGCTGATAAACAGGAACATTAAGGCTTTTACCCAAAATATCCCAAAGTGCCATTTCAACACTGGATAATGCCGACATAAGCACAGGACCGCCTCGCCAGTAAGCATCACGATAAATAGCATGCCAGTGTTTTTCAATATCAAGCGGATTTTTTCCAACAAGATACTCTTTAATGTGCTCCACCGCACCTAAAAGAGATTTTTCCTTATATTCCAAAGTTGCCTCACCAACACCGTCAATGCCTTCGTCTGTGTAAACCTTTACAAAAACCCAGTTTGTTCTGAAACAGTCTACAACAAAGGTTTTTATGTCTGTAACTTTCATAAACACATTCTCCTTTTTATATAAAAATGCTATATTGACTTTATCTTGATTTTATTCTATAATGTTTTTTATTAGAAAAATATATTTATCTTACTGATTTTGTTAGAAATATTATCATTTATTTAAGGGTGATTGAAATGGATATAATACTACCTGAAATAGTGTCACTTGGAATTTACAACTCACAGTTTGCAAAAAGAAATAAACCTGTTACAAAAAACAGAAAAACAACTATGTTTGAAATAGAAATTCCAATAGAAAAAGGCGGAGTATCGTTTATAAATTCTGATCAGATGGCAATAGCACCTAATATGATTATTTGTGCAAAACCAGGACAAATGCGTCATACAAGATTTCCATTCAAATGCTATTACATACATATGATTATAAATAAAGGTTTTTTATACGACTCTCTTATGGATGTTCCAAATTACATAAAAACCGAGAAATATGATAAATATCTTTCTATATTTGAGAGAATGTGTAAATATTATGAAACATCTTTGGATAATGACGAAATATTTTTGCACAGCCTCATTTTAGAGCTTATTTATACCCTTGTGAGTGAATCGGAAAAGATTATTTTCAGAGAAAATATAAAAAGTAATAACTACCGCACTTTGGAAAAAGCAATGAATTATATTAAAAACAATATTACATCCAATTTATCGCTCGAAAATGTTTCGTCACATGCAGGCTTCAGTCCCATTCATTTTCATAATATGTTCAAAGCTTCAACAGGACAGACTTTAAGAGAATATGTAGAAGATATACGCATAAAAAAAGCTGTCAATATGCTTGTTACAACTGATTATACCCTTACTAAAATTGCCTATGAATGTGGTTTTTCATCACAAAGTTATTTTAGCTATGCGTTTAAAAGAAAAATGAAAACAGCACCAAGAGAATATGCCAAAAACATTTTCAAAAAATACGACGCCGAACAATAAAAAAAGACACGCACACCGCGTGTCTTTTTCTATTATTCAAACAAATCACAACTATAATAAAACTCTATTTTATCGCCTTTATTTATTTTATACTGTGAACAGCCGTATATTGGTTTTGTGCCATTTACTTTATACAGCCAGCCCGACAAACTGCCGCAGTCAAATTCGTATAAATTTGAAATTCCTTTAATATAAGCAGAGTTATATTGAGGATTAGAAACAAAATCAAAATGTATTTTGTTTTTCTTAAGTTCTCTCACAAGCAAATCGAAAACACTTTCGCCATCTGAAAATTCAATATTTTCATCCGAAAAGATTATTCCGTCTTTTGGAATTATTTCTGTTTTTTCCTTATTAAGCTTTTCTAAATTGTCCAAAACCGAATCGCATCTTACAACAAGTGTGCATACATTAAGATTTGTTTCTTCTTCGCTTTTTTCTTTTGAAATATCATTTAAAATTTTGTCTTTTTCGTCTTTTTCTACTTTTTGTTCGTTTGAAATATTTTGTGCATCAGGTACATTTTCCTGTACAATCTCGTCTTTATCAGTTTTTTCAAACGATTCATCAATGGATATCTCTTCTTTAGCGCTATCGTCATTTGTTACAACTTTAGTTTCAGCTTTATCAGGTGTTGTGTCAACATTGGTTTTCTGACATCCCGAAAAAATCAAAACAGCAAACGCAAGAATAACAACCAAAGTAAAAATAACTTTATTTTTATTCATACTTATTATTTTATCACCTCATTAAAGCGCATAATAATGGTTGCAACCTCTGCCCTTGTTGCATTTTCTTTTGGTGCAATCATATTTTCGCCCCGGCCTGTTACAATGCCCTTTGAAACAACATATTTTACAGCATCAAGAGCATAATCAGAAATTGTGTTACTATCTTTGTATTCAGCTATATTTACATTGTCACTTATGCTTATGTCATATCCGTTATTCTGAACAAAACGGTATAAAATAAGAGCAAGCTGTTCTCTTGTAATATTTAAATCAGGAGCAAATTCAGAATTTGAAATTCCACTTACAATTTCGTTTTTTAGTGCCCATTTAACACTTTTTGCATACCATTTTGAATCATCCACATCTTTAAAAGGATTTTCTGCTTCTTCTTCAGGCAACTGTGCAAGTCGGTGTAAAACGGTAACAAGCATTGCCCTTGTCATAGAAAGATTGGGTTCAAAGCCTTTGTCTGTACCACCAAAAAACTTATTATTATATACATATTCAACTGCATCATAGTACCAGTCACTTTCATTAACATCGTAAAAAGTGTCTTTTGTAAACAGTTTTTCCTCTTTATTTTCTTCTTTAATCAAAGCTTCTTTTTCTTCTGTTACTTCTTCTTTATTTTCTGCATCAGGTTTAACTGTAACGGTAACTTTATTGGAAGAGCCTTTAGAAGAGCCACCACCTCCGCCACCATGGTATTCCCTTGTAAGCTCAACCGATATGTTTTTTGGCAAACGGCTTGTAACATCATCACTTGTTATAATAAATTTATCGGTTTTTGTAACATATCTAAGCGAAGAAACAGTATATGTATATTCACCTTCCAAAAGGTCGAATGTGTTTTTTGAAACCTCGTTAATTCCTTCAATTTTAACCTGTGCATTTTCAGGATTTACTTTAAAAATTACAGGACAATTTTTTATACCGGGAATATTAACCTCTTTCATAGGATTATTTGAAAAATCATACATAGCATTTGCATCGTCCAATAAAGATAATCGCCATGATACTAATCCTCTGAATCCCTGCTCTGTTGCAAAAGCATTTGCAAAACCGTTTTTATCTTTATTTTGTGTTGACAAAAGACCATCTATAAGGCTTTTATCGTTATTTTCAACTTCTTCTGAATTGATTTTAAGTGAAGATAATGCACATATTGCAAGTCCCGTAGATGCACCTTCATATCCTTCAAATCCATCTATAAGGCCATCTTCTCTTTGCTCTTTCTTTAAAATTTCAACCGTTTCATCAATTACTTCTTTAACACTTTCATTTTCATTATAATATTTGCTAAGTGCAAAAATCATAGGTGTTAATGCATCTGTACCGCTATCAACATTTTGCCAGCTTTCTTTTGTATTAAGCGCGGTATCTATAAGAAAATCTATAAATGTGTTATCGGTTTGTGACAGGGCAATCATTACATACGGAAGAGTATACATATTTGTAACACCATCGTCCTGATTTTCTACAAGGGCATTAAGCCTTGAAACAAGGTCAATTTTTTCAAAATCCTTTGTATAAATATTTGTTGCATCATATCCAAGCGCTCTTATGGCAAGAATTGCTTTTGCCATATCACCCGGTCTTTGTGATTTTGCCACATCTTCTATAATAAGCGAAAGACATTCTTTTTTATCTTCATCGCTTAAAATATTATTGCTTTCGGGGAAAAGCTTTTCGTAAGTTAACATATCACATACAATCCACGGAAGGTTTGATGAAGCATCTTTAAAATCCATTTTTTTATAATATTTTGCTATGTTATGAATAACAGAAATCGCCGGATTTTGCTTTACCTCAACAATCATACAGGGTGCAGTAATTAAAAGAACAGATTCATCGTTTTTCTTTGAAGCCGAAATTATATATTTTCCTTTTTCGTTAAAGGTAATATTTGCTTTGCCGTTTTCATCTGTCAAAATTTCGGTTTCCTCGCCGTTTATAACAATTTTTGCATTATCACAAGGGGAAAATATGCTGTTTCCAATATCGTCATACCCTGACACATAAGATAAGGCAACCTCAAGTGGTTTATCGGTAAAAGCTTTGGCATTTTGAACATCAAATTTTGAATAAGCTTCCATATCTGAATTTTGATTTTTGTATATAAAAGCATCTATGTAACTATTATCACTTAAAATATCGCCTGCACTAAAGGCCATACTTCCGTTCACATAATATCCAAAATAGAAACTTGTATCTCCCCATAGCATATTAACACCAAGTCCTAATTCACTTTCACTTGATGCATAACCGTTTTCGCCATCGGGATAATGCTTTTTATGCATAGCTAAAAATGCATCATCAATATTATATTCGCTTTTTCCCTCCAAAGTAATTGGAACATAAGCCATAGCATTTCCATCTTTGTCATTTGCAATTTCGCCATGCACACTCATAGAAACATAAACAGTAATTTTACTGTTTATATCTTCGCCTTCTGCAAAAGACGGAACGGCACTTATAATCATAACAAGCACCAAAACAAGTGATAAAATTTTTCTTCTCATTTTTGTTTCTCCTTTTTGTGTTTTTATATATAAAAAAGACTGCGGTAATTTTCTTTTAAAGAAATTTACCACAGCCTGAGTTTTTGTGTGATTAATACGCAAATTATGCTATGCAAAAAAATTTGGCACAGCACAAAAAAGCTATTTTTATAATAGCCCTAAAGCAGGTCTTCCGACTTACATCATATATGGCTTTTGCCAAACGGGTTTATTTTCTGCCTTCTCAGTTTCCCAATGACCGGCTTTCACCGACGAAAATAAATCCTTTGATGCATACGGCGACAAGATTCGTTACGGATTCTGACCGTATTCCCTTTTCACCAACAATGCCATTTTAAACAGCACTACCGACACTTTATGCGAAAGTATTAAGTTTTTATTAACCCCAATTTTAGCACTTAATTTTTTAAATGTCAAGTATCAAATCGCTCTTATTTTTATAACTTTTGAATCCATATCGCCTCGAAGAAAGATTTGAATACCAACATTCATAAGGCCTTTTCCTGATTTTATTCCGTAGCCTTCAACATCATACATTTTATCTTCATCAAGACCTTCTAAAAATATTCTTTCGGGCATTTTGGCAAACTGCAAAGACGAAGAAAAAGCAAATACAACCGCCTCATTTTTATCTTCTGTAACATACTCAAAAACAGCATATGGTTTTTGGAATGCAGATTCAATTCTGTAAAGATTTCCATGATTGACAATATGCCTTATTTCTTTGTATAAATTGGTGTATTCTTTTAATTCTTTCTTTTCATCCTCGGTTATTTCGTTTAAGTTTTTGCCAATCGCAAGTGAGCCCATCATACCAACATGCGCCTGAAACTTCATTTTTGAAGTTCTACTGTTCATAAAATGTGTGTAAAAATCACTTATGTGACATCCACCGCCTGCAAGCTTTGGAAGAATAAAGGTTGAAAAACCTTCATGAAGTTTTAATACATCATATGGGTCCTGATTATCACTTCTGTTCATTCTGCCCGAAAATTCAAGCATGCCTAAATCTGCTCTGAATCCACCCGCTGCACAGTTTTCTATCATTACATCGGGATATTTTTCTTTTATAGTTTTATACATTCTGTACATGTTTTTCACATGGCGTACCCACACTTCTTTTTCGCGGTTTTTGGGTGCATTCTTCCACGCCATTAAAATAGACATATTGCAATCCATTTTAAAGCAGTCTACATTATATTCCTTAATAAGATTAAGTATTTTATTTGTCATATAATCGGTTGCTTTATCAACTGCAAAATTAAGTATGTATTTTCTTTTTTCATCTTTGCCATCTCTACCGGGAAATTCGTGTACCCAATCAGGATGCTCTTTATAAAGAGTGGTATTTGAATGTACTGCTTCAGGCTCAAGCCATATACCAAATTTCATACCGCATTTATGTACCTTATCCGAAATAGGCTTTAACCCGTTAGGAAAACGGTCTTTGTTTACATCCCAATCACCAAAATTTTCGCGGTATGTAAAGGTTTTATCATCGCCAACGCCATTCCAGCCAGCATCTATAAGAAAAAGCTCTACTCCAAGTGATGCGGCAGTATCAATAACACTCATAATTTTTTCTTCGTTTATGCTCGAAGCAAAAGTGCCATACGCATTATATAAAACAGGCATATCCCTTTTTGCATCCAAAGGATTCATAACATAATTTCTCTCGTATTTGTGCATTGTTCTCGAAACACTTCCAAAGCCTTCTTTTGCAATACCTATAATAGCCTTTGGTGTTTCAAAGGTTTCGTTTGGTTTAAGATACCATCTAAAATCAAAATCACTTATACCGCCTGTAAGAAGTGTGCGGTTGTAGCCGTCTTTTTCTACTGTCATCTGCCAGTTTCCGCTCCAGAACAAAGATGAAAAATATACCTCTCCGCTATTTTCTGTTGCACATCCATTATCAAGCATAACAAATGGTACATAGTGGGGTCCGCTAAGTCCGTTTATTGAATGAAGATTAACTCTTGTATGGTCAAGATTAATTCTTTTTTGCTGATACTCCCCTGCCCACATTCCTGTAAAAGTTGTCAGGCGATAAAAATCACGCACAGGAAAAATAACACTTATAGAATAGGCTCTGTCTAAAAATACATCTTCATTGCCCGTATTTGTTATTTCGCTGTTTCTTTCGATTATATCAAGCTCTTCAATAACTTTATAAATAAGCTTTACTTCAAAATCAAAGTTAACATCTTTTAAAGTAACCTTCAAAATTTCGTATTTTTCATTTTTTTCAATGGTATGCGATTTGTATTTTAAAAATAAATCTCTTGTACCATCAGAAAAATCAGCTTTAAGTGCGGGCTCAAAGTTGGAATGTCGTATATTTCTGCCCCAGTCTATATATTCTCTTTCGTCACCAATCTCGCCTTTTGCAAGTGAAGTTATTTTTTGTAATTCTTCTATTGTAGGCAAGTCGCAAACACACTCGGTTTTTCTTCCCCAGTGAAGATGAATAAAATCGTTTTCCTCATTAATTTTCATTGCATAGGTTGCGTTTTTTGTGTTAAGCATAAAAATTTTAGTTTCTTTATCAAAAATAATCATTTTATTTTTTCCTCCCAAAATTTTTCTTTACTTAATTTTATCAAAGCATCAGTTATCACACAATACACCAATCAACTTTTTTGCACAAAACAACTTTTTTGTTGACTTTTAAAATATGGGTTGATATACTTAATTTGGTGATAATTATGATTTTTTGTCCTTTTAAAAATTTAAACAATTTAACTTTTGCAATAGACTATATTTCATCTGTTGAAATGATACCAAAAAACGCATCTTTTACCCACAGTTTAAAGGGAAGAGGAGAAAATGGTTTTATATTTATTTTAGAAGGTGAATGTGAATTTTCTTTTAATGGCGAAAAAATTAATGCACCAAAAGATACACTGGTTTTTTTGCCAAAAGGAACAAAGCACAGCTATGAAAGAAAATCTCAATCAATAAAATATATCCGAATAGATTTTGACGCATATTCCATACCCGATATGGAATATATAATTTTTTCAAAAACGCCTTTGAAGATATTTGATAAAACACCTGATAAATGCGTAAACATTTTAAAACAGCTTACAAAAAGCTTTATTTTAAATCATACACTATCAGAAAAAGCGCTTCTTTTTGAGCTTTTGTCAAATATTTGCTCTTTTTTCGAAAATAAGCCGTCAAAGGATAATTGTATGAGTGTTTTAAACGCAATAAATTACATTGAAAAAAATTATACCAAAAATTTTGAAAAATCCAATCTTGCAAAAATGTGTAATATGTCTGATTCTTATTTCAGAACCCGTTTTAAAACTGTTACGGGCTTATCACCTACCGAATATCAAAACAGGTTAAGATGCGAAAAAGCAAAACAGCTTATTTTATCGTATAATATAAATATAAGCAAAATTTCAGAAATGCTTGGATTTGAAAGCGTTTATTATTTCAGTAGATTTTTTAAAAAATCAACAGGAGTATCTCCGCTTAATTTTAAAAAGCTTAATAACTAATAAACAAAAAACTCTCCTTGAAATTTCAAGGAGAGTTTTAATTATCCGTTTAATGAATTTGTATATATCTGTTCTTCTTCCTTCTTTTTATTTGCAAAAAATCTATATGTACTATTGCCTGTATCAGATTCCAGTATCACCTTAAATTCGCCGTCAAAATCGGGAACTTTAAAGCATATTGTATGTCCTTTAATATTTGAATTTGCCTTTGATTTTGGTGTATTCCAGGTTAAAATATGCGTTTTAGTATCGTTAAATTCAAGATACACTTCTACTTTTGTTTCAACTTCTTTTTGACTGTCATTAAGTATCCAAAGTTCACCAAAAAATTCTTCTTCGCCCTCATACTTTATTTTACTCATCTTTAAGCTTGGCATAACATCTCTTAAAGCATCTTTTACGCAATAATACGATTTTTTAGGTATTGCAGGATACGAAACTACCGACTGATTTGCCACGCATACCCATGGTTCGTCAAAACACCAGTTTAATGCCATTGAGCAATGTGGTTTTTGTCTTCTTGCTTCTTCAAATATATATTTTAAGCCTTCACCCTGCAAAATTAGTGATTTTTCAATATATTCTTCAAGACAATTTTGCTTACCGATTGTTCTGTCTATCATATTAAAGCATAGCCATGTATCAATATCGCCAACATCCCACGAATTAAAGCCGTGATGTAATTCCCACACAGTATTTGGCGCAATATTGTCAAAATCCTTTTCGGGTATGATTTTTTTAAGTATATCCATACTTGCTATTGAAGGCACACCAAATTCAGGATATGCAGTATAGCCCGCATCAGAAAAAGTATCGTATATTGTTTTACCGGTATTTTTGTCGTGAAACATATAATGCCCGTGTGCCATACCCATTAAAGGTGATGTCATTATAAACGGCTTTTCTTTGTCTAAATCATAGCAAAGCTTGTTTAAAAGCCTTAATGCAAGTGACTGGTCTGTCATACCCGACCATCTGTTGAAAAGCTCGTTTCCACCGCACCATAAAACAAGACAAGCACGTGAGCGAAGTGATTTTATAATGTATGTTGCTTCCTGTTCTAAAACTTTTAAATACTCTTTTGTTGCATAGTAGTTGTTGCACGCTAAAGGAAACTCCTGCCACACCATAATGCCGTATTTATCGCAAAGGTCAAAAAACTCTTTTTTGCCAACAATACCACCGCCCCAACAACGAAGAATATTCATATTGGCATCTTTAACAAGCTTTAAAAGCTCGTCATATCTTTCAAAAGTTATATTCGCATAAAATATTTCAGGTGGAACAAAGTTTGAGCCTTTTGCAAAAATCTTTCTGTTATTAAGCTTTATTGATATCGGCGCAACACTTCTTGATTTTGGAAAATCACTTGGCTCATCCCAAGCTCTCTCGTTCATTACAAGCTCAACCTTTTTAAAGCCGATATAACCTGAAACTATGTTTTCCTTACCTTTTGCCTCGTATTTATAAAGATGTGCATCACCCTGACCATTGCACCACCAAAGATAAATGTTATCAAGATGAATATTTAAATCAAAGCCTTTATAAAGTTGTTTTCCCTCAGGGTCAAAAAGTGTAATTTCAACCTCACCTTTTTTATCGGTTTCAAAGGTTAAATCTGCTTCTTTTAAGTCTTCTGAAAGTGTATAAAAAGGCTCAAAATAATTTATATAATCTTTTCCTCTTGTTTCAAAATATGTATCCTGCCAAATTCCTGTAGGAATTAATCTTGGATGCCAGTCCCAGCCGTAGCTTACCGCAGGTTTTGTGCTTTGTGCTGCCTGAGATCTGTCGTGCGTAGGGCAGTTTTTATCCTTTGGAGGAGGAAGTATTACAACCTCAAATATATTCTTATCTTCTACATAATCTGTTATATCAAGTTCTATTTTTTCAAACATACCAATATGATGAAAAATATGCTTTTTATTTATGTAAATATCACATTCATAATCAATCCCAAAACTTACAAAATAAAGACGCTTATTATCT